>NZ_JBVILA010000026.1:0-134448 GCF_055580625.1 Amycolatopsis sp. NPDC031561 | reverse complement strand
CGGAACACCCCCCCCCCCCACCACCGCCCCCACACCACCCTTTCCCCCCCCCCCCCCCCCCCCCCCCTTCCCCCCCCCCCCACGGCCGCTCGACATAGGAGCCTTCGTCCCACCACCGATCCGCCCGCGAAGACGCCACCTTTGACTTACCCCTCAGAGAGAACCCGAACACCACTCACGAGGCGAGCAGTTCCCGGGTCCGCGCTTGCTCTTCGGGCGTTCCGACCGGCATCAGGATCAGTTCCGTCGCACCGGCCTCTTCGAGTTCGCGGATCCGTGCCCGGACGAACTCCTCGTCGCCGGCGATCACCGTCCCGCCGGGGCCGTCGACCCGGTCGCGGGTGAAAATCGCTTGGTACGCAGGGATTTTCGCCGCCATGCCGTAGGTCTCGGCGACCCAGTTCCGTGGCCCGTCGGGGTCGTCGGTGACGGAGATCAGCTGCCCGGTGACGATCCGCGGTGCCGCGCGCCCGGCGTCCGACGCCGCTTTCGTCAGCGTCGGGACGATGTACTCCGCCAGTGAGCGCGGGCCGGCCCAGGTCGACGCCACGCCGTCGGAGTGGGCGCCGGTGACCTTCAGCGAAAGCGGGCTCATCGCACCGACGAGGACCGAAGGCGGCTCGGCACCGGGTGCCTCGACGGTGCCGACGGCCGTCAGCGTCTCGCCGTGCACGTCGGCCTTTTCGTGGTGCAGCAACGGATTGAGCGCCTGCAGGTACTCGCGCAGATGCCGGACCGGGCGGTCGAAGGAATAGCCGTACTGGCCTTCGATGATCGGCCGGTGGCTCAGCCCGACACCGAGCGAGACCGGCGCTCCCGTGGCGGCTTGCAGGGTTAAAGCCTGTGCCGCCAAGGAAAGCGGATGCCGTGAGTAGGTGGGGACCACCGAGGTGCCCAGCGCGACACCGGGGGCGGCCGTGCTCAGCGCCGTCAACGCGGTGAGCGCGTCCCAGCCGCCGCGTTGCGCGAGCCAGATCGAGTCGTAGCCGAGTCGCGCGGCTTCTTTCGCTTGCGTGACGACGTCGCCGAAGGGGACACCGATTTCGTCGAGGAGGATTCCGGTCCGCATGCGCGGCTCCCGTCAGTAAGCGCGCCGGAGGTTGGCGCGGTCGATTTCCGCGGTCGCGCGGAAGAGGGCGATGGCGCCCGGTGCCGCCGCGCGCACCTTCGCGGCGGGCGGAGTGGCCGTCGGCTGGAAGGCGCGGGCGACGGTGTCGGCCAGCAGGTCGGCGGCGGCCTCGGGGTCCGCCGCCGCCGGGGCGAGCAGGAAACCGTGCAGGACGGCCTGATACGCCGTCGCCAGGTCTTCGACCTCGAGGTCCGTGCGGATCAGGCCGTGTTCGGCTTGCAGTTTCAGGTAGTCCAGGAACGCCTCGTGGTGCCGGGGATCCTGGTTGTCGTGGAGCTTCGCCGCGAGCTTGCCCAGCACGCCGGAGTCGGCGAGGTACGGCGCGTGGAGCAGGGGCCTGCGCACGACGTTGAGGAACTGGGTGCGGGTCATCCGGTGCAGCAGCGTGAGATCCGGGTCGTCTTCGATCGCCTGCGCCAGGTTCTCGATGGAGCGAGCCGCCTCGCGCAGCATCACCGCGAGGAACAGCTGTTCGCGGGTCTTCCAGTGCAGGTAAAGGGTTCCCTTGCCGACGCCGGCGTGCTCGGCGACGTCTTCCACGGTCACCCGGCGGTAGCCGTGGCGCAGGAGCAGCTCCGCGGCCGCGTCGAGAATGCGTTCTGCGCGTTCCTGCCTGTCCTCGGTCACGAGCCTAGTTTATGACTGATTTTGAAATTTGGTCAAGCGATGGACGGCGAAGCCTGGTCATGGCGGCCACACCCAGCAGCGGCCCGATGGCCAGGACCGGTGCCGCCGCCCGCCAGCCGACGGCGTCGGCGAGCACCGGAAGGCCCTGGATGGTCAGCGCGCTGACCAGGAAACCGATCGCCGTCTGCGCGGTGAGCGCGGTGCCGACGTAGCGGGGATCCGCGGCTTCGCTCAGCGCGGCGGAGAACTGGCCGGAGTCGGCGATCGCGGCGACTCCCCAGACGAACAGCAGCGTGCCGAGTACCGCGGGAGGGGCGTCGAAGACGGACGCCGAGAGCAGGCAGCACGCGCCGCTGACCGCCAGCGCCACGAGCGCGACGTCGATCCGCCCGAACCGGTCCGAGAGCGCGCCGCCGAGCAGGCAGCCGACCGCGCCGCCGACGCCGATGACGGTGAACGCGAGCAGGCTCACCGAGCTTTGTGACGCGGCCGCGGCGTAGGCGGGGATCCAGGTCCAGAACGCGTAGAGCTCCCACATGTGACCGAAGTAGCCGAGTGCGATCAGCCGTTGCCGCCGGTCGCGCGCCATCGTGAGCAGGTATCGCGGTTCCCAAGGAGGTGACCGGCGGGCGGCCGGGCCGACGCGGACGAAGAGCGCGGACAGCGCCGCGGCGCCGAGGGCGAGAACGGCGGCGACGACCAGGACCGTCCGCCAGTCCGGAAGGTTCCCGGCCAGCAGATGGGGTGACGCCGAACCGAGCGCGAGCGCGGCCAGCAGTACGCCGAGCGCGAGCCCGCGACTTTCCGGGAACCAGGAGACGACGATCTTCATTCCGACCGGATAGACCCCGGCCAAGGCCATCCCGGTGCCGAACCGCAGCAGGATCGCGAGCCAGAAGTGGTTACCGCACAAGGGAAAGAGCAAGGTCAGGAGGGCGCCCGTCGCGGCGCTCGCGGCCAGCAGCCGCTCGGGCCGGAGCCGGTCCGCGAGGTTGGCGACGGCCGAGACGAGCGCGCCCGCCGCGAAGCCGACCTGCACCGAGGCGGTGAGCAGCACGGTGCCCTGGGTGGAGAGCGCCCATTCCCCGCGCAGGGCGGGGACGACGCTCGACGCGGAGAACCACAGCCCCATGGCGAGGATCTGCGCGGCGGAGATGAGCGCCAGCTGGCGCGGTGCGGAGCTGGACACGCCCGCAGGTATCGCATCCGCGAGCGGCCCGCCTCAAGCCCCGGCGCCGGTGATCACTCGAACGTGTGGCCAGGCTTGACGGCCTCCACGAGCACCCGCCGTGAGTGCGCGACGAACACCCCGTCGGCCTCGATCATCCGATGGAGCTCCGCGAGCTTGTCGCGGTACTGGTCCACTTCGAACCCCGGCACGATCCAGATCACCTTCCGGAGGAAGTGGACGACCGCGGCGAGGTCGAAGAACTCCATCCGCAGTTTCGCCGGTTCGAGCCGGTCCACCCGCAGCCCGACTGCTTCGGCCTCGGTGCGCAGCACTTCGGGCGTCCAGCCGCCGTAGTCCTGCGGGCCGAGGAAGAACTCCTTGAGTTCGCGGACGGTCCCGGCACCGATCTGTTGCGACAGAAAGGTTCCGCCCGGCCGCAGGACCCGGGCGATCTCCCGCCAAGGATTCTCGATCGGATGGCGGCTGCTCACCACGTCGAAGGACTCGTCGGGAAACGGCAAAGGCGCGTCGTACTCCGCCTCGACCACCTCGCCGCCGAACGGCGCGAGGGTTTTCCGGGCGACCTCGACGTTCGGGGGCCATCCTTCGGTGGCGGCGAGGACCGGCGGCGGTTTCGGGATGCCCGCGAGCACCTCGCCGCCACCGGTCTGCAGGTCCAGCCCGGCTTTCGCCGTCGCCATCCGTTCGCCGAGCAGGCGTGAGTAACCCCAAGGCGGCCGTTCCTCCGTGGCCCGGCCTTCGAACCACGAGAAGTCCCAGCCTTCGACCGGGACGGCCTCTCCTTCGGCGAGCAGCTCTTCGAACGTCATGCCCGCAGTCTCGGCCCGGCCGCCCGGCGGGGCAACGCGTTTTCGGGACCTGCCCCCGAACGTGCGGTCTAGGCGCCGTCGGTGGAACGCTTCCACAGGTTGATGTCGGCCTCGGTGGCGTAGCGGTCGATCTCGGCGAGCTCTTCGTTGGTGAAGTGCAGGTTCTTCAGCGCGCCGACGTTGTCCTCCAGCTGGGCGACGCTGCTCGCGCCGATCAGCACCGACGTCATCCGCGGGTCGCGCAGGCCCCACGCGAGCGCGAGCTGCGCCAGGGTCTGGCCACGCCGCTGAGCGATCTCGTTCAGCGCCCGGATCTTGCCGAGCGTGTTCTCGGTGATCGTGTCCGGGTTCAGTGACTTCCCTTGCGCGGCACGGGAGTTCTCCGGGATGCCGTCGAGGTAGCGGCTCGTCAGCATGCCCTGTGCCAGCGGCGAGAACGCGATGCAGCCCGCGCCTTCGGTCTCGAGGGTGTCGAGCAGTTTGTCGCCTTCGAGCCAGCGGTTGAACATCGAGTACGACGGCTGGTGGATCAGCAGCGGCGTGCCCAGTTCCCGCAGGAGACGCGCGGCTTCGGCGGTCTTCTCCGACGAGTACGACGAGATGCCGACGTACAGCGCTCGTCCCGAGCGGACGGCGGTGTCGAGCGCGCCGACTGTCTCTTCGAGCGGGGTCTCCGGGTCGAAGCGGTGCGAGTAGAAGATGTCGACGTAGTCCAGTCCCATCCGGCCGAGCGACTGGTCCAAAGAGGACAGCAGGTACTTGCGCGAGCCCCACTCGCCGTACGGGCCGGGCCACATGTCGTAGCCCGCCTTGGTCGAAACGACCAGTTCGTCACGGTAGGGCTTGAAGTCCGATGCCAGCAGCCTGCCGAAGTTCTCCTCGGCCGAGCCGTAGGGCGGGCCGTAGTTGTTGGCGAGGTCGAAATGGGTGATGCCCAGGTCGAACGCCCGCCGCGCGATGTCCCGCTGCGTGCCCAGCGGTTTGTCGTGCCCGAAGTTGTGCCACAGGCCCAGCGAGATGGCGGGCAGCTTCAGGCCGCTGCGCCCGGTGCGGCGGTAAGGGATGCTCTCGTATCGGCCCTCGGCCGCGACATAGGTGCTCACGGGCCCGATGCTAGCCGCCGGAAGCCGCCGTGAAGAGGGCGGCGACGGACGCGAGGTGATCTTTGAACGCCGAAGGCGCCTCGACCTCGAAGGGCGCTCCGATGGCGGCGAGGATCAGCACGGGCCAGTCGAAGGTGTCGACGTTCATCTTCAGGCGGCAGGAGGTCTCGTCGATCGCCTCGAGCGCGCCGCCGAGGTACCGCACCGCCGCCTCGACCCGGTCTTTCGGCGCCCCGACCCGGACGACCAGCGAATGGGTGGTCGGCCTGGCCTTGATCTGGGCTTCGACGAACTTGACCGCGTCGCCGCCGGGGATCTCGCGCGGCCGGTAGCGGGCTCCGGTCGTCCGCGGGTCGGTGAGCCTGTCGACGCGGAAGGTGCGCCAGTCCACCCTGTCGAGGTCCCACGCCACCAGGTACCAGCGACGTCCGAGTGAGACGAGCCGGTGCGGCTCGACCAACCGCGCGGACTCCTCGCCGCCGCGTGCCGCGTAGTCGAACTTGAGCCTTTCGTCGTCCCGGCAGGCCTGCGCGATCACCGTCAGGCTGGCCGCGTTGACCCGAGGGCCGGTGACGGCCGCCGGCGTCGCGTACGCCTGGAGCGCGTCGACCCGCCTGCGCAGCCGGGGCGGCATCACCTGGACGACCTTGGTCAGCGCGCGGACCGACGTCTCCTCGATGCCCTCCACCGAGCCGCCCGCCGCCGTCCGCAGGCCGACCGCGATCGCCACGGCCTCCTCGTCGTCCAGCAGCAGCGGCGGCATGACGGTGCCCGACCGCAGCTGGTAGCCGCCCGCCACGCCGCGGCTCGCGTTGACCGGATAGCCCAGCTCGCGCAGCCGTTCGACGTCGCGGCGCAGGGTCCGCTCGCTCACCTCGAGCTTGTCGCTCAGTTCGATCCCCGACCAGAAGCGGTGTGTCTGTAGCAGGGACAGCAGCCGCAGCATCCGCGCACTCGTGTTCGCCATGGATCCAGATTCGCTCCGATTCCGGTCAGAAAGTGGCCGGAATTGACTTTAGCGTTGTCCTCATGACGATGACACTGGACACCCCGAGCGGCGTGACCTCGGAAAACGCCCTCACGGAGAAGCCGTACCGCTGGCGCTGGCCCGCGCTGTTCGTGATCCTGACCGGCTCGGTCATGGAACTGCTCGACATGACCGTCACGAGCATCGCCGGACCGGTCATGCAGGCCTCGCTCGGCGGCGGCACGGCGATGATCCAGTGGCTCGGCGTCGCGTACACCCTCGCGATGGTGTCCGGCCTGCTCACCGGCGGGCGGCTCGGCGACATCTTCGGCCGCAAGCGCATGTTCGTGATCGGCGCGATCGGCTTCGTCGTGGGTTCGCTGTTCTGCGCGATCGCGGTGAACCCCGAGATGATCATCGCCGCGCGGGTGGTGCAGGGCCTGTTCGGCGCGGCGATGGTCCCGCAGGGCCTCGGCATGATGAAGGAGATGTTCTCCGGCAAGGAGCTGCAGTCCGCGTTCGGCATGTTCGGCCCGGTCATGGGGCTCGCCGCGGTCGGCGGCCCGATCCTCGCGGGCTCGCTGGTCGACGCCGACCTGTTCGGCACCGGCTGGCGGATGATCTTCCTGATCAACCTCCCGATCGGCGCGGCGGCCGTGTTCGCCGCCTTGAAGTTCCTGCCAGCCAACCGGCCCGGCCCCTCGCTCAAGCTCGACATCCCAGGTGCACTGCTCGCCACGACCGGTGCCCTGCTGATCGTCTTCCCGCTGGTCCAGGGCCGCGAGTACGGCTGGCCGCTGTGGATCTTCGCGATGATGGCCGCTTCCGTCGTGGTGTTCGGCGTGTTCGCGTGGTTCGAGAAGCGCAAGAGCCGTCGTGGCGGTGACCCGCTGGTCGAGCCCGGCCTGTTCCGCAAGCGCAGCTTCCTCGCCGGGATGGCGACCGGGACGATCTACTTCGCGGCGTTCTCCGGCTTCGGTTTCGTGTTCGCGCTCTACCTGCAGCTCGGACTCGGTTTCTCGCCGCTCAAGGCCGGGCTTTCCGGGGTGCCGATGTCGCTGGGCATGATCGTCGGGATGGGCCTGGTGCAGGTCGTCCGCAAACACGGCCGCAAGGTGCTGCACACCGGCGCGCTGATCATGGCCGCCGGAGTGGTCGCCCTGCTGCTGATCCTCGGCCCGGAGACCGGTCCGTGGCAGCTCGCCCCCGCGCTGCTCGTGGTCGGGATCGGATCCGGGCTGATCATGGGGCCGTACTTCGAGATCGCGCTGTCCGGAGTGGAACCGTCGGAGGCCGGGTCGGCTTCGGGTGCGCTGACCTCGCTTCAGCAGGTCGGCGGCGCGCTGGGGATGGCGTTGCTGGGCACGGTGTTCTTCGACGCGGGCACCATCGATCCGACCGACGCCGCCCAGCGGACGTTCTGGGTGGTCGCGGTGATGGTGCTGCTCACCTTCGCGGTCGGGTTCCTGCTGCCCAAGCGGATTCGCGACGTAGAGTCGGCCGGGTAGACGATCGAGCTGGGAGGCCGCGTGGCTGGGACCGGGTACTTCACTTCCGTCGAAGACGTGACGGCGAAGCTCGCCGACACCGGCTACCTGGCTTCGGCGGCCGTCGCCACCACGGTGTTCCTCGCGGACGCCCTCGGTAAGCCGTTGCTGATCGAGGGCCCCGCGGGGGTCGGCAAGACCGAACTGGCCAAGGCGGTCGCGGAGGCGAGCGGATCCCGGCTCGTGCGGCTGCAGTGCTACGAGGGCGTCGACGAGTCCCGCGCGCTGTACGAGTGGAACCACGCGAAGCAGCTCCTCCGGATCACCGCCGGCAAGGACGAGACGTGGGACGAAGCCCGCAACGACATCTTCGGCGAAGAGTTCCTGCTGGCCAGGCCGCTGCTGACCGCGATCAAGGGCGACGAGCCGACCGTCCTGCTCATCGACGAGACCGACAAGGCAGACGTCGAGATCGAGGGTCTGCTGCTGGAGGTGCTCGGCGACTTCCAGATCACCGTCCCGGAACTCGGCACGATCACCGCCGGGCGCAAGCCGTTCGTGGTGCTGACTTCGAACGCGACTCGGGAACTTTCCGAGGCGCTGCGGCGGCGTTGCCTGTTCCTGCACATCGATTTCCCCGACGCGGCACTGGAACAGCGCATCGTGCGGCTCAAGGTGCCGGGTGTCGACGACGCGCTCGCGGCGTCCGTGATCAAGGTGATCACCGCGTTGCGGGCGATGGAACTGCGGAAGGCGCCGTCGGTCGCCGAAACCATCGACTGGGCGCGGACCCTGCTGGCGCTCGGCGCCGACAGCCTCGGCGACGACGTCGTCCGTTCGAGCCTCGGCGTCATCCTCAAGCACCAGGACGACATCGTGAAGGCGGACGCGCGGCTGGAACTCGGCAAGGTCCTCGACTCGTGAGCGGCGTGCCGGGCAGGCTCGTCGAGTTCGTGGAAGCGTTGCGGGAACACGGGATCCCGTGTGGTCCCAGCGAGACGGTCGACGCCGCCGCGGCACTCGAAGTGCTGGGTCTCGCCTCCCGCGAACAGATGCGGGAAGGGCTCGCGGCGGCGCTGGTCCGGCGCGGTGGTCAGCGCGCGGTGTTCGACGCGACGTTCGACATCTACTTCCCGCTGGGCGTCGGCGCGCCGACGCAGGACCCCGTCGACGACTTGGCGGCACTGCGTGACCGGCTCGCCTCCGCGCTGGCCGCCAACGACCAGGCGGAGCTGACGCAACTGGCCGGGCTCGCCGTCGACATGCTGGGGGAGTACGGCGGCACGGCGGGGAGCGGTGGCTGGTCGGCTCACCAGACGTTGGACCGGCTCCAGCCGCAGACGCTCGTGGTGCGCGTGCTCGATGCGATCCGAGCGGGCGTGCAGGAGGACTTCACCGACCGGCTCGACCGCGAGGACGTCCGCCGCCGGGTCGAAGGCTTTCGCGGGCTGGTGCGCACCGAAGCACGCCGCCGGGTGGCGGAAGTCCGCGGCAGGGAACGGGTTTCGCGCCACGCCGTCCCGCCCGCAGCGGATCGCGTCGACTTCCTGCTCGCGAGCCGCGCGCAACTCGCCGAACTCCGCCGGGTCGTGCAGCCCTTGTCCCGCAAGCTCGCCACCAAGCTGGCCGCCCGGCGACGGCGGCACGCGCGCGGGCAGATCGACCTGCGCCGGACGTTGCGGCGCTCTCTGTCCACCGGCGGTGTCCCGATGCGGCCGTCGTACCGGCGGCACCGGCCGGGAAGGCCGGAAATCGTGCTGCTGTGCGACATGTCGGGCTCGGTGGCCGGATTCGCGAACTTCACCATGCTGCTCGTCCAGGCCTTGCGGGACCAGTTCAGCAAAGTACGGGTGTTCGCGTTCATCGACGCGTGCGACGAGATCACCCACCTCGTCGACACCGGCGCCGCCGACCCGGAGGACCTCGGCGCGCGCATCCTCGCCGACGCCGAACTCACCCGCTGGGACGGCCACAGCGATTACGGGAACGCGTTGGGCGAATTCGCCGAGCGCTACGCGGACGCCGTGGGGCCCAAGACGTCCATGCTGATCCTCGGCGACGCGCGGACCAACGGCGGCGACCCGAATCTGGCCGCCGTGCGCGGAATCGCTTCCGCGGCACGGCATACGTACTGGCTCAACCCCGAGCGGACGGCGCTGTGGTCCACCGGTGACTCCGAGGCGCACGCCTACGCGGAGGTCGTCGAGATGCACGAATGCCGGAACGTGCACCAGCTGACCAAACTGGTCACCAGGTTGCTGCCTGCCTAGGGCTTCAGTGCGGCTTTCCCGTAGGCGTCGGCGTTGCTGAACACTTCCTGCCCGTACTGGGCGGAGTTGTTGTAGGTCAGCACCGCCGACCACCAGCCGGCGGGCTTGCCGAGGTCGCCGCCCCTCGCGCACATGTACCGCGCCGTCGTCATCGCGGCGTCGTCGATGTTCTGCGGGTCCGGTGCGGCGCCGTCACCGTTCGCGCGGACGCCGTACCGCTTCCAGGTGGCGGGCAAGAACTGCATCGGCCCGACGGCGCGATCCCACTTCGCGTCGCCGTCGAGAGCGCCCTTGTCGGTGTCGACGACCGCCAGCACACCGGGCGAGCCGTCGAGGGGGATGCCGATGATCGGCGGCGTCACGACGCCGTCCTCACCGGCACGGGAACCGTCGTGCCGGGCGTGCTGGGACTCGGTCCGCCCTATCCCGGCGATGGTCGCCCAGGTGATGTCGCAGCGTGCGGGCGCTTTTTCGGCCGCGTTCAGGTATGCCCGAAGCGGGCGTAAAGGGATGTCCGTGTTCTCCGACACCTTCGCGATCCAGGCGTCCTTCGCGGGCTCCGCCGGCAGCGGCCCGGCGTCGCCGGGGATCGCCGACCGCGGGGCGGGCTTGAGCGCGGGGACCACGAACTCCGGCTTCACCGGCACCGGCTCACGGTCGTTGAGGCTGACCACGACCCAGACGGCACCGGCCACCAGGGCGCCCACGACCAGGAGCGCGAGCATCACGCAGCCGCGCGGGCCGCGTTTCTTGGGCGGTGGTTGCCACTGGTCCATGAGATCCAGGGTCGAAGGGGACGAAGCGGTCACCGGCTCCACGGTACGTGACGGATGTGGAGATCTTGTGGAGCCCACCTCCCGGGTGAGCCGGGCCACCCCCATCCCGCGTTTCGTCCTCTAGTTGCGGTACTTGCATGTGCAAGTACCGCAACTAGAGGACGAAACGCGTCAGGCGAGCCAGGCGTCGATCTCCTGGTGCATCGCGCGCTTGAGTTCCGCGGTCGCGAAGGACGCGTCGACGGAAGCCCTGGCGAGACCGGCGAGCGCGAGGTCGTCGTAGGCGAACGCCTCCCGGGTACGCAGGAACTCGTCGGTCAGCGTGGTCCCGGTGACCGAGGGGACGTCGGTGCTGAGAGTGACCACGAGCCCGGCGTCGACCAGCCGGGGGAGCGGGTGCTCTTCGAACGACGGCACGAGCCCGAGCGTCACGTTCGACGACGGGCAGACCTCCAGCGCGATGCCGCGTTCCCGCACTTCGGCGACCAGCGCGACGTCCTCCAGGATCCGGATGCCGTGACCGATCCGTTCGCTGTGCCCGAGCTCGAGCGCCTCGCGGATGCTGGCCGGTCCGGCGTCCTCCCCGGCGTGGTGGATCAGGCGCAGCCCGGCCCCTTCGGCCTCGTCACAGATTCCCGCGAAGGGCGCGAGCGGGTACTTCTCCTCCCCGGCGAGGCCGATCGCGAACACCCCGTCCGGGGCGTACCGGCGGGCGATGTCGAGGGTGAGGCGGGCGCGTTCGACCGACCGGCGGCGCGAGTGGTCCAAGAGCACTCGCCAGTGGAGCCCGTGTTCGGCGGCACCGGCCGAGAGTCCTTTGAGGACGGACACCAGCGGCATGTCCGGCTCGCCGAGCCGTTCGCCGTGCGCCGCCGCGGTGAAGGTGACCTCGGCGTAGCGGACGCCGTCCGCGACCTGGTCCTCGCAGAACTCGCGCGCCACCCGTTCGAAGTCCTCCGGCCGCCGCAGGCAGGACCGCAGCAGCCCGTTGTAGTCGCCGAACGCGCGGAACCCGTCGAAAACGGGTTGTTCGGCGGGTACGGCGATACCGTTCGCCTCGCCGAGGTCACGGAGCGTGTCCGGACGGATGGTGCTTTCGAGGTGGACGTGCAGATGAGCCTTGGGCAACTGCGAAAGATCCCGCATGAGCCCGAACTTAGCGGTCGCCGCCGGGCCGCGCTCCCGGTTTTCCACCACGCTGAGCAGCGCGGGTATCCGAAATGAGTGATTTGGCGCGCTACGGGGAACCCGGTGACCACCACCGGTCGTTGAGCAGACAACCAGACGACCCCGAGGAAAGGGACCCATCGTGGCTCTACTGCGGAAGTTGACCGCCCTGGCCGGCACCGCCGGGGCCGTGCGCGCCTACGTGCGGAAAAATCCCGAAAAGGTCTCCAAGGTCGTGAACAAGGCGGCGACCTTCGTCGACGGCAAGACCAAGGGCAAGTACCACAACCAGATCGACGGCGCGGTGCGCAAGGTCGACGGGATGACCGGACGGCCGCCCCGCCGGCCCTACGAGCACTGAGCCTAGTTCTCGGCTGAAAGCGTCTCGAGGATCTGCTCGCCGTACTTCGCGAGCTTGTTCTCACCGACGCCGCTGACCGTCCCGAGCTCCTGCAGCGTGGCGGGCCGTTTGGTGGCGATCTGGCGCAGGGTCGCGTCGTGGAAGATCACGTACGCGGGAACTCCCTGCTCCTTCGCCGCCGCGGCTCGCCACGAGCGCAGCAGCTCGAACACCGGCGCCGCCTCGGCAGGCATGTCGGCGACCGCCGCCTTCTTCGCGCTGGACCGGGCCGCCGCCTTCGCCGCGCGCTCGGGCTCCCGCCGCAGCTGGACCTTCCGCTGCCCGTTCAGCACCTCTGAGCTGCCCTCGGTCAGCACGAGTGAGCCGTAGTCGCCCTCGACGGCCGCGAGCCCCTGCGCCAGCAGTTGCCGGACCACGGCCCGCCACTCGGGCTCCTTCAATTCGGTGCCGATCCCGAAGACCTTCAGGGAATCGTGCCGGTGCTGGGTCACCTTCGGCGTCGACTTGCCGAGCAGGATGTCGATGAGCTGCCCCGCGCCGAACTTCTGCCGCCGCTCGTTCTGCAGCCGGACGATGGTGGAGAGGAGCTTCTGCGCCGGGATCGTGCCGTCCCAGGTCTCCGGCGGCGCCAGGCAGGTGTCACAGTTGCCGCACGGCTCACTCCTCTGCCCGAAGTAGGTCAAGACCTGCACACGTCGGCATTCGACCGTCTCGCACAGCGCCAGCATCGCGTTGAGATGGGCACTCTGCGACCGCTTGTGCGCCTCGGATCCCTCCGACATGTCGATCATCTTGCGTTGCTGCACGACGTCCTGGAGCCCGTACGCCAGCCACGCCGTCGACGGCAGCCCGTCACGGCCCGCGCGGCCCGTCTCCTGGTAGTAGCCCTCGACGGACTTCGGCAGGTCCAGATGCGCGACGAACCGCACGTCCGGCTTGTCGATGCCCATGCCGAACGCGATCGTCGCGACGACGGTCAGCCCGTCCTCGCGCAGGAAGCGCGACTGGTGCTTCGCCCGCGTCCGCGCGTCCAGCCCGGCGTGATAGGGCACCGCCGGGATCCCGTTCTCCACCAGGAAATCCGCGGTCTTCTCGACCGAGTTCCTCGACAGGCAGTAGACGATCCCCGCGTCGCCCTTGTGCTCGGTGCGCAGCAGTTCGAGCAACTGGCGCTGCGGCGAGTTCTTGCCGATGATCCGGTACTGGATGTTCGGCCGGTCGAAGCTCGCGACGAAGTGCCGCGCGTCCTCGAGGTTGAGCCGGGACGCGATCTCGGCGTGCGTCGTCTTGGTGGCGGTGGCGGTGAGCGCGATCCTCGGCACGTCCGGCCAGCGCTCGTGCACCGCGGACAGCATCAGGTAGTCGGGCCGGAAGTCGTGGCCCCACTGGGAGACACAGTGCGCCTCGTCGATCGCGAACAGCGAGATCTTGCCGCGGTCGAGCAGCCGCACGGTCGCTTCGACCGAAAGCCGTTCCGGGGCCAGATACAGCAGGTCCAGCTCACCGGAGAGGAACGCGGCCTCGACCCGGTTGCGCTCGGCGTAATCCTGCGTCGAGTTGAGGAAACCCGCGCGCACGCCGAGGTTCCGCAGCGCGTCGACCTGGTCCTGCATCAGCGCGATCAGCGGTGAGATCACCACGCCGACACCCGGCCGTACCAGTGCGGGGATCTGGTAGCAGAGTGACTTCCCGCCGCCGGTGGGCATGAGAACGAGCGCGTCACCGCCTGCGATGACGTGTTCGACGATGGCCTGCTGGTCACCGCGGAAGTTGTCGTAGCCGAAGACGCGGTTCAGCGTTTCGAGGGCTTCCGAGGTACTGATGTCGGGGGCTGCCACCCGGACGATTCTAGGGGCGGGGTCCGACAGTCGACGCGGCCGCGCACCTCAGCGGGGGAAGTCCCAGTCCAGCGCCCGGTTTTCGGTGACGACCGGCCGGTAGCCGCCCACGACCGTCCCGCCGGTTTCGAGTGCTGTCGCGGTCTGCTCCAGCAGTTCGGTCAGGGTGGCGGGCCACCGGTCGAAGTTCACCGATCCCTCGTGGTCCCACTCGCCGAGCCGCCCGGTGCCGGTGCGCTGGTCGAGGAACAGCCCGTTGCCGCCGCCGTCGATGGCGAGGGGGACGAATCGCCCGTGCCACCAGTAGCCGACGCTCTCGTCCCCGGCCGACTGCAGCACTTCGCACATGACCTTCGCCTGGTCCGCGACGGTTTCCGCGGAAGCGGGGTGGTTGAACGGCGGAAGACTGAAGCTCTCGCCGATGCCCGTGACGCCGTCGTGCCGCAGAAGCGAGGCGATGAGCTCGGCGGGGAGGGCGACGCCGATCCGCTTCTGAGTCTCCGCGATCCGCTCGATCGTCGCGGGCGGGCGGAGGCTCGCCGCCGACGTCGGCGCCTTGGCCTCGAGCCACCGTTCGACACGGTCCCAGGCGGCATCCACCCGGCGGGTGACGGCTTCGGGGACCGGTTCGAGGGTGGCCGGGCCCTGACCGGGACGGCAACCGCTGTCGACGGTCAACGTCGGCCGCGTCGTGGGCGGGGGCGCGGCGGTCGAATAGGACGGCATCGCCGGTGTCGTCGGGGTGATCCACGGGGGCGGCTCCGAGGAGAGCCACAGCGTCGTCGCCTTGCCATGCCCGCTCCGCGCCGTGACCGCGAAAACGAGACCCAGCACGATGACGATGCTCGCGACGGCGATCACCGCCGCGCGCCCCCGGCCCTTGCGCATGGGCGGCAGACTATCCGGTCTCCTCGGCGGCCTTGCGTCGTTCGCGGCGGCCGCGCGCGATCTCGGTGGCGAGCGCGTCGAGCGGCCCGGTCCAGAATCGCCGGTACTGCTCCAGCCAGCCGTCGATCTCCTTGAGCGGGCCGGGATCCACCGAGTACAGCCGTCGCGCGCCCTCGGCGCGGACGGTGGTGAAGCCGTTCTCGCGCAGGACGCGCAGATGCTGGGAGACCGCGGGTTGCGAGATCCCGAATTCGGCGCGGACCACCGAGGTCACGTCGCCGGAACTCAGTTCCCCGCCCGCCAGCAGTTCCAGGATCCGGCGGCGCACCGGATCCCCCAGGACGTCGAACGCGTGCATCCGGCAACTATCACGGCCTGGGCTTATATAAGTCAAGGTTGCAAGGCCGGGGTCACCTCGCGGTGGCATCGTGGGCCTCAGACGTCGGAAGGAGAATCGATGAAACTGGCCGAAGTGGTGGCCGACGGATTCGGCCGCGTCCAGGAGGTCGTCCACGAGGCGGTCGAGGGCCTGGACGCCGGGCAGCTGGTCGCGCGCCCGGCGCCGGGCGCGAACACGATCGCCTGGCTGGTCTGGCATCTGGCCCGGGTGCAGGACGATCACATCGCCGGTCTGATGGGCACCGAGCAGCTTTGGACCTCGCAGGGCTGGCTGGACCGGTTCGCGCTGCCGTTCCCGGCGGCCGACATCGGGTACGGACACCGTCCCGAGGACGTCGAGGCGGTCCGGGTCGACTCCGCCGAACTGCTGACCGGGTACTACGACGCGGTGCACGAAGCGACGACGGCCTGGGTCGCAGGCCTCGGCGAAGCCGACCTCGACCGGATCGTCGACGACGCGTGGGATCCGCCCGTCACCCTCGGGGTTCGCCTGGTCAGCGTGCTTTCCGACGACCTCCAGCACGCCGGGCAGGCCGCGTACGTCCGGGGGCTCGTACTCCGCGATACGTAGGCGAAGTGCCGCTCCTCGACGGACGACGGGAGCGCCGCCTGCGGAAACACTGGTCGCATGAGTACTTCCACAGTGCGGCGACCGCCGACGACGCTCACCCCGCGGTGGCGGAAACTCGTCCTCGTCGTCCATGTCGTCTCGTCACTCGGCTGGCTCGGGATCACCCTGGTGAACGCGGTCCTGACCTTCACCTCCGTGCTCACCGACGACCCCCGGCGCCAGCACGCGGCCATCCTGATGATGGACCAGATCGGCGGCTATCTCCTGCTGCCGGTCAGCCTGACCGCCCTGATCAGCGGGATCGTGCTCAGCGTCGGCACGAAATGGGGGCTGGTCCGGTACAAATGGGTCGCGATCAAACTGGGGCTGACCCTGATCGCGGTCGCGCTGACGGTGTTCTCCCTGCTGCCGGGGATCCGGGAACTTGCGGCGGCAACCGAGTCCACTATGGACGGTGTCCTCGTCGAGGCGGGCCGTCGCGTGGACGGGTTCTATCCGATCATCGTGTCCACGACGATGTACCTGACCATGACCGTCCTGTCGGTGTACAAGCCAGGCGGGAAGACGGCTTACGGACGCCGGGTGCTCGTACGCCGTCCTGCTTAGGCCGTGTCCTGCAAGTCTTGTTCGCGGTCTCCGCGCCCAGGCGGTCCCTGACGGCACGGGCGGATGCGGCCGAGTACGACCCGGTACGGGGCCGATCCGCCCGCACCGTCAGGAACCACCTGGATCACGAAGCCCATCGAACAGACTCACAGGACACGCCCTAAAACTGTTCGAGGGCCTCGTCGATCCGCGCCGCTTCGCCGCGCAGATCGTCCAGGGTGGTCTGGGCGGCGGCGGTGTCACCGTTCGCCGCCTCTTCCTCGAGTTCGGCGTCGGCGAGCCGTTGCCGGAGATCGTTCGCCTTCTCCGTGACCTTCTCGGCCCGGCGTTCGGCGCGGGCGAGGTCGATTTCGGCCTGCTTGCGGGCCTTCGCGAGATCGGCCGCCTCGCGCCGGAGCCGGTTGAACTCCGCCACCCGCTTCTGCTCGCGTTCGGCTTCCTCGCGGGCCTTGGCGGTGCTTTCTTGCTCGGCCTTCTCGGCGGCCTTCCGTTTCGCCTTCCGTCGATCGTCCAAATGCGACACGGTGGCGGGCTTTTCCCGTTCCGGTGCGGGTTCCCGCCTCGGTTGCGGGGTGAACCCACTGGTCAGCCATTGGTCGCCGGCACTGTCCGCGCCGCTGCTCAACCGCCCGGCCAGTGCGAGCGCGGCCACCTCGGGATCCGCGACGACGGCTTCGAGGGTCGCTTCGACTTCACGGGCGACGGGCTCGCTCATCGCGCGCTCGCCCTGCAGAATCCGGTTCACCAGATCCTGACGCTGCCGGGTGAGCTTGCGCAGGTCCCCGCCCGCCAGCGCCGAATGCGCCCGCCGCAGGTCCTCGCCGAGACGGGCCAGCTCCTCCAGTTCGGGGGAACCGGCCCGGCGGTTGAGGATCGTGGCTGCGAGCGTGGGCTTTCGGAGCGCGCGGATCCGTTCGGCCAAGGCGGCGTCACCCGCGACCTTGGCCTCCTTCGCCCGCTGGTTGCGCACCGACACGAAAACGGCCGGATCGCCCGCGTAGAGCTCGTCCGCGACCTCGTCGAACTCCATCGTCCTCCGCTGGGTCCGTAGCCGGAAACCTCGTCCGACGAGGATCCCACGAAACTCCGGCGCTCTCATCTTTTCGGGGTTGTTTGTCAGGATCCGCCGGATCGACGCTTCACGGGCGGAGCCGCCCGCACTCCGGAATTACCCGGAGCCGATCGGACCAAGGGTGGATCGGCACTTTGGAGGTGGCGCACCCCCTTCCGCGGAACAACGATGAGCACGAGTCCTGGGGGAAGTCCTTCGCTGGAGGTACGAATGTCGATCACCGAACGCGTCCCCGTTTCCCCGCGATCGACCTTTCTCGGCTCTGGACCGTATCCGGAACACCGGTGGCGCGTGGTCTGCTGGTCCGTCCTCGCCGGTTTCGCGCTGACGGTGATCTGGTCGGCACCCTTTGTGGACAGTGTGATCGGCGACAGCGTGGCCAACACCCTCCTGGGGCACAACGCCAAGGAGACCCCGATCGGCGGTGTGCTCGCCGGGACGTTCTTCGCGTTCGTCTCGGGGCTCGCCGGCACGTTCACCGCGTGCAACATCGCCGCGTTCGGTGCCGTCGCCCCGCTTGTCGGCCGAGAGAGCACCGGGCGGCCGAAGTTCGTCGACACCTTGAAGCCGCTGGCCTGGATCGCGGCGGGCATGCTGACCGTTTCCGTGGTGTACGGCGTCATCGTCGCCCTCGTCGGCACCCGGATGCCGCAGTTCTCGACCGCTTCGTCGCCGGGCGGGCTCACGCCGCGGAACATCCAGTCGATGATCGTCTACGGCGTGATCGGGATCGTGTTCATCGTGCTGGGCCTCGCTTCCGTCGGCATCGTCCGCAACCCGATCGCCGGCCTCACCCGCCGGTTCCCACCGGCGCCGCTCGTCCTGATGGGCGCGCTCATCGGCGGATTCCTGATCGGCAGGCCGTTCCCGCTGTTCCGGATGATGTTCCGCAGCGCGGCCGAAAGCCACAACGTCTTCTACGGCGCCGCCGCGTTCGCCCTGCAGTCGGTCGGCAACATCCTGGTGATGGCGCTGTTGTTCCTGCTGCTCACCCACGGCACGGGCGGGCGGCTGCAGCGCTGGATGCTCGCGAAGCCCGCCAGGATCGCCGTGGTGACCGGTGCCGCGCTGCTGGTCGCGGGCACGTTCACGCTGCTGTACTGGGACCTGCGGGTACTGGGCCGGACCGGCGTCATCTGGTACCCGACGATCACGTGGTGAAAAGGCGCGTCAGTACCTGCTCCACCGAATCCTGAAGGCACCTCGCCGCGTCTTCCCGGCCGGCGAGGTGTTTCAGCAGGCCCTGCTGGAACAGGCCGTCGAAAAGCGCGTACGTCGTCGACGGCGTGAGATCCAGCGGCTTGTCCAGTAGCTCCGCGTACCGGGCGACGATCCGCCAGATCATCAGTTCGAGTGTCTCGTCGATGGCGAGCACGTCGGCCCGGAACACCTTCTCGAACAGGCTTTGGTTGCGCAGGTCGTACCAGAGCCGATGCAGCCTGGCGTCTTCGCGCAGGGTGGACGCCGACACGGCGCCGAAGGCCTGTTTCAGTTCTTCGGCCGTTTCCGCGGTCTCGACTATCCGATCGTACCGGGTGACGCATTCGGCCTCGTACTGCTTGACGCAGTAGGTGATCAGCTCGACCTTGTTCCGGAAGTAGTAGTGCAGGACCCCGTGGGAGAACTCGGAGTTCTGCGCGATCTCCCGGAGGCTCGTGCGCGCGTAGCCCAGTTCGGACAACGTGACCAGCGCCGACATCGCCAGCTGCGCGCGCCGTTGATCGAACCTGTCCACCTGGCGGGTGTGGTCACCGCTGCGGTCCGCCACGTCGGTCACAGTTCCCGGTTCCCGTCGTCTCGGGTGCCCGCCTGCCACGAGCACATCGTCGGATTCTAGCCCCGGAAAGGGTTTTCTTGCGTCCGACAGAATTTATTCGAGCCACTCGGTGATGAAATGGTCGCTGGTCATCCCGCCACCTTGACCCCGGTCACAGCCGCCGTGGGCCTATTCGCCGCGGTCGACCACGAACGCCGAAAGACCGATCAGCAGTGCTCTGGCCGGACGGTCGGGAAGGCTGAGCGCGAGGTCCCGCGCCTTGGCGGCGTAACCGTGAGCTTCCGCCAGGGCGCGATCGACACCGGCGGAACCGCGCAGGAGCCCGAGCGCCTCGTCCTGGAGCGCGGGGTCGGGAACCGGCCCGTGCCCGATGATCTCCCGCAAGCGCGCGGCGCCGGGACCCTCGTCGTCGAGCGCGTGGAGCATCGGCAGGGTGACGATGCCTTCGCGGAGATCGGTGCCCGCCGACTTGCCGAGGTCGGTGGTGGACGCGGAGATGTCGAGGACGTCGTCGGAGATCTGGAACGCGACGCCGATCAGTTCGCCGTACTGGCCCAACGTTTCGATGATCCGCTCATCGGCGCCCGCCACCTGGCCGCCGAGCCGCCCCGCCATCGCGATCAGCGACGCGGACTTGTCGGCCATCACCTGGATGTGGTGTTCGTAGGGCGCGTGACGGCCACAGTCCTCGAACGGCCCGGTCGTTTCGAGGAACTGGCCCCGGACGAGCCTGCCGAACGTCTTCGCCTGCAGCCGCAACGCGTAATCGCCGAGCCCGGCGCCGACCCGCGCCGCGCAAGCGAGCACGTAGTCTCCGATCAAGACAGCCTTCTTGTTGCCCCACAAGGAATTCGCACTCGTCACCCCATGCCGCATCGGCGCCTCGTCCATGACGTCGTCGTGGTAGAGCGTGGCGACGTGGACGAGCTCGACGAGCACCGCCGCCGAGATCGCCTCGTCCCGCCCGTCGCCGAACGACGCTCCGGCCAGCGCCATCAACGGCCGCAGCCGCTTCCCGCCCGCGCGGACGAGATGGGTGGCCGCTTCGGTGAGATACAGATAGCCGGGGCTGCGCAACACCTCCTGAAGTCCGTCTTCGACCAGGGACAGGCCGGCGCGGAGCTCGGCGGAGAACGCCGAGTGCCGCTCGTCGGCCGGATCCAGCCCGAGTTCCGTGATGATCGTGGTCGTGTTCACGACCTCCAGCATCCGAGCCGAAGGCACGGGACCGCATGGCGCGGGCGGGGGAGACCGGTCCCTCCCGAGAGGGAAATCGCCGGTTCAGAAGGGCGGTTCCGGACTCCCGGCGGCCACCGGAGTCCGCTCCCAGGCGCCGTCCGCCGGGGTGCCGCCCGAACTGCGTCCCGCCTTGTTCACCTTCGCCGTGGCATAGCGCAGTGACGGGCCGATCTCGTCGACGTCGAGTTCCACCACCGTCCGTTTCTCGCCTTCCTTCGTTTCGAACGATCGCTGTTTCAACCGGCCCTGCACGATCACCCTGGTACCGCGGGTGAGTGACTCGGTCAGGTTCTCCGCGGCCTGCTTCCACAGTGAGCAGCGCAGGAACAGCGGATCGCCATCACGCCATTCCCCGCTCTCGCGGTCCAGCACGCGCGGCGTCGACGCGACCGTGAAGTTCGCGACCGCCGCCCCCGACGGGGTGAACTTCAGTTCCGGGTCGGTCGTCAGGTTTCCGACCACCGTGAGCACCGTTTCTCCGGCCATGGGACTTGCCTCCTCGCTTCCGCGCGCGGGCCCCGGCCGGGGCCCGCTGTCGCCTGGGAAGAGGAGACCACCGGGGTACGACAGTTTCGGGCGGCCCGTGGCGAACGGATGTCATGAAAGGGGCTTTCAAGACGAAATGTGTCCTGAAAGCCCCTTTCATGACATCCCGGCGGCCGAAAAACACTCCCCCAGCCGGGAAAGCCCTTCGTTGATCCGATCGGTGCCGACCAGCCCGTAGCCGAGCACCAGCCCGCCGCGCGTTCCCCCGTACGTGGACAGGCTTTCGACGGCCACCCCGGCCCGCGCCGCCTCCGCGACGACACCGTCCACAGTGACCGTCGCATGTGGAGAGAGAAGGGCGCACAGGTGAAGCCCGGCGCTCGAAGGAACGATCTCCAGCTCGTCCCGCAGCTCGTCGCGGACGAAGGCCAGGATCCGGTCCCGCCGCGCCGAGTACTCCCGGGTGGCCTTGCGCACGTGACGGGCGAGCAGGCCCTCGTCGATGAAACTCGCCAACGCCGACTGGGTGACGAGGTCACCGTGCCAGTCCATCAGCTGCTTCGCCTGCCGCAACGCCGGCCGCAGCGAAGCGGGGGCGACGAGGAAACCGAGACGCAGCAAGGGAAGCAAGGTCTTCGAGAACGACCCGACATAGAGCACCCTGCCGTCGCGGTCCAGGCTTTGGAGCGGCTCGAGCGGCCGGTCCGAAAACCGGTACTCGCTGTCGTAGTCGTCCTCGACGATCACCGCGTCGTGGCGCTCCGCCCACGCCAGCAACGCCGTCCTCCTGGTGAGTGACATCGGCGTGCCGAGCGGGAACTGGTGCGAGGGCGTCGTGTAGATCAGACGGGTGCCCGGCGCGAGCGCGGTGACGTCGAGACCTTCGGCGTCCACCGGTACCTTCACGACCCGGGCGCCGAGGGCGGCGAAAAGCCGCTCGGCCGGGGGATAGCCGGGGTCTTCGACGGCGACCCGTGTGCCGGGTTCGATCAGGACCCGGCCGATCAGGTCGAGGGCCTGTTGCGCTCCTTGGGTGACCAGGACGTCCTCCCCGCCCGCCCGCACCGACCGGGCGGCGCCGACGTGCCGGGCGATCGCCACCCGCAGGCCTTCGAGCCCGGCCGGGTCGGCGTACCCCCACGGCGGCGGCAACGAGGGCCGAAGCGCCTGGCTGACCAGCCGCCGCCAGGTGCTCAGCGGGAACAGCGCCGGATCGGGGACGCCGACGCGGAAGTCGAAGGCGGGCGCGGAGCGATCGGCGCCGAGCGGGGCCGGAAGCGAACGCCAGTGCGCGGACGGCAGCACTCCGGCGCCCGTCGGCGCGGCACGATCCACCCGCGCCACGGGATCGGCGCTGACGAACGTCCCGCGTCCGACATGGCTGCTCAGGAAACCCTCCGCGGTGAGGCGTTCGTAGGCGACCGCGACGGTGTTGCGCGAGACGTCGAGTTCGCGGGCCAGTTCCCTGGTCGGCGGGAGGCGTTCCCCGGAGCGCAGGCGCCCGTCGAGGATGCCGTCGCGGAGCTGGCGGTAGATCCGCGCGGCCAGGTCGGTCTGACCGTCGAGACTGATGTGGAACGGCACGCACCGAGGCTATATTGGCCCAAGCGGAATGCCGGGAATTGGAACTGGGATGTGGCCAATCCGGCGCTTAGCTTGACTCCATGGAGTCCACGAAGAGACTGGCGCTGGCCCAGCTGATCAGCTCCGTCGGTGACGGCGCCTACTACGTCAGCTCGGCCCTGTACTTCACGCTGATCGTCGGGCTTTCGCCCGCGCAGGTGGGCCTCGGCCTCACCGTGGGCTGGGCGGTCGGCTCGGTGGCCGGGGTCGCGCTGGGACATCTGGCCGACCGTCGCGGGCCGAAGGGAACGGCCGTCGTGCTGGGACTCGGCACGGCCGCGTCGGTCACGGCCTTCCTCTTCGTCGGCTCGGTGGTCGCGTTCGTGATCGCGGCCTGCGTCTACGCCTGCTTTCAATGCGGTCTCGGCGCGGCGAGGCAGGCGCTGCTGGCCGGCCTGATCGACCCGGCCGGGCGCACGACGTTCCGCGCCCGGCTGCAGGCGATGTCCAACGCGGGGATCGCGCTCGGCGCGGCACTCGGCGGGATCGCGCTGGCGCTCGGGACGCGAGAAGCCTTCCTGACCGTCTTCGTCATCGACGCGCTGAGTTTCGTCACCGCGGCTCTCGTTCTCCGCAAGGTGCCATCGGTGGCTCCGGCGCCGGTGCGGACCGGCGAGCCGTCCGTGGCCGTTCTCCGCGACCGCCCGTACGCGCTGCTGGCGCTGCTCAACATGATCATGTTGCTCTACATGCCGCTGTTCAGCCTGGTCCTGCCGCTGTGGATCTCGACCAGGACCGCCGCCCCCGGCTGGCTGGTTTCGGCGATGCTGGTGCTCAACACGGCGAGCGTCGTGGTCTTCCAGGTGCGAGTGGCGCGCGGCGTGACCGGGCTGCGCGGTGCCTCCCGGTACGCCCGGTACGCGGGTCTGCTGCTGTTCGTTTCCTGCCTGGTCTTCTCGTTCTCCGCGATGAGCGACTCCGCGTGGACGGCGGCGCTGGTCCTGCTCGCGGGTGCCGCCTTGCAAGTAGTGGGTGAAATGGCTCAGGCGGCGGGCTCGTGGGAGATCGGCTTCGGCCTCGCACCCGACGGCAAACAGGGCCAGTACCAAGGGCTCTTCGGTGCCGGGACGGCCATCGCCCGCATGCTCGGCCCGGTGCTGCTGACCAGCCTGATCCTGGTGGGCGGCGAGGCGGGCTGGGTGGTGCTGGGCGGCCTGTTCCTGCTGGCGGGCGCGCTCACCGCACCCGCCGTCCGCTGGGCGGAGCGGAGCTCACAGCGGTTTGATCCGGAGAACGGCGGCGCCGTCACCGATGCCCAGCAGGTCGATCGCGAGGTCGTTGTAGGTGACGCCGCTGCCCGGCCCGAGCGCGGCCTTGAAGTCGGGGCCCTTGGCTGAGGCTTCACACCTCTTGCCGGTGCAGCTTCCGCCTTGCCGTGGCCCGATACCGCGGGCGACCAGCACGACGGTGTCGCCTTCGACGGACTGAACGGTCACCGATTCGACCCTCGTCCGCTCGGGAAGCGTCATCTTGCCGCCCACCGGCGCGCTGACCTCGCACATCCCGTCGGAGCAGGCGGCGAGGTCACCGCCGTCGGCGGGTTTCGGCGGTTCGGGTGAGTCCGGACCGCAGCCCGCCACGAGAAGGAGTGCGGCGAGGGGCGCTACAAGGCGTCGAAGCATGCCGGGCAGGGTAGGGAGGCCCACCCGGGACGGGTCCCGGCCTCAGTCCTCGATCGCCCGGCGGAAGTGCTCGGCGAGGTCGAGCCCGGCGGCTTCTTCCCTGGTGTACCAAGTGAAGGCGTCGTGTTCCTCGGGATCGAGCACGACCTCGCCCGGTTCTTCTTCGGCGAGCGCGAACACCATGGCGTGGATCCGCATCGGCCTGCCCTCGACGTCGTCCCAGCTGTGGGTGCCGCGTTCGCCGGTGACCCGCACGGTCAGCCCGGTCTCCTCGGCGAACTCGCGGACCACGGTCTCCGCCTGCCGCTCGCCCGGCTCGACGGTGCCGCCCGGCAATTCCCAATGACCGCCGAGGAAAGAACCGGGCCGCCGCCGGATGAACAGGATCTTCCCGTCGCGGATGAGCCTGCCGTAGGCCAAGTACTTGTCCTTCACCCGCGCATCTTCCCGTATCCGTGTACCCGATTCGATCGAGGACAGAAACTGTCCGCAATGCTCTTTAGCGTAGGAGTCATGGAAAACACCGAGATCCGCCCCTTCCTCCTCGACGTCCCCCAGGAGCAGCTGGACGAACTGCACGCGAAGCTCGACAGCGCGCGCTGGCCGGCTCCGCTCCCCGGCGACGGCTGGGACACCGGGGTCCCGGTCGCCTGGCTGCGCGGACTCGCCGAATACTGGCGCGACGGCTACGACTGGCGCGCCGCCGAACGCGAGATCAACCGGTTCCCGCAGTTCACGACGGAGATCGACGGGCAGAACATCCACTTCCTGCACGTCCGCTCGCCCGAAGCCGGCGCGACACCGCTGATCCTCACGCACGGCTGGCCGGGTTCGGTGGTGGAGTTCCTGGACGTCATCGGCCCGCTCACGGACCCGAAGGCGCACGGCGGCGAGAGCCGGGACGCGTTCCATCTCGTGATCCCGTCGCTGCCCGGCTTCGGTTTCTCGGGCCCTGTCTCGGATTCCGGCTGGACGATGCCGCGGATCGGCCGGGCCTGGGCCGAGCTGATGCGCAGGCTCGGCTACGAACGCTACGGCGTGCAGGGCGGCGACCTCGGCGCTTCCGTGTCGCCGGAGGTGGGCCGGGTCGCGCCGGACAAGGTGATCGGAGTGCACGTCAACGGCGGGCTGACGCCGATGCCCCCGATGTCGTTGCCGGAAGAGGAACTCGCCTCGCTCACCGACATCGAACGCGATCGGATCAAGCGGATCGAGGCCTTCATGCAGGAGGAGTTCGGGTACATCTCGATCCAGTCGACGCGGCCACAGACCTTGGGCTACGGGCTGATCGACTCCCCGGTCGCGCAGCTGGCCTGGATCATGGACAAGTTCCGCGAGTGGACGCATCCGCGCCCGACGCTGCCGGAGGAGATCATCGGCAGGGACCGGTTGCTGACCAACGTCATGTTCACCTGGCTCACCGGCACGGCCGCTTCGTCCGCGTACGTCGGGTACGCGCAGGCGGAAACCTGGGGAGCGGTCGAGAAGAACTCCGGCGTGCCGACGGCGGCGCTGATCTTCGCGCACGACGTCGGGATCCGGCGGTACTCGGAGGACGCGCACACGATCGTGCGGTGGACCGACGTCGATCGCGGCGGGCACTTCGCGGCGCTGGAGGAGCCCGAGATCCTGGTCGCGGACGTGCGGGAGTTCTTCCGGTCGCTCAAATGACGATTACGGCCGCTTCCCCGAGGAAACGGCCGTAATCGTCCACTTCGGATTCCAGTCCGGTGACGGCGGACCGCGAAAGCGTGGCGAAGGGTTCGATGACGACCTTCGTCCGCTTCGCGCTCCGTTCGGCGTGCCAGGTTCCGGCGATCCGGCCGTCGACGAGCACGGTGGGCGCGATCATCCCGCCGCCGGAGTTGACGCGCTTCGCATCGGCCGGGTCGAGCAGCAGATCGCGGTCGCGGTAGCCCAGCAGATACGTGTCGAAGGCGCCGAGCAGGCGCGGGGGACACGGGGGAGCGGTCAGATCGGTCTCCGCGAGGGCGAAGCCACTGCCGGAGGGCACGAGATCCAGCGCGCCGAAAGCCTCGCGGCAGAGCCCGAGCGGGAACCCGGACCAGGCGCCGAAGTCCTCGGCCGTCGCGATGCCGTACGCGGTCAGGTACCGGCGGGCGAGTTCCGCCCGCGGGTCGTCCGGGGTGTCGTCCTCGGTGATCCACTCGTCGAGGAGCACGTACGTCGGTTCCGATCCGGCGTCCTGGCCCCGGCAGAGCAAACCGCGGTTGGCCGCGTACGCCAGGAGGTGGGCGGGCGCCTGGGATTTCGCGTCGAGCGCGATGCCTTCGGACGCCAAGCCGTCCAGGATCTCCCGGCGGGTGAGTGCCTTGCCCCGCAAGAGATCCTGGAGGTGTTTCAGCGCGCGCTCGCAGAGTTCGCCGGTGAGGCCCAGTTGCGTTCGGCGTCCCTGGCCGGACTGGGCGTTGCGCGGGCCGAACAGCCGGTTCAGCCAGCGGAGATCCGCCGCCGGGACCAGGTGGAGCGTCTTGCGCATCAGCCAGGTGCGCGCCACTTCGCGGGACGCGTCGACGTCCGGCGCGATCAGGCCCCGGCTGCGGGCCCGGACCGCGAGCCTGGCGGCGGGACTCGACTGCGCTTGGATGGCGGCGAGGGACCGGGTCACGGCGAGCAGGTCGCCGGCGGGGGAATCGAGCCGTTGCGCGCGGGCGCGGACGGCGCGGATGTCGTTGTCGGACAGCGTCACCCGCTGACGATCTCATGAGCGTGCGCCGGTTCTGTGTGCACGACCGCTTCCGCGAGCCGCGGCAGCACTTGGCGCAGGCGTCGCTCGACGTGATGGGCGAGGTGATACGCCTCGGTGACGGTGAGTTCCGCCCCGACCGAAACCGCCAGCTCCGCGCGCAGGCTGTGGCCGATCCAGCGCATCCGCAGATCCCTCGTGCCGAGGACGCCGGGCACCTCGGCGGCCGCGCGTTCGGCGCGATCGACGTCGGCGGGGTCGACGGCGTCCATCAGGCGGCGGAAGACCTCCCTGGCGGCGTCACGCAGGACGAACAGGATCGCGACCGTGATGGCGAGGCCGATGATCGGGTCGGCCAGCGGGAAACCGAAGGCGACCCCGATGGCGCCGAGCACGACCGCGAGTGACGTGAAGCCGTCCGTCCGCGCGTGCAGCCCGTCGGCGACCAGCGCGGCGGACCCGATCTCGCGGCCGACGGTGATCCGGTACCTGGCCACGAGTTCGTTGCCCGCGAAGCCGATGATCCCCGCCGCGGCGACCACCCACAGATGCCGGACCGGACGCGGGTCGAGCAGTCGCTCGATCGACTCGTACCCGGCGAGGAAGGCCGAGGCGGCGATGAGCAGGACGACGAGCACACCGGCGAGGTCTTCGGCCCGCCCGAGCCCGTAGGTGTAGCGGCGGGTGGCCGCGCGGCGGCCGAGCAGGAAGGCGATGCCGAGCGGGACCGCGGTCAGCGCGTCGGCGAAGTTGTGGATCGTGTCGCCGAGCAACGCCACCGAACCGGTGACCAGCACGAGCGCGAGCTGGGCGACGGCGGTGACGAACAGGGCGGCGAACGACCAGATCAGCGTCCGGACACCACGTTTGCTGGTCTCCAGCGCGGTGTCGACGCGGTCGGCGCTGTCGTGGCTGTGCGGGGTCAGCAGATGGCGGAGACGGCTCTTCCCCGGCTTGTGGCCATGACTGTGTCCGTGCCCGGTCATTTCCCCGCCTCACTGTCATGTTATCTGCGCAGTCATGCAGATACGCAGGTAGAAGGGTAACGGGTATCCTCCGGGGATGCACGAGTCGGTTCCGGATTTCGAGATGCCCACCGAGGAACAGGTCCACCTGGCCGCGGAGACGTTCCGGCTGCTCGCCGATCCGACTCGGATCAAGGTCCTCTGGGCGCTTCTGCAGGGCGAGTCCTCGGTCGCCTGTCTCGCGGAACTGGCGGGCGCGGCGCCGACGGCGGTCAGCCAGCATCTCGCGAAACTGCGGCTCGCCGGGCTGGTCAAGGGGCGTCGCGAGGGGACGTTCGTCTACTACTCGGCGGCCAACGACCACGTCCGCGGGCTGCTCGCGCAGGCGTTGTTCCACGCCGATCACATCGACCGCGACATCCCCGCGCTGCATTCGGCGGGGAAACCCCACCGGCCGGCGGCGCGCTGAATCCGGCTACGGTGGGGTCGTGACCCAGTCCTCGTACCCGGCCGCCCTGCGGTGGCTGTTGTTGTGCGTGGTGGCGCTGGGACTGGTCGGCATGCATCACGTCATCGCCGAGACCGGTCACGGCGCGGGGCACTCCGCCGTCGCGATGGCGGATCCCTGTTGCGAGGACACGCCTTCGCACGACGACGGTGGACACAGTGGACTGCACCTGTGTCTCGCGGTGCTCGCCGCGGCCGTGCTGATGATCGTCACCTGGCTGCTCGTCCGAAGTGGACGGACCAGGGTGACGTGGAGTTCGCGGCAGGGTGGCGGTTCGGCGCCTGGGCGTGATCCGCCGCGCTGGAGACCGGTTCTCCGGCGATTGTCCTTCCTCTGCGTGCTGCGGGTGTGACAGGCGAGCACGTCTCGCCCTGCCCGACACTTACTTTGAGGAAGAAACCATGACCAGCGGGAAACTGGTCGGGGCGGCGCTCGCCGCCCTGGCCTCCTTCGTCGTGCTCACCGGATGCGCCAGTTCCGACACCGCCTCCAATGGGCACGCCATGTCCACGATGAACGTGCCGAACCCGCAGCAGGCGGGGCACAACGAGGCCGACGTCGCCTTCGCGCAAGGGATGATCCCGCACCACGAACAGGCGCTCGCGATGGCGAAACTCGTCGACGGACGTACTCGCAACGCGAAGGTCGTCGATCTCGCCGCGAGGATCCAGAAGGCGCAGGACCCGGAGATCCAGCAGTTGAACGGATTGCTGAAAGGCTGGGGAGCGACGCCTTCGGGCGGGCACTCCGGGCACGGCATGATGGCCGATGACGATCTGGCGAAACTCGGCAAAGCCAAGGACGCAGCCTTCGACAAGCAGTGGCTGGAAATGATGGTCAAGCATCACGAGGGTGCGCTCGCGATGGCGAAGACCGCGCTGCAGCAGGGCAGCGACGTCGAGGTCAAAGCCTTGGCACAGAAGGTGATCGACGGTCAGCAGGCCGAGATCACCGAGATGCGGGCACTGCTCGGCTGAGTAAGACGGTGGCGCGGGTCAGCCGGCCCGCGCCACCGCCGCCCGGAAGTGCGCGCACTGGGTGAAATCCTCGTGCTCGCACCCGAGGGCACAGTCGATGATCGCGAGCGAAGCCTGCGCGGCCGCGATGCGTCGCGTGAGTTCTTCCTTGTGACGCCTGAGAACCTCGTCCCGCGCTCCGGGCTCCTGAAACATCTCGCGGATGCCGTCGAGGCTGAGTCCCGCCTCCTTCGAGCGCACGATGACCGCTATCCGGGACAAATCGGCGTCGTCATATCGACGCCTGTCGCCGTCCCGCGCGGGCTTGAGGAGGCCGACGGATTCCCAATGGCGCAGGACATGCGTCGCCAGGCCGAAGCGCTCCGCGACCTCGCCGACGCTCAAGGTGCTTGACTTCATGTCGTCATTAAGTCGGACGATCACGGCTATGTCCATGCTGCAGCGGCTCGATGCCGCCGATGCCCTGCCGGGAGCCGCCGAACTGCGGGCCCGGACCTACGAACTGCTCCGGCTCGAGCCCGGCTCCGCGGTGATCGACGTCGGCTGCGGCGCCGGACTGGCCGTGTCCGAGCTGTCTTCGCGAGGATTCCGCGCCGTCGGTGTCGACCTTTCTCCCGAGATGGTCGAGGAGGCTCGACGGCGGTCTCCTGAGGGGGACTTTCGGGTCGGAGACGCTTACGCGCTGCCCGTGGACGGCGGGTTCGCGGGATACCGGGCGGACAAGGTGTTCCACGAACTGGCGGAGCCGGAGCGCGCTCTCGCGGAGGCGCGGCGGGTTCTGGTTCCGGGTGGGCGGATCGTGCTGTCCGGGCACGACTGGGAGGCGCTGGTGATCGATTCCGTTCATCCGGCGCTGACCCGGGAGATCGTGCGGGCCCGTGCTTCGGCGATCGCCGCGCCCCGGGCGGCGCGTGGGTTTCGGAGGTTGCTCGTGGGGAGCGGGTTTCGCGAGGTTTCGGTGGAAGGGGTTGTCGGATTCCTTGGCGGGGAGGCTTTTGTTCGCGGTTTGGCGGAGGTGGCTGTTGGGATGGGGGCAGTTTCCTTTGAGGAGGGGGAGATTTGGTTGGGGAAGCAGGTTTCGGGTGGGGGTTTTGTTGCGGTGCCGCAGTTCTTGGCTTGTGGGGTGCTTTGAGGAGCCGTTGCTCGGTGCTTCCGGTTCCGGAATTGTCGGTGGCCGGTTGTAGGTTCTTGATCGTGGTTACTGCTGAAGCCTTTGTGGCTCCCTTGAAGGACATTCCTGATCCTCGCACGTTGGGTGATGAGGAGTGTGTGGCGTTGGCGCAGGCTGTGTCGGCTGATATCGCACGGTTGGATGCGGTGCGGTTTCGGGCGTTGGCTCAGTTGTCTCGGCATCGTGAGGGTGCGCGGAGTGTGGTGCAGGAGGTTGCTTTCGCGTTGTCTGTTGTGGACGGTCATGCGGGTGCGATGGTCGCCGCGGCGGAGGCGTTGACCACTCGGCTGCCCCGGACTCTGGGTTTGATGGACCAGGGGAAGGTGAGTGGTTTCGGGGCGATGAAAGTCGCGGCGGCGACGGCGTGGCTATCCGACGAGGACGCTCTCGCTGCCGATGCGTTGTTGGAGGATCGGTTGCCGGGGAAGAATTCGGATCAGATCCGGAAGGCTGCGGGTCATGCGGCGATCACGGTGGACCGTGAGGGTGCGGGCAGGCGTGCCGAGCGGCATCGCGGCGGGCGCCGGTTGACGATGCGGCACGGTGAGACGGGGGTGGCGTCGATCGAGGTCGAGGACGGCCCGGTGGAGAAGGTGACCGCCGCTTATATACGGATCGACCGGGAGGCTCGGGCACTCAAGACCGGGGACGAAACCCGCACTCTGGATCAGCTCCGTGCGGATGTGGCGCTCGATTTGCTGTTGGGTGGTCGGGGTGGCAAGGCCGAACGGGCGGAAGTGTTTCTGTACATGGATTTGTTCACGTATCTGGGGGTGAAGGATGATCCTGCGGAGCTGGCGGGGCATGGGCACATTCCTGCCTCGCTGGCGCGGGAGATCGCGGCTGGGTCGGAGACGGTGCTGCGGCGGATCATCACTGATCCGTTGTCCGGGCAGGTGCTGGATTTGGGTCGGGATCGGTATCGGCCGTCGGCGGGCCAGGGTGAGTTTGTTCGGGTGCGGGATCGTGAGTGCCGAAGACCGGGATGTCACCGTCCCGCGCAGGCCTGCGATCTCGACCACTCGGTGCCATGGGAGTTCGGCGGGCATACCGATGCCTCCGACCTCATCGACCTGTGCCGTCGTGATCACCGGCTGAAGGATGAGCCTGGGTGGATCTACCGGCTCGCGGCTGATGGCACCTTGACGATCACCACGCCTACTGGGCAGTCCTATGACAGTGCGCCGCCACCGCTGCACGAACCCCGCCCGGCTGACGAACCACCGCCGTTCTGAGCCGTCGCCGCGAAACGGCTATGCCTGAGGCTTGGGTAGAGGCTCCCTTCCGGCGGCGACCCGACTCGGCACCATTGCCGAAAAGTGGCTACGGCCTGGTGGAGTATGAGCCTCCGTGGGACCGCGTGGTGGTGACTGGCGGACGTGCCATTGGTCGGTGAACCGCCGCCGTTCCGGTCGTTTGCCGCTGAGTGGCTATGTCCTGCCCTAGTAGAGCCGTCAGTCGAAGCTCCGCAGTGGCGACTGGCATTGTCACAACCCGACGCCGCACCCTGGCGACCCGGCGCCATTGCCGAGAAACGGCTACGGCCTGGTCTTGGGTGCGAGCCTCCGCGGGCCGCGTAGTGGTGGCTGGCAACCGTCTTCGGTCGCCGTTCCGGGCCGTTGCCGCTGAGTGGCTACGGCTTGGCCATGAGCGGAGCCTTCCGCGCGAAGGTGTGGAGGCGACTGGCGTCGCCACGACCCGACGCCGCACCCAACCACCCTCAACAAAGCCATCGCCAAAAAACGACCACAAGCAGCGCGACCGACAGGGCGCAAACCTCACAAGCGGGTGCCGACCACCGACATGCCGAGCACCAGTTCGTTCGCCGGGTCGCAGCCGAGGAGGTCCTCGACCAGTTCGTCGCGAAGTGCCGCGGTGAAGGTGACGTTCAGCCCGAGTGCGGTCGCCAGCAGGTACACGGTCTGGCTGAGATGTCCGACGTCCATCAGCAGCACTCGATAAGTCCGGCTCACCGGGTACTTCCACTGGTTCCGTTCGATGACGCTGGTGTAGATCAGCAGCGCGCCGGCGTTCCCGGTCCAGTGCTGGTCGCCGGCGAGCGCGACGAGTTCGTCGTCGTCGATCTTGCCGTCCAGTGGGGTGAGCCCGTGCCGGAATCCGTCGTAGTGGTAGATCCCCCGATCCAGGCCCTCGACGTTCCTCGCGTAGACGTACACCTCCGTCGGATGCCTCGCTCCGCCCGACGGGCTCGTCTTGAAGACGTTGCCGGTGGCCGGGATGTCGGGATGCGTTTCCGGCCTTGTCGGCCGGGCTGCGGTAAGGAGCGCGCTCAAATCCCTTAGCCGCAAGGGTTCTTCGCCGAACTCGCGGGTGCTTCTGCGCTGGTTCAGCGCGTCGCCGAGCCCGATCGCGTTCAGTGGTTCCGGCGAGGGTTCGGGCAGCGATATCGCTTCGTACTCGCCCGATGGCCTCACCGGAGAAGGCGGAGGACTCGCCTTCGCCTTCTCCAGCAAGGTTCTCGCGGTCGTTTCGCTGGTCGTGAACTCGGTCTCACGCAAGGACCGGGTGCCGAAGTGAAACGCCCGCGCGGACGTTCCCCAAGGACCCCAATCCCGAAGGATCTCTTCTTCTCGCTGCTGACGGGAAGAACCTTTGACCACCAGCACGTCGTACCGGATCATCGCCCGCGCGATTCGCACGAGTCTTTCCCCGGTCTCGGGGTTTTCGCCCGCTTCGCGGATCGATTCCGGTTCTCGCCAAGAACTGAACCATCGCAGGACGCGTTCGGTTCCTTCGGCGAGTTTGAGCTGGCGGTGCCCCAGGTGGTCGTCCCAGACGACGTCACCATCGGACCAATAGAGCGTTCCGCAAGTGGAAACCCTTACCAGCATCGAATGTCTTGCGCCCCAGTCCCCAGTAATACTTACCGAATACGTCAGGTCATTCAGCGTCGCGAACGGAAAGGAGGCCCGCCGTTCGGCGGCGGCTCGAACCCGCCCCAGGTGCTCTGTGCCTTGTACTCGGCTTCAAGCTCGTACAAGAACTCGTCGTCGTCATCATCGTGCATGCGCCCGATCCTCTCCGTGAGCGGTTACTCCGGTCAAGTGAATATACCTACGCCAACAGAGTACCGGAGAGGAACGGCAAATTACGCCGAGTAATCAGCCAAGTGCTGTTTGAGTTCGTGCACCTCGGGGGACTCCGAAACGCCGAGATCGGTGTACAACCGCAAAGCGAACCGTCGATGACGTTCCGCATTCAGATGCTTACCGAGAATGTCGAAAGCAGTCGCCATCTCCTTGTGGGCGATGGGGAGCATGCTGCGATTCCCGGTCGATTCGAGCACTTCGACCGCGGTGGTGAACTGGCCGACCGCGAGTGCGGCGTCGCCGAGTTCGCGCGAATTGATCCCGAGCGCCAGAAAGCATTCCGCCTCGAGATCGGGCGATTCGTTCTCGTGTGCCAGTCTGAGTGCCTGGTCGAGTTCCGCGGCGGCTTCCGGATATCGCCTGTTCTCGGTGTGGATCAGCCCGATGCGGTGCCTGGCGCGGGCTTCGATGAGCACGCTGCCGTGGGCATGGGCGGTCTCGCGTACCCAGCCGAGGTGTTCGATCGCCTCGTCCGACTCGCCCTTGAGCCAGTGGGTGACGCCCGAATTGCCCCTCGCCCGGCACTGCATCCGGACGTCGCCGGTGGTCGAGGCCAGTTCGAACACCTCGTTGAACAGCCGGTTCGCTTCGGTGAACTCGTTGAGCCGCCACAGGGTCAGCGCGTACATGTGCAGGGCCTGGTACTCGAGGACCACGTTCCCGGTCACCCGCGCGGCGGACAGGGCGAGGGTCTCCAGCTCCCTGGCCTGGCGGTAATAGCCGCGGTTGTCGAAGTAACGCCACACCGCCGAGCAGAAGGGCACGAGGTCCGAGTAGTGCTGGTGGTTGTTCATCGCGACGGCCACCGGCAGGACGTTCTGCCACTGGGCGTCCATCCAGTGCGCGGCCTGGTCGTAGTCCGCGAAGGACTGTCCGAACTCGCTCTTCGGGACTTCGAGGCCGCCCGGCTCCTCTTCGGAATCCGGGTCGATGAAGTCCATCGCGGCCGCGACGGTGCTGCGGTAGTAGTCGAACAGCCGCCGCATCATCGCTTCACGCTGGTGTTCGGGTTCCTCCGCGAGCAGGAGTTCCCGGCCGTAGCTGCGGAGGAGGTCGTGCATCTCGTACCGGTCCATCGACGGCTGCCGCAGCAGGTTCACGTCGACGAGGCGTTCGGCGAGGCGGCGGGCCTCGCCGAGGTCCACTTCCGCCAAGGCCGCCGTCGAGTGGAGATCGAACGCGGCGCCGGGATGATGGCTCAACCGCCGGAACACCCGGCGTTCGGCTTCGGTCAAGTTCAGATAGGACACTCGGAACGCGCCCGCGACGTCGCGTTCCCCGGCGGTGAGCTCGCCGAACCGGTTCCGTTCGTCGCGCAGCTGCCGGGCGACGAAGTCGAGCGTCCAGGACGCTCGCGCCCGCAGCCGGCTCGCCGTGACGGCGAGCGCGAGCGGGAGATCGCCGCACAGGCTCGCGACCCTGTCGGCCGCGTCGGGGGATTCCCGCTTCAGCCGGGACGGCCCGACGATCCGGCCGAGCAGGTCCACCGCGTCCGCCCGGCTGAACGGCTCCAGGGAGAGCAGTTCGGCGCCGTCGAGGTCCGCGAGCCGGGTCCGGCTGGTGATCAGCACGCAACAGCTCGCCGAACCGGGCAGCAGCGGGCCGACCTGAGTGGCCCCGATGGCGTTGTCCAGCACCAGGAGCACGCGTTTGCCCGCGAGGCAGCTGCGGAACAACGCCGCGCGCTGCCCGGTCCCGGCGGGGATGTCCGAACCCTGGATGCCGAGCGACCGCAGCAGCGCCTCCAGCGCGGTCGCCGGGTCGACGGGATCACCCGCCGGCGAGAAGCCTTCGAGGTTCACGAAGAGCTGCCCGTCGGGGAACAGCGGGGCGAGCCGGTGCGCGGCGTGGACGGCCAGCGCGGTCTTGCCGACACCGGGCATGCCGTCGATCGCGATCAGCCTCGGCCCCGCCGAGGATTCGTCCTGGCCGATTTCGAGGACCGTCCGCAGTTCGGCCGCGCGACCGCCGAACGCGGGCAGGTCGGCGGGAAGCTGCGCGGGGCGGGGGAACAGCGCCTTCTGCGCGTTCGCGTCCTCGCGTCGCCCGCCGGTGTCCATTCCGGCCCGGAGCCCGCCGACGCCGTACCGGACGAGCGCGCCGTCTTCCACCAGCTCGGCGTCGGTGCGCAGGATCTGCTGGTGGAGCGCGCTCAGCTCGGCGCTCGGGTCGACGCCCAGTTCCTCGGCGAGCGCGGTCCTGGTCCGGTCGAAAGCGCGGAGCGCGTCGGCGCCGCGGCCCGCCCGGTAGAGCGCCAGCATGGTGAGGACCTGGAGGGTTTCCCGGGTGGGATGCCAGGCGGCGAGATCGAACGCCTCGCGGGCCGCCGCTTCGGTCTCGCCGAGCCGGAGCCTGGCGCCGATCAGGAGTTCACAGGCGGCGAGGCGTTCTTCGTCGAGCCGTCGAGCCGTCTGCTCGATGGCATCGCCCTCGAGACCGTCGAAGGCCGGGCCACGCCAGAGCGCGATCGCCTCCGCGAGTTTGACCGCGGCTTGGGAGAGCAGCCCGGCGGCCAGGAGTTCGGCGCCCTGGCGGTAGTCCGCTTCGAACCGGGCCGAGTCGAGCGAGGCGCTGCTGATCACGACACGGTAGGCGGAGCCGGTGGTGACCACCGCGGACCGCGCCACGCCGAGATCGTGCCGCAGTCGCGCGATCGCGTTGCTGACCTGGCGGACCGCGGTTTTCGGCGGCCTTTCCGGCCACATCGTGCCGATCAGGTACGACACCGGGACCAGCCTGCCCGCGTTGATCAGCAGGGAGGCGAGGAGGCGCTGTTCACGGCGTCCGCCCAGCCGGACGGGGACGCCGTCGACCTCGGCTTCGAGCGGGCCGAGTACGGAGAAACTGAGCTGGGATCGCTGGCCGGGGTGTCTCGGATCGCCGGCCGTCTCGGGCGATCCCGCCGATTCAGATAAACGATCGGCGGTCATATGCGACTATGTCGTCCGAGACCGTGAGCGTGCTCACGCACTACCTCCCAGTCCGTTCGCCAGGTGTCCGGCACCCTAACCCACTCCAGCCGGATCAGCGCGGGTTCGCCTTGCTGCATTCGGCCTAACAGGCGGGCGGGTTCCTGCTTCGAAACCGGTCTGATTCTACGCCCGGCAGCCCCTGAACTGCGCGGATACCAGCCAGTGGCGAGCCGATGTAATTCCGATGCAGGGCCTTGGAAAGCTGAAGACATCAGCTGGCGGATCGGCGCGACGGGGCAGCGCGCCGAACCGCGTAGGGGCTCCGCGGCGGTTGGCCTTCGTACTGGGGGTGGCCAACCGCCCTGGTAGCCCCCTTTTTGTGCTGTCCGGTGTGAGCCGGTGGTGCCGCGTTCAGCCTCTGACCAGGTGTGATCGGCCGCCATTCCGGGTATCAGCGGGGTGGAGGAGAGGAGTGCGCCCATGCGCCCGGTCTGGAGTGGTTCGCTTTCGCTCGGTCTGGTGACGGTCCCGGTCCGGCTGTACAGCGCGGTCGAGGACCACACGGTGCATTTCCGCCAGTTCCAGCGCGGCACCGAGGACCGCATCCGGTACCGCCGCGTGAACGAGCGCACCGGCAAGGAAGTCGACTACGACGACATCGTCAAGGGTTACGAGCTCGACAGTGGCGAGTACGTGGTCGTCGAATCCGACGAACTCGACGAGATCGCCCCAGGCCGGTCGAAGTCGCTCGACATCGAGAGCTTCGTCGAGCTGGACGCCATCGACCCGATGTTCTTCGACAAGACGTACTGGCTCGCGCCCGCGAAAGAGGAGTTCGAACGTCCGTACGCGCTGCTGCTCGAAGCGATGCGTTCGTCGGGCAGGGCCGGGATCGCGAAGTTCGTCATGCGCGGCCGCGAGTACCTGGCGCTCGTCCGGTCGGGTGCGGGTGTCATGGTGCTCAACACCCTGCACTTCGCCGCCGACCTGCGGGATCCCGCCGAACAGCTGCCGGACCTGCCCGCCAAGGCCAAGGCGCGCGGCAAAGAACTCGACATGGCCGTCAACCTGATCGACGCGATGAGCGACGACTGGCGGCCCGAGGAGTACCGCGACACCTACACCGATCGCGTGCGGAAGCTGATCAAGGCCAAGAAGAAGGGCAAGACCATCACGCCCGCCACCGAACCGGGTGAGCCGACGAAGGTCGTCGACCTGTTCGAGGCGCTTTCGAAGAGCGTGGAGAGCGGGAAGGCCAAGAAGAAGGACCTCTCCTCGTTGTCGAAGGCGGACCTGGACAAGCTGGCGCGGGAGCGCGACATCAAGGGACGCTCGAAGATGACGCGCGCCAAGCTGGAAAAGGCGCTCAAGGCTTCGTGAATCCCGCGAGTTCGCCCGCGATGGCCTCGATCAGCAGCCGGACGTCCTCGGCGGCCGTCGCGTGCAGCCCCTCCGAAACGATCAGCACGTCGGACGTCGTGGCGGAGACCGCGGAGTGCCCGCTCTGCCGGTTCGTCCACCGCCGAGCGTGGGCCTGACCGTCTTCGTCGGCGAAGATCACCTCGCCCGGGTTCGGATGCTCGACAGTGCCCGCGAAGGTCACGTATTTCTCGTCGCCCCGAGCGTGGCGCACTTCGAGCGAGCCGCTGATCTTCGCGACGTCGAGCACCGCGACCGGGATGGCGTAGGCGACCGAAATCGCGTTGCAGAGGTCGATCACCGGGTGGATCCGGGGGAGCACGCCCTCTTTCCGCAGCCGGCGCAGCAGGGACTCCGACGCGCAGCGGTACTGCGTCGGCTTCAGGCCCATCTTGGCGAACGCCCGGCGCCAGGCCTGGATCTCGGGGAACTCCGATTCCGGGCCGTCCGCGAGCCGTCGCGTCGCCCGCGCGATGAACTTGTCGAGGTCGACGGGCAGTTCCGGGGTGATACCGGTGGCCTGGAGTGTGCCGACGGCGAGGCCGGGGTGCTCGGCGCGGACGTCGGGATGGTGCTGGAGTCGCATACGAGACCTGTCTACTGGGTGGTGAACGCGAGTTTGGCGCCGAGCGCGGCGAAGGAACCGGCGAAGATCCGCCGCATCCAGGCGAGGACGCGCGGCCGGGAGATCACGTGGTGGCGCACGCCGGCGGCGAGGACGCCGTACAGGCTGAACACCACGAACGTCGCCAGCATGAACACCCCGCTCAGCAGCAGCATCCGGGGGACGGAACCGGGTTCGCCCGCCGGGACGAACTGGGGCAGGAACGCGAAGAAGAACAGCGTCAGCTTCGGGTTCAGGACGTTGATCAGCACGCCGGAGGTGATCGTCCGCAGCGCCGACTTGGACTCGGGATCGCCTTCGACGACGATCGCTTCCCGGTCCTTCAGCGTCGCCCACGCCATGTAGAGCAGGTAGGCCACTCCGAGGTATTTGATGATTTCGAACGCCACCGCGCTCGCGTGCAGCAGCGCCGCGAGGCCGGTGATCGCGGCGACCATGTGCGGGATGATCCCGAGGGTGCAGGCGGTCGCGGCGATGACGCTCGCGCGTCTCCCGCGGGCCAGCCCGGCGGACAAGGTGTAGACCACGCCGGTGCCGGGCGTGGCGACCACGACCAGCGTGGTGATCAGGAAGGCGATGCTCACGCCGACCACTCTGCGCGCCCTTTGGTCCGATGAACAGGACCAAAGCCGTGTCACTCCGCTGGACCAAAGGCTTGGGCGAGGCGGCCTGACGCCGTCACCGGATGGAGTGGCATGATGCACGCTCGCACGTCGACGAGGAAGGCCTTGGTTTGAGCGCGCGCACCTCCCAGGTGGACGATCTCCGGCTGGTGGCACAACCGAATGCCGTTTTGTGCTCCGAGCTCTTCGTCCGTCTCATCTTGTCGGATTGGTCCTTGCGGCCGTTGCTCGATCAGGCGAAGACCGCCGCCGCCAGACTGGTGGGCGCGCTCGTCGACGCGGCCGATCCGAAGGAGCCGCCGTTCCTGACGCTGAGATTGCGGCTGCGGTCGGACGTGCTGGTCATCGAGGTCGACCACGAGCTGGCCGGGCTCCCCGCGCCGACGCCCGCGCCCGGTGAGCGGACCGGCGTGGCGCCGGGCGAGACCGGTGGCGTGACCACCTGGTGCGAGCTGCCGCTGCCCGGTGGCCTGTCCGCCGGACAGGTGCAGTTGCCGCGGCGGGGCGACCGCCGGACCCTGGTGGACGAACCCGTTTCCGGTGAGCCCGTCGGCGCCGATCCCGAGGTCCTGGAACGGCTTTTGTCGCGGTTGAGCGGCTGGTCGGGCTGATCCTGGCGCACGGCGTGAGCGTGATCACCCGTCCGTGCGCATGACGAATCCCGATCTTGGGTTGTCCTTCCCTTGTACGGCGCACGATCCGGGCGCCACGGACGGAGGAGGACCCGATGTCGTTGGGCGACAAGATCAGCAACAAGGCCGAAGAGCTCGGCGGTAAGGCCAAGGAGACCGCCGGTGACGCCACCGGCAACGAGGACCTGCGCGCGGAAGGCCAGGCGGACCAGGCGAAGGCCGGTCTCAAGGGCGCCGTCGAAAACGTGAAGGACGCCGTCGGCGACGCCGCGGACAAGCTCCGCGACACGTTCAAGAAGTAGCGGACCCTTCCGGGCCGGGGCAGCGGATTTCCGCTCCCCGGCCCGTCTTCATCCGTGCAGGAGCACCGGCAGGCCGGTGAGCCGCGTGCCCTGGATGCCGCCGAGGAACGTCTGCCGGAGTTCGGCGTAGGGCACGGCGAGCCGGGCCCGGGGGAAGTCCGCGCGCAGGACCGTCGCCACCGCCCGCAGTTCGAGCTGCGCGAGCTGGGCGCCGACGCAGAAATGCGGACCCGCGCCGAAAGTCAGGTCCGGGCCCGGTTCCCTGGCCGGATCGGTGTTGATGCCCTGGATGTCGACGAGCACCGGGGCCCCGGCGGGAAGCCGGATCCCGGCGAGGTCGATCTCCGTGGTGGTGAACCGCCAGAGGGTGAACGGCGCGGGCGGATGCACCCGGAGGGTTTCGCGGACCAGGTGGCCCTCGGGGGTGGTGTCGCCGTCGAGGAGCCGCGCGATCAGGAAGCCGATCGACGCGTCGGTGGTCAGCTGCCCGGCGAAGATCAATCCGAACAGGTGATACCGCAGGTCGTTCTCGGACGTCCCGGGCGGGAGGTTGTCGCGCAGTTCCGTCGCGAGCCCGGTCCGGTTCGGCGTCAGTCCCGCGGCGGCGAGGTCCGCGAGCGCGGCGATGGCCTTGCCCTGCGCGCCCGGCTCGGGGTCGGACATGCGGCGGCAGGCGTCGACGGCCGCGTCGAGCAGGTGGAGCGGGATACCGAGCAGATCCAGCAGCACGGTGAGCGGGAAGCGGGTGGAGAAGCCGTCCATGAGGTCGACGGTTCCGCCGCCGAGGTTCGTCAGCAGGACACGCGCGATGTGGTGGATCCGGTCCGACTGCGCCTGGATCCGTTTGGCGCTCAGGAGTGGAGCGTGCGCTCGCCGCAGGCCGGTGTGGTCCGGGCCGTCCAGCGTGGTGAGGGACGGCTGTTCGGCGGCGGTCTGTTCGAGTCCGGTCCAGTTCTCGGGGGCCAGCGCGGGATCCTTGGCGATACGCGGGTCCGACAGGACCTCTCGGGCCAGCTTCTCGTCGGTCACGATCCACGCCTTGCCGCCCGACGGCGCGGCCACTTCGACGAGGGGACCGGCGGCGCGCAGCGCGGGGCGGACGGGGTCGGGCTCGGTGATACCGCGGGTCGTCGCGGCGAACGGGTCGGGGAGCAAGACAACTCCTTCATGAGAAAGTAGCTTCACCATGAAGGTATATTCGAGGCCGGTAGGTTGTCAAAGCACTTACTCGAGGAGGTTCGGTGGAGGATCGGGTCACGTCGTTGTTGGACGGCCTCCGGAGCTTCGGGGCGAACTACACCGAGTTCACCCGGCGTTTCGCGGACTGGCTCGGCCTGCACGCCACCGACGCCGCCGCGCTGGTCGAGATCCTCTACGCCGAAGACACCGGTTCGCCGCTTTCCCCGGCCCGCCTCGGTGAACGCATCTCGCTGACCTCCGGTGCGACCACGAACCTGCTGAACCGCCTGGAGAACCTCGGTTACGTGGTGCGGACCCGGGAGAACGCCGACCGGCGGATGGTGACCTTGCGCAGCGGACCCGACATCCAGGCGCCCGCGCGGGAGTTCTTCGGCCCGTTCAGCGCGGGGCTCGCGGCACTGGTGGCGCAGTACCCGGCGGAGGAGATCGAGCGGTTCGAGGCCTTCCTGCGGCATCTGAAGTCCACAATGGACGACGTACTCGATCAGCAAGGGATCTAGGCCCCGTTCGGGTCAGTTTCGTCACCCGACCAGTCCGTCACGCCACCGGCACCGAATCCCTTCCAGACGCCATGGAACCGCGTAGCCGGGCGTCGGGTGAGGTGGAGGCAGCTTGATGGTCGAGGGTGTGCGCACGAGTCTGCGCGAAAACGGCGGCACCGGAGCGGAGCCTGCCGAGTCGAGCCTGATGCAGCGGGTCGCGGCCGGCGACGAACAGGCGTTCGCCGATCTGTACGACGTCGTGGCGGGACCGGTGTGGGGAGTGGTGAACAGAGTCGTCCGCAACGCCACGTTCGCCGAGGAAGTGACCCAGGAGGTCCTGGTGGAGGTGTGGCGGACGGCGGCCCGGTTCAAACCGGGCAAGGGGAGCACGCTGGCCTGGGTGCTCACCATCGCGCACCGGCGGGCCGTGGACCGGGTGCGTTCGCATCAGGCCGCGCTCGACCGGGACGACCGCGCGGGCAGGCTCGATTTCCGGCGCCCGTTCGACGAGGTCGCCGAGTCGACGATCGCCAATCTGGAGCAGCAGCGGGTGCGCCAATGCCTGTCCGCGCTGACCGACCTGCAACGGGAATCGGTCGTGCTGGCTTATTACAACGGGTACACCTATCCGGAAGTCGCGGAAGTGCTCAAAACCGCGCCCGGCACGGTGAAGACCCGCATCCGCGACGGACTGATCCGGTTGCGCGACTGCTTGGGGGTGGGGCAATGACGGCGGAACTGCACACACTGACCGGGGCTTACGCCTTGGACGCCGTCCCGGAGGAGGAGGCCGCGGCGTTCAAGCGGCATCTCCGGGGCTGCTCCGCGTGCGGCCAGGAGGTCCGGGAACTCCGGGAGACCGCGGCGCGGCTCGGGGCATCGCTCGCCGTCGTGCCACCGCCGAGGCTGAGGGAATCGACCCTCACGCAGGTCTCTCAGACCCGCCAATGGCCACCGCTGGTCGCGGCCGTGCGGCGGGCCCAGCCCGCGAAGAAGCAGCCGGTGCGGATAGCCCTGTGGGGTGCCGCGGCGGCCGCAGTCGGGGCACTGGTGTTCGGCCTGGTCACCACGACCACCGAGCCGGGGGCCGATCCCGCGCAGCAGCAGCTCGCCTCGGTGAACTCCGTGCTCACCGCGCCCGACGCCTCGACGGTGAAGGGCGCTGAACGTGGGACGACCACGGTGGTGACTTCGCTGAGCCAGGGCAAGGTCGTCGTGCTGGCGGGTGATCTCCCGCCGCTGGCGCCGGGCAAGGCGTATCAGGTCTGGCTCATCGGGGCGAGCGGCGTGCATTCGGCCGGGTTGCTGGCGCAGGACGGTCCACATCGGACTCGTCCGGTCCTCGCGGATCTGCCGGGAGGGATCGACCGGGTCGGCATCACCGCGGAACCCGCCGGGGGTTCGCGGACGCCGTCCACCCCGGCCGTCGCGATGATCCCGCTCGCTTAGGAACCGGTCAGCCGCCCGCAGGCCTGCCAGAGTTCCTGGCGCTGCGCGGCGGTTTCCCGGGTCTTGCCGAGGTAGTGCGTCGGCCGCTGGACGCGGTCGTGCCAGAACATCCCGTTGTACCGGCCCGGTTCCTCGGCCGCGGCGAGCCAGACGAAGGTGTCGGCGCCCTGCTCGGGGGACCGCAGGATCGGCCGGGTCAGTTTCTGGAACGTCGGCAGGGAGGTCGCGACACCGGGGGTGTCGGCCCAGCCGGGATGGGCGCTGTGCACGGTGACCGTGGAGCCGTCCAGTTCGTCCGCCCAGAGTTCGGCGAGAACGACCTGCATCCGTTTGGTGCGCGCGTATCCGGCGGCGGGCTTGTACTCGCCCTGGAGGTACTGGAGGTCGTCGGTGCGCAGGGGCTGGCCGTACATCCCGCCCGAGCTGACCCAGATCACCCGGGCGCCGTCGGCGAACTTCGGCCGGAGCGACCCGGTGAGGAGATGCGGGCCGAGCACATGCGTGGCCAGCATGACTTCGTTGCCCTCGGCCGTTTCGGTGCGCTCGGCAGGCATCAAGCCGGCGTTGTGGATCAGGATGTCGACCTCGCCGTCGAGATTCTTGGCGTAGTCGCGCACGGACGAGATCAGGCTGACGTCGCACTGGTCGACGACGATCCGCGCGCCGGGTGCGGCCCGCTCGATCTCGGCGCGGGCGGCCTCGCCGTCACCGCGGACCGCGATCCGCACGGTCGCGCCCAGCTTCGCCAGCCCGATGGCGGTCGCCTTGCCCAGGCCCGCTTTCGCGCCGGTCACCACGGCGACCTTGCCCGCGAGCGCGTCCGGTGCCGGGTCCTCCGGCCACCACCGCCTGCGCAGGAAGTGGCCGACGCTGCTGTAGCCGAGCAGGGTCCGGTCGAGCACGGTGTCGGCGGCCCGGGTCACGGTGGACATGCGGGTACTCCTCATCGCTCGTAGTACATCTGCGCGGGAACCAGCGCCCAGACCGCTTTCCCGGTCCGCTCGGTCCGGAAACCCCATTCGAGGGAAAGCTGACCGACAAGGCGGAGACCGAAGTGGGCCGTGGCGGGGGCGGAGCGCAAGGCATCCAGCCCCGGATCATCGTCGGAGACTTCGACCAAGAAGCGGCGGACCTGCCGGACGACGCGCAACTCGCCTGGTCCGTCCGTGTGCCGGTAGGCGTTGCTCACCAGCTCGTCGACCACCAGCAGCAGGGCGCCGAGCGGTTCGTCCTTGCCCCGGCCGAAGCCCAGGTGATCGGCGACCACGGAGCGGATCCGGCGCAGTTCCGGGAGGTTTCGCAGGTCGATGGTGACTTCCGCGGCGCAGGCGATCCGGCGGCACAGCCGGTCGAGTTCCGCTTCCAGTTCCGCTTGGCCACCGTTCACCGCACCCAGCTCCCCTCACCGAACACCTCTCACAGGGGTGTTCGGTGCCGACGGCGTCGCGGACGGGTGCTAATGGATGCGGGGACCGGCCTTGGCGGAGAACCGGAATTCGATGGTCACCGGGAGTTCGCCGAGATCCAGCGCCTGGCGCAGCCGCGGCAGGCCCTCCTCGGCGATCCGCTCGCGGATGGCGGCCAGATCGCCGTCCTGCTCGGCGCTCAGCACCACGGCCAGGACCGGCGCGTCCTGGGTGCCGCCCAGCGTGGCGTGCGCGGCGTGGACGCCGGGATAGGTCGCGACCTCCGCGGCGAACGGTTCCACCGCGGTGCTCGCGGCCAGCGCGGTCTGGCCCGCGTCCTGGTCGAAGCGCCAGGTGCGGGACTTGGGTTTGCGGACGGGCTGCGCGACGAGCCAGCGCAGGGTCAGCAGTCCGACGACCACCGCGCCCCCGGCGACGGCGTACCAGGCCCAGCCGGGCGGTGTGGCCGTGCCGGGCACGAGCGTGGTGCCGGGCTGGAGCAGGGGGATCCTGCCGAAATGGGTGCCGACGGCGAACACACCGCCGGCGAGCAGCACGAGGCCCGTCAGCACCAGGAGGGTGCGGTTCAGGCGGGCGGGACGGTTGAGATCGGTCATGACGCGCTCCTGGTGGCCTTGACCCGGACACGCACGGCGGGAACGGTCGCGGGGCCGATCTGGGAGAGGCGGTGCTCGATGGCGGCGCGGACGGCGTCGGCGAGACCCGCGGTGTTCGTCCGCCCGGTGGTCACCACCGAGACGATCCCGCGCCGCTTGATCTTCAGCCTCGCCGCCGAAACACCATCCACAGTGGACGCGGCGGTGCGAAGCGTCGACCGGTAGCTGCGCCGTGAGGCACCGGAGTCCGTGCCGCCTTCCAGCGGCAGCACGGTCGGCCTGCCCGGGACGATCGCGCTCACCAGGAGCAGCAGGCCGATCAGTGCGACCACCCCACCGGCGATCGCGGGCAGTGGATCACTCCATCGGGTGTCGTGCAGCGCGGACGCGACGGCGTCGTAGCTGACCCACGGTTTCTCCCCGATGATCGTCTGGACCGCGACGGCGGCGGCCAGGACGCAGCCCGCCAGCACCACGAGGGCGACCAGCACGGCCGGGACGCTGCGGCGGGGGCGCCGTTTCATCGGACCCTCCTCGTTTCGGTTTCCCCTGAATGCAGGGCCGTGACGGTGATGTCGACCCTCGTGACGGTCAGGCCCGAGAGCGCGCCGACGCGGAGGATCAGGTGCTCCCGCGCGGTTTCGGTGGTGGCGCGGACCGAAAGCGGGTACTTCACCGACAGCCGGACGTCCAAGGTGGCCGTCGTGGCGGTGACGTTCGCGCTCACCTTGGCGCCCTGGTCGAGGTCTTCACCGCCGACCGCGATCCCGAGCACCCGGGAGGCCGCGCCGCCGATGCCGTCGAGTTCGGTGATCGCCCGTGCGGCGATCCGTTCCACGGCACCGGCGGCCACGGTCAGCCCGCCGCGCCCGTCCGTTTCCGGCGCGGCGGGTGTCATGGTCGTCATGGCGCTCAGCCCCTGTCGCGGCCGGCCAGGGCCGAGAGGTCGAGCTTGCCGTCGAGGAACCGGCCGACCAGCAGGCCGAGGACGGCGAGGACGAGCACGACGAGGAAGGCGCCGAAGCCGCCGAACGCGCCGGCCACGCCGAGCACGAGACCGGTCAACAGGCCGAGATGGGTGGCGTTCATGAACGTTCTCCTTGCTGTGGGGCGCGGACCGGCGCCGGTGGTCACTGGACGCGGCCGGATTCGGTCTGCTCGTCGGTGTCGTCGTCGCCCGGGATGTACACGTCGGACACGTTGATGTTGACCTCGACGACCTCGAGCCCGGTCATCTGCTCGACGGCGCCGATCACGTTGCGGCGCACCGACTTGGCGAGATCCGCGATCGCGACGCCGTATTCGACGACGATCTGCAGGTCGACCGCGGCCTGGCGCTCGCCGACCTCGACGGAGACACCCTGCCCGGCGGACGCGGTGGCGCCCGGGATGCGCTCGCGCAACGCGTTGAACGCCCGCACGGCGCCGCCGCCCAGCGCGTGGACGCCGGTGATCTCACGGGTCGCGAGGCCCGCGACCTTCTGCACGACGGTGTCGGCGATCGTGGTCACGCCCTGGCTGGAGACGAGCGCGCCGTTCTCGGCGGGGGCGGCGGAGTTCGAGTTCGGCTTGGCGGTGGTGGCGGTGTTCGTCATCGCGATCTCCTCGGTTCGGATTCCGTTGCCTGTGGCGGAAGTTCTTCACTTCCACACTCCATAGACCCAGCGGAGCCAAGATCGTCACGACCCGATCGTGTGGTCTGGATCTCATCGTTCCTGGGTATGTCTTTCGGTCTAGTCCTCATGGCCGACGAAGGCACGGACTTTCAGCCTGTCGAGGGTCGTGCGAGGAGGTGGCGCCGGGGTTGGATCGTCCGGTGCCCCGAAAGCAGGAGTTCCGAGTGAGCTGGAAGTGCGTGATGCTGTCCGTCGCGCTGGTCGCCGGATGTACGACGTCGCAAGGGAGCCCGGCGCCGGTGACCAAAGTGGACGAACCCGAGCACCAGGCGGCGCTGGCGTCGTTCTACCGGCAGACCCTCGACTGGCGGCCGTGCGACGCCTTCCGGTGCGCGAAGCTGACCGTGCCGTCGGATTACCGGCGACCGGACGGGCCGAAGTTCACCCTGCCGTTGATCAAAGCCGCGGCGACCAGGCCGGAGGGACGGCTCGGCACGCTCGTCGCGGGAGCGGGCGGCCCCGGCCAATCCGGGGTCGCCATGGTCAAGGACGTCGCAGGCACCTGGCCCGCCTCGGTCCGGGAACGGTTCGACCTGGTCGGCTTCGATCCCCGGGGCATCGGCGGCAGCGAACCGCGGATCCGGTGCGAAACCGAGGGCGAACCCACGTCGAAGGCGCCCGAGGGCCTGCCGTTGATCGGCGCCGCGGTCCCGAAAACGCGGCAATACGCCGAGGCGTGCCTGAAGGGGACCGGGGAGGACGTGCTGCGGCACCTGGGCACCGACGACGTCGTCAGCGACCTCGACGTCCTGCGCGTGGTCACCGGCCAGGAAAAGCTGAACTACCTCGGGTACTCCTATGGGACGCGGATCGGGCAGTTGTACGCCGCGACGGTGCCGTCCCGGACGATCCGCGCCGACGGCGCCCCGCCCATCCTGCTCGTCGGGACCACCAAGGACGCCGCGACTCCGTATGGCTGGTCCAGGCACCTGGCGGGCAGCCTCAAGTCGGCGGTGCTGCTGTCCAATGAGGACGTCGGGCACGCCGTCTACGGCAGTGGATCGTCCTGTGTGGACGAAGGTGTCAGCCGGTACCTGGTCGACTTGACGATTCCCGCCGCCCCGGCCCGCTGCGCCACCGGGTCCGTGTGATGCTGGGAGCGTGAAGATGGTCGACCGGCGGCTCGTCACCGTGCTCGCCGAGGTGCTCCTCGCCGGCTTCGTCGCGGGCGTGACGATCTTCCTCGCCGATCTGCTGCCCGCCTGGGGCTGGCCGGAAGTGTTCTACCCGTCGGCGCCGGTGCTGACCGCGGTGATCGCCTGCGCCGTCGTGCTCATGCTGGCGCGCCGCCGGTTCGCGGTGGTCGCGCTGCTCGCCGCGACGGTGCTGTTCGGGCTGTTCCCCGCCACCGGCGTCGCCCTCGCGGTCATCGCGCACACGGCGGGGACCAGGGGGCGGCGGTGGCCGCTGTTCGGCCTCGCCGCACTGCTCCCGGCCGTGGTCGTGCTGCTCACCCAGCCCGCCTTCCGCTGGCAGTACGTCCTCGTGGTGATCGCCGTCTCGACGGTGTCGTGCCTCGTCTTGCCCGCGCTGGTCGGCGCGATGCAGGCGCAGCAGTCCCGGCTGGTGGTGGCGTTGCGGGAGCGGGCGGAATCCCTCGCGGAAGCCCGTCAGGTGACCAGGGAGCGGGCGCGGCTGGAGGAACGTTCGCGCATCGCCGAGGAGATGCACGACCAGCTCGGGCACCGGCTCAGCCTCATCACGATGTTCTCGGGCGCGCTGGAGGTCGCCGCCGAGGGCAAGGATCCGGAGCTGCGGCAGGCCGCTCGGCACGTCCGGACGACGGCGAAGGTCGCGCTCGAAGAACTGCGGCAGTCCCTCGGCATCCTGCGGCCGGGCGGGGAACCGGCGGAGCCCGCGTAGGCCACCGACGCCGCCGGGACCGAGGCCGACATCGCCGATCTGGTGGCGTCGTCGCGCGATGCCGGCCTCGACGTGACGTTCGACTGGGCCGGGCCCGACCTCGACGGGGTCCGGCCGCCGGTCCGCCGGGCCGTGCACCGCGTGGTGCGGGAAGCGCTGACCAACGTCCACAAGCACGCCGCCGCCGCGTCGGTCACCGTCGTCGTCGACCACGGCCCCGAGCTGGTGAAGATCGTGGTGCGCAATGGCGCGGAGCCGGTCGAGGGGGAGCGGCTGCCCGGTACCGGCCGCGGGCTGGTCGGCCTGCGCGAACGTGTCCGTCTCCTCGGCGGCACGTTCACGGCCGGGCCGGACCCGGACGGCGGCTTCGCGGTCACGGCCGATCTACCGAAGCGGGCGGACGCGCCTCTCGCCGAAGAGGAGGCCGAGGAACCGCAGGTCGCGGACACGGAGAGACGACCGGGCCGGATCCTGTCCGGCCTGATGCTGACGACCGGACTGGCCGCCGTCGCCGCGCTGCTGCTGACGACGCTGGCCTTCGTGCCACCGCTCACGCCCGCCGACCACGAAGATCCACTCGCCAGTGTCAAGATCGGGATGACACAGGAGGAGGTCGAGGCCTGGTTCGGCCCGAACGAACCCTCGGCGCATGCCGCCGCGCGGGACCGGGAGCCGCCGGTCCCCGAGGACACCTACTGCGTTTACACCCCGGCCGACGATCCGCCCGACGCCGAAACCGCCGCGATCCTCCGGTTCTGCTTCGGCGACGGCGGACTGGTGGAGAAGACCTGGTTCGAGGTCCCCGTACCGAAAGAGACGCGATGATCCGGGTCCTGCTCGCCGACGACGAACCGCTGCTCCGCGCCGGTGCGCGGCTCCTGCTGGACCAGGCGGGCGACATCGACGTCGTGGCCGAGGCGTCCGACGGCGCGGAGGCGATCGACGTCGTCCGGCGGATGTCCGTGGACGTCGCGCTGATGGACATCAGGATGCCCAGGGTGGACGGGCTCGCCGCGGTGGAGGAGCTCGGCCGGATCGCGCCGGAGGTGCGGGTCATCATGCTCACCACGTTCGGGGACGAGGCCTACGTGGCCAGGGCCCTGCGCGCGGGAGCGGCCGGTTTCCTGCTCAAGGACACCGATCCGGCGCAACTCATCCAAGCCGTGCGGTCCGCGTCCACCGGCGACGCGGTGCTGTCGCCCCGGATCGCGAAGCAGGTCATCGACCGGTTCCGCGACACCGACGCGACCAACGCGGACACCGTCGCGCGGGCCAGGCAGCGGATCGACGCGCTGACCGCCCGCGAACGCGACGTCCTGGTGCGGGTGGGGCGGGGACTGGGCAACGCGGAGATCGCGGGGGAACTGCGGTTGTCGAGCGGAACGGTGAAGATCCACGTCAGCCACATTCTCGCGAAACTCGGCTGCGCGAACCGCGTCCAGGCCGCGATCCTCGCGCATGACGCGGGAATCCTTCGCCGCTGACCCTCGCCTTCCCGCGACTTCTCTGTTAGGAAAGGTTCCTAACTAACGGGAGGCGATGTGCGCGGACGTGGTCTGGCGGCGGCGACGGTTCTGGTGGTCCTGTGCGGTGGCTCGGGCGCCATCGCGGAGACGACGACGGCGGGATCCGGGGCGCGGGTGGCGCGCAACATCATCTACATCCAGGGCGACGGCCTCGGGCTGGGGCAGCGCGACCTGCTCCGGCTGGCACTCAAGGGCAAACGCGGCGAACTGGCGATGGACGGGCTCGCGACCACCGGTCTCGTGCGGACGTCGTCGGATGATCCCGACGAGATCGTCACCGACTCGGCCGCGGCGGCTACCGCCTTGGCGACCGGGCACAAGACGCGCAACGGCGCCGTCGGCGTGGACGTCCACGGACGTCCGCTGGAAACCATCCTCGAACGGGCGAAACGGGCAGGGAAGTCGACCGGACTGGTGACCACCGCGCAGGTGACGGGCGCCTCGCCGGCGGCGTTCGCGGCGCACGTGCCGAGCCGGGATTCGCAGAGCGACATCGCGAAGCAGTACATCGAAAGCAGCCGTCCGGACGTCCTGCTCGGCGGCGGTGAGGACTGGTGGTACCCGAAGGGGAATCCCGGTCTGTGGCCGGACAAACCGGGGGAGGAGAGCCGCAGCCCGTACGGCAACCTGGTCGAACGCGCGCAGCGAACGGGCTACACCTACGTGCGTGACGGCGACGAACTGCGGAACACGCGGGCGAACCGGATCCTCGGCCTGTTCGCGAACGAGGACATGGTCGACTACGGCCCGGACGGCGTCGGGAAGTACGCGCCGCGGGTGCCGCTCCAGCAGATGGCTCGCAAGGCACTGGACACGCTGTCGAAGAACCCGCGAGGCTTCTTCCTCTTCCTGGAGGAAGAAGGAACCGACGGGATGTCGCACGAGAACAACGCGCACGGCGTGATCGACGCCGGCCGCGCGCTCGACGCCACGATCGCCGAGGTCATGCGGTTCGTCCGCACGCACCCCGACACGCTGGTGATCATCGGCGGCGACCACGAGACCGGCGGGCTGAGCATCGAGAACTACGACGACTCCGACACCGACCCTGACCAGGACGGTCCGTTCGACGTACCCGGCTCGAAGCTCCAGTTCACTGTGGACTGGACGACGCACGACCACACCGGCGCCGACACCCCTGTCACCGCCGAAGGCCCCGGCGCCGCCCGGTTGGGTGGCACCGTCGAGAACACCGACGTCTACTGGGTGATGCGGACCGCAAGCGGGTCCTGAGCCGAAAAAAGGCCACCTCCGTCGCCGGAGGTGGCCTTTTTCTCGGGTTCGTCAGCCGATGCTCTCGACGACGGCCTCGGCCACCGCCTTCATCGTGGTCCGGCGATCCATCGCGGTGCGCTGTATCCAGCGGAACGCGTCCGGCTCGGTGAGACCCTGACGGCTCATCAACAGACCCTTGGCCCGGTCGATGACCTTGCGTGTCTCGAGCCTGTCGGTGAGCCCCGCGACCTCGGACTCGAGCGCCTGGAGCTCGGCGAACCGGCTCACGGCCAGCTCGATGGCGGGCACCAGGTCGCGTTTGGCGAACGGCTTGACCAGGTACGCCATCGTGCCCGCGTCCCTGGCCCGCTCGACGAGGTCGCGCTGACTGAACGCGGTCAGGATCACGACCGGCGCGATCCGGTCACCGGTGATCTTGGAAGCGGCCTCGATCCCGTCGAGCTTGGGCATCTTGACGTCGAGAATCACCAGGTCGGGCTTCAATTCGGTGGCCAGGTTGATGGCCTGCTCGCCATCTCCGGCCTCACCGACAACCTCGTAGCCCTCTTCGCGAAGCATCTCGACGAGGTCCAGACGGATGAGGGCCTCATCTTCGGCCACGAGCACCCGCCGCTGGGGTGCGGCGACGGCACCGTTGGCCTCGGCAGCCTGCTCGGTCACCGGGGTCCTCCTGAAGGTCGTCGGGCAGTTCGGCTCGCGGGCTGTCCGCGAACCTGAAGCCTACCGGGAACGATCCAGTCGGCGAGATGGCGTTCACCACGTCAGATAGTCGTCACACTCTCGGGCCCGGCGGAAGCGGCGCTCCCGCGATCCCGTAAAGTTCACCCCGCGACGCCCCCGTAGCCCAACTGGCAGAGGCAACGGATTCAAAACCCGTCCAGTGTGAGTTCGAATCTCACCGGGGGCACCAACAGCAACCCCACAAGTGTCGGCCGCGCGCTGAGCGGGCACGTTCTGTGTAGGCATGGCGTCGGTGATCCTTTCCGCCGAGATGGCGACTTCAGGCAGCTGGTCGGCGGGCAGCCGGATGGTGATGGTGGCCTCGTCGCCGCTGTGATTCAGTCGAGTGCCAGATGCGGCAGTCCAAGGCCTCGGTCTTGCCTCCTTCCAGTTCGTTGTAGCTTCCGCGGAGAGCCTTGGTGAAGGGGTCATCCGGGTCGCCTTGCTGGGCTTGAGCCAAGAGTGACCTCTGGCGCTGGGTGATGTCGTCGAGTTGTCGTTGGAGGCGTCCCCGTTCATTGTGGCGATCCTGAGCGGCACGGTCATCGACCGTTGAGAGATCGGCGGCGAGAATCGCCCGACGGTCCTGCCGTACATCCGACGACCGCATCCGCAGATGATCCTGCTCCGGAAGAGATTGGTGCGTGCGGTGAGCGGATGTTTGTTGGCCGAGTCGCCGTCGCGAGACTCCCGCTTCGCGTCGCGGTGCGCGTTGATCTCGTCGTACATCCACTTGGGAATAAGCGGCTCGTGAACCGGCTCCGGCGACACACCCATTTGATGGGGTCGTTGACCTTGCCGCCGCGAGAGCGAGAAGCCCGGCGATTGAAGATCTGATAGCCCGTGTACTTGGGGTTTCTCAGGATCTCGTACACACTGGTCCTGCTCCAGGCGCCTCTGGCCCGCTTCTTGCCAGGTGGAATCGGTGGCGGGTACTTGGTCAGTCCCTTCGCCGCCTTGGACGGGTTGGGATGCCGGATGGTCTTCGCCTTGTAGCCATGACACGGCTTACCGATGTTGATTACAAAAATTAAAAATTTAGTCCAGTCCTGGGGATCGCCATCGACGGCAACAGGCCTACCCGCTTGCCAGTAGAGGTCCCTCGTAACGCGGCATGCTGTGCTTGGCGTAGACCCGGACCGTCAATTCCGGCGGCTCCCATGGCCCGGGGTCGACGTTCACGACGAAAGTGTGGGCGACGATGTCAGCGGGGTGAACGACGCCGTTCGAGTCGGTGACATCGAGTCGGGTCACGCCCGTGTCGACCGCTCCGAACACTCCCGGCCGATACCCCCAGACGGCGAAACCGCGCACCGCGGTATCCATCTGGTGTCCGCGGGGTTTGACGTCGAAAAGCGTGCGGTCACCCGGCCGGAACCTGCACACCGCTTCGGCGCCCTGTTCGTTGTAGGCGAGCAGTTGCCCGGCCGACGTACCTGCCCAGAGTCGTGCGCCGCCGCGCCAGCCGGCGTATGTCACCTTTTTCGCTGACCCGGCGCCCTCTGCCTTACGGTATCGATCGGCGAAGATTTCCAGCTCCCGCAAATGCCGGTGCACCTTGCGTCGGCTGTTGTTTGGCAATTCGAACACCGGGCCCGCGCTCCTTTCGATTTACCATTACTTGAGGATGATGTGTCGAAAATCAGTCTCGGGGTTTACTTGATGTTGTGAAGGAATGTGCTTATGGTTCGGTGTGATATTGGGGTTTATGCGTATTCCGGTAATCAGGTCTTGGTATGGCGCTCTGCCCGGGCTGGCCGGTTGTGGTCTGGTCAGCGCAGTACTTTTGCTTCGGTGACGTCGTGGAGGTGGACAACGATGTCGTAGGAGCGGCCGAGTGAGATCTGGAAGGGATCGATCGGGAACTGGGTGCCGATGGAGCGGGTCGGGCGGGTGCCGTCGAGCCAGGCTCGTGCGGATGCCGGTGCGGTGCGGGCGTCGAAGTAGAAGTCGTCGTAGCGGACCTTGTCCAGCGTGGCCTCGTTGGAATCCTTCTCCGGGGCGCCGACCTTGAACTTCTGCCACGGGCTGCCGTTGTTCCTGGACAGGAACGAGCCTTCGTTGAAGCTCATTCCGATGGTGACGTAGTGCTTGCCGTACATCTCGCGGAGGAAGTCGCCCTGCACCTTGGGATACAACTCGGTCGCGGGGGTTACCTTGGCGACGTGGCCGTTGTGGGCGGACACCAGCACCTTGCCGCCGGTGCGTCGCTGCCACCAGGCCACGTTGTCGGCCATGGCACGATCGCGGCCGAGCTGCATGGCCGGAATCGCGGCCGGATCGGTCACGTCGACCGCGTAGTAGCGTGCGGTCTGGGCGATCGAACGGGCGTACTGCAGGACGAGTGAGTCCATGTCCTTGATGTCACTGAGCGTCTTCAACGCCTTTTCCGCGTTGTCCGCCAAGGTTTTGCGCTCGGCGAACGGCTTTTTCAGATAGGTGGCTTCGTCGTCGATCGGACGCAGACCGGTGTACAGCCCGTTGATCTGTGCCAGCAGGTGTGGCTGCTTCCGCTGGACGTAGTCGGTGACCTTGGCGAAGAAGCTGTTCGACAGGCGGGTGCCGACGTCGTCCCCGACGAAATGGACGGGACGTCCGGGGTGCTCGCGGTTGTAGGAGCGCATCCATTCGAACAGGTGCAGAAATTCCTCACGTTCCCACGGTGAGCCTTCCATGGCGGTCTTGGTGAGCGCGCGGATGTCGCCCTTGCCCGTCAGAAGGTATTCGTTGATGGCGAGGCCCTCCGGCCAGCCTTGCTCCAGCGCGAAACCGGTGAACCCTTTCTCTTCCACCAGGTAACGGAAAACGCGTTCTTTCATGGTGAAGAACTCGTGGGAGCCGTGGGTCGCCTCACCGAGTCCGACGATCTTGGCGTCGGCGACCATCTCGCCGAGCGCGCGCAGGTCGGCGTTGTGGCGCCCCGGCTCGGTCGAGCGCAGCGGATGGGAGACGCGCTGCAGCGCGTTGACCGTGTTCTGCCGGCCGTTCTCTGGCGCCGCGTGTGCGGCGACCGGGGCGAGTGCCGCCACTGCGGTGAGGGCGGCGGTCGCCATCAGGACTCGACGTCCGAATCGGATGGTGCTCATGATGTTTCTCCTTCGAGCTTCGGTGTGACAGGAAAATTCAGGCGTCTTGATCAAGGACGCGTTCCGCAGACGGCGACGTCGGCGACCTTGAAGACATCGGCCGACCCGTTCTGCTCTGGCACGATCTGGTTGACGGTGACGTTCACCGCGCGTCCGTCGGTGGTGACGCCGCCGCGCGTGCGGAACCCGGGGATGCTGCCACCGTGGCCCCACAGATCCTTGCCGCAGGAGGTGAGGTTGCGGATGAGCCCGAGACCGTATCCGCCCGGGTGCTCGGCCGACGCCACGGTGCGTTTCATCTCGGCCAGCTGCGCCGACGGGACCACGCGGCCCGCCATCAGCGCGGTGAAGAACCGATTGAGGTCCTCGCCGGTGCTGATCATCGCGCCCGCGGCACCTCCCCAGGACGGGTCCTGATCGGTGTAGTCGACGAGCGCGCCTGCCTCGGTCGTTTCGTAGCCGCGCGGGTGTGGTCCCTTGATCCCGGTGTCGCCCGGGCGCGGGAAATAGGTGTTCTGCAGCCGCAACGGCGTGAGGATCCGCCGGGTGATCTCGCCGCTGACCGGGTTGCCGGTGACCTTGTCGACGAGCAGGCCCGCCAAGACGTAGTTCGTGTTCGAATATGCCCAGCCGGTACCGGGCGCGAAGTCGGGTTTGAGCGTCATCGCCGCCTTGATCAGTTCCCCGGCTTCGACGGACTTCCACCGGTTGGCGTAGATGTCCGTCACCCGCACGTAGTCGGGCAGGCCGCTGGTGTGCTGCAGGAGCTGCCGAACGGAGATTCGAGTGCCGTCGTTGCCCTCGCCCCGGACGACGCCGGGCAGGTATCGCTCGATCGGAGCGTCGAGGTCGACCTTCCCCTCCGCCACCAGCTGGAGCACCACCGCGGCCACGAACGTCTTGGTGTTGCTGCCGATCCGGATTCGCGACTCACGCGGGAACGGCTTCCCGGTGCGGAGATCACCGGCGCCGCGGGCCACTTCCCGGCTCCTGCCCCGCTCGGTGACCACGACCTGCCCGCCCGGTGGCGAGCCGTCCGCGACGAGCTGATCGAGCGCCCTCTCGATCTGCTGCCTGCCGGCGAACCCGGGCGGATCCGCGGCCGTGGCCACCGCCGGGACGCCGACGGCGATGCTCGTCACCGCGACGGTGGTGGCGACGGCCCGCCCCACAATGTTCGAACGCAAGGAAACCTCCAGTGATCGGGTGGCTTTACCACCACGAACACTGGCAGCGAGAAGGCGCTAAACGCGTCGCCATGAGGTCTGAACCGCACACTCCCGGCGGGGTAAGGGGAAACCCTGAGAAGGCTCATCCCGGCAGATGACGTGCGGTCGCGGGCGAGGGAACTGGGTCAGTGACCGGCAGGCTTGCCGGGCACCACCAGGCCACTCTCGTAGGCGGCCACCACCGCTTGGGCGCGGCTGGACAGCCGCAGCTTGCCCATGATCCTCTTGACGTGGGTTTTCACGGTCGTCTCGCTGAGAGCGAGGCGATCCGCGATTTCGGCGTTGCTCGACCCGGTGCCGATCAGCCGCAGCACCTCGGTCTCCCGCGCGGTGAGCGCACTCAGCCTGGGGTGCTCGGCGGCACGCGGGCGGTGATGCCGCGCGTAGGCCTCGATCAGGCGCCGGGTGATCTGCGGTGCGAGCAGGATGTCACCGGCCGCGATGGTCTCGATCGCGCCGATGATCCGGCCGGGCGGCGTGTCCTTGAGCAGGAATCCCGCCGCACCCGCGGCCAGTGCGGCGTAGACGTACTCGTCGAGGTCGAAAGTGGTCAGCACGATCACCTTCGGTGCCGGATCCGGAGAAGCGGCCAGGATCCGCCGAGTGGCGACGATCCCGTCCGCTTTGGGCATCCGGATGTCCATCAGGATCACGTCGGGGGCGGTGCTCGCGGCGAGCGCGATCGCCTGGTCGCCGTCGACCGCGACGCCCACGATCGTCAAGCCCGGCGCGGCGTTGCACAACGACACCAACCCGGCCCTGATGAGCGGCTGGTCGTCGGCAACCAGGACACGAATGGTCACAGCGGCAACCTGACCGTCACCGAGAACCCGCCCTCCGGCCGAGGCCCGGCCATGAGTACGCCACCATAGAGTTCGGCTCGTTCCCGCATGCCGACGATTCCCCGCCGCCCGGGTTCACCGGCCGAGCGGTGGCCGGATGAGCCGGATCCGTCGTCGGTCACGTTCAGCGTCAGCATCGTCGTCCCGTAGTCCAAGGTCAGCCGGGCGGTCGATCCACCCGCGTGTTTGAGCACATTGGTCAACGACTCCTGCGCGACCCGGTACGCGCACAGGTCCGGCCCGGCGGGCAACGGGCTCGCGGCCCCGGTGACCTCGTACTCGAGCTCGAGACCTGTGTCCCGGACACGGGCGACCAGCGCGTCGAGATCGGCCAAACCGGGTTGTGGCGCGTAGTCGGTGTCCTGCTCGTCGGTCCGCAGCACGTCGAGCAACCGCCGCATCTCTCCAAGCGCCTCACGGGCCGCTCCGCCGATGTCGGTCAGCGCCTGCCTGGCCGTGTCCCGGTCGGAGTCGAACACGTACTCGGCCACCCCCGCCTGCAACGACACGACGGACATGTGATGCGCGACGACATCGTGCAACTCGCGGGCGATCCGCCTGCGCTCGTCGACCACCGCCTGCCGTGCCTGCTCGGCCCTGCGGGCCCAGTTGCGTGTGCTCTCACCCAGCGCCCACGCGGCCATCAGTTGCAGCATCACCATGCCGACCTCGGACCACGGCACACTGACGGGCACGATGACGTAGTCGACGGCGAGCACCGCGACACCGATCAGCCAGCCGACCGCCGCGATCCGCCGAGGCCGGTACATGGCGACGCTGAAGACACCGACGAGCACACCGATCCCCGAGGTCTTCGAGTCACCGTAACCGAGCAGCGCCGACCCCGTATAAGCGAGACCGGACACCACCAGGGCGGCCATCGGAGCGTTGCGGCGCACCGCGATAGGTGCCGCGGACAAGCCTGCCAGCACCGAAGCGAGCAACGGCGCGGCCGGATCGACCCCGGTCACCATCAGGACGACGAGCACGCCGGCGAGAAGCGTGTCGACCAGCATTCACCAACTCTAGATGGCCCCGGCTACCCCCGGCGGGAACGGGGCGTGCGCGCCTTGGCCGGGTCGGTCAGTCCCGCAGGCCCATCGATGATCTGGTCCCAGCCGCTCAGCCAGACTCCGCAGGAGGACAGCCAATCGTCGGCGACGAAGTGGATCGTGCCGGAGGCGAGGCTGAGGCACCGCGGTCCGCAGGGTCTGGTTTGGACGGTCACGGGTGGAAACGGATCGATGGGTCCTGTTCAAGTCTGTGTTCGGTGTGACGAGTTTCTATTCCATGCCAGGGAAAGAAGGCGCGCACGAGAAGGGCGGCGTCGAGGGCGAGGGTGACTGGTCCCGGCGTCGCTGGTTCGTGCCGGTCCCGAAGATCGCCGACATTTCCGGTCTGGCCGGCATCAACGACAAGCTCGCCGCAGCTGATCTGGCCGAAGACGCCCGCCACATTGGCCACCGCACCAGCGCGATCGGGGAGGACTTCGCCCTCGAGGCGCCGCTGCCGGCGGCGTTGCCGGTGGACGAGTTCGACATCGCTCTGGACCACGACACCCCGGGTCGGCCGTTACGCCAGGATCACCGTCCGGCAGGCGCTCTACTCGGTGCCCGCCCGGCTGAACGGGCAGACGGTCCGGGCCAAGCATCAACCACCGTGACATCCGGCCAGGACATCGGTCAGTCGAGGCTTTCGATGATGCGGAAGTCGCGTTCGAAGCCATCGGGGAGTTCGGCCAGCGCCTTCTGGTAGGCCGCACTCTCGTATGCGGCGACCGCCTGTTCGAAGCTGTCGAACTCGATCAGGACGACGCGCTCGGCGATTCCGGCTTCGTGTGCGACGACCCGGCTGCCGATGCTGGCGAGCACCCGCCCGCCTGCGGCCTTAACGGCCACACCGGCCAGACCGTTGTAGACCTCAAGCCCCTCAGGGTCTGTGATGGTGGGGTAGACGCTGACCCAGTAGCCCTTGGGCATGGAACCTCCGGTGTTGGGACGAGTGAATCTGACTTACGGGTCGAGTCGTTTCGAAATCAGAAACGCTGAGTGGATGCTAGTGTTTCGAATAACGAAACACAAGGAGGGTCATGCCGACACCGCGCCCAGGAACACCGGTTCGTGGATCGACGACCGGCCGTCCCGTCATGGCCGCGATGGACCTGTTCGGCCGTCGGTGGGCGCTGCGAGTTCTCTGGGAACTGCGTGCGGGTCCGCTCGGCGCCCGCGCGCTGCTGGCGCGGTGTGAAGGCCTGTCGTCCAGCGTCCTCTACCAGCGGCTTCGCGAACTCGCATCGAGCGGGATCATCACCTCCTCGGCCGATGGCTACGAGCTGACTCGGCTGGGGGCAGCGCTCCGTGATGCCCTCCGTCCGTTCGACGAATGGGCGATCACCTGGGCGCAGGAGCAAGAACGCAACGATCACGAGCCCACGCAGACGTGAAGATCACGCCCGACCAGGTGGAGCGGGTGATCTGACGGACGCCGACTCGGGACAGGGGCTCACGCGGCCTGTGAAACCCCTCGGTCGCTGTCTCGTCGCCGCGCAGAGGTCCGGGACGATGTCCATTCCTCGGCCTGCAGCTGGCGCACGATCTCGGCGATGTCGAGCGCGTTATGGAATATCACCGCATTGGACAGCAGCGCGTTGAACTCCGCGGTCTTCTCCTGCTCGACGGGGTCGTCGTCGGCGATCACCCCGCCGTTGCCGAAGCCGACCCACTGGGAGAACCGGCTGAACGACTCGACCTTGTTGGTCGCGGCGGTCACCCGCCGGCGCAGCAGCAGCGTGGAGGAGATCGCGCCCTCCCGCACGGAGACAGCCACCTCCATCAGGTGGCGGAACTGCGACGCGATCAGGTCCCAGTCAATGACATGTCGTCACCAGCGAGCACCCCGCCCGACCAGCTGAAACACCCGAACGAGGTGGGGCCAAATCAGAGTGCCGCTCCTACGCCGACGACGGCAGGTGGGGCCACATCAAGATGTCGACCTGAGGTTCCCCCCCCCCCCGTTCGCCGGACACGGTGGGGTTGCCCCTAGACGACGGACTCGGGTTTGTGGAGTTAATGGCTTGTCGTCTGGGAGGCTGTCGATCATGCCGAAGGCCTATCCCGCTGAGTTCCGGGCTCGGGCGGTCGCTCTGGTCAGGGCTGGTCCGGGCTGGCAAGTCGGTCCGGGAGACCGCGCGTGAGCTCGAGATCAGCGAGTCCTGCCTGAACAAGGCCGCCTCGAATCTGGGGATCACGGCTGCGGCTGTTCCAGTGCTCGACGCCAACCGAAGACCTGTGGCGGCATTGAGTATCGGGGCTTATCGCGACCGATTCGCCGGAGCACACCCGGTTCTCGGTCCGCCGCATGGCACGGTTGCTGGGCGTGTCGACGTCGGGCTACTACGCGCAGGTGTTGCCTCCAGCGACGGCGATGGGTTCGCACGTTTGATCTCTGGTCGGCCTTCGGCTCTGGGAAGCCGATCAGCTGTTCGCCGCGCGGTGATTGAGGTACTCGATGCTGCATCCGTCCAGTCGCTGTGCGGCGTCCGTCGCGTGGGCCGAGCAGAGCGATCCGGTCACGCCGTCGAGATCGGTGGCGATCGCCGCGGCCGGTTCGGTGCAAGGGGTGTGCAGCCGGTCGTAATTCCAGGCGTTGGCGCAACCTGTTGCCGTGCACCAGGCCCGGTCTCCGAGCGAGTGCAAAGTGACGCCGTGGACAGGACAGATGCCCCAGGGGACGTCGCATAGATGGGGGTCTCGGGATACCCGGACGCGGGTCAGGTACTCGGCGGTCCGGGCGATCTCGCCGGTGTATCCGGCCAGGTCATCGGTGGCCTTGTTCATCGGCTGGGCGAGGCGTTGTAAGTGCCCGTCGTCCGCGGCCTCCAGGCGGGCAGCCACTTCCGCGGTCCGCTCGGCGAGAGCGTCGGCGTCGGCGGCCAAGGCCCGTAGTTCGGCTGGAACGGGTTCCTGCGTCGTCGGCTCAGGCATCGTTGTCCTCGTTGGTGCGGTGAAACAGAAGTGCTACGGAGATAGGAGGCCTTCGGTTCGAACGACGAGAGACTCAGAACCAGTGAGCGCGGCCGCCCACCTTGCGTCCCGTGCCGCCGAGGATCGCGAGAACCACGCCCACGACGGCGAGTACGGCGCCGATGGTGGTGAGCACGGGAATGCCGACGATCAGGCCGATCACGAGAATGATGACTCCGAGCACGATCATGGTGACTCACTTTCCTGGGGCGGCTGGAAGGAATCCGCCGCACGATGGGGACTGGTGTTCGGGTTGCCCACGCCGGAGCCATGTCAAACACCGGCCTCTCCCGGTTTTCTTCCATGCTCGGAAGTTTTGATGCTCTGTGGGAACCGGCATACCGCATCCCAGAGATTTGTTTCACAGGGAAGCCAGTGTGCCCGTCCGGCTCTCGGTGAATCCGCCGCTCAGTGTCGGTCAGTCGCCGCGGCGACTGACCGACACCACTTCGTTGGACCCGCTCTTTCACCCGAACAGCGCGTTCCGGGGCCGTGATTTCCGGAAAACTTGAGTCCATGACGCGCAGCGGAACATCGACTGTCGGGGTGGAGGAAGAGTACCTGGTCGTCGACCCGCGGAGCCGTGAGCTGCGGCCAGCGGCCGCCGCGGTGATAGACGGCGCCGCGGGCCGGCTTGGCGGGCGTGTCGGCACGGAGCTGACCAGGTTTCAGCTGGAGGCCAGGACCGAGCCGCACACCGGCATCGACGGCCTCGGCGAACAGATTCGGGACATGCGTGCGGTCGTCGCGGGCGCCGCGGCCGGTCACGGGTTGTGCGTGGTCTCGTCCGGCAGCCCGGTGCTCGGTGACCCGGTCCCGCCGCCGATCACCGACGGCCACCGCTACACAGCCAGCGCCAACCACTTCCGGGCGTTGGACGACGAGCAGGTGGTGTGCGCCTGCCACGTCCACATCGGAATGGCCGACCGGGCGTTGGCACTGCGGGTCAGCAACCATCTGCGGCCTTGGCTTCCGGCTCTGGTCGCGCTCTCGGCCAACTCGCCCTACTGGGCCGGCCGCGACACCGGCTACGCGAGCTGGCGCACCATGGCCTGGGCTCGGTGGCCCGCCGCCGGACCGCCTCCGTACTTCCGGTCGCCTGACCATTTCGACGATCTGGTCGGCACACTGTTGGAGGCGGGTGTGATCATGGACCGTGCCGGTATCTATTGGGATGTGCGTCCCTCGAGCCACCTGCCGACGGTGGAAATCCGGGTCACCGACGCGGCCACCACGGTAGGCGAGACCCAGCTGTTCACCGCACTGATCCGCGCCTTGGCGGACACCGCCCTGGCCGACATCGCCGCCGGAGCAGCGGATCCCGATCCCGACCCGCACACGCTGCGTGCGGCCCACTGGCGTGCCGCCCGCGACGGTCTCGGTGGCCATGCCGTGCACCCGCGCACCGGACGCCTTCTGCCCGCGTCGACGCTGGCCGCCGAGCTGCTGGACCACGTCATGGCGGCCGTCCACCGCAACGGAGATCACCGGCTCGTCGAAACCGAATGGCGGCGGTTGATCGACAGTGGCACCGGAGCCGATCGCCAACGCGCCGCCCACCGCGGCCGGGGTCGGCTCAACGACGTCGTCGACCACCTCGCCTTCGCCTACCGCAGGTAGTGAAATGGGTGCCGAACTTCGAGGGAAGGGCGTAAAGTGCCGGGCTCTTCTGGCTTTGCCGCCTGACAGGCGCTGGCTCACAATTGAGTCGACAGCCAGATCGCCATCCACAACAGGCATCCCAGCGCTCCGCCAACGCCGAGGGCAAGCAGCATTCGCCGCACGGCGGCGATGTCGCCTGCTCTTCCCTTGAATCACCACTTATGGTGAGCTACTCGTGCGAAATCCCGCTGGTTGTCGAGGTGGAAGCGCCGGTCGCCTCACACAGTGGATGGCCTTGGACGGCGCCGAAAGCCTTCGGGCCGACGAGAAGGACCGTAGGCGTGTGGTGCGAAAACCGAGGGCCTTCGAGCGTTCGGGTCCGGCGGCGCGCCGCGTTCCTCCGCGTTCAGCAGCGGGCCATGACGGCGCCGCGCCGGGAGCCCACCCCGGCGCGGTACAGAGCTATCAATACAGCCAGTATCCCGGGTAGCCGTGGTGGTGATGGTAATGGTGGTGGTAATGGCCGAAACAGAGCAGCAGGCAGCGTGCCTGGTCGCTCTGCTCGGCCTGCGGCGTAGCCTGCGGTGCGGCCGAGGCCATGCCCACCGCGGGGCCCGCCACCAGCAGCCCGAGTGCTACGGGCAGGGCAGCCAGTGCGGCCCGGCGCTTGGAGTTGCTCATCCGTGTTCCCCTTCTTCGCGTTACGGCACCGGTCGGTGCCATGACCCAGTATTCGCCAAGGTGTGGGGAAATGACAGGATGATCACCCGCGATTAATGCGTCCGGATGGTGACACCAATTTTCAGTCATGTTTGCGTGATGCTTAATGGCCGCTAAAACCGGCCTATCGGGGTTGACTCTAGGACGGTCGGGTGTCGTCCACGGGTTTTTGTTACCGGCCCCGCTGAGTCTTGGGAACGGCGGCGTGTCTCGCTCGGGCTGTGAACGTGAAAGGGCGAGATGGCAAGAGCATCTCTGTAGCCGTCTGGTCCGAGGAGAACCGACCCGTTACGACGGATCGGCGGTGTGCGGCCGCACCACGGCCGCCGTGAGCTCCACACGAGATTCCTGAGTTCGTGGCTAGGTGAAGCGATTTGAAACGCTGCTGTCACTGACTGCTTATCGGCAGCAGCACTGCGGGTGAAAGTAATCCTGTCGAGTATAAGGTGTCGAGGTCCAAGGGGGTGTCGATGACCTCTTTCGGCGTATTTTTCGAGACTTTCATCCGAGCTGTCGAAGGTCGGTCATCGGCTCATTCTGCCAAGGCTCCGGATCCAAACGCTGCTGACCGGCAACTGCTTCTGTGCTCGCGCGGGGCCGAGGCCGAGACCTCAGTCAACGGGCTAGTGGTTTGACGCGTCAGTATCAGGGTATTTCGGGGAACAAGCAGTCCATCGCCGACCCGGAGCCACGCCGATGATCAGTAGGCAAAAGTAGGTGGAGCGTGTCTTTTCGCCGTGATGTGGTGCTGGTCGGCGCGTCCGCCGGTGGAGTGGAAGCGCTGCGAAGCCTGGCTCGATCGCTGCCCCCGGACTTCCCGGCCGCGGTCGTGGTGGTGATGCATTTGGCGCCAGGTGTGTCGAGCGCGCTGCCGCGAATCCTGGACAGGGCCGGTCCACTCGACGCGGTGCCCGCGGAGCATGGAGCGTCTTTGACCGGCGGCACACTCCATGTCTCGCCTCCTGATCGTCATCTGCTCGTCGACGACGACGTCCTGTTGCTCAGCCGCGGGCCGACCGAGAACGGGCACCGCCCCGCGATCAACGCCACCTTCCGCTCCGCCGCGGTGAGCGTCGGCCCCCGGGCGGTCGGTGTGGTCCTGTCCGGCGTCCTCGACGACGGTGCCCTCGGTTTGCGCTCGATCGTCGACCAGGGCGGACTCGCCATGGTGCAAGATCCCACGGACGCGTTGTATCCGGGGATGCCCGAGAACGCGCTCGCCCGTGCGCCCACCGAGCACGTCTACCCTGTCGAGGTACTCGGAAAGGTACTGGACAGGGTGGTGCGGACACCGGTCGAGGACGCGGTCGTGAGCCCTGTCCCGCCGGCGCTGCTGCTCGAGGACCGGATCGCGCGCGATGGTGTCCGGCAGCGCGAAGTCACCGTCGGCGGGTCGACGCCCGCCTCCGGCTATCAGTGTCCGGACTGCCAGGGGTCTCTGCTGGAGATCGGCTCTGTGGATGGCGCGTACCGATGCCGGATCGGGCACGGCTGGACGGACGAGGCCTTGCTCGCCGCACATGACGTCGAGCTGGAGCGAGCGCTGGGGGTCGCGCTGCGCTCGCTTGACGAAAAGGTTTCCCTCGCCAAACGGATGCGGCGCCGGGCCACCGCCAAGGGGCATCCGGGCGCGAACCGGTGGTACGAGAACACTGTCCAGGAATCGTCCGCGGCCGCGGAAATGCTCCGCAAGTTCCTTCTCGCTCTCGACAGGGAGACCAAATCCGACGAATGAGCGCCGAGCCCGCTGCCCTCGTCGGCCCGCTCGAATCTCGATCGGCCACTGGCGTGCCGCCTGCGACGTAAGCATGCCGCTGTTGCGTTCCAGTCGGCGGAGCCGGAGTGAAGACGCGGCCCGGATCTGGGGCCGCAGTGGTATGCGGCAAGGTGAATCCCGGCTGCAGTCCAGGGTGGTCGCCGCTGGCCCGTCGGACTCGCGATTGAGACGACATCGACAACTACCGCGGCCACCAGAACCGAGTCGTCGAACCCGAGCAGTTCCACCACTGGTTCTACAACGACCGAGTCAACGGCGACCCCATTCACCCTGAACCCATCTTCGAACACTGGCGCGCTCTCCTGTAAAAGGCACACCTGAGGCGGTCGGGAACCGAGCTGCAGCTCTGGCCACTTCGAAGTCGAATGGTGCGGCAACGTGCGGGGGCCACCGTGTTTCCCACGGCGAGTTCGGTGGGTTTCCCCACGACGTCGTGGGGAAACCGGCGGGTATCGATCTGCGAGGTGAGGCACATGGACACACCACATGAGGTGGCCGTCGGGGTGCTGGCCGACGAAGGGCTGCCGGAACAGGTGGTCACGACGATCGCCGAAGATCTGCCGAAGGTGTTCGCCGCCAGGGTGAGCGGGGAGGCAGAGTGGCGGGTGGAGCATGAGGTGGAGCAGCTGCCGCTCAATGAAGAGGGCGACATTCCGATACGGGCGTTGGCGCAGCGCTACCGGCAGGACCGGGGCTGGGATCTGCTGGTCTTGGTCACGGATCTGCCCCGGCGGGCGGGGCGAAAGCCCGTGGTCGCGGCAGTCGACGCCGAGCACGGGGTCGCGATGATCTCGCTGCCCGCGCTCGGTGCTGTGCTGGTGCGTCGTCGGGCACGGGCGTTGCTGGTCCGTGTGGTGCGGCAGCTGGTGTCGCGGCGGCTCGGAACCGAGGGTGCCGGCGCCGGGAGGACGGCGGTGGAACGGTTGCGTGAGGCGCTGGCTCCGACACAACGGATATCCGACCGAGGTCAGTCTTCCGCGACCCACCTCGCTCTGGTCGGGTTGCGTGGCCGGCTGCGGCTGCTGGCCGGGATGGTGCGGGACAACCGTCCATGGCGGCTTGTGCCGCATCTGGCGGGTGCCACCGCGGCCGCGGCCGGGACCGCCGCGTACGGCATCATCACCAGTTCGTTCTGGAAGCTCGCGGACGCGCTGGCCCCGCCCCGGCTGGCGGCGATCACACTGGTCACCATCCTGATCATGACGATGTGGCTGATGGTGTACAACCACCTGTGGGACCGGCCTTCCGAGGTCGCCGAGCGACGCAAAGCCTTGCTGTACAACGTTTCCACGGCGACCACACTGGCGGTCGGAGTGGTGTGCATGTACGCGATCCTGTTCGTGCTCGCGCTACTCGCGGCGACCGTCCTGATCGACAGCGGCTACTTCGCGCAGACACTGGGACATCCGGTCGGTGTCGGTTCGTACCTGAACCTGGTGTGGTTGTGCACTTCGGTCGGGATCGTCGCCGGTGCGCTCGGGTCGAGCCTGGAGGATGAGGAGACCATCCGCGACGCGACTTACAGCCGCCGTGAGCGGGAACGCCAGGAACGAAACCGGCGTCGGCAGGAAGACCGGACATCCACGGACGCGCAAGGCAGTACGCGAACCTCGCCCGGCAACAAGTGACGGGCCGTGGAAATCGCCGTCATGGCGACGGTGAAATCGAGCGACGGCCTTGTCCGATGATCAAGGCCTCGCCGACTCGCTACCGATCCAAGACGTCGACAAGCTCGGCCAGACCGCTGACCGTCAGCACCGGGAGCAGCACGGGATTCGCGATGATCCTGATGTGGTCGACGTGGGTGAACAGCGCGTTGATTCCACCACTGTCGAGGTAGTCCAAGCCGCGAAGGTCGACGATGACTGTGCCGTCCTCTTGGATGTCGGCCAGGGCACGGGTGAAGTCGGCGACGTTGCTCAGGTCGATTTCACCGGTAGCGGTGAGCACCACGGCGCCGTCCTCGCGGCGGTCCGTGTCCAGCGAAAGCGGTGTACTCATCAAACGATCCTCGCGTTCAGCTCGACGGTGGTGCCGGTGACCCCGTGGTGGACGACGACATCGTCCATGAAGGCGCGCATCAGGGTCAGGCCGCGGCCCCGGTCGGGGTTTTCTGCGGGGCGCGGCGTCTTCCAGGAGCCGGAGTCGGCGACGACGAGCCGGATGCGGTCGGCTGTCGCGGTGGCCCGCAGCGAGACAGGGCCACCAGGGTCGTCGCGGTGGCCGTGTTCGATCGCGTTGGCGACCGCTTCTCCGGCGGAGACGAGAATATTCTGGATCTGGTCTCCGTCGAGCGCGCAGCGGTCGAGCCAGCGGCGCACGGCTTTCCGTACGGGTGCGAGCTGACCGGCGTCCGCGGGGAAGTCCAGCTCCAAAGGTCCCGGCACGCGAAGCACCAGGAGCGCGACGTCGTCTTCGTAGCCCCCGTCCGGAGCCAGCTGAGACATCAGCAGGCCCGCCAGCGTTTCGGTCGTGGCGTCCGGGTTTCCGGCGATGAGCTCGGCGGAACGGGAGATGCCGTCGGTGAGCGGAGCCCGTCGTCGCTCCACCAGTCCGTCGGTATAGAGCAGGAGGGTGGCACGGGGAGGAAGAAGCACTCCCGCCTCGGGGCGCGGATAGCCGGGTTTGACACCGAGCGGGATCGACTGCGCGTTCTCGAGCAGCTCGGTCGTCTGGTCGGCGCGGACGAGCACAGGCGGCGGATGCCCGGCAGTGGAATACCGAACCTCACCTGTTTCCGGGGTGAGCACCGCGCAGAAGGCGGTGGAGCAGAGGGCACCGGGCAGTCGTGCCGCGAACCGATCCAGCCCGCTGAGGGCAGCGGCGGGCTCAGGATTTTCCAGCAGCAAGGCCCGGCAGGCACTGCGCAACTGCCCCATCACGGTGGCCGCGGACAGACCGTGCCCCACGCAATCGCCCACGACCAGGCAGATCCGGCCGTCTTCGAGTTCGAACAGGTCGTACCAGTCGCCACCGACCTGAAGCGGACTGTTCGCCGGTTGGTAACGGACGGCGAACCCGCCGGGTAGCTCCTGCGGGCCGAGGATCGCGTGCTGGAGCGCCAAAGCGGCTTCGCGTTGCCGGTCGAGCTGATGTACCCGGGCGAGGCCCTGGCCTAGCCGTCCGGCCAGCACCGCCAGCAGGGTCTCGTCCTCGGCTGTGAAAGGTCTCCGCTCGGTCAGCTCGATCCAGACGACCGATACCCCGCTCGGATGCTGCAGGGCGACACCGGCCGTGCCGGCGTGGACCGAGGTCGGGCAGAGCAAGGCGGCTTCCTTGAGGCCGGTCATGGCGGCGCGGGCGCCGGGCGTGAGGTCGGTCCACGTCACCGGCTCACCTGAGCACACCAGTTCGGGAGCTCGCGAGCCGTTCCGGCCGGCGGGAAAGGTGGCCGCGACTACCCGGTGTGCTTTCCAGACCTGGCGAAGCTCGTCCATCGCGGACGCCAGCGCCTCGGCGACGGTGTCGGACTGGGCGAGCTGCTCGTTGAGGGCGGCCAGAGCGGTCTGCCTCTGCACGGCGTAGTGGTCGGAAGTGACGTCGCGGAACGTGCCGACGGTGACACGGCGGCCCGTCTCGGGATCTTCGACGTGGGTGAACGTGACGGTGACCCACAGGCGGTGCCCGTCGCGATGGGTGAGAGGAACAGTGCAGCTGCCCCGCGGGTCGCCCTGCACCAGATCGAACGCCTCGATGAGCAGCCTGTTGGCGTCAGGATCGCCGTCCGCTGCCGGCCACCATGGATGCGGGACCGGGTACGGCAGGTTCTCTGGACCGTAGCCGAGGATTTCGGAGAAAGTGGCGTTGATTTCGGTGACCGCGCCGGTCTCGTCGCAGACGAAGAACGCCTCCTGCAATGAATCGATCAGCGCGGTGCGCCACCGGGCGTGATGCGTGCGCAGGCGGGTCAGTTCCACGTTCGCCTGGACCCTGGCCAGGAATTCGGCCGAGGCGAACGGCTTGACGAGGTAGTCGTCGGCCCCGGCGCGCAAGCCTTCGACCGAAGCCTCCTGTCCGGCTCGCGCGGACAGGAGCAAGACCGGCACGGCGGCCGTCCGAGGATCCGCGCGCAGGATGTCGACAAGGGCGAGGCCGTCGAGGGCGGGCATCATGACGTCGCTGACGACCAGGTCCGGAGGATCGGCGCGGATGGCGGTCAGTGCGGCCTCGCCGTCCCCGACGACATCTACGGTGTATCCGGCTTTCTTCAGCAACCGGGCCAGGTACTCGCGCATGTCGGCGTTGTCGTCGGCGACCAGCACCCGCGTCGGAGTCAGGAGCGGGGCGCCTGGTTCCTTCGGCGACGCGGTGTCTTGGAGGTCCTTCGGCTGCCAGCGCAGCGCCTCTTCCACGTACTGACTGGTCACGGCCTCGCGGTCGCTTCCGGGCTCGGTGATGGCATCGGCGGGTAGATGGGCGGAGCCGAACGGGAGCCGGATGGTGAAGGAAGTGCCCACACCTTCGTCGCTTTCGGCGGTGATGGTACCGCCGTGCAGTTCGACCAGCTCTCGGGCCAAGGCCAGCCCGATCCCGCTGCCTTCGTGTGATCGGGCGCGGATGTTTTCGATGCGGTGGAAGCGTTCGAACAGCCGGGGCATCTCGGTGGCGGGCACGCCGACCCCGGTATCGGTGACGGTGACCACCGCGTGCGACCCGTCCCGCCGGACCGCGACGGTGATCGATCCCTCGAAGGTGAACTTGACAGCGTTGCTGAGGAGGTTGAAGACCACCTTTTCCCACAGGCCGAGGTCCAGGTGGACCGGCTCGCCGAGGCCTGGACAGTCCACGGTGTACCGCAGGCCCACCCGGTCGACGGCGGACCGGAAGACACTGGCGAGGTCGGCGGTGACGACCGAGAGGTCGAGGGGTGCGAAACGGCCCTCCATCCGGCCCGCCTCGATCCGGGAGAAGTCGAGCAGGGTGTTCACCAGTTTGCTCAACCGCAAGCCGTTGCGGTGCGCTACATCCAGTTCCTCCCTGGTCCGCTCGTCCCAACCGGTCTCGCGGCCGCGAAGCTCCTGGATCGGGCCCATGATGAGCGTGAGCGGGGTGCGGAATTCGTGACTGATGTTGGAGAAGAAGGCTGTCTTGGCCCGATCCAACTCGGCCAGCTCTTCCGCACGCCGCTGCTGGGCCTGGTAGCTGCGGGCGCTGGCGATACCGGCGGCGACGTGTGCGGCCACGAGCTCGATGAAGCCGCGATAGGCCTCGTCGAGCTCGCGATAACGGTTGAGTCCCGCGACCAGGAACCCGTACGGGACTCCGCCCTGTTGCCGCAGCGGGACGGCGAGCGCCTGAAGGGGAGGGGCGGGCCAGTCCCCGGACGGTGGTCGCGGCGAGTCTCCGAGATCTACCAGGGCCGGTCTGCCCTCGGCCAGTTCACGCTCCGGCCACGACGGTGAGAAGGCCGGATCACCGTCGACGCCGGACGAACCCGCCAGGCGCGCGCGACCGTCCTCGAACAGGTAGGTGAGGGTGAACGGCAGATCACGCAGGTTGCGGCCGAGCTGGTGGCCGGCGAAGGCGAGCACTTGCTCGTCCGTGACGATCACGCTGGGGTCGGATCCCAGATCACGCAGGGTCGCCATCCGGCGTTCACCGATGACCTTGACGGTGTCTTCGTTGACGACGCACAACATGCCGACCACCTCGCCGTCGTCGTCGCGCAGCGGGCTGTAGGAGAAGGTGTGGTGGCTCTCCTCCAAATACCCGGACCGTTCGACGAACAGCAGGAGCGCCTCGTCCCAGGTGGCCTTGCCGGTGGACAGGACGGATTCGATCCGTGGGCCGATGTCGTCCCAGATCTCCTTCCAGACCTCGCTCGCTCTCCTGCCGAGCGCCCAGGGGTACTTGCTTCCGAGAGTGTTGTGGCGGTAGGCGGAGTTGCAGAAGAAGGTCAGTTCCGGGCCCCAGGCCATCCACATGGAGAATCGAGAGGACAGCAGGATGTTCGTCGCGGTCTGCAGGCTCTGCGGCCAGCCGGAGGGCGGGCCGAGTGGGGTGCTCGCCCAGTCCACTGCGGCGAGATCCCGGCCGATCTCGGGATCCGCGGCGAAGACATCGGTGCGACGGGGATCTGCCGTCGACAAGACTTCGGCGTCGTCAAGAGGCACACGAACCCTTTCCAGTCCACACTTTCCGCAGGTGGACAAGCCTAACGCCGCGGAACTCACCCGGCATGCCGTTCTTCGTTTTCGCTCTACGTCGTCACGGGCGCTGCGCCGTGATCTTCGCGACGAAGCCGTTACCCAAACATTTCCAGCCCGACCCCTCCCAGCTGCCGTTGATCATGTACAGCTTGCCGGGCGGGACGTAGTAGGCATCCACGTCCAGCCACCAGGCGGAGGCGCTGTTCGCCGGCACCGACCCGACGGGTGCGTACCCCTTGCAGTCCGGCCAGGCCGCCCGATTACCGGCGACCTTGATCGGCACATTCAGTTGATTGACCACGCGGCCGCAGTCGCGAGCGTTACTCCAGCACGTCTCCCAGTCGGCCGCCGACTGGGAAGGCTGACCGGCAGCGTCGGCGGCGGTGGCCTCGGACACCGAAGTACCCAGTGCGACCGTGGCCGTCACGGTCATCACGGCCATCGTGACGAGGCGCCGGCGGCGGTCCCTGAACGTGTTCCTGGGCATGATCGATCACTCCTGTTCGGATGCGTGGTACTGCGAGGAGATCTCGCAGTACCAGCCCACACCCGGTGTGACCTGCGGTGGCGCCCATCTGGACGGTTCTGGACATCCTGAAACATCCCTGGACGATCTTGTGTCAGACTGGTCACCCACTGTTACCGAGGGGTATGTGATGGACGACGCCGACCCGGCCAGAATTCACAGCCTGGACGACCTCAAGCAAGAATTCGACCTCCTTCGCCGGGCCGGAGGTCGTCGGCTGGGCAAGCATCAGCTCTCCCTGCAGGACTTGGTGAAACGGGTGAAGGAGCAGCGTGATGAGCGGGAGGTGCCGCGCAGCACGCTCGACAACTACCTCAGCGGCCGCACCCTCGCCCCGCACGAGGTCTACGAGGCCATTCTGCGGGCGCTGGGGGTGGACTCCGCCGCGCTGGGGCCGTGGGCGGATGCCTGGGATCGGCTGGACGACGCCAGATACCCGGCAACCGGCGACGACCCGGAACCGGCCGCCACGCCGCCTGCCTCGGCCCGGGCATCTCGCCGGAAACATGTAGTGATCGGGGCACTGGCGGGAGCCGCTGTGGTCACGGCCGGCACGGTCGCGATCACCGGCTTCCTCGGCGCCGACTCGACGGCCGCCGGCGAATGCCCAGGACCGCAGAAGATCTGCCTCTGGTCAGGGGACGTGAACGATCCCTCGAACAGGTACGGGCCGATTCCCCCGTCCTGGAGCCTCACCGACTCCAGAATCCCGTTCGCGGGTGCCCTTGCCGGTTTGAACAACAGCAACCAGAACCAGAGACTCTGGTCAGACATCGACCTTCAAGGGCAATGCACCGGGTTGTTCCGCGTTTGGTATGCGGGCGAACGCTTCACGAACCACCCGTGGGCTGTCCGGTGCGTCAACCACACCTGATCGGTGCTGGGTACTTCGTTTGGCCCCCGAGGTGATCACCGCGATACGCACGACAGCACGTTTTCGTACAAAGCCCGGTGTGCGAGGGCGATCTCCCGTCGCTGCAGCCTGCGTCGGCTGGGAACGGCCTGCCAACTCGGCCGTTTGTGAAAGGCGTATCGGACGGTGTCGGCCAGCCCTTCGGCGTCGAGGTCGGTCGGGGCGCCCAGCGACGAATAGAGCGCCGCAACCCGTCCCGCTGCTTCCCGGCACGTCGAGCCGACCACGATCCGATCCGGATGGAGGAAGTCCCGGACGGCGGTGCCTTCCCTGAGGAACTCGGGATTGGACACCACGGTCACGTCGTCACGGCGCAGGAGCGACGTCAAGCGGGTCGCGGTGCCGACCGGGACGGTGGACTTGGTCACCACGGTGCAGCCGGGCGCAAGTACTTCGCTGATCTGCTTCGCCACTGACTCGAGGATGCCGAGATCGGCGAGGCCGCCCGCGCCCATCGGAGTCGGCACGCACAGGAACACCATCTCCGCGTGCCGCAGAAAGCCGGTGAACGCGGAACCGAATCTCTCGGCACCCTTGGCAGACCTGCGAACACACCTGACTCGGGAACACGCCGACTTCGCCGACCGGCTCGAAGCGATCACCGCGCACACGCACCAGGTGCGGCAGCACGCCGTGGACAACCGTCACGAGCGTGACGTCCCGTCGTGAACCTTCCCCGCCGCTCGACCACCTCGGCTCCGCTCTGTCCACAGCTTCGGCGAGGTGATGCGATCGGTGCGATCCTGGCGGTATGACCGATCGGCCAGGGCCATGACGAGAACTGGAGCGGATCCGGGGAGGCCGGAGCCGGGCGCGGGTCATTCCCGGGTCGCGTTGGGTACCGGGCCACTTCGAGAACGGCTGCGGGCCCAGCGTGGCCGGTCGGTCGATCCGGACGGAGTGTGGGAGGGGCCGATCAGGATCCGGCTGTCTGGGCACGCGGATGGCTGAGCTGGATCGCACGCCTGACGGGCACTTTGTGGTGATCGATGGCAGGCGTTGGCGGGCCACTGATCCGGAGGTCCCGGAGGAAGCGGCGGCTCGGTTGCGCAGTCTGCTGATGCGGGCTCGCCGGGATGTGGGTGCGGCCCGCCGTGCTCAGGACGTCGAAGCGGAGCGGGACGCCCGGGCGCGGGTGCACACCGCCAAGGTCGCTTTGGGCGAGCGCGGTACTCCTTGGTGGGATCAGGATTCCGCGGAGCGGCGGCAACGGTGGCGACACGGCCTGGACCTCTTGAGCTGAACCCTCTCGCCGTCGCGATCTCACGGCCCGACGTAGCGGATCGGGGAAGTCGATGCCCGGCCGGGCAACCGTCAGGGCCGTGTTTCGTCGAAGTACCTCGAAATCGGGGTCGCACTACCTGAACTGGCGGGATGGGGGTCACACGATGGGGTCGTGACGATCTTCTCGGGGAGGGGTCTTAGTGGTGTGGAAGCGAAGATGGAACACCGAGAGCTTCCGGCGAGACCACAGGAACCGATCCGAGGAGACGTCATGACGAATTCGACCGCTACCAAGGCGCCCAGCCAGTCGAGCGCAGTCGAGAAGACCGGCACGGGTGCTCTGGAGTCGAGCAAGGGGGCGACCACCATCGCCGACACGGTGGTGGCGAAGGTCGCGGGCTTGGCCACCCGCGAGATCTCCGGGGTCTACGACCTGGGTGGTGGCGCGGCCCGGGCGTTCAGCGCGATCCGTGAGCGCATCCCCGGTGCCACCGCGTCGGCCAGCCAGGGGGTGTCGGTCGAGGTCGGCGAGAAGCAGGCCGCGGTCGATCTGCAGATTCTCGTCGAGTACGGCGTGTCCATCGCCGACCTGTCGCGCGCGGTGCGCAGGAACGTCATCGGCGCGGTCGAGCAGATCACCGGCCTCGAGGTGGTCGAGGTCAACATCAACGTCTCCGACGTGCACATCCCGGGTGACGACGAGGACGAGGACACCAAGACCGACACCGGCCGCGTCCAGTGAGCCTCGGCGTCGAGATCGACGCCGACCGCATCGCCACCGCTGTGCAGGCCCAGCCCCGGATCGCGGGTCTGCACAGCGGCCGGTTCGGCGAGATCGCCACCCTCCTGCGCGGACGCCGGATCCCGGGCATCCGGGTCCGCGACGACGAGATCACCATCGGTGTCATCGGCCGCTACCCGGCGACCGCCGTCGAAATCAGCGACGACGTCCGCACCGCCGTGGGGCAGGTCGATCGCCCGATCCATGTGCGGATCGGCGATATCGCCTCTCCGGCCGGTGCCACGGTCGAGGATCCGGACACGATCGCCCTTGCCAAGGAGAACCAGTGAATTCCACGCATCTCGGTCTGCTCACCGGTCTCGCCCTCGGCCTCGCGGCCGCCTTCGGCGGGTTCGGCGCCTTCCTGGTCGTCCTGGCCCTCGGCGCCCTCGGGTTGCTGGTCGGCCGTGTCGTCGACGGCAAGCTCGACTTGTCGCAGCTCACCGGCCGTGACAGGGGCTGATCTCCATGACCGCCACCCTGCCGAGCCCGGCGCCCAGGACGGCTCCCGCCGCTTCCGGCGACCGGGGCGTCCTCACCATTTCCGACAGCACCGTGGAACGGATCGCGGCTCACGCGGTGACCGAGGTCGACGGCGTCGGTGGCGCCGCGAGCCGCGTGCTCGGTGTCGCCGTCGGTGGTGAAGACCTCGACAACAGCGCCAAGGTCACCGCGAAGGTCGACGGCGGGACCGCCACCCTCGACGTGAGGATCTCCATCAGCTATCCGATGTCAGTGTCTCGCACCACCGAGAACGCCCGCCGACATCTGATGCGCCGTGTCGAAGAGTTCACCGGGCTCACCGTGTCGCACGTGGACATCACCGTCACCGCGCTGCACACCGCCACCGCCGAGACCAGGAGGGTCCAGTGAAACGCCGCCCCCGTCGCAGCATCCCCGCGACCCTCACCGCGATCGTCCTGCTCGCCGCCTGCGCCCTCGTCGCGGTCATCGCGATCCAGATGCTTCTCGGTGAAACTCCTTGGATTCGCTACGACACCGTCGCCGGTGCCCTGCACGACATGCGCTGGAGCGACGTCGTGACGGCCATCGCCGGTGGCGTCGCGGTGTTGCTCGGGTTGATCCTGGTCTTGGCGGCGATCCTGCCGGGCAAGCCCACCGTCCTGCCGCTGCGGGGCGATCCGGACTCCGGTGCCTCGCGTCGCAGCTACCGTTCCACCCTGCACGCCGCGGCCTCCACAGTGGACGGTGTGTCCGGCGCGACGGTGAGACTCAAACCCCGCACCGTCACCGCGAAGGTGAGTACCGGGCGGACGACCATCGATGGCCTCGCCGACGCCGTTCGTGGTGCGGTCGAACACCGGCTCGACCAGATCGACCCCGTCCTCCGCCCGACCGTCAAGGTCAAGGTTCGTGCCGCCAGGAGCGCGTCATGACCAACCTCAATCGCCCCGCACGCCTCAACCGCACCGTGCTCGCCCTGTTCGGGCTTGTCCTGATCGCGGCAGGCGCTTTCGCGCTGCTGACCCATTTCGGCACCGTCACCGTCTTGCGCCCCGAATCCGCGTTGGTGGCCGGAACCTCGCAGCCGCCTACCTGGACGCTCTACGTCACCGCAGCGGCCGCCGTCGTGCTGGGCCTGCTCTTGCTGCGATGGCTCATCGCGCAGCTGACCCGCAAACCCAAGACTCACACCTGGCACTTCGAGGCCGACCCCGCCGCCGGTCGCACCGAACTGGCCGCGAGCACCGCGATCGAACCGTTCGTCACCGAGGTGACGACCTATCCCGGCGTCCACGCCGCACACGCCACACTCGCCGGGACCCGCGACACACCGGCCGTGGTGCTGGTGATCAGCGCCGAGCAGGACGGCGATCTCACCGAGATCCGCCATCGGATCGACACCGACGGCCTCCCTCGGCTGCGTCGAGCACTCGATCTCGACGTCCTGCCGGCGACCGTCGAGTTCCGCTTTTCCACCAAGACGGGAGCTCGCGCGAGGTAGGGCGCGAGCACCTGTCCACGATCGATCATGAGGTGAAGAAATGCTCTGGACCATTCTGGGTTGGATCCTGTTCGGACTGATCGCCGGTTTCATCGCGCGAGCTCTGGTTCCGGGCAAGGACGACATCGGCCTGCTGCGGACCATCGTCCTGGGCGTCGTCGGCTCGGTCGTGGGTGGCTTCCTGTTCGGCCTGCTGACCGTCGGCTTCCGTGGGTTCCAACCGGCGGGATGGATCGGGTCGGTCATCGGCGCGATCATCGTCCTGGTCATCTACAACAAGGTGACCGGCCGCAAGAGCCGTCCGCGCGGGTGAGCAGGGTGTCGCCGAGTACCAGGACTCCATCCGGGTGATCACGCTTGTCGGCGGCAACGCCCTAGTCGGCAGGTGCGTGAAGCCGGTGGTGAGCCATCCCACCCGACTGCAGGGTGTGGCGGAGTACGGGCTCTTGGGCGGTTTCGTCGAAGTGCACCCAGCGCGCACCAGGCCGCGGCGGAGGAATCGAAGGTGAACTGCCCGCAGGACACCACGGGTCTGCGGGGGATGAGCGTGGACCACCCGGACTGATCACGCGTCACAGGAAAGCGTGACGCCGGTCCACGGTCGACGTCCATCGACCGTGGAAGTCTTGACGAAGTCCGGCGCAGGTCACAATTCTTCCGCGACCTGAACGAGCTTCTTCCTCATCCAGGCTGCGCGACGGCACCTTCTCGATGCAGACTTGTCGGGGTTGACCGCGCTCAGCGAATGGAACAAGGGGCGATGTTCGAAGGTTTCGAGCTCGAAAACGTCGATGTCGGCGAGGTGACCTTGAGGGTCCGTCACGGCGGTTCAGGCCCGCCTCTCGTTCTCCTGCACGGTCATCCCCGCACCCACACCACCTGGTACGACGTCGCGCCCCGGCTCACGGACGCGTTCACCGTCGTCTGCCCGGATCTCCCCGGCTACGGCCAGTCCTCGAAACCCGAGTCCACCGAGGACCACTCCGCCCACTCGAAGCGCGCCATGGCCCGGCACATCGTCGCGCTCATGCGGCATCTCGGCCACGAACGGTTCGCCGTCGCGGGGCACGACCGGGGAAGCTCGGTCGCGTACCGGCTCACTCTCGATCACTCCGAGGCCGTCACGAAACTCGCGGTTCTCGACGGCCTTCCCCTCGGCGAGCACCTTTCTCGTGCTGATGCGACCTTCGCTCAAGCCTGGTGGCATTGGTTCTTCTTCGGCCAGCTCGCGAAACCCGCCGAGCGTGTGATCAACGCGGATCCGGACGCCTGGTACGGCGGCGATCCCGAAGCGATGGGCGCCGAGAACCACGCCGATTTCCTGCGCGCGATCCACGATCCCGAGACCGTCCACGCGATGCTCGAGGACTATCGCGCGGGCCTCGGGCCCGACCGCGAAGCCGACGACGCCGACAAAGCGGCTGGGAACAAGATCACCTGCCCCGTCCTCGTGCTGTGGTCCAGCCGCGACGATCTCGAAGACCTCTACGGCAATCCCGTCGCCGTCTGGCAGGAGTGGGCCGGGGACGTCCGCGGGCATCCCATCGAGTCCGGCCACCACATGGCCGAGGACAACCCCGCAGACCTCGCCGCAGCGCTCCGCGAATTCTTCCGATGACGGTGGAACGACGAATCGGAAGCGTAGTCATCCCCCCGTTTCTCGACAGTTTTCGCACGGCGCTTAGAGCACTGCGCGAGCGGGTAGATCACGCGGTATGAGTTGGTTGAAGTCGGTGCGTGGACGGCGCCAGTCTGGTCTGATCCCCTTCGCCGATGCGTTGGAGGCGGTGGGTGGCGACGGAGCCATGGGCACGTATGCGGATGAGGTTCCGCTGCCTCAGGTGCTTGGCTCGGTCTCGCGGTCCGACGATTTCGATCACCGGTTCAGGCCCCGCCGGCACACAGCCCGGTACGAATCCGTCCTCGCGCGGTTCCGTGCCGGGGAGGCCCCTCCGCCTGTCGAGATTGTTCGGCTCGGGCAGCTCTACTTCGTGTCCGACGGACACCATCGAGTGGCCGCGGCTCGAGCGCAGGGCTGGACCCACATCCCCGCCATCGTCCGGCGGATCTGTTCCGTCGCCTACGTGTGCAGTTGTGTGTCGGTAGTCGACCTGCCAGCCAAGGCAGCCGAACGGCGATTCCTGGAAGAGGTCCCGCTGCCCGCAGCTCTCCGCCGCGACCTGTGGCTCGACCGTCCCGCGGACTGGTCGCGACTGGCCGACTCCGCACTCGCGTGGGGATTCCGACGCCAACGCGACGGCGAGGCCACCCGTGCCGATGCCGACGCGCACAGCCTCGCCGGCACCTGGTGGGTCGAAGAGGTCGCACCGGCAGTCGACCGCATCCGCGGGAACGCCCCGACCGACCTCGTCGACGTGCAGCTCTACATCACCGAGCTGGCCCGCCGCGATGGCGTAGCGGAACTTCGCTGGCCGGCCCCTCATTGCTGCCCCGACCACACCCGGCAATCCTGAGAACCTCCAGCCAGAGGCCGGGCGAACGTCCAGCTCAGTGCCATGGTCCCGCCGTAGGCCACTGTCCACTCAGGATTTCACAAGCCGTTAGGCCGATCGTGATCAGGGTTCACTCGTCCTGGTCTCTCTCCCCGAACGGGGTTCCGGAAGAGGTGTGACTGCGAGGTCCTCGACCTATGGCGACGGAGGCGAAGGTGTGGAGTTTGCCGAAGCCGCGCGGTGCCTGAAGTGAGCGTCTTCTTCGGGTGATGGCCGACCGGAGGATTGCCCGGCGTCGGGAGCATAAGTCCGTCCGACCCACGACATGACCTTCACGTAGGCGGCGATGCGGCCGACCTGGGCCGAAAGCTGTCCCGTCAGAACGGCGACACCGACGTAGACGCTGGATAGCGGGTATCGCATCCCCACAGCTACCACGCCGCAGAACACGAGCCCGACGATGTCCAAGGACTCGACGCGCTTTCGTCGCCCGGCAGGCGCTGGCTCACAAATGAGTCGACAGCCAGATCGCCATCCATAACAGGCACCCCATCGCTCCCCCGACACCGAAAGCGAGCAGCATTCGCCGAATGGCGGCGATCTCACCTGACCGTCCGGTCGTTTCGGTCATCCCCACGCGTGTGCCGGCCATCTGGGTCATGCGACTGAACTTCCCCGCCGGCCGACGCTTTACACCTGGATCACCGTTTATGGTGAGGTCGCTCGTGCGCATGCGCCCAACCCGATGGCATCAGCGTAGTCGGCTAGGCCGCCTGTGCGACGAGAGTTCGCAGACCGCGCGGACGTCCTCACGCGAGAGCGGCCGTAGCGAGACGGTCATTGCTCAAGGGCGAGAAGGCTCGTGGGACGAGCGACATCTCAGCGGCAGCGTGGTCGGTGTGGACAGGAAGGACGCGTTCGAGGCGGAGTGCCTTGATGGGTCGCAGGACGGCATGATGGCTCGCGATGACCGCGCAGGCGATGCCATGCGAGTGGGCGGTGGTGACCGCCTCGAGCAGGATCGCCAGCCCACGGCCGGAGATGAAAGTGACGTCGGTGAGGTCGACGATCAGGGCAGCGGGTCGGCGATGTACTTCATCGGCGAGCTTTTCCCGGAAACGCGCGGTGACGGCTAGGGCGTGGCCCGTAAGTCTGTTCGATGGGCTTCGTGATCCAGGTGGTTCCTGACGGTGCGGGCGGATCGGCCTCGTACCGGGTCGTACTCGGCCGCGTCCGCCCGTGCCGTCAGGGGCCGCCTGGGCGCGGAGACCGCGAACATGGCTTATGAAACACGCCCTAGGTCCAGGTCGCCGGTGGCGGTGACGGTGGTGGTCACCGGGGGACGTGTAGATCGCCGTTCCGGGTTCCTCGTTCGTTGCCGAGGCGGCGTCGGCGCGACGGTGGTGGAAAGCATGTGGTGGCCTCCTCGTCCTGCGGGAAGCCACCGGCCTTCCGCAGGTGTCGGGCGGCCATGTGCGGGGCCGGACCAGGCAGATGTCGGGCGACGGCTGCTGGGCTCAACCGCTACGCCACGACGGATTCACCTACGTCTCGCCTGGCGCGGGCCCGGAACCGGGCACAGATGTAGTGCCCAGCCTCGCTCTCTCTTAATCGTCCGACGACCTGGCCTGCGAGAGAAGCCGTCCTCGCCGCGGTCGTGGGTCAGAGAGAGCAGGGCGAGCTGGGTGCGTCCTGGCTCATGATCATGACAGGGCGCAAGTACCCCGTCAGGCGCTCAGCGAGGGTCACATCGCTTTCCCTGATCCCGGTCGGAGTCGTACTGGAGCGGCCGTGGTCCTCACGCTCACATACTTCACGCGTGAATGCGGCGACGGCCGTCGGCGAGGGAAGAATCTCGAGCCCGTGGTAGGCCACCGTGACCAGGTCTTCGCTGCTGTTCGTCTCGAGCGCCAGGGACCAGCCGTACCGCTCGTCCCATACCAGCGCGACGTCCTGGTCGGGATGATCGGGTAGCTTCCGGTCCAGGGCGATGTACGCGCCAGCCGTCGGTTCGAGTTGAGCGTAGAAGGCGTCGCCGTGCATCCCGAGCTCTTCGATCACCAACCGGACGTAACGATGAAGTCCATGGATGACCGCTTCTCCGAATCCCGATTCCATCGTGAAAGCCACCTCGCACTGATCACTCTGCGGGCGCCGGCTGCTTGACGCGGAACGCGTGGAAAGTCCCCTCGGCGCACAGAATGACCACTGGGTGACGGCTTCAAACCTCATCGGCGGATCGGCCTGCACCTGCGTGAGGGAGCAGGAGGCGTGCCTCGTCCGGAAAGCCCGCGGTTCGACGCCGAAATACGCGGGTAACCGTGGAGTGGCCGAGTGGCAAGTTCGACGGCGGCTCCGGCAGGCCGGGCGTCAGTTCACTGAACGAAGATCCGCCACGGCGAGGGCGATGTGCCGATCGGGGTAGTGATCGAGAACGGCGATCATGCCGGTGGCGACCATCGCGCGGTAGGCGACAGAGCGCGGGCCGAGTGCTATCCGGAGCGTGACGCCTTTGGCGGCGGCTTGATCGACGGCGGCATGCAGCGCCTGAATGCCGGCCACACTCAGGAAAGTCACCTCGGCGAGATCCATCACGATCGCTCGAATTCCCCGGCTTCGGGCGAGTGCCGTCGCGACCGCCATTTCCACGACGATGGCGGTGTGCGAATCCAGTTCACCGGTCAAGACGATGACGGCCGGACGCGCCGGTGAACACGACATCCGCACAGCTGCCGCGGACGCGAGGCCCGGTATCCAGATTCTTTCCATGCGCACCCGATAACTCTCGCGTTCCCACGGGGGAACACTGGCGGTAACCCGGGCAGTCACGGTAAAACCAGCTCTCGGGATTTCGCAAGCGGTCGTGAGCCGACTCAGTCTCTTGGGTGTCCGGTGATCCTTGTGCTACAAGAAAAGGGCCGTGCTCGTGCTCCGCGTCGAATTCCTCTGGCGGGCAAGGAGAGCGTTACCCGATTGGACCACCGGTTGCGCGGTCAGGGGACCGCGGCGCCCACACGATGGTGGATCGGCATGGAAAAGAGCGGGTGACCTCAGTACGTTTCCGTGACACAGGACGAAAGCACACTTCTCTTGCCGTCCTGTTCAATGCAATCGCCTTTCAAGGAGAATCCATGCTGAAGAAGATCGGCTTCGTCGCGGCCGCCATGGCCGCCGGCGCCTTCGTCGGCGGTGGGGTCGCGTCCGCCGACACCCCCGACGACTACTACGACTACGGCCACGACGTGAGCGAGCAGGTCGGCCTGGTCAACCTGAACAACATCGACGCGCTGCACAACGTGAACGGCACGCTGGGTGTGTGCGGCAACGACGTGAACGTGCTCGGGGTCCAGGTCCCGATCCGTGACTCGCTCAACGGAATCGGTGTGCCGATCCTGTCGCCGGGTGCGCACGAGGCCAGCGGCGAGTCCCCGTACAACTGCGCCGCCGGTGGCATCACCGACGGCGGAACTTCTCAAGGCAACTAGTAACTTCTCTGCCGAGGCTGCCCGTTGTGTGTGCGGAAGCCGGCCGAGGCAGGGGATCCGGCGAGGCGCATCGGAGTCGTGAGGCGCGCCCGGAACACGGAGAAGAGATGCACACTCCGCTGCGTGTTCCGGGCCCGCTGCGACGCGAAGCGACGCCGGCACGGGTGGGGCCGGTTCATCCTGCCCAGGAGCTGACCGGCCCCATCCAGCGTGAACTGCACGATAGTCGATATCCCTGGGTGCGGCGAATCGAAGTTCGCCGCCCGGGTTCCCCCTCGCCGGGTTCATCCGGCGGGTTCCTCTAGGAGTTTTTCTGTGATCAAGCAGCTTGGGTTCGTCGCTACCGCTTTGGCGGCCGGAATGGCGATGGCCGGCGGGTCCGCGTCGGCGGCCGGTGTCACTGTGGCGGGTCAGCCGGTGGACCACAATGGTCAGCTGGGTCTGGCGAACGTGCAGAACCTCGACGCGGTGCACAACCTCAACGTCGTCGGTGGTGTCTGCGACAACAACGTGAACGTGCTCGGGGTTCAGGTCCCGGTCCGTGACGTCGCCGAGGGTATCGCCGTGCCGGTTCTGTCTCCGGGTGAGACCGAGGCCGAGGGTGCCACCCCGGACAACTGTGCCGGTGGCGGCATCGTCGACGGCGGGACCGTTCAGGAGAACTGACCGATCCCGCGAAACAGCCGCCGCACGGATGCCCCTCCGTGCGGCGGCTTTCTCGTGCGGTTGGAAGCCGGCTGTCTCTGCGGTGTACCGCGGGTGAGGTCAGGCTCCCGGCACGGCCCGGGCCGCCTGACCTCACCGCTTTCGCCGCCCCGAACAGCGACTGAGCAAAATTCTGCCCACAGGTCTTCGTCGTCGCGACTCGAGTCATCCGATCCGGGACGGCGTTGTTCCCCGAGTTGCAAAACGGTTCAGCCACACCGTTTCCGGCCGGGGCAACCGCGAAGGAACTTGACGACAGGACCTCGCGGGAGGACCTCGTGCAGGCCCGGTGCCCCGTCCGGCCATTCGATGGACAGGGCGATGGACGAGGAGTTGTTGCCGTAGTTCGACTCCGCCAAGGTCCGGTCGTCGTTCACGGTGTTCACCAGGTCGTAGGTTCCCGACGGCACATCGGTGATGTCCAGCCACTGGAAGTCGACGTCGTACTTGTAGTCGTCACCGGATCCGACGGAGATTCCCTCGACCACGTCGAGTGCGTCCGGTTCATGATGACGGCATTTGTTCGCTCGCAGGCGTTGGGCGAGTTCCGCGTCAGGGCCGAATTCGCCAGGGACCCGCCCGAGCTTGTCGATGTCCGCGACACGAAAGCGATCGCCGAGGCAGAAGCCGTTCTTGCGATCGGTGACGACGGTTTTTCCCTGCTTCGAGACGAGTGCGAAATGCTCGAAGTTCATCAGGTGCCAATGCTGGTGGTCCATGGCCGGTTCGTAGTAAGTGAAGGTGCGGGTGGAGCGTTGCGCTTCGTCGTAATTCGACGGTATCGACCCGTCCGCGGCGTTGCGCAGAGCTTGCCGGACGGTCATGCGGTTCTGCGCCGTGTCACCGCGTCGGCCGTAGAGCAGCAGCGGTCCGTCACCGATGTTCTCTTCTGAGCTGGTGAATCTCAGTCTGACGGCTTGCGCGGCGGCGGGGAGGACACAGCGGCCGTTCGGTGCCGCCGGATCGATCACCATGCACACGTCCCAGTCGACGCATTTCAGAACGTCCCCGGAGAAACCTCCAGCGCATCCCGGGGGAGTCTGCCGGAGATCGGGCAGCAGAACTTGCGGTGACGCGTCAGAGCTGGGAACGGCGGTCGTGACGGCCGTCATCAGTATCACCGCGGCGAGTGAGGCATATTTCTTGAGCAAAGGGATGGACCCGATCTGTGCTGACATCTTCGACAGGTTGACCCTATTCGAGTAAGCACTTTTCTGGTGAAACATATAACCGGATCACACCATGGATTGATTTTTTCACCATGACCGTGGGTCCGGTGAGTAGCGTGCGTGAAAACCCGCTCCGAAAGGACGTCCGAATGTCGATCGCCGCCGACCTCCGCGCACCGAAGACGGATCACCGAGGTGCGTCGCGCTCACAAACGGCCGGCGGTGTCGTACTGGTCTGCGGGACCCGGCCGGAACTCATCAAGCTGGCGCCGCTGATGCGTCACTTCGGGGAGAACGGTGCGATCGTCTACACAGGACAGCACTACGACGACTCGCTGTACTCGCGTATCCGGGCGGACTTGCCGCCCTCGAAGCAGTTCCACGAACTGGGGGTGACCGCCAGCGGCCGTGGCGCGCAGCTCGGTGAGGCGATCAGCGCCGTCGACGAGGTCCTGAACGCCTACCCGCACCCGGTCGTGCTGGTGCAGGGCGACACGACCTCCGCGCTCGCCGGTGCGCTGGCCGCCAACGCGCGCGCACTTCCGCTGGTGCACGTCGAGGCCGGGCTACGCAGTCACGACCGTGCGATGCCAGAGGAACACAACCGGGTCCTGATCGACCATGTCGCCGATCTCTGCTGCGCTCCGACCGATCTCAACCGGCTGAACCTCCTGGCCGAGAACATCCCGTCCGAGCGGATCGCCGTCACGGGCAACACCGTCGTGGAGGCACTGCGGGCGGCGCTCCCGGCCGCTGGGGATCGTGCCGACGTCTTGGCCGCTCGCGGACTGTATCGGGACGAGTACGTCCTCGCCACCATCCACCGGCCGGAGAACGTCGACGATCCCGAGCGCCTGGCGGAGATCCTGCGCGAGCTCGGTGAGCTGCCGCTCCCGGTCGTGTTCCCGTTGCACCCTCGGACCGGCAAGAGCGTGGAACGGTTCGGGCTGACCAGGCTTCTGGGACCTCTTATGGTTCTCGAGCCACAGGCCTATCCGGCGTTCCTCGCCTTGGCCGCCGAAGCCGCCGTGATCGTCTCGGATTCCGGTGGTATCCAAGAAGAAGTGAGCGTGCTGAAACGACCGGTGGTCGTGGTGCGGCGGAGCACCGAGCGCCCCGAAATCTCCGGCCTGTTCGGGGTTCTGGTACCGCCCGGACCACTTATCGGGGCGGAGACCGCGGTGTGGCTGAACGACGTCGCGGGGCACCGCGAGCGACTCAGCCGTCTTCCCTCGCCGTACGGGGACGGGTCGGCCTGCCGCCGGATCGCCGACGCGATCGAGGCGAGGTTCCCGCTGATATGAGGGACTGAGGTAAGCAAAGGGGTCGAGTTGGTCGTGGGGGGGGGGGGGGGGTTTTACCCCCAACCCCCCCCCCCCCCACGACCACCGGTCACGGTACCCGTGCTCCGACCTCACGCCGTCCGAGGTCGTCGAGGAGCCGGTCGGTCACGTCATTCACGAGCTTGACGCTCGAGTTCCAACTCGTCACGTCCGGGTAGACGTGTGCGGTGGTGGCCAACCGCAGGCTCGTTCCGTCCACAGTGGTGGGTGGTCGCTGCGCGAGATAGCCCAGTGGGTAGACCGGTTCGACGAACGGCGCCTTGAACACCCGCACGTCCTCGACATCGTCCGTCGTGAGTTCGGGGAAGAGGTCGATGAGCTGGGCCGTCCACTGTGCGGCGATCCCGGCCGTGTCACGGGCGAAGAGCCGCGAAGCGCGATCGGTGTAGCGCATGACATAGACGAGATGGGAGCCCCCGTAGGCTTCCGAGCCGGCGAGCGCGGACATTTCGACCACGCCGTCGAACCCGGTGCCCGAGCGCAGCACGGGGGTCCAGTAGTGCCCCGTCAACGGGCGGCGGAGGAAGAACGCGGCGGTGACCACACCCTGATAGGCGAGTTCGGTCCGGGGAAGGCGGACAGCGAGTTCCTCGTCGGCGAGTCCGCGCAGTACCGGCAGGGGCACCGTCGAAATCACCTGGTCGACGGTGAGTACTTCACCGTCGTTCAGGGTCAGGGAACTGCCGTCGGCGGTGCTGTGCAACCGATGGACCGGTACAGACGTGCGGACGGTCCCGCCGGCGTCCTCGATGGCCGCGCGCAACGCGTCGATGATCGCCTTGTAGCCGCCGCCGGGGTATCCCCGCGTCGCGACGTTCCGTTCGCGTCCCAGCCGTTGCCACAGGTACAGGGCGGGGACATCGCCGAAAGAGGAGCCGAACTTCGAACCGAACATCGGAGCGAAGAGCTCCTCCCACACGCGACGGCCGTAGAGCCCTCGCAACCAGTCCTCGGTGCGGAGCGTGTCGAGGTCTCGTCCCCGCCCCGATCGTCGCAACAACAGTGACACGGCGCCGAACCGCACCCTCTCGTGGAACCGGAGCGGTGTGAACCGCAGCAGGTCGAGTGCCGAGTTGAACCGGTGCCGTCGGCCGTCGACGACCATGCCCATGGTCGTTTTACGCCATCGGACCGAGTCTGCCAGGCCCAGCTCCTCCAGCAGCTGAAGGAGGTCGTCGTCGGTCGGCATGACGCAGTGGTAGAACCGCTCCACCCACTGGTCCTGATGCGCGAAGAAGCTTCCGAGGCCGCCGAGCTGGTCACTGGCTTCCAACAGCGTCACGCGGACACCGTGGCGGGCGAGCCGGTGAGCGGCGGCCAGGCCGCAGATGCCGCCGCCGATCACCGCGACGTGCGAGGAAGAGGTCGTCACCAGGTTCACAGCTTCCGGAAGGGCGCCGGGCTGAGCCGATCGCGGGCGAGCAATTTCACGTACTGCAGGATCGTCCGGCGGAGCTTCAGCTTGCTCGGCCCCTGTTTGCGGTCGTAGCGCAGCGCCAGCGGGATCTCCGTGATCACCGGGCTGCAGTGGCGGAGTTTGAGCAGCAGTTCCACCATGCAGGCGAAACCCTGTTCTTCGATGAGCCGCTCTCCCCAGTGGTCGGAAGCCCTCTTCAGAAGTGTGGCACGGTAAGCGCGGTAGCCACTGGTGAAGTCGCGGACTCCCTCGACGGCGAGCGCGCGCCGGAAGAGCTGTCCCGCCCCGCGGGAGAGTAGCCGCCTGCCGAAGGGAGCGGTCCGATCGTCGCCGCCGGCGACGAAACGCGAGCAGATGGCGACGTCCGAACCGGTCGCGATCTCCGCCTGCAGCAAGCTGATCAACCCGGGATCGTGAGTGTCGTCGGCGTCCATGACCACGACGATGTCGTCGGGACCCGACTCTCCCAGCGCCGCGCGGAGCCCGGACAGGACGGCACGACCCAATCCGAGATTGACCGCGTGCCGCACGACGCGTACCTCGAGCCCGCCGAAACCGGACTCCGCCACCGCCGCGGAACGGTCGGACGAACCGTCGTCGACGACCCAGACGGTGAGCTGTTCGGTGAGCGCCACGTCGGCGAGTCGCCGGAGCAGGGCGGGCAACGCCGCTTCTTCGTTGAACGCGGGCAGGACCACGTGCGCGCGTCCGCCTGTTCTCGCGTCTCGTTCTGGTTCCGCTCTGGTGGCCAGAGCGGTCTTCTCCACTGCCACGGTTCCCCTTCGGCGACTCGATATGGTCTGCGGCCGTAAACCTCAATTCGGCCGACAGCTCATATTCGGCTATGTTGAGCCCTTTCTTTAGGGCCTCCCAAGGTCCCCCGAAAGGAGGGTCAAACGTGCGACTACGTGGCGTTCACCTGCGTAGCTCAACGGGGTTCACCGTGTTCCCCGATCGTGCCTTTGCCTTGCAACAGAAGGTAAGCGCTCGTCGGCGGAACCGCACCGACCCCGAATGGATGAGCTTTGCCGGAGGCGGGGAATGACCATAGCGGAAGAAGTCATGAGATGTGGGACGTGCGACACGCGGCATTTCCGCGTATTTCGGAAAGGGTGGCGGCGGTGACCGAATTGAGAACGCCCACCCCAGCCGGGATGCTGCCGGGTCAGCGACGGCGCAAGCCTGCCGCGACACGGAAGCGGCCGTTGCTGATGAGGGTCAACGCCGTGGCGTTTCTGCTGCTGGCGGTCGATCTCGGCGCCTGGCTGGCGGCCACCGTGCTGACCGGCGCGGACCTGCCCGAAGCGGCCGTCGCCGGTGTGGCACTGGGGATCGCGCGGGTCGCCGGAAGAGTCCATCGGCGTCGCCTGTGGCTTTCCTGGTTGCAGGACCTGCCGCGATCGGTGGCCACGACCGGGATCGCGTTCACCTTGGTGGCCTGCGTGGCGCTGGTGGCCGACCCGCGGGCGCACGGGATGTCCGCGGCGCAGGAACTCGTGGTGATGTTCGCCCTGTTCAGTGAATGCGCCCGACCGTGGGTTTTCGCGCTCGGCCGGTGGGGACGCCGACGGCTCCGAAGGTGTGACCGTGCCATCGTCGTGGGAGCGGGGGAGAGTGGCGGCGAACTGATCCGGACCATGTTGCGGCACCCCGAATTCGGGCTGCTGCCGGTCGGCTTCGTTCCCTCCGACTCGGACCCGCGCAACGATCACCTCCCGGTGGAGGTGATTCACGATGGCCTGGCCGAAGCCATCACCCGTCATCACGCGGGGACGGTCGTGTTCGCTCACTCAAGTGACAGCGACAGCGCGGTCGTCGACGCGGCGGTCACGGCGCACAGGTTCGGTTGCGTCACACTGGTGCTGCCTCGTCTGTCGGTGCTCTGCCCGGACAGGTCAGGGACCGACCGGCTACGCAGTCATCCGTTGGTGTGGCTGGCCGGCGCGCCGACCCGTCGGCCCAGTTGGCGAATCAAGCGGGTGCTCGAGGCCGCCTTGGCGGCCGCCGCGCTCGGTGTCCTGGCGCCGGTCATCGCGGTATGCGCGCTGGCCGTCGTGATGGAGAGCGGGTTCCCGGTGATCTTCCGCCAGGTGCGGGTCGGGGTGGACGGCCGGACCTTTCTGCTCTACAAGATCCGCAGTGTGCGACAGGACACTGTGGACGACTCGCAGACGCGCTGGTCGGTGGCGGGGGATCGCCGGGTCGGCCCGGTCGGCCGGTTTCTTCGAAAGTCCTCTTTGGACGAGATACCGCAGTTGTGGAACGTCGTACGCGGGGACATGGCGCTCGTCGGCCCGCGCCCGGAGCGACCGGTGTTCGTCGAAGAGTTCTCCGCCGTCCATGATCTGTACTGGGCCAGGCACAGGGTCCCCACCGGCTTGACCGGCCTCGCGCAGGTGCACGGCCTCCGCGGGGACACCTCGATCGCGGACCGGGCACGCTACGACAACTATTACATCGCGAACTGGTCGCTTTGGCTGGACCTGAAGATCATCATCCTCACGGTGGGAGAACTGTGGTGCCGAAAGCAACGCTGAGGCGCGATCACCCGACGGCGACCAGGCTTTTCGCCGGATGCGCCGCGCTCGTACTGGCCGCGGGGTGCGTGGCCGGATGCACCTCGAGTTCGGCCGACGAGGTTTCGGCGCCGCCGCCGAAACCCTTGGCACCCTGCGCTTGGTGGTACGGGATCGGACAACCCCCGACGGCAGGCGACCTCGAACTGGCCGCGCGGCGCTATGACGTGGTGGTGCTCAACGCCGACCAGGCCCCGGCGATGCGGAAACTACGCGAACTCAACCCGCGGATCAAAATACTGGTGTACAAGGACTTGTCCAGCACCCGCAACTATGCGGGCGCGGTGAACGGCGGCGAGGACGCGGAGTTCCTGCCCAGCGGGATCGGCTACGTCGCGGCGCAGCGCGCGCACCCCGAGTGGTTCGCGACCGATACCCGCGGCGGCCGCATCGAGTGGCAGGGATACCCGAAACACTGGCAAATGACGGTGTGGGACGCGGCCTACCAGCAGGCATGGAAGACCGCCGTGGTGGCGGAGGTGACCCGGGAGGGCTGGGACGGAATCCTCGCCGACAACGACTTCAACTCGTTGAGTCACTACTCGTCGGCGATCCTCACCGGTACCGCGACCGCCGCCGAAACCGACCGGAAGCTGCGTGACGGTCTCGACGCTTTCCTGTCACTGGTGGGTGATGCGCTCCAGAAGGCGGGCAAACTGTTCGTACCGAACGTGTCCGAAACCCACCTGCTGCCAGGGCGCTGGACGGCGCACTCGCGGTTCGGCGGTGCCATGGAGGAGAACTTCGGCTTCCGCGAGAACGGGGGGAGCGGCGGTCTGCTCACCTTTCGCGGCAACGAGTTCCAGGAGCTACGAGCCCAGGCCGCGCTCGGTGAGTCCCTGTTGCTGCTGGTCACCCGGACGAGGTCGGCTCAGCAGGACAGGGCGGGATACGCCAGCGCGGCGCTGCTGGCGGGCCCCCGGACGTGCTGGACCCCGGCGACCACGGACGACTACCGCGATCCCGAATGGTCGAAACTGCAGGGCAGCGGCCTCGGAGAAGCGGTGGACGCCGCCGGCCGCCAGCCGAACGGGGTCTGGACCCGGACGTTCACCAGCGGCTGGGTCGCCGTGAACCCGACCTCGACGACACAGACCGTGACGCCTCCCGACGGTCTTGTGCCTGCGGGTAGTCCGCCCACCCGGTCCACGACTCCTGCACCGATCACGTCATCCGCGTCGTCGGCACCACCGTCATCTCCGCCACCGCCTGCCACCATCGACTTGGCGGCGGCCGACGCGGTGGTGATGGTCAAACCGAAGTAGCGACTCGTAGAGTTCGAGATGACGCCGCGCACAGACCTCCGGTGCGAACCGTTGCCGGGCTCGCGCGGCGAGCAGGACGCCGGTCCGGGCCTGAGCCGGATCGGCGAACAGCGTGCGCAAACGCGCAGCCAGTGCGCGAACGTCACCCGGCGGCACCACATGGCCCGGTCCCAGCATGTCGGCGACACCGCCGGTATCGGTGGCGATGACGGGCTTTCCGGCCGCCATCGCTTCCGCCACGACGAGGGGCTGCTGTTCCATGGTGGACGGCAGCACCAAGGCATCCGCGTTCGTCAGCAGCGCGGGAACGTCCGGCCGGAAGCCCAAGAACGTCACGCGCCCGCGCAAGGGAGGCTCCTGTGCGGCCTGTTCGGCTTCGGCCCGTTGCGGGCCGTCACCCACGACGGTCAGCCTGGCATCGCGGGGAAAGACACCGAGCGACGCGAGTGCGGCGAGCAGGTCGAGGATTCCTTTGCGTTCCACCAGCAATCCGACGAAGATCAGGTGACGGACCGGTCCTTTCGGTGGACTCGGCTCCGGCAGTTCGACACAGTTGTCGATCCGCGTCAGGCGTCCTGAGGGCACCCGAAGCCGTCGGTGCAGGAACCGGCCCATCGCTTCGGCGGGCACGATCGTGTGATCCAGGACCCGCGCGACCGCGGCGTCCCCGGTCAAGACCGCTCGCGTGTAGGCGGACGGCCCGTCAGCGCTCGGTGTGTCACGGAACCACGGTTCGGTCACGTCGTCCGGGACGCCGTGGTAGGTCTGTACGAGCGCCGGCCGGGTACCGAGCCCGGCGCGCAGGCCGGCGATCACGAGCCCCGCCCGCCGGTCCTGGGCGTGCACGACGTCCGGCCGCCACGCCCGGATCGCCGCCCGGGCACGACCGGCCGCGGACAGATTCTGTTTGCCTTCCACGAGAAGGTGTTCGTGATGGCCTTCGATCAACTCGGCTCCACGGGCGGGCACAGGACCGAAGACACGGACGTCGACACCCTCGTGGAGCAGGGTCGCGGCGAGACGCACGGTGACGTCCACCGGACCGCCCCGGTCCTGAGTCAGCAGATAGGCGATGCGTTTCACCGGATTCGCTCCGTGGAGGTGAGTTTGTCGACGAGGACGGCGAGCTGGTCGGTCATCCGGCTCCGGTCGAAGGACAGCTCCGCGCGGCGGCGTCCCCGTTCGCCTTCGCACCGGGCCAGTTCGGGGTCGGCGAGCCGGGCCGCCACCGCGTCGGCGAGCAGACCGAGATCACCCGGCGGCAGTACGGCTCCCGCGTCGGCGATGCTCTGACGTATCCCGCCGACGTCGAACGCGACCACCGACCGGGCGCACGCCATGGCCTCCAGCGGCACGAGCGCCATGCCTTCGGCCCGCGACGGGAGCACCACGACGTCCGCGGCCGTGTAGAACGCCGCGGAGTCGTCGGCATGGCCTGACCACCGCACCGAAGAATGCGTCGCGACGGGGTGACGTTCCCGCCACACGGCGCCCATCGGTCCGTCACCGGCGAGGACGAGCTTCGCGTTCGGAATGCGCCGCAGGACATCCGGCCAAGCGGACAAGAGCTGGTCCTGTCCTTTGAGCTCGGCCAGCCTGCCGAGGCAGACGACGATCGGCGCCTGTTCGGGCAAGCCGAGCCGTCGCCGCGCGGCCGCCCGGTCTCCCGGCGAGAACTTCGCCGTGTCGACGCCGTTGCAGACGACCTCCGCGTCGGCGGTGATGCCCGCACCCTGACCGGCGGCGAGTTCGTCGTCACTCACGCAGACGACGAGATCGGTCCACCGGGAGGCGACCCGTTCCCATGCGGCCGACGCCCGGCGCAGTGGTCCGCGCGCGGTTTCGAAGGACCACAGGTGCGGCTGGAACACTGTCGGACGGCTACCGCGCAGGGCCACGCGCCCGGCCAGGCCCGCCTTCGAGCTGTGCAGGTGCACGACGTCCGGCCGCAGCTCCGCCAAGAGCCGGTGCAGGCGTACCGTTTCCGCGATCGCACCGGGGCCGGGGGAGCGGCTGGCCCGCCAGCCGCGCACGTCGATGCCGAGACCGCGGGCGCTCGTGGCCAGCCAGCCGGAAGGCGGACACACCACGGTCACCGACCAGCCCCGATCCCGCTGCGCCACCGCGAGGTCCAGGACGACGACGGCCACTCCAGCCGTCGTCGGCTGGGAAACGTGCACGATCTTCACCGCGGCCCGCCTCGCCGTAGCGCGGACAGTTCGCCGCGCTGGAGCACGAGCGTCGCCCCGGCGTATCCGGCGAGGAGGACAACACCTTCACCGAGAGCGCCCGGAACCGAATCCGCGGGCCCGAACAATCCTGAGTTGGCCAGGAGCACGGCGGGCACCATGCCCACCGCGCACGCGCCGAGAACCCGAGCCGAGATCCCGGCCAATTCGCGCGCCGGTGGCGCGACGCGGAGTCCCGCCAGGACACGCCAAGCGATCGGCACCATCAACCAGGCGGCACCGAACTGGACGGCGGCGACGGCCGTGATCCCGAGCTGGGTCATCAGCACCAACCCCGCCGCGAGCAGCAGGAGATGAGCGCATTCCAGCGCCAGGTACCGCCGTGCGTGTCCGGTCGCCTTCACCGCCTGGTACCAGATCTGCAGCAGTCCGATCCCCAGGCCGTATCCCGCCAGCAGCGTCAGCGGGCCCGCCGCGTCCGCCCAGCGCGCGCCCAGCAGGACGACGCGATCGGCGAGGACGGCCAGTACGAGGTACAGGCCGCCGGTGACCACGAGCACGGCGCGGGTGAATCGGGTGACGGCCTCCGTCAGCGAACCGCGTTCGCGACGCAACCGCGTGAACACCGGGAAGGCGACCGCGCCCAGCACGACCGCCACCATGATGTACGGGACCCAGGCGAGCCGGTAGGCCAGCGAGTAGACGCCGACCGCATCCGGTCCGAGCACGTGCCCGACCGTCAAATAGTCGAGGTTGACCAGCAGCGCTCCCACCAGGGCGGCCGGTCCCACGACCGCGGCCCAGCGCAGCGCTTCACTCGCCGCGGCGGTGTCCCACTGAGGCCGCACTCCGCCGCCTGCCAGCGCACCGAACAGCGGTTGAGCGACGGCCGTGCACACGAGACCGATCACCAGCGAGGGAGGTCCGGCACCACCGGTGGCGAGCACGACCGTCACTACGGCACCGAGGATCGCGCTGCCGCCGTCGGGCAGCAGGCGGCGGCGGAAGTCCAGCTTCCGGTGCATCAAACCCATCTGCACCCCGCCCGCGGCCGAGAACGGCAGGCCGAGCGCGGCCAGCCGGACCAGCCCGGCGGCGTCCGGGGCACCGAGCAACGCGGTGATCGGCCCCGCCGCGGCGGCGAGGACGACGGCCAGGACCAGCCCGGCACCCACGCTCATCGTCAGTACCGTGCCCGCCATCCGGCGCGGATCCCGTTCGGTGCGGCCGATCACGTCGTAGACACCGACCGACTGCACCACCTGACCGAGGTTGACCAGCGACACCGCGAGTGCGACGACGCCGAGCTGGCCCTCCGTCAGCAGCGCCGCCAGCACCAGGGTGACCAGCATCTGGCTGCTCTTGCTGACCAGGTTGACAGCGCCGAGCCACAGCGAACCCCGTACCGCCCGGGTGCCGAGGTCGCCGGTCATCCGCCGCTCCCGGCCGCGACCGGCAGGGCGGTGGGCGCCCTGGTCAGCCGGACGGCGGTGGCGACGAGCAGGCACCACGCGGCGACGACGGCGACCCCGTCGACCGTGACGGCCGCGCGCGTGCCGAGCACCGAAACCACTGCCGAGTCCACTATGTACAGATGCGCGAACGGCACCGCCAGCGCGAGTACCGCGAACCCGGCCGCGCCCCACCCCGGCTCGGACCGGTTTCGCCACCACAGCGCGGCCACCGCCGCCAGCGCGGGCACGGTGATCAGCACGTCACCGGGCTGATGCACCACGCAGACCACCACGGCGAGACAGGTGAGCAGGTCCGCGACGGGCGTCGATCCCGCACGGTCCAGCCGCCGCACGAGCAGGACACTCGCGGCGAGCACACCGGCCAGGACGGTCAGCTCGATGCCGGACGGAACCCAGCCGGTGACCCGGAACAGTACGGCCGCGACGTCGATCCGTTGCGCTGTCGGGGAATCGACAGCGCCGTAGTCGGTGCCAGTGGCATGAGTGAGATTCGCTACGACGACGTCGAGGAACGCCCCGATCCCACCGCCACGGATCACCAGCAGCATCACGACCGGCAGGCTCGCGGCCGCCGCCACGGCGGTCCCGGCCAGTGCCACCCGCCGTGAACCCCTGGCGTACAACAGGATCGCCAGCGGAAAGCCGTACTGAGGTTTCAGCCACGCGAGAGCGAGGGCCAACGCCGCCCAGCCCGGCCGGTCCCGCCGGACGAGCAGCGCCCCCGCCGCGCCGACCGCGATCAGCGGATTGACCTGGCCGACGTAGAGCTGGGCCTTGCCGACCTGGCTCGCCAGCAGCAATGCCGCGACCACCGCGGTGGTGACCACGACCGGGACGGGAAGCAGCCGCCGGACCGCGTGCGCGGCCATCACCGCGAGCGCGAGCAGCAGCAGCGCGCCGAACACCGTGAAGGCCACCGCGCCCGCCCGGTAGCCGGGCAGCGCGAACGGCAGCTGGATCAACAGGTGGTACGGCTGGTAGAGATTGAAGTCCTGCCGCACCGGCCAGTGGGTGAACATCGCGGCCGGGTCGTAGGGGTTGCCGCCCGCGAGGAACTCCCGGATCGGGAAGTACAGCGCGTCACGGAAGTCCTGCAGCCGTTCCTCGGCCAGGTTCGCCGCATTCGGCAACGGCACCTGCCAGGAGGGCGCGAGGGCGTGCCAGGCGCTGAGCAAGCCGACGACGGCCGCGACGAGCACGACAACGCGGTGTCTCGTGCTCACGCCAGCACCACCGCCATGAGGACGGCACCGGACGGAAGCAGGCCGGCGACCGCGGTCAGCTCGTCGTATCGCCGTCCGGCTACCGCCACTACGGCGTCGCCGGTTCCGTTGCGGTCGGTCGAAAGCGAGGCAGCCAGCTTCGCGGCCGCCTCGCTGAATTCCGGAGCGACAGGCACCACGCGCAATGGTGAACCGGCCGCGAGCCCGAGCACGGCCAACCGATCGGCGGTTTCCGGGTCATCGGCCCGCAGCACCGTCACCGGACGGTGGATTCCCGCCGCGGCCAGTGATCGGCGCACTGAACCCACCTCACCGCGTAGCCTCCCCGGCGACAGCCGTCGGATCGCCGCCGTCGCGAGCCCTGCGGCCACCGCGGCGACCAAGGACAGCCCTGCCACCAAGGGCACGTCCGGTGCGATCACGGCCACGTCGGGCCGGGAGTCCAGCGGCCGCAGCCGACCCACCGGAGCCATCAGGTTCGCGTCGATCATCGCCTTGCCCAGTGCCGACGCGGTCGCTTCGGCTTGCCCCGCTGACGGCGCCCGCACGGAGAGACGCGCCAGCCCGGACGCCGGCACCAGCTCAACCGACACCTGTCGTCCGAGTTCTTCCGGTGAGAAGCCGGAAACAGGCGCCGCCGCCCGCAGAACCGAGGGGCTGCGGGCGAGTTCGACCAAGGCGGGCAAAGCAAGGGAGACGACCTCGCCGTACTGCGCGGTCGAGCCGTCTCCTTGGCCGGAAGGTTCGGCCAGCAAGCTCACCCGGCCCTGATACTGCTCTCCCCGGGTCAGGCCCACGGTCAGGACGAGGACGCCGATCGCGAGCGCCGCCGCACAGCTGATGACGGCGGTCCGCGCCGCCGGGTTCTTCACCGGCCACCTTCGATCGTGGTCCGGAGCAGTTCGTCGTAGGCCTTCATCACGGTGTGCGCGTCGTACTCCCGTTGGACGGTGCGCAGCCCCTCGGCGGCGACGTGCTCCCGGGCGGCCCGATCGTCCAGCAACAAGCCCAGCGCTTTCGCGGCGGCCGCAGGGTCACCGGGTGGCACCACCAGTCCGGCCCCGCCGGAGAGCACGTCACGGACGCCGCCGACATCGGTCGCGACGACCGGGCGCCCGGCCGCCATCGCTTCGAGCACGGCCAGTGGAAGCCCTTCCCAATCACTGGTCAGCACCATCACGTCGGCCGCCGCGAGCAGATCGGGCACATCTTTGCGAGTGCCGAGGAACCGGACCCGCCCGCCCAGCGGCTCGCTGAGTGCCTCGAGTTCCTCGCGAAGGCTCCCGTCGCCGGCCAGCCACAACACCGGCCCGCCTTCGAGCCGGGCCCAGGCGTCCAGGAGTACGTCGTGGCGCTTCTGCGGCTCCAGCCGGGCGAGGCAGAGCGCGACTGGTGTGTCATCCGCGACCCCGAGCGCGGCGCGGACCCTCGCGCGGCCGAACACCGGCCGCTGGGCGAACACGGCGTTGCGGATCACGGTCAGGTTGCTCAAACCCGCTTCGGCCAGCTGGTCGGCGGTGGCGGAGGAGACCGCGACGACGCGGTCCGACGTGCGCCGCACGATCCGCGCGGCCGCGGGGAGGTCGTGGGCGGCGACGCCGTGGAAGACGGTCACCAACGGCGGCCGTCGTCCGGGTATCAGCGCGAGCCGGGAGACCAGGCTCGCACCGACGTTGTGGGACAGCACGGCGTCCGGGCGGAACTCGGCGATCGCCCGGCGCACCGCCCACGCGGACCGCAGCGCGCCCGTCCTGCTGCGGAGGGCGAGCGGTACGGGGAAGGTCCGCACGCCGTCGTCGGCCAGCGTGTCGGCGCGGAATCCACCATTACTGGCGACAGCGGACGTCCAGCCGTACTCCTCACCGCGAGCCACCATGCCCGCCACGAGGGTTTCGGCCCCGCCGGCACCCATCTCACTGATCACGTGCAGGACACGCATCGGCACTATTCCTCTCCACGATCTTGTCGGCGAGCTCGGAGTTCGGCCGCCACGGCGAGCGCGGCCAACGACCACAACGGCAGGTAGTACTGCTCGGACAGGAACGTCGAGGCGACCAGCACGGCCAGCAACGACGCCTGGATCGCGACGGCCTCGATCCGGCCGGGGCTCCACAAGGCCATCAGCCGGATCGTCCGTTCGCTCGCCACTCCGGCGATACCGATCACCGACGCGAACAGCGCGAACCCCGGCAGCCCCAGTTCCGCGGCCACCTCGAGATACATGTTGTGCGCCACGGGTGTCTGCTCGTCGATCTCCGCGTTGTGCGACTCGGCCGCGTAGGACTCGCGGAAGCCGCCGGGACCCACACCCAGGACCGGTCGTTCCGTGACCATCCGGGCCGCGGCCTGCCAGCGCAGTTCCCGGGTGTCCACATTGGACGCGGCGATGAAGCTCTTTTCCTGTACCGCTCGCTCGATCTGCGGCCCGGCGAAATGGACGGCCCCGAGTCCCAGCAGCGCGACCGCCGAGGCGGTGACGGCGAGGGCGCGCCACGGCAGTACCCGGCGCAAGGCCAGCCAGCCGACCGCCGCGGTCAGTCCCAGTGCGCCGCCGCGGGAGAACGTGGCCATCGCGCCCGCCACCAGCACGGTACCGCCGAGTGCCGCGATGACCCGCTGATACAACGCCCTACCCGACAAGGAAAGGACGGGAATCGCGGCGACGAGAAAGTAGGCAAGGTCGTTCGGATCCGACTGCGGGCCGCTCGCCCGGGCCTCCCCGTCGACGATCAAGCTGTACAGCGCGCCGAGCCCGGCCACAGTGGCTCCCGTGGCCATGGCCAGCAGCAGCCCCCGGATCGGGACCTCTCGGCTGGCCACGTCCGCGAGAACCGCGGTGACGATGAGGAAGGGCAGCCAGCGCAGCGTGTATTCCGCGGTGAACGCGCCTGGCGAATGGATCGCGGCCGTCGTCGCCACGGTCACGGCGAGAAGTGCCAGCACCGCATGCAAGGGAGTCGGCCGGGGGAGTCGGCGTTCCCGGAGACGGACGACGAGCCAAGCGACGATCAGCAGCGCGGGAGCGACTTTGCCCAGGTGGGCGTTCACCGCCGTCAGGTAACCCTCGACCGGCGCCAGCCCCACCGTGGCGTACGCGAGAACCCGTAGTGTCATCTTCGGGGCTCCAGCCGCGTCACCGCGCGCTCCCGCCGCAACTCCGTCCGGCCGACGTACTCGCCGGTGCCGACGACGTCGAAGTGCTCGCGCAAGGTCTTCAGCACCCAGCCCAGCCAAGCGACTTTCCGGCTCCCCTGAACGGCCATGCCCGGGAAGAACTCCATACCGGGGGCTTCGGCACCACCGAGAACGTCGGTCGGGTGCAGGAGCAGGGAAGGCGCGACGCCACGGACGAGGCACAGCCGAAGCGCGGTCTTGAAGTACGCGCGCGCCAGACGAGGGGAGATTCCGTGCAGCTGGAGGAGATAGGAACCGTGGATGGGGGTGCGCAGCAGGGGCATCGTGGTCACCGGCAGTTCCACCAGAGTGCTGCCCGCGGCCGTCCGCCAGCGGTAGGCGTGAACCGGTGCCAGCACCCGGGAAAAGCCGCCGAACAGCTCGCCACGCCCGTCGTCGACCGACGGGGGCGCGGTGCGGTTGTGGTAGGCCCTGGCCACCGGGCCGATCCAGGTCGGCAAAGTGCTGGCATCGTAGGCGTAGCCTCGATCCTCCAGAACCTCGATGAGCTCGCGCGTGACACTGAAACCGGGACCGCGAAAGCCGACGGGAGGCGGCGCACCCGCCGTGACGATCGCGTCTTCGGTCCGCCGCAACTCTTCTTCGAGACGGTCACGCGAATACCGGTGCAGCCAGGGCTCGTGGCCGAAGGAGTGGTTGCCGATTTCGTGGCCCGCGGCGGCGATCTCGTTGACAGCCTTGGCACCGTCTTCACGGACGACGTCGGCGCCGACCGCGAACACCGTCGTCGTCAGCCGCTGATCACCGAGAACCTCCAGCAACCGAGGCACGGCCGAGGGAAGGAAACTGGGGTACCGGCGCCAGTCGGGGTCGCCATGTGTCTTGAGATAGGCCCACAGGTTGTCGAGATCGATCGACACACTCGCCAGCGGTCGCGCGATCATGCCGCGGTCTCCAACGCGTCGATCGGGGTGGTGGCCCGTGATCGCGAACCGAGCACCAGTACACCGATCACCACCGCGGTGAGCCCGAGGGTGACCCAGGCCTCGGTTCCCTCGGCGACTCGGTCGCCGAGCACCGTGATGCCGGTGACGGAGGACAACACGATCGTCGTTGCGTCGGCAGTGGCCACGACCGCGGTCGCCAGGCCGCGTTGCAGGGCGACCGCCATCGAGGCCTGCCCGAGCACGGCGGCGGCCAGCATCAACCAGGTCAGCGGGTTTCCCGGCAGTGCCGTCAAATCCAGATGCGCCAGTGTGCGGCTCGTGATCGCCACGACGGCGAACGCCGTACCGGAGAGGATCGCGGGGAGAAGGAACGTGGTGGTCCGGCTCACCTGGGCCATGGCGACGCCGATCCCGAGCAAGACGCCCGTCAGGACCAGAGCCGTGGCAGGCGAGAGATCCGCGGCGACCGACGGTTCCGAAGAACCGGCGAGGACGACGAGGCCGGCCGCCATCAGTACCAGCATCACCGTCTCGGTGGTCCGCAATCGCCACCGCAGCACCAGGATTCCGAATACGGTGGCCAGGCCGATCGCCGAGGACGAGGCGGTCTGGACCAGATACAGCGGCAACGACTCGCGAGCGAAGAAGGCGAGTGCGAAACCACCCGCCTGCCCGCCGAATCCCAGCAGGTACAAGGGATCGGAGGCAAGACGGGCGAGGAGCCCCAGCCCCGTGCCCGGCCGGCGTCCGGCCCGCCGGGCGGCGACGCTCTGGGCGACGATCCCCATCGCGTACAACGCGGCGGAAGCGATGAGTATCCCGTAAGCGACCACGAACGGCTCCTATACCCACGACGCGGACCGGCCCGAAAGACGGCCTCGTCACGCTGGTTTTCGGAAAGCGTAGAGGCGGAGCGGAAGCATCACTTTCGAAGGACGGATCGACGTTTTCGTCACGCAGGGAAAGAATTCGTGAAGGCGCCGACGGCACGGAAGTGTTTCAAGGCAGTACTTGATCTTCGGTCAAGTACTGCGCGTGACCGACGCGCGTCGAAGATCGCGGCTACAGTCGATTCTAGGGCAGCAGAACGCACGACGGCAAACGCGGGCAATACCCTTTCGGACTACAAGAACCTCGGTCAGCAGCCGTGCAGCACCACCCGATGATGCGAACGACGGCGAACAGTCGCTTTCGCCTCTGTACGTTTGCCCCCGCGGCACGGAGGCGTACTTTCCCCGGCGCCTCGCCGACACCATTCCGATTCGAGAGGTACTCATGCTGAAGAAGATCGGCTTCGTCACCGCCGCGATGGCGGCCGGAGCGTTCCTGACCGGCGGGATCGCGTCCGCCGGAACCCCGGACGAGGAGGGCCACGGCCACCCCACGCACGATGTGAGCGAGCAGGTCGGCCTGGCCAACCTGAACAACATCGACGTGCTGCACAACGTCAACGCCGTGGTCGGTGCGTGCGACAACAACGTGAACGTCCTCGGCGTCCAGGTGCCGGTCCGTGACGCGCTCAACGGCATCGGCGTGCCGGTCCTGTCGCCGGGCTCGCACGAAGCCAGCGGCGAGTCCCCGTACAACTGCGCCGCGGGCAGCGTGCTGGACGGCGGGTCGGCCCAGCACAACTGAGTCCAGGTACCCGTTGGGTGCACGGGAACCGACGATTCTTGTGTGAAGTGCCCGGTACGGGGTGAGCGATCCCTCCGTACCGGGCACTTCGCCTTTCTTGAGGGCATAAGGTGGGAGAATCCCGAGAACAGCAGCGTGCCCGTGAACTCGCTGCTCTGCGAGCCGCGCACCGGCCGGTTCCGCGCGCGACGCCGAAACTCGAGCGTGTCATCGAGATCAAGTTGTGTCGCGACACGAACAACACTCACGACCGTCCCTTGTGGAGTGCCGAATGGAGTCTTCGGGGGGCGAACCTGGGTATCGAGCGCAGCGACGAGGACATCGCGGACCTCGTCGAGAATGTCCTCAAGGACGCTCGGCTCCTGGCCGAACACTATGCCGTGCGACTCGAATGGTCCCTCGCCGGCGAAATCATCGAAGGCGGGATCGTGGAAGGCATCATGTTGCCGGATTTCGTTTCTTGACCCTTGGCCAAAATCGGTCAACCGCCTGACCGAGTGGTTTCCTGTAGCGGTGAGCGGGTAAATTTCGAGTGACCCCGGCTGGTGTTCCCGGGTCGGCGGTGAGTCGTTGCCCGACGTTCGCGCGGCCCACCAGACGTGGCCGGTTTCCCCGCTGTGCGCGCACGGGGAAGCCGGCCACTTCCACGTTTGTTCATCTTTCTCATAGTGAAGGCCCCCTTCCTTGGGCCTAGCAAGGAAGGAGGCCTTCGCGTGTTTCTAGTGAATTACGCCGCTCATCGACGGTCGAACGTGTGGCGGTCGTCGTTCCAGTCGTCCACGTCGGCGACCGAGCTCACCTCATGGGTGACGGCACCGTCCTCGTCGGCCGAGATGTTCCACTTGTGGTAGCTGGTGTACTGGGGCTTGGCGACAGCCTTGACACCTTCGGATTCGGCTCCGTCAGGACCCGCCGAGAGATCACTGGCTTCGTACACCGCGTGATTGTCGCCGGCGTGGCTGGCGACATGCGACGAGGTCGCACCGTCCTCGTCCGCCGTCTTGGTGGACTCGGCGTAGGCCACGTGACCGTGGTGAGCCTTCCGGACAGGGTGCGTGTCCCGGACGGGGTGGACCTCGCGGACGGGGCGGGCTTCCCGGACCGGGAGGGTCTTCGCGGGACGGGTGGACGAGACTTCGTCGACGTCGGTATGGGTGACCGGGCGCTTCCCGTGGAAGTGGCTCGGGCGACCGGGTTTGTCGTTGTCGTTCCAGTCGTTGTCGTTCCAGTCGTCGTCCGTGTCGAAGTCGGACTCCTCGTTGTGCCACACGACGGCACCCATGGGGCCCGCCAGAACCGCGCTTTCCTCCGTCCACCGATTTCCGTGGTGGTCGTAACCGGAATCACTGTGGATCGTCCCGGCACCACCGATACCGGCGTAGGTCGCCGACGTCTCGGAGGTACCGGCCGTCCAGGGGCTACCGCCCAGGTCGGCTGACGCGATGCCGGCGGAGGCGAGGGACAGCGGGATGGCGGCCGCCGCCGCGAGCGCCAAGCGACGCAATTCAGTCATGATTGTTGTGATCCTTTCCGGGTTGGTGATACCTAACACGAAATTGAGTCACGAGAATCGACTCCGGGCGAGAAGTCCGCCCGCTCAAGGACATTACCCGGATCTAACATGGGCAAAAGTACGGACGAGCCATCACACCCGTTCGGTACCTTCGGCATGTGGATCTTCCAGGGCGATCTGACCCGACGGCGGTACCGCTGTGTGTCCGGCTGTTGTCCTTGTGTGGCAACAAAGTCCACCGATCTGCACTGCGCCGTCGCTCGGGCGCTGGTGAGGGGAAAGGTGAAGGTCGCGTGCTCTCGGGTTGGTCGTGAGTGGCGATTCGTGTTCCAACCCGAACCGCCACTCACGGCCGCAGCCGCAAAGCGAACGTGCGCCCGTCTTCTCACTGACAGGCGAGAGTGTGAGCACTGGGGTTCGATGGCTCAAGGCTCTGTCGAACCGGGCTCGAGTGGGGCGGCACTGCCGACGAAAGAGCGTCCCGGCGCTGCCCGCGCCGGGACGCTCACCCCGCTGAATTCCGTCCGGCCGACGCTTTCGTGTCAGGTCCCAGCACCGGAGGTCGGGCTTTCAGCTGACTTCGACCTTAATGGACTGTTCGCCGCATTTGAAGTGGTGCGCGGTCGCGACATTCTTAAGAGTGTCTTTCCGGCGAAAGGAAAATAGAATGGTTACCCTGCTCGAAATGGGTCAAACTACTCTGATGGGGTGAAGCTGAAGTGGGGCCGGTACTTCGCCCTGTGTTGGGATGTCAGTGAAAAGTCAGCCAGGTTGAGGATCTTACGGCCCCAGCCGGGTGCTTTGGGTACACAGAGTGTTCATCCGCGTTCGAAGGCGGCAGAGAGTTTCACGCGAACCTCACGTTTATTTCGCCGTACCCGTTCCGGGTGTGCACTCTGTGAAATTGCCTCCAGCCCGAGGAGAGCGATGTCCGTTCGCGCTATTCGGGTGGAGGGCTCACGATGATTCCAGTCGACAGCGGAACCCAAAGGAGTGCGACATGAGGAGTCAACTGACGAGGGCTTTCACCATTCTCGTCACCGCCGCGTCCGTGACGCTGGCAGGTGCGGGCGTCGCCACGGCGGCCGGGCCCGGTGGTAACGGATCGTCCAGTACCACCAGTGTGGCCGCGGAAGTGCAGACGATGCGCGACGCGCTGGTCTCGCGTGCGGACAGCGGCGACGTGCCGGGGACGCAGGCCACCCTCGGCCGGCTCGCTCCTGTGCTCACCGAGCTGGCGCAGGGCCAGCGGTACATGATCCAGGCAGAGGCGAAGGACAGCGCGGCCACGGCCCGGCAGGAGAACGCCACGGCGAAACAGGGCGTCGACGAACTGGCGACGGACGTGGAATCCCGGGTGGGACTGCCGCCGGTGTCGGCGTTGCTCAACGCGCTGCTGCAACGACTCCTGATCAGCTTGTCGTCGCTGGTGAACGACCTCCTTGGTGGGCTGACCGTCCCGGTCGCTTAACGCGACCGGACCCCGGACGGGGGTGCCCCGGCGAAAGGCCCGGTGCGGGATTTCCTTCGCACCGGGCCTTCGTTGTGCCAGGGGATCGATCACCCCAGCTGAGGAACGTCGTTCGGGAAACCGAGGGGAAGTTCGTACAGACCGCGCGCCGCGCGCCCGCCACCAAGCCAGCCGTGGAAGAAGATGTGCCCGTCCACCACGTCGGCGCCGCCTGGCCCGTCGACCTTGCCGCCGAGAAGGTCGGTCGAAAGAAACTGGGCGTCTGCCTTCACGAACGGCCCGTTCAGTGTGGGCGCGGAGGCATAGCCCGTGTGATAGCCGGAACTCTGAAAGGTGTCGGCCGAATAGAAGAGCAGATAGCGACTGGGGGTCTTCACCACCGACGGAGCCTCGACGACCGCCTTCTCGGAAGTAAGGTCGGCGCGCAGGAGCTCGATTCGCGGACCGGTCGGTGTCCGGCCGTCGGGAAGCATCTTCTGTGACCAGATCGCCGCGGGCGGGCCTGTGGCCGCGCCGTCGCTCTTGTAGAGCAGGTATCGCGTCCCGTCGGTGTCCACAAAGGTCTGTGGATCGATGTCGCCGCCGTCGCCCGGAACGCAGACGAGGGGCGTGTCGCCGACGGGGGTATACGGGCCTTCGACTTTGGCCGAGGAGGCGGTCCCGATGCACATTTCCCCGCCGGGAGCGACCGCCGCGGAGAAGTAGAGCAGAAACGTGCCGTCCGGCAGCTGGGTCACGTCGGGAGCCCAGAATCCGCCGTCGGGTTTGGCCCACGTCGGTACGGACGCGAGAGCATCACCGATCACACGCCAAGGACCCTCGGGTGCCGGAGCACCGGCAAGGGGCACCTTCACCGCGCCGGTACTCGTGGAAAACGCGAAGTAGCCGGTGCCGGTCTTGACGACATCGGGATCGGGGAAGTCCTGTTGGAGAAGGAGCCGAGGTGCGCTGGCGGCGGATGCCGCAGGGCAGGTCGCGAGTGTCAGAAGGCCGACGGCGACGACAGCCAGCAGGCGAATCTTGTTTCTCATGAACGACTCATCTCGGATGACGCGCGAAAGCCGCCGCACGGAGGGGGCGTCCGTGCGGCGGCTGTTTCGCGGGATCGGTCAGTTCTCCTGGACGGTCCCGCCGTCGACGATGCCGCCACCGGCACAGTTGTCCGGGGTGGCACCCTCGGCTTCGGTCTCGCCCGGGGACAGGACCGGCACGGCGATCCCTTCGGCGACGTCACGGACCGGGACCTGGACCCCGAGCACGTTGACGTTGTTGTCGCAGACACCCACGACGGCGTTGAGGTTGTGCACCGCGTCGAGGTTCTGCACGTTCGCCACACCGAGCTGACCGTTGTGGTCCACCGGGTGGTCCGCGATGGTGGCACCGGCCGCCGAGGCGGACCCGCCGGCGATCGCCATTCCGGCGGCCAGAGCGGTAGCGACGAACCCAAGCTGCTTGATCACAGAAAAACTCCTAGCGAGGAAAGACACAGGACGGCGTGCCGTCGGCGCGCCGTCCCGGGAACGGTGGTCATGGTGCTTTTCACGCCGGGTGGGGCCGGTCAACTCCTGGGCAGGATGAACCGGCCCCACCCGTGCCGACGTCGCGTCCGCATCGCGGCGGCGCCGGAACACGCAGCGGAGTGTGCATCTCTTCTTCGTGTTCCGGGCCTTACGACTGTGACGCGAATCGCCGGACCCCATGCCTAAGCCGGTTTCCGCACACCACCGCGGAGGGCTTCGGCAGGGAGAATCAGTTGTCCTGGACGGTGCCGCCGTCGGTCACGGCACCCGCGGCGCAGTTGTACGGGGACTCGCCGCTGGCCTCGTGCGCACCCGGCGACAGGATCGGCACACCGATTCCGTTGAGCGAGTTCCGGATCGGGACCTGGACCCCGAGCACGTTCACATCGTTGCCGCAGGCGCCGACCACGGCGTTGACGTTGTGCAGTGCGTCGAGGTTGTTGACGTTGACCAAGCCCACCTGGCCGCTGTGGTCGTATCCACCGTCGTGGTCCCAGTCCGGGGTGTCGGCGGACGCGATGCCGCCGCTCAGGATCGCTCCGGCGGCCATGGTGGCCGCGACAAAACCGATTTTCTTCAGCATGGATTCTCCTTGAATCGACGATTGCGTCGTGCGGGACGGCAGTAAAGGTGTGTTCCCGTCCAGTGTGGGGAAACGTACTGACCATCGGCTGTCTTTTCCAACCCGGTCCACCATCGTGTGGGCACGGCGGTCCGCTGACCGCGTGAAAGGTGGTCCAATCGGGTTACGAGAATTCTCCTGTTGGCAACCGGTCAGCGAAATGAGTCCGAGGACGCTGTTTGCCGACAAGAAGGGGATCCTGGGCACGACAAGTAGCCTTGCTTCGCCGTGGAGTGCGCGAAGCAAGGCTGCTCGAATTCATATTTGTTTATCCGGGCCAGGCCTCGGCTTCCGCGGTGAGCGCCGTCGCGACGTCGATCTCCCTCGAGCGCACGCGCCAGGCCAGCGAACCCGGCCGGGGTTGCATGAGCAACCAGCCCGCGACGTCATTGTCCGTGTAGCAAGGGTTTTCGTCGTCGCCGATACCCAGCGAGGTGAAGTACTGACGGGCGGGCCAGGTCTCGGGAACCCAAGTGCGTGCCCAGCGCACCACAATGCGAGCGAGGTCGTTGTGGCTGTCCGCCGGATGTATGAGACGGTCGCCCGCCGTGCAGATCAGACGTGGCGTAAAAGCGGCGCCCAAAGGCGCGATCACATGACGGTCGTTCAATTCTCCCCCGATCCACGGATGTGGACCATGTTCATCGATGACAGATGCGCTAACCGCGCGAACAAGGAAGGACGGCCAGTGGAGGACTCGGTGACACGGGTCCGTACTTCCACGGCTCCTGTTTGAACCGATCGCCATCCTAGTAAAGGCTAAATCCGACCGGAAGCCGGGTCCTGCGAGTGAAGGGCCGACACGTTCCCGTGAAGGCGAGTGTGAACTCGTTCAGCCTGGGTATGCCATCGTTGATCGACCGTTCGTCGCCGAATTTCGAAAGAAGGATCGAAATGAAACAGGTACTACGGAAAACGACCTGTGCGGGTGTGCTGGCCGCCACCATCCTGCTGACCGGAGCGGGCCCCGCGGTCGCGACCGGCGAACCCGTTCCGACGGTGCCGGCTTCGTGGTACGCGGCCGACGACGGAAACGGGAGTCCGCGCGACGATCGGTCCGATGCCGACGGGGGTGACAACGGACTTTGGGGTCTACTCGGTTTGGTGGGCTTGCTCGGACTCGCCGGACTCGCCCGGCGAGGTCCGAAACCCGGCGCGATGGCCGGATACCCGGCTTCGGGCGCCGATGCTCCGCCCGTGAACACTTATCCGCCCGCTGAGCCGCGACGCCATCCTCCAGGCATCTGACCATGCTCTCCGCGGGAGCGGAACCGCCCAGTTCTTGTCTCCTCCGACGGACTCCGGCGCTCCGCGTCGGAGTCCGTGTACCCGACGGGATTCGCACCTTCTTGCTGCGTGCCAATGCCAGTGGGCCGTTTTTTCGACCGTTGCCGATAATAGCGCCGCGTTGCCGGGATGAGAAGGGATCCGGGTCAGAGCACTTCCTAAGGGTGTATTTCTGGGCAGGCAAAACCTTCAATGATTACCCACTGAATCGTGAGTGTAAACGACACGAACGAGTGGAGTCGGCGAGGCTTGTCAAGCTGGGGCGTACGGTTTCCTGCCAGGAACAACGTCTGATATGCGCATAAGAGTGATCAAGTCGGGCTAAGGTAACGGAAGGTGATCATGGAGAGAAAGGCGTGCACGGAAGAGAAGCAGATGCTGACGGGATGACGAAGCGCTATCGCATGATACGAATCGGTGTTTCACGAAAAAGGTAAACCACGCAAGGCGGGACGGCGGAAATCGTCGGCGTTACCGGATTGGCGTAGGTTCACCCTGGGCTATTCGTAGAGGACGTAAGCCGGGGTGGGCGCCAGCGCGAGGACCTCCGCCGGGGTCATCAGGGCCGCCCCTCGGCGGGTGTCCTCGTCGAAGAAGAGTTTGAAGCCCGCTCGCACGTGGCCGGGCTTGCTCGGCATGAGCGTTTTCCACGTCGCCTTCTTGGCGGCGGCGGAACCGATTCCGTCCACGACCTTCACCACGGAGACGCCAGGGTGGGGTTTCAGTAGTCCCTCGTCGCGTACCACCGACGAAGCCACCTGGTGGTAGACCATGACCTTGGCGGGTAGGCGGTGAAGCTGCGCCAGTTCGCCGAGGTAGTGGGCGACCCCGTCGAGTTCGGCGCCGGTGGTGCGTCCGAATTTCTTCCCGGGGACGACACCTGGTTCGACAGCCCACTCGGGATCGAGCGCGACCCCGACGTCGGGCTCCTTCAACCAGTGCTCGTAGGCCCGCACCTCAGGCAGGAAGTCCGCGCGACCGGGCTGAATATCGAGTAGCAGCAGGCCGTTCATCGCGCGTGCGGCGTCGAGGTATGCCCGCACGGTTTCGTCGCCGCATCGGCTGCGGTACATGCCGTCGGCACCAGGCGAGCGGTGCACGGTGGTCGCGATCAACTCCACCACCGGTGTGATCGGCCGCTCCTGTGGAAAGGTGCCGATTTGTTTCCGCAGCTCGCGGCTTGCGGCGGCGAGGTCCCCGGTCATCCGGCCGAGCGCCTTCGCGCCCGGCGCTCCACAAAAGCCGACCAGCAGGTTCGTCGCGAGTGGGTCGGCGGGCGGCTGGGCGACCGCCGGTGCCGCGGCCGGGGCGGACGCCATCGGCGCCGCGGCCGCGCTGCCTCGTCGGGGCGCGCCGCAGGCACTCGCCGCGAGTCCCGCCAGCCCGACGGTGAGGACGAAACGGCGGCTGTGGTCGGTCATCCGGTCTCCTTCAAAGCTGCGCTCATGTTTTCGTTGCCAGTCCAGGAAAGTACCCGTGTTGATCTTCGTGCAAACCCAGCCGCCGACGATCACCAGATCGTGCCGGGCCCGATTCCGGGCCGGATGCCCCGAGCTGCGAATACTTCGTTTTTCGCGTGAGTGAACCAAAATTCGCGCTCACCCGACTCGGTGCATCCGAGTGCTCTCGCGCGGTTCCGGCAGCAGACTTTCAGGATGTCTTTTCTCTTCCGGTTCGGCGCGGGTGCTGCCGTCGCCCTCGTGGCGGCATGTGGGGCCCCGGGACCGGCGGCTTCCCCGTCGCCGGAGCTGGGAACCGTTTCCGCGGTCGCACCGACACGCGTCACACCGGCGTTCGCGCGGCAGGTGGCCGCCGACGAACTCGGCCGGGTACCGATCCTGATGTACCACCGGCTCGTCGAGAAGCCGCGATCGGTCTACGACCGTACTCCCGCTGACTTCGCGGCGGAGCTGGAACGACTGGCCGCCGAGGACTACGTCCCGGTCACGACGGCCGACCTGGTGAACCGACGGCTCGATCTGCCCGCGGGCACGCATCCGGTCGTACTGACCTTCGACGACGGCGACCCGAGCGTCTTCGCGCTCACCCCGGCGGGACAGCCGGCGCCGGGCACCGCCGTACGGATCTTGCTGGACGTCGCGGCCGCGCACCCCCGATTCCGGCCGGTCGCCAGCCTGTATGTCAACGAGCACCCGTTCGGCGGTGACGAACGTGCTTTGCGCTGGTTGTCCGACCATCACTTCGAGATCGGCAACCACACCGCGCGGCACACGAACCTGCGCCGCGCGGACGAGGCCGCCGCCTCGGCGGCGATCGCCGAGGGAGACGGCCTGATCAGACGGGCGTTGCCCGGTTACGAACCCAGCACACTCGCACTGCCGTTCGGCGCGCAGCCTCGGCGAGAAGGACTGGCGCTGCAAGGACCGGGCTACACCTATCGCGGAGCGTTGCTCGTCGGGGCCGGGCCCGCGCCGTCTCCCTGTTCCCATGCGTTCGAACCCGCGGCGATCCCTCGGATCCGGTCACAGTCGACCGGGCCGGAGGCGGAATACGGCTCGGCTCACTGGCTCGACCAGCTCGGTTCGCCCACCGGGCATCGGTATACCTCGGACGGCGATCCGAAGACGGTGTCGTACCCGCGATCGGACGTCGTTCCCGCCGCGGCTTGCGAGAGTGTGAGTCTTGCCTACTGAGAGCCCTCATGTACGACGCGACGGAAGCCTCGTCGACTGGCTGCCACAGCCTCGCGCTCCCTTGACCAAGCCGCCGGTGCACGCGAGCACCAAACCGGCTCTGCCTCCCAAACACCGGTTGCCCACGCGTGGGCATGGGACGATCGCGATTCCGCCGCAGGAGCCGGCGCCTCGCCGGCGGCGGAAGGCTTCGGAGGCGGACCGGACGTGGTGGCCGTTGACCGTCATCTTTCTCGCCCTGGTGCTTTCGCTGGCGCTTTTCGTGGCACCTTTCGCCCTTGAGACTCCAGTCGCCCCAGGCCCGCCGGAGCCGAAACCGTCGCCGCAGCCGGCAAGTGGCCAGTCGATCGTGCCCCCGCCGGAGCCCGCCGCGTTACCGGACGGTGCTCCCTTCACACCGACCGGCGCGGGAGCCTGGCACGTCGTGCCCGGCGTGAGTGGTTCGGTGGCGGGCACCGGAACGCGGCAACTGACCTACACCGTCGAGATCGAGGACGGGGTGGATTTTCCCTCGTTCGCCCCGGAAGTGGAGGCCATTCTCGCGGACCCGCGCGGATGGATCGGGTCCGACGACGTGTCGCTCCGGCGGATCGACGACCTGGACGCCGCGCCGTCGTTCCGGATCAGTCTCACCAGCTCCGCCACGAGCCGCCGCCCGGACCTTTGCGGATTCGAGATTCCGTACGACTCGTCGTGCTATCTCACCCGTGATCGCCGGGTCGTCGTCAACCTCGCACGCTGGGTCCGTGGTGCCCATTCGTTCGAGGGCGATCTTCTGGCCTACCACCGGTACGCGGTCAATCACGAGGTCGGCCACGCGCTCGGTCATGGACATGTCGGCTGTCCCGCGGCGGGGGCCGTGGCGCCGGTGATGATGCAGCAGACCTTCGGACTGTCCAACAGCTACGTCGCGGACCTCAACCGTGCCGAGCCGGGCGCGGCGGTGAACGTACGTCCGGATGGAGCTGTCTGCCGTCCCAATCCGTGGGTCACGACGACGCGATGAGCCTCCGGCAGGGGCGGGAGCCAAGACCAGACCTGACGGCGGCGGCTCCCGCTGCCGAAGTGGAGCAGCTGAGACGGGCGTTGGCCACGCAGCCGACCATCGAACAGGCGAAGGGGATGTTGATGCTGTTGTGGCAGTGGACACCTGATGAGGCCTTCGCCGCGCTGAGGGTGATTTCCCAGCACACCAACGTCAAACTGCACGACGTGGCCACCGTGGTCGTCGCCGCGGGCAGCCGAGGCAGGCCCGAGTCGGTCGACGAGGTGACCAGTGGCGTGGTGCTGGCTGAAGTCCGCCGGCTCGTACTGGACCGGACGCGGCCTACGACTTCGCGGTGACTTCGATGGCCACGACACACGTGTCGTCGTCGGTATCGGCGGTGCTGTAGGTGAGCAAGGCATCGAGCTGCTGGTCCAGGTCGCCGTCGTGCTCGTCCACGAGACCGACGAGGTGGGTGATCGAATCCTGTACCGGTCGGTCGCGGCGCTCGATCAGGCCGTCGGTGTAGAGGAGCAGCACGTCGCCGTTGTCGAGATGCAGCTGTTCTTCCTGGTAGGTCACCTCTGGCACGGCTCCGAGCAAGGTGCCCTGGATGAGCGGGAGCGTCGTGGTCTGTCCCTGGTGCCGGAGGATCGGCGGGAGATGGCCTGCCCGCGCCCAGCGCAAGATCCTGGTCGCGGGGTTGTAGAGGGCCGCGACGGCGGTGGCGGTGACGTGGTTGGTGAGGTTGTAGGCGACCAGGTTGAGCCAGGTGAGCAACTGGGCGGGCCCGGCGCCGGTGGCGGCGAGCCCACGCAGGGCGTTGCGGAGGTTGACCATCCCGGTGGCCGCGTCGATGCCGTGCCCCGCGATGTCGCCGACGCAGAGCAGGATCTCGCCGCTGGGCAAGGCGACGGCGTCGTACCAGTCGCCGCCGACGAGGTTCTCCTTTTCCGCGGGCCGGTACCGGACTGCTGTCCGGATTCCGGCGACGTCCAGTGGATCTCGCGCGGGCGGCATGATCGCGTGCTGCAGTTGAAGGGTGAGGCGGTTGCGTTCGATCGCTTGTTGTTCGGTGGCGGCCAGCCGGTCGCGGGTGGCCGAGAGGGCGACTTCGGCCCAGTGTTGAGCGGAGACATCCTGATAGGCACCGCGGATGCTGAGAAGATTTCCCCGGCTGTCGGTGACCGGCTCGGCGACGACCCGGATGTACCGGGAGACGCCATCGGAGCGCTGAAGCCGGAACGCCGTCGAGGCGGATCGCCTGTGGTGCAGCAGGGTGCGGAGGAACCGGCCGATCGAGGGTGAATCGTCAGGGTGCGCGTAGTCGGCCAGCCGGGCCAGCGGCAGCGGGGAAGCCGTGGAAGGCAGTCCGTAGAGGGCGAACAGCTCCGAGTTCCACAGCACGGCTCCGGTCACCGGGTTCTCTTCGAAACCGCCGATCCGGCCGAGCCGCTGGGCGTGCTGCAGCAGCGTGGTCAGCTTCGCGGCGTCGTCCTGCAGGCGCAAGCCGAGCAGGACCGTGTCGGCGAGCCTGCTGATGGTGACGTCGGCCAGTACCGGCAGCGGAACCTGATCCACGGAGGTGGTGATCGTCGTGTTCCGGTCGCGGAACGGCTCTCCCGTCGCGTGGACGCGGTGGATCTTGTCCAGCAGACCGCCTTCCTCCGCCGCGAGCGGATACATCTCGAGCAACCGGGCTCCGATGAGCCGAGCCGGCGGCCGTCCACCCGGATCGACGAAGCGTGGGTTGGCGTGATGGATCCGAAAGTCGCTAAATCGGTCGTCGTCGAGGCAGGGAGAAAGCAGGAGAGCCGGGTCGGGCAGGCCGTCGACGAAATCGGCCAACTCACTGAGCAAGCCCGTGGCGGGGTGGACGGACGAGGCCGCGACGCTTCCCTCCGCGTTCTCCAAGGTGTGCGCGCACAGCTCGGCCAGTGCCTCCAGTTGCCGTCGCATCCGGCCTGCTTCGAGGTTCACCTGGTCCGGCCAGCAGATTTCCGCGACGCCGATGATCCTTCCGCCGGTTCCGGTCGGGATGGCGATCCGGGTGCCGACGGCCATGGCGTGCTGTCCGATCGAGGGCAAGCCGGAAGTGGACAGCGCCGGAAACCACACCGAGTCGCGTTCGGCCAGTGCGGCCTGCGCGGGAGTCGACACTCCGGGAGGTACGTACCGCCAGCGGGAGGCCTCCTCGGCGGAGAATCCGGCGGCCCCCGCCAGCGTGAGCGATCCGTCCGAACCCGCGAGCCAGACCGCGACCGCGGTCGCGCCGAGGGGGCGCAGGGCGTGCTCGAGGATCGCTTCGGCGGCCCGCTGGGTGTCGTCCGCCGCCAGTACGCCGCTTTCCGCCGTCCGCAGACGGACGGTGACCGAGGCGTCCTCGCCGGACTCGTCCGTACGAGCCACGAACTCCGCCGCTACTTCGCTCAGCCGGTCCTTGGCGGCGTCACCGACGACGTCGGCGGCGAACTCCAGCCGAGTCACCCCGGCGCGTTCGGCGAGGGTCGCGAGCTGTCGCGCGGCATCGCCCGGACCGCAGCCCAAGCGCTCCATCAACACACCTTTGGCGAGTTCGATCAAGGCGCGTCCGTCAGCGACGGCATGGGCGTGGTCGACCTCGTCGCGGAGGCGGACGACCGTGGCGGCCAGACGCGCCAGATTCGGGGAAAGGCCGGGAGAAGGCACCGAGCCGGGTTCGTCGACCGACATTCCAGTTCCCCGCTCAGACCGTCAGGTGCCGTTTGAGGCAGGCGATCAGCTCGTCCGTGTCGACAGGTTTGGTGACGTAGTCGTTCGCGCCAGAGGCGATGCTCTTTTCGCGGTCACCGGGCATCGCCTTCGCCGTGACGGCCACGATCGGCAGCCGGGCGTGCTCGGGCATGGCCCGGATCGTCGCGGTCGCGGTGTAGCCGTCCATTTCGGGCATCATGATGTCCATCAGGACCAGGTCGATGCCCGGATGAGTGGTCACCCGCTCGACACCCTTGCGGCCGTCTTCGGCGTGAAGAACCTGCAAACCGTGTAGTTCCAGGATTCCGGTGAGGGCGTAGACGTTGCGCGGGTCGTCATCGACGATCAGCACGGTGCGGCCGTGCAGGGTGTTGTCGACGGCTTGTGAGTGAACCGTCGTGGGCTTTTCTCCCGGGTGGACCAAAGGCAGCACCGACCCCGGCTCGTCCGCCGAAAGGTGCAGGGCGATCCGTTCCCGTAGTTCGTCCAGACCGGACAGCACTTCGAGCGAGAGCGTCTCGGCTCTCGTCTGCAGGAGCTGTTCCTGTTCGTGGTCGAGGCGTCTGCTGTTGTGGACCAGGATCGGGACCGTCCGCAGGGCGTTGTCACCCTGCATGGCATCGAGGAAGGCGAACGAGGTCCCTTCCCGCAGATCGAGGTCGAGCACGACACAGTGGTACGCGTCGGAGGCGAGGGCGGACGCTGCTTCCTCCGTGCCCGCCGCGGTCACCACCTCGACGTCGGCGGTGATGACACCGAAGTCCCTGCTGTCGGCCAGATCGCCGGCGGCGCTCTCGGCGACGAGCGTCAGCAGACCGCGTTGCCGCCCTTCGACCACGAGCAGGCGGCGATGCGCGCGGCGCGGGGATTCCCGCACCGGTTCGGCGCCCGGCGTGACGGCCGATTCCGTGCCGATGGCGGGTCGCACCGTGAAGTCCGGTCGTGCGACCGGCAGGTAGAAGGTGAACGTACTGCCCTCACCATGAGTGCTCTCCGCGGTGAGGTGGCCTCCCAGCAACTGCGCGATCTCCCGGCTGATCGACAATCCGAGACCGGTTCCGCCGTATTTGCGGCTGGTCGTGCCGTCCGCTTGCTGGAACGCGCCGAAGATCGATTCGAGCTGGTGTTCCGCGATCCCGATACCCGTGTCGATGACCCGGAAGGCGACGGCGGGTCCGTTCGTGCGCATGGACGGAGGCAGCTCTTCGATCCCGACCGGCTCGATGTGCAGCTCGATTCCGCCCGTGCTGGTGAATTTCACCGCGTTGGAGAGGAGGTTGCGCAGCACCTGCCGCAGCCGCGAATCGTCGGTTAGCACCTGCGAGGGGGCGTCCTGGCCGACGCGGATCCGGAAGTCGAGCTGCCGCTGCGAGGTCATCGGCCGGAAGGTCGCTTCGACGTAGTCCAGCAGCTGCCGCAAGGGGACCTGCTCCGGGGTGACGTCCATCTTCCCCGCCTCCACCTTGGACAGGTCGAGGATGTCGTTGATCAACTGCAGGAGATCCGAACCCGCCGAGTGGATGATGCCCGCGTACTCCACTTGCTTGGAGGTGAGGTTGCGAGTGGGGTTCTGGGCCAGCAGTTGCGCGAGGATCAACAGGCTGTTGAGCGGGGTCCGAAGTTCGTGGCTCATGTTGGCCAGGAATTCCGACTTGTACTTCGACGCCAGTGTCAGCTGGTGGGCACGGGTTTCGAGTTCTTGGCGCGCTTGCTCGATTTCGAGGTTCTTCGTCTCGATGTCACGGTTCTGGGTCGCCAGCAGCGCGGCCTTCTCCTCCAGCTCGGCGTTGGAACGCTGCAGTTCTTCCTGCTGTGACTGCAGTTCCTCCGAACGCGTCTGGAGCTCGGCGGTCAGTCGCTGCGATTCGTCGAGCAGCTCGTCCGTGCGCGCGTTGGCGACGATGCTGTTGACGTTGACGCCGATCTGTTCCATCAGCAGTTCGAGGAACGCCCGGTGCACTTCGGTGAAACCGTGGATCGAGGCCAGCTCGATCACGCCGAGAACCTGATCTTCCACCACGATCGGGAGCACGATCAGGTTCGCCGGTCTCGTCTTCCCCAGGCCGGACGAGATGGTCACATAGTCCTCCGGGACTTCGTCGACCATGATCGGGCGACGACTGCGTGCCGCCTGCCCGACCAGCGATTGGCCGATCCGGAAGCGCGCCACCGGACCATCGTCGGCGTCGGGATGCCCGTAGGCGCCGACAAGCCGCAGTTCCGGCCTTTCCGCCGTCTCGTCGGCGAGGTAGAACGCGCCGTACTGCGCGGCGACCAACGGGACCAGCTCGTCCATCACCGCCGCCGCGACCAGGGCGAGGTCGCGACGTCCCTGCATCAGGCCGGTGATGGTGGCCAGGTTCGACTTCAGCCAGTCTTGCTCGTGGTTGGCCCGCGTGGTCTCGCGCAGGGATTCCACCATCGAGTTGATGTTGTCCTTGAGTTCGGCGACCTCGCCGGACGCGTCCACGGTGATCGAGCGGGTGAGGTCGCCTTCCGCGACCGCGCTGGTGACCTTGGCGATGGCGCGGACCTGCCGGGTGAGGTTCCCGGCGAGTTCGTTGACGTTCTCCGTGAGCCGTTTCCAGGTGCCCGAGACGCCTTCGACCTCGGCCTGGCCGCCGAGCCGTCCCTCACTGCCGACCTCGCGCGCCACGCGGGTGACCTCCGCGGCGAAGGCGGAAAGCTGGTCGACCATCGTGTTGATGGTGGTCTTGAGCTCCAGGATCTCGCCCCGCGCGTCGACGTCGATCTTGCGCGTCAGGTCGCCCTGCGCGACCGCGGTGGTCACCTGGGCGATGTTGCGGACCTGCCCGGTGAGGTTGTTCGCCATCGAGTTGACGTTGTCGGTGAGGTCCTTCCAGGTACCGGCGACGTTCGGCACGCGGGCCTGCCCACCGAGGATGCCCTCGGTGCCCACCTCACGCGCCACCCGCGTGACCTCGTCCGCGAACGCCGACAGCGTGTCGACCATCGTGTTGATGACGTCGGCCAGCGCCGCGACCTCGCCCTTGGCCTCGACGGTGATCTTGCGGGACAGGTCGCCCCGGGCGACCGCCGTGGCGACCTGCGCGATCGAGCGCACCTGACCGGTGAGGTTGGACGCCATCACGTTGACGTTGTCGGTGAGGTCCTTCCAGGTTCCCGAGACACCCCGGACCGTCGCCTGTCCGCCGAGGTTGCCCTCGGTGCCGACCTCACGCGCGACGCGGGTGACTTCGTCGGCGAAGGCGGACAACTGGTCGACCATCGTGTTGATGGTGTCCTTCAGTTCCAGGATCTCGCCGCGCGCGTCGACCCGGATCTTCTGCGACAGGTCACCGCGGGCCACCGCGGTGGTGACCTCGGCGATCGAGCGGACCTGCGCCGTCAGGTTGTCCGCCATGAAGTTCACGGAGTCGGTGAGGTCGCGCCAGGTGCCGGAGACGCCCTTGACGTCGGCTTGGCCGCCGAGCCGTCCTTCGGTGCCGACCTCGCGGGCGACGCGGGTGACTTCGTCGGCGAAGGCGGAAAGCTGCCCCACCATGGTGTTCAGCGTGTTCTTCAGCTCCAGGACCTCGCCGCGCGCCGTCACGTTGATCTTCTGCGACAGATCGCCCTTGGCGACAGCGGTGGCGACCTGGGCGATGTTGCGGACCTGGTCGGTGAGGTTGCCCGCCATGAAGTTCACGGAGTCGGTGAGATCGCGCCAGGTGCCGGAGACGCCCTTGACGTCGGCCTGCCCACCCAGCCGTCCTTCGGTGCCGACTTCACGGGCGACGCGCGTGACCTCGTCGGCGAACGAGGACAGCTGGTCGACCATCGTGTTGATGGTGTTCTTGAGCTCGAGGATTTCGCCGCGCGCGTCCACCGTGATCTTCTGGGACAGATCGCCCTTCGCGACCGCCGTCGTCACCTGGGCGACATTGCGGACCTGGTCGGTGAGGTTGCCCGCCATGAAGTTCACCGAGTCGGTGAGATCGCGCCAGACGCCGCCGACGCCCGGCACCTCCGCCTGGCCGCCCAGTCGTCCCTCGCTACCGACCTCTCGTGCGACGCGGGTGACCTCGTCCGCGAACGAGGACAGCTGATCCACCATGGTGTTCACGGTGTCCTTGAGTTCGAGGATCTCGCCGCGGGCGTCGACGTCGATCTTCTGGGACAGGTCGCCTCGCGCCACCGCGGTCGCCACTTGGGCGATGTCACGCACCTGGGTGGTGAGGTTGCCCGCCATCGCGTTCACGGAGTCGGTGAGGTCTTTCCAGGTGCCGGAGACCCCGGGCACCTTCGCCTGTCCGCCCAGTTGCCCTTCGCTGCCGACTTCGCGGGCGACCCGGGTGACCTCCGAGGTGAACAAGGACAGCTGGTCCGCCATCCCGTTGAACACGGTGGCGATGTCGCCCAGCAGTCCGTCGGCGCCGTCCGGCAGCCTGATGCCGAAGTCCCCGTCCCGTACCGCCGTCAGCCCGGCCAGAAGCTGGCGCAGTTCTTCTTCTCCGGCACGACTCATCGTCGCAGTCGCCGACCCGCTCATCCGTCACCACGTCTCTTCATTTGTAGCGTCGAGGAAAGAACCGACAACCAGCCGAGGAGTGCGCGGGCGGAAGGAGCGGCCCGGGCGGTTCCCGAGCATAGCGAAGGTGTACTAGGCTATGCCGCAACGGTTGAGCAGCCAGCCGCATCCCGCCGAGCGAGAAGTTCTATTGCTCCCGTCAGCCACAGTGCTCCCGTCAATTGTTTTCCTGACGCTGACGTGAATCGTTTTCGGTCGAGATGTCCAGCCTGAGCCCGCGCGCTGTCGCCGGTAAGGGCGAATTTGGCATGCCCATTTCGGAAATCGAATTCGATTTCCGATGGAGAACAAGAAGTTTCGGTCAGTCGATCAGTGCGGTGTGAGAGGCCAGGAGACGCTGACGGTCGTGCCGGCCGAAGTGCTGGTCACAGTGGACTTCGGCGCGAAGGTGGTGATGATCGGGACCCCGCGACCGCCATCCGGCCGATGACCTTCCCGCCAGTGGCCGGAATCGGCGATGGTGACCGTGATCCAGCCTGCCCGGCGTACGGCGGTGACCCTCATGATGTTGGCGGTCCCGGCGGGATAAGCATGCCTGACGACGTTCGTCATCGCTTCGTACACGGTCAGCTTGAGGTCTTCTGCCAGCTCGGCAGGCATTCCTTGATAGCGGGCCCAGTCGGCGAGCACATTCCTCAGGCGAGCGGCCTGCGCCGGTACGGCCGCGACCGCGTGCACCAAGTCCTCGGCGGAGGCATCGGCTGGCATCCTGTGGAGTACTCCTGTCACCTGCCGCACTGCCTCCGGCTGTTCCTTGGGCTGGTCCAGACTACTCCTGCGGATCGGGCGCAAGTGACGTGTGGGCATGCTGCTTCGTCTATGTCCGCGTTTGCCGTCTTTTCGTTCGGGTATCTCCGACTTGACGACGAGAGCATGACCCTGGGGTGCAGGAGGCGGCGATCAACGCGATGAACAATGCTGCGTCCATTGTGGAGTCTGCCTTGGTGTCCCGCCGGGGTGTGACGGGCGAAGGTGTGGTGCCGACGCAACGCCGACGCGCTCGCGACGGCGCCGAGTACGCGCACTGCCGGCCGCTGTTCGAACAGCTGGCCGCTCTTCCGGCCGATCATCCGCGTCGCCAAGGGCTACGTGAACGCTTGATCCTTGAGTTGTCACCGCTCGCCGACCACGTCGCCCTGCGTTTCCTCGGCCGAGGCCAGGCGAAAGAAGATTTGGTCCAGGTGGCCCGGGTCGGCCTGGTGAAGGCCGTCGACCGATTCGACCCGGGCCGTGGTGGTGACTTCCTGTCGTTCGCCGTTCCGACGGTCATGGGTGAGGTTCGCCGGTTCTTCCGTGACACCGGCTGGGCGGTGCACGTCCCGCGGCGTATGCAGGAACTGAGCTTCCGGCTCAAGCAGGGCATCATGGAGCTCGCCGGGGTTCTCGGCCGCGCTCCGACGCCGAGCGAGCTGGCCGGTCACCTCGGGATCGACGTCGAAACGATCCATGAAGGTTTGCTGGCGGCGAACAGTTATCAGGCTTCGTCACTGGATCGACCGGCCACCAACGGCGAAGACACGAAGGACCTGGCCGACGTGATGGGTGAGGTGGACTCGCGCCTCGAACTCATCGAAGACCACCATACGGTGGCGCCCCTGCTGCACCGGTTGCCGGAACGGGAGCGGGAGATCGTGATGATGCGGTTCTTCGAAGGCATGACTCAATCGCGGATCGCGGCCCGGATCGGCGTCTCGCAGATGCACGTTTCCCGGTTGCTGGCGAAGGTGCTTCAGAGGCTGCGCGAGCAGCTGTCCGCCTGAGCGGCGTCGGCCCGGCCGCGCAACCGAGAATGCGGTTCCCGCGATCGTGTTACGCAGGGACGTTGCTCCGCCCGGCTTGCGGTCACTGATTCGAGTGTATCGGTTTTGCGTGTATTGACTTTGTCACCACGGTGACACTCGTTCGATCGTCGCTGGTCAGCTTCGAGTCGGTGGTCGCAGAAGGGCATAAATGGCGCCGCCATCGGATTTTCGGGCGAGGGGTGCGAGGTGGCCTTCGTACGAAACTCTTATGATTCGCACGGCACGAACGAGTTGACAAGAAACGGGAGCCAGGCGTGGGGAGTCGGACAATCGGCGCGATGCGTGTCGGTCGCCTTCTGGCCCGTGCGCTCGTTCTGGTGGGCGGTGTGGTCGCGGGTGCCGTCGAGGCATGGATCGCGGGCGATGTCGCCGCGAAGGCTGACACCCCGGTCATCGATGGCTCGAGTGGTCCGGCCATCGCTGTCGAGATGAGCCCCGCGCCCGCGATGGCGAACCGAACCCTGCCCGTGGCGGTGGCATCCGACGATGACGCCCCCGCGTCGGAGCCGGACATCGTCTCCTCCGCCCGGACCGCTCGGAGCGGTCATACTGCAGGGAAGACGACTCCGCTGTGGTCGCCGATGGCAGTGTGTGGAACACGGACAAGTCTCGCCGCGGCGGGCGCTGGTGATCGCGGGAGCGATGCTCTCATGTCAGGCAGTGCGGCGCGGAACGATCGGATTCCGCTGAGTGGCAGCGATTCCGAGAACCGATCTCCGCAGGCAGCGGTGATTTAGCCGGGCGTCAGGCCCGGCTGACCGGATAAACGATCGGCGTTCGGACTCGGTCGATCGTCATGACCAGGCGTCGCTTCCTCACAGCGTCAGGTCGCCATTGTTTCCTTTTTCTCATTCAAGGAGGAGTTTTTGTCATGCAAGATTGGGTGAAGTACGTCCTGCGGACCACGCTCGCCAGCGGTGGCCTGTTGATGCTGGGAAGCGGCGTCGCGTCGGCGGCCGAACACGTCGATCCAGAGCTGCCCGCCACCCCGGTGGATCAGCACATCGTCACTCCCGCCGTGAGCGGGCTGGCCGAGGCCCTGCGGCAAGCGCGACCGCTTGACCAGCTGGCCGCGGCGGACCAGGACTCCCTGCAGCCGGCCATCTCCACGGTGATGACCGATGTCCCGGCCGCGGTACCGCCCACCACGACACCGGTCGGGCAGGTTTACCCGGCGCCGGATCTGAACAGCCCGCTGGATGTTCAGCTGGATGAGGCCGAGTTGCCTGTTGTGCCGCTTCTCTCGCGGGTGGACCACGCGCAGGATGCGCTTACGGCACTGAAGCCGAACACTCCTGTCCACAGCGAATTCGAGTTGCTGCCCGCTCCGGTGAACGGGACCGTCGCCACGGATCCGCTCGACGCCGGTTCGGGCACCCGGGTGACCGCCGCCAACACTGAAACCTTGCTGCGAAAGTAGCGTCGACGTCACGCGGTCAGGGGCTGGAGAAAGCAGTACTCGAGCCACTGGCCGCCGATCACGCGCTCACTCGCAGCCAAGAGTAGAAGTAAGGGTAATGCCGTGACAGCGATCTTGATCTGTGACAGCCGGGGAAGAGTGCGGGACGCGGTCAGCCGTGCCATGTCCGCGGTTCCCGGCGTAGACCATGTCGACTGCGTAGCGGAGGCCGAGGGGCTGCTGGCCAAGTATTCCCGTCGGCCCGCCGATCTGGTTCTCGTCGGCCTGGAACGCGCCGCACCGAGCGGAGTGGAGGCCGTTCGACGGCTCGTCAAGGCGGACCTCCGCGCCAACATCCTGGTCTTCGGGGCCGCCAACGATCCTGTGGTCGTGGCCAACGCGATCATCGGCGGCGCCCGAGGTTACCTTCGCTGGAACACCTCCTGGCCGGAGGTCGTCTCGGCTCTCGCCGACACTCTCAACAGCATTTCCGTGCCGGTGCCGCGGCAGCCGTCCTCTGTCGGCGTCCAGCTGACGAGTCGTGAGCTGCAGGTACTGACCGGAATGAGCCAAGGCAAACGCAACGGAGAAATCGGCCGTGAGCTGCACCTGGCCGAAGATACGGTGAAGACCCACGCACAACGGCTTTTCCGCAAGCTCGGGGCACAGGACCGCGCCCAAGCCGTCGCCCACGGTTTCCGCCGAGGTGTTCTGCTCTAGCACGATCCGGCACGGCCTATACCGAGCCGGGGTGCTGGTGAATGGTGAGCAGGAGGTGGTCGAACTGGGTGCGTTGCTGCAGGGGGCCGCCGCCGAGGGTGGTGAGGGCGGTGGCGAGTTTCTCGGCGAGAACCCGCAGTTTGGTGTTGGTTTCCTGGGATCTCCATCGTAGGACGTGGAAGGCTTGTTCGGCGGTGATGCCGTAGACGAGCATGAGTGCGCCTTTGGCTTGTTCGATGCAGGCGCGGGTGTCGAGGAGGTCGGGGAGGTCTTCGGCGAGGATCTGCCGGCGGTGTTCGTCGCGGCTGGCGTCGAGGTCGATGTAGTAGCCGGTGGTGCCGACGGTGGTGCCGGTGCTGTCGTAGAGGCGGTCGCCGACGACGAGGACGTGGTGCACGGTCCCGGTGGTGTCGATGATGCGGTGGCGGCTGCAGAACGCGGTGCCGTCGCGGACTGTCGCGGCCAGTGTTCCGGCGACGGTGTCGCGGTCTTCGGGGTGTTTGTGTGACAGGAGCAGCTTGGTCGTGGGCTGGACGGTACCTGGCGCGTAGCCGTGGAGTCGTGCGACTTGGTCGGACCATTCCCAGGTTTGGTCGGCGAAGCGGAAGCGGAAGCTGCCGATGGTGTGCTGGCGTCCGCCCATGATCTCGTCCAGGCCGGAAGGCGAAGCGCCCGCGGCGTGCTCAGCGATGTCGGTCACCGGCCTATTCTGCCAAGACCGTCGGCCGACACGAAAGAGTTCACCAGCCAGGGGCTGTGACCAGCCGTGCCGGTTTCGAAACGGCAGAAGCGGGGTATGGCTCGGCGACAGGGCAAACAGGACAGGCGGTGAAGCCATGGCCATGACCGAATCGGCCGCTGAAGCCAGCACGATCGCCATTCGCGTCGACGGGACCTCGCGTCGGCTGACCGTCGATCCTCGGCGTACTTTGCTGGACCTGCTACGTGACCACCTCGATCTGTACAGCGTGAAAAAGGGGTGTGACCACGGTCAATGCGGAGCCTGCACGGTCCTGGTCAGGGGGCGTCGGGTGCTGGCCTGCCTGGTGCTCGCCGTGACCTGCGACGGCGCGGACGTCACCACGGCCGCGGGCCTGGCCTCCGAACGGGAGCTGCATCCTTTGCAGGAGGCGTTCCTCGACTGTGACGCTTACCAGTGTGGCTACTGCACGCCTGGTCAGATCTGCTCGGCCGCGGGGTTGTTGACGGAGTTCCGCGATGGTTCGCCCAGCCACGTCACCTCACCCGTGGCCGCGACTCCACAGTGGACGGAAGCGGAGGTCGCCGAACGGATGAGCGGCAACCTTTGCCGCTGCGGCGCCTACGCCGGCATCGTCGCGGCCATCCATCGGGCGGGGGAAGACGGATGAGGCCGTTCACCTTTGCCAGCCCAGCCACCCCCGCGGACGCTGTGCGGGCCGTGGCCGACGAGCCATCCGCCGTCTTCCTCGGTGGCGGGACCAATCTGGTCGATCACCTGAAACTCGGGATCGTGCGCCCGGCCCGTGTCATCGACATCACCGGAGTCACCCCTGCCGCGATCCGTGAGGCCGCCGACGGGACCCTGGTGATCGGAGCCGGTGTGCGCAACAGCGACCTGGCTGCCGACCGCCGCGTCCTGGAGAGGTACCCCGTCTTGGCCGAAGCGTTGCTGTCAGGCGCGTCGCCGCAGCTGCGGAACATGGCGACCGTCGGCGGCAATCCGTTGCAGCGGACCCGATGCGTGTATTTCCAGGACGTCACGACACCGTGCAACAAAAGGTCGCCCGGGTCCGGCTGCTCCGCGCTCGGCGGCTATACGCGGCACCACGCGATCCTCGGTGCGTCCGAACACTGTGCCGCGACGCATCCCTCGGACATGGCCGTCGCGCTGTCGGTGCTCGAGGCTCAAGTTCGAGTCCTCGGACCGTCGGGTGAGCGAATCGTCCCGTTCGGTGAGCTGCACCGGCTGCCGGGCGACCACCCGGAACGCGACACCGTGCTGGAGCACGGGGAGCTCATCACCGAAATCAGCCTGCCTGCGCCGTGGACCCGCCGGTCCGCCTACCGCAAGGTCCGGGACCGGGCCTCCTACGCCTTCGCCCTCGTGTCCGTCGCCGTCGCGGTGTCCATGTCGGAGGGGAGGATCGGGGACGTCCGCGTCGCTTTCGGGGGAGTGGCGCACAAACCCTGGCGTGCGCTGCGCGCCGAAGAGGTTCTCCGCGGCGCGCGGCCCGATGACGATCTCTTCCGGTCCGCCGCCGAAGCCGAACTCGCCGAGGCGCGACCGCTGGAGGGTCTCGACGGGGGCAACGCGTTCAAGATCCCGCTCGCCGCGCGCACCCTGGCCGCGGTGCTGCGCGAGCTGACAGCCGCGGAAGGTGAACGATGACCGGGTTGCTGGAACCACACGCGATCGGCCAGGGACGCACCCGCGACGACGGACCGAAGAAGGTCACCGGGACAGCGCCGTATGCCTACGAAGCCCCCGTCGAGCGGCCGGTTTACTGCCGGCTGATCCAAGCCGGCATCGCTCGCGGCAAGTGCACTCGATTCGTCACCGGCGCGGCGGAGGAGCTCGAGGGCGTGGTCAAGGTGATCACGCCCTCGACGGCCGAGCGGCTCGCATCCACCGAGGACGCGGAACTGGCGGTACTGCAGAACCGCGAGGTCGCGTTTCGCGGCCAGGTGATCGGCCTGATACTGGCCGAGACGCCCGAGATCGCGCGGCACGCCTCAGAGTTGGTGGAGGTGGAGTACGACACCGAGCCGCACGACGCCCGGCTCGCGGCGGACCGGCCCGATCTGCGCAAGCCGGACACCGTCAACGGCGATTTCCCGACCGACACCTCGGAAGGCGACGTCGAGAACGCGTTCGACGAAGCCGCGGTGACCGTGGCCGAGACCTACACGACGGCGATGTACCACAACAACCCGCTCGAGCCGCACGCCACGACAGCGTTGTGGGACGACGAAACGCTGACCCTGTGGGACTCGACCCAAGGCGTTCATCCGGTGCGGTCCACGATCGCGGAGGTGTTCGGCCTGGTCACTGAGCAAGTCCGGGTGATCTGCCCTTTCGTGGGCGGCGGCTTCGGTTCGAAAGGGAACCCGCACGCCAACGTGGTACTCGCGGCACTCGCTGCCCGCGCCCTGCCCGGTAGGCCGGTCAAGCTGGCGTTGACCCGGCAGCAGATGTTCAGCCTCACCGGCTATCGCACGCCCACGATCCAGCGCATCCGGCTCGGAGCCGACCCCGACGGCAGGCTGCGAGCCCTGCGGGTGGACGTCGTCGAACAGACCTCACGGATCAAGGAGTACGCGGAGCAGACCGCCGCGCCCACCCGGATGATGTACGCCGTCCCGAACCGGGCGACCACCCACCGCCTGGCCGCGCTCGACGTGCCGGTGCCGTCGTGGATGCGCGCGCCGGGCGAATGCCCCGGGATGTTCGGTTCCGAGGTGGCCATGGACGAACTCGCCGTCGCACTCGGACTCGACCCCATCGAGTTGCGCGTCCTCAACGAACCGGAGCGCGACCCCGAGACCGGCAACCCGTTCTCCAGCCGTCACCTCGTCGCGTGCCTGCGAACGGGCGCGGAGCGTTTCGGGTGGGCGAGCCGCGATCCCCGCCCAGGCAGCCGGCGCGACGGGCCATGGCTGATCGGCACGGGAGTCGCCGCGTCGGTGTACCCGGCGAAGCGGATGCCCGGCTCCACGGCGGTCATCCGCTTCGAAAACGGCCGGTACACCGCGGAAATCGGTGCCGCCGACCTGGGAACGGGCGCGTGGACCATCCTGCCGCAGATCACCGCCGACGCGCTGGAAGTACCCACGGGCTCGGTCGACGTCCGCATCGGCGACACGCTCTACCCGCCCGCCACTGTGGCGGGTGGCTCCACCGGGACCGCGTCCTGGGGTTCGACCCTGGTCGCGGCCGCGCGAGCGTTCCGCGACAAGTACGGCGCCGAGCCGGCAGAGGGCGACGAGATCAGCGCCGACACCCCGGACAACCCGGACGAGAACGACTACGCGATGTATGCGTTCGGCGCACAGTTCGCCGAGGTCCGAGTCGACGTCGACACCGGCGAGACACGGGTGTCACGACTGCACGGCACCTTCGACGTCGGACGCGTCATCAACCCGATCACCGCGCGATCGCAGTTGCTCGGCGGGATGATCATGGGCTTGTCGATGGCCCTGCACGAGAACAGCGTGCTGGACCCCCGCTTCGGGCACGTCGTCAACCACGATCTCGCCGAATACCACATCGCGACCAACGCGGACGTCGAAGATCTGCGCGCCGATTGGCTCGACGAGATCGATCCACACGTGAACCCCATGGGCAGCAAGGGAATCGGTGAAATCGGCATCGTCGGCACGGCGGCGGCCATCGCCAACGCCGTGCACCACGCCACCGGTGTCCGGGTTCGCGAACTGCCGATCACCCTCGACAAACTGCTGCCCGGCCTGCCGGAAGCCGACCGATGAGCAGCTCGGGCAACTCCGTTCCGCGCGGGTGAAGTCAGGCGTCCGAGGTGTGCGCGGTGCCGATCGCGGGTAGCCAGGCTGTGATCCATCCGGCGCCCGGCCGGATCATGCGAAAGGGAACCGACGTGAGCCTGAACGACGACGACATTTCCACCACATCGGACAAGGACAAGGAAGGTCCGGCCGACTCCGGCGCCGGCCAGGGGACTCCTGGTGAGCACGACGGCGGAGCCGACGGCGGTGCCGAAGGCCCTGCCGACTCCGGCGCCGGGCAGGGCACTCCCGGCCAGCACGACGGCGGAGCCGACGGCGGCGCGGACAGTGGCGCGAGCTGACCTGAACGAGCCGTCCACCGGTACCGAGGAAGTCCCGGTACCGGTGGGCGGCCGTATTTCTCCGAAGAGCCCCCTGACACGGCTGGTCGGATCCGACGTCGAAGAGTTCTCCACTCGGCACTGGGGCCGGAAGCCGTTGTTGCGGCGGACCGGCGACCGCTTCGATGATCTGCTCGACTTGGACGGCGTCGATGAAATGCTGTCCCGCCGTGGATTGCGTACGCCGTTCCTGCGCATGGCCCGTAACGGATCGGTGATCGATTCTCGTTCGTTCACCGGTGGCGGTGGTGTCGGCGCCGAGATCGGCGATCAGATTGTCGACGACAGGGTCGCCGCCCTTTTCGCCGAAGGCGGCACCATCGTGCTGCAGGCCCTGCACCGCATGTGGCCGGGCATCATCGACTTCACCACCGGCCTGACCGACGAGCTCGGCCACCCGGCGCAGGTCAACGCGTACATCACTCCGCCGTCTTCGCAGGGATTTTCCGCGCATTACGACGTGCACGACGTCTTCGTCCTTCAGTTCGCCGGTCGCAAGCACTGGAAGGTGCACGCGCCCGTTCACCCGGTGCCACTGCGCGACCAGCAGTGGCACGAGCACGCCGATGCTGTCGCGGCGCGGGCTCGTGACGATGCTCCGGTCATCGACGAAGTCCTCGAGGCCGGTGACGTGATGTACCTCCCGCGCGGCTGGCTGCATTCCGCGACCGCTCTCGGCGATGTTTCCGCGCATCTGACCATCGGCGTCCACGTCGTCACCAGGTTCGCTCTGGTGGAAGCACTCACCGCTCTCGTCGGCGCCGACGACCGGTTGCGTACCTCCCTGCCTTTGGGGATCGACATCGCTGATCCAGGGGTGCTGGACGATCATCTCGAGTCAGTCCGGGACGACCTGGTCACCGCGCTGAAAGCCGTGCCGGCCGAAGACATCGCCCGGTACGTCCGTGACAGGGCTTGGAAAGGAAGTCGACCGGAGCCACTGGCACCGGTCGCGGCCGCCACCTTCGCGCTGAACCTCGTCGACGGCGACTCCGTGCGACGCCGGGACGGTCTGCGTTTCCGCGTTCGGGACGCGAGGAACGGCCGCGTCGTCCTCGAACTCCCGGATCGGCACATCTCGCTTCCCGATTCCACCGCGACCGCCTTGTCGGCGTTGCTGGACGGGAATACGTGGCGAGTCGGGGAGGTTCCAGGGATGGATCGAACCGATCAGCTCGTGCTCGTCCGGCGCCTGCTCCGGGAAGGCGTGCTGATGGCCGCGGGCGCATGACCGCGATACCGGTGGAGCGAGGTCTTTGCGCGGACTTGGCCGATGCCGCGGGGGATCCCGGAGAAGGTACGGCTCCACCCGCGGAACACTGGCTGCTCATCGAGCATCCTGGCCCATGGGGGCGGCTCGCGCTCAAGGAGTCCGGTCTCGACCCGGCCGCGGTGGCTTCGTTGACCACTTGGGCGGCGCGTGTCAACGGCCGGATCGCTTTGGTGCGCAAGGTCGGCCGCCGTGCCCCCGTGCCGGAGCGGCCTTCGCGATGGTTCCGGATCGACGCACGCCCTGGACACGAAGAGATCCGCGCCGGGGAATTCGCGGACGCCGCCGAACTCTCCCGCGTCCCTTCCGCACAGGGGCACGTGGTGTCAGGGCCTCTCGCGCTCATCTGCGTTCACGGCAGGCACGACACGTGTTGCGCGATCCGCGGCCGATCACTCGCCGCCGCGGTGGCCGAGGAATTCCCTGAAGCCACTTGGGAATGCAGCCATGTCGGAGGCTGCCGCTTCGCTCCAGCGATGGTATTGCTACCGCATGGGTTCACCTTCGGTGGCCTGCGGCCGGACGGAGCGAACGGCATCGTCCACCGGTATCTGCGCGGCAAGCTCGACACCGAGTTCCTCCGCGGCCGGTCCTCGTTCGAGCCCATCGTTCAAGCTGCCCAGCATCACGCCCGCGCGGCTACCGGTGCCACCGGAATCGATGCGCTCCGTCTCGTGGAGGAGGTTCGCGAGAGCGGTTCCGATTGGCGGGTCGAGTTCGCCGATCCTCGTTGCACAGTGTACTTGCGCGAACGGTATTTCCCGGTGGATCGCCCGCTCACCTGCGCGTCCGAGCCCGCGAAAAGGATCCGTGTCTTCGAGTTGCTGGAGGTGACACGGGCGAGTAGCGCGTGTCACGGTCGTGACGAGTCGTGTTTCCGCGATCACCAGTCCGGGTAAGCGCAGGTTGTGCGGATTGTGATCACCGGGGCCACCGGAAATGTCGGGACGGCGTTGCTCCACGTCCTCGAACACGAAGACGACGAACTGGTCGGCTTGGCGAGAAGGCTGCCCGACACCACGGCCGCGCCGTATCGCGCGGCGGGCTGGTCGGCGCTGGATCTCGGGGGTGGCAGCGGCCGCGCGAAGTTGACCGACCTGGTGGAGGGAGCGGACGCGGTCGTCCATCTCGCCTGGGCGATTTCGCCGGAGCGCGGAGATCCGCCGATGTGGCGGACCAACGATCACGGCACCCGGAACGTGCTCGCCGCGGTGGCGGCGGCCGGGGTACCGCATCTGGTCGTCCTGTCGTCCGTCGCCGCCTATGGGCCGGCGCCGCGGTGGGAGAAGGTCACCGAGGACTGGCCGTGTGACGGCATCGCGACCAGTGCTTACAGCCGGGGCAAGGCCGGTCTGGAGGCGTTGCTCGACCGGTTCGAGGAAACCCATCCGGAGATCGGTGTGGCGCGGTTACGGCCGTGCGCGATCCTGCAGCGGCGGGCGGCAGGCGAGTTCGAGCGCTGGCTGCTGGGCCCGGCCGTACCCGCCGGCGTCGTGGGCCGCCGATGGCTGCCGATTCCCCTGTGGGCGGACCTGCGGGCGCAAGCGGTACACAGCACCGATGTCGCCGACGCCATCCGGCTGGTCCTCGAGAAGAGATTCACCGGAGCGGTGAATCTCGCCGCCCCGGGCGTCCTCTCGGCCGACGCGCTGACCGGCCTGCTCGGCGGGATCCGCGTTCCAGCGCCGCGATCACTCGTTCGTGCGACCGCATACGCGGCCTGGCGCACGGGCGCCTTGCCGCTGCACCCTGGTTGGCTGGATCTCGCCGACGGCGCGCCACTCGTGGACACCACACTCGCCGAGACCACTCTGGGCTGGAAACCCCGGCACGACGCGGCGAGCGTGGTCGCGGAGCTGGTCGCCGGACTCCGATCAGGTGAAGGCGCGGCGAGCCCGCCTCTGGCTCCGCCGCGTGGGCACGGCTTCCTGTCCCGGCTCCGCTCTCTGGCCCGCGGCAGGCCCAGTCACCAATCGCAATCCTGATGATCTGACGACCTGACGGCCGGGAGGCCTGGATGAGTACGGAAGTCTTCGACGCGGTCGTCATCGGGGCAGGCCACAACGGCCTGGTCGCGGCGAACCTCCTGGCCGACGAGGGCTGGTCGGTACTGGTGCTGGAGCAGGCCGAGAAACCAGGTGGCGCGGTGCGGACCGACGAAGTCACCGAGCCGGGCTTCCGCAACGACCTCTGCAGCGCCTTCTTCCCGCTCACCGCGGTGTCCCCGGTGATCAGGGAACTGCGCCTCGAAGATCACGGCCTGCGCTGGCGGCACGCTCCCGACGTGCTCGCTCATGTGCTACCGGATAACAGATGCGCTGTGCTCTCACGGAACATCGAGCGCACTGCCGCTTCCGTCGACGAGTTCGCGCCCGGGGACGGCGTCGCCTGGAAACGGCTTTTCGCGCAATGGCAGGACATCCGAGAGCCCTTGCTCAACGCCCTGTTCACTCCTTTCCCGCCGGTGCGTCCGGCTCTGCGACTGCTGCGGCGCACGGGGACCGCCGACGCGCTCCGCCTGGCCCGGATGCTCACCTTGCCCGCGCGCCGTTTCGGGGAAGAGCACTTCGACGGCGAAGGGGCGCGATTGCTGCTGGCCGGGAACGCCGCGCACAGCGACCTTTCCGTGGACAACGCCGGCAGTGCCGTGTTCGGCTGGCTGCTCGCGATGATCGGCCAGGACGCCGGTTTTCCCGTGCCCGTCGGCGGGGCGGGGGAGTTGATCGCGGCGTTGGTGCGACGGCTGATCGCTCGCGGCGGTGAGGTCCGGTGTCGTTGTCCGGTAACGGAAGTGCTCGTCGCCGGTGGACGGGCGATGGGAGTGCGGGATGGCGACGGCGACCCGATACGGGCCCGCAAGGCGGTGCTCGCGGACGTGGCGGCGCCGACGTTGTACGGCGAGATGGTCGCGCCGGAATGGCTGCCCTCCCGGCTGCTCGACGATCTCGGCCGGTTCCAGTGGGACAGCGCCACGGTGAAAGTGGACTGGGCGCTTTCCGGGCCCGTTCCCTGGATCGCGGAAGCCGCTCGCGGGGCGGGAACGATCCACCTCGGCACAGACCTGGACGGCCTGTCGGCGTTCGGAGGTGATCTCGTCAGGGGCCGCAGCCCGCGTGATCCGTTCCTGCTGTTCGGGCAGATGACGACGAGCGACCCGGACCGGTCGCCGCCGGGCACCGAGGCGGCGTGGGCGTACACCCACGCGCCACGAGGGGCGATGGAGAACCGCAAGGCGCTGAACTGGCAGGTCGCCCGGATCGAGAAGGTGGTGGAGGCGAACGCGCCGGGGTTCACCGACCTGATCCAGGGCCGATACGTGCAGGGCCCGCTAGAACTGGCGGCCCACGATCCCGGACTGGTCGGCGGTGCGATCAACGGCGGCACCACAGCCATTCACCAGCAGTTGTTCTTCCGCCCGGTCCCCGGCCTCGGTCGCGCGGACACCCCGGTGGACCGGCTTTTCCTGGCGGGCTCGGCGGCTCATCCGGGAGGGGCTGTCCATGGCGGTCCCGGAGCCAACGCGGCCCGCGCCGCACTGGCGCGGGCCGGTCGGCTCGGCGGTGGCTACGCGGCGGTCATCCGCGCGGCGAATAGGGCGGTCTACGACTGAGCGCTTTTGCGGTTCGCGTATTTCCCGGTCACCAGATCGGCCAGCCGGGCGAGGGCTTCGGTGTTGCGTGGCTTGGCGATCAGCGCTTGAACCGCTTCCGGCAGTACCTTGCCGGGACCGCGTACGACGAGCTCCCTCATCCGGACCTCGGTCCTGCCGTCGCCGTGGGGAACGAGTGTGAGTTCGACTTCAGCCGCGCCCAGCGGCCAGCCCCTTGCCTCCAGAGAAAGGGAAACGCCGGGCTCGACGGCCTTTACCACCGTGACGTCCTGAATGTGCAGAGGCCACGGACCGACGCTGTGGTGGATCCGGGAACCGACAGACGGCCAGTCTTCGTCGACGTCACGGATATGGGAGCTGCCGACCACCCAACTCGCGTAGAGCCAGCCGTCGGCGAGCACAGTGAAAATGGCGTCCGGTGGTACGTCGACGACTCGAGTGACGACTTCGCTCACGGTATCCTCCTGTTTCGGGGTGGCGAGCCCCGAGTACCCGGCGTGCGCGAGCTCAATCGGCGGGAGCGGTTTTCACCACCGTGTTGACGAACCTTTCGGCGCAGACGCGCAGCTTGACGTTCTCCCGCTGTGACTGCGCCGCGAGAAGTTCGAACGCTTGGTCGGCGGAGATCCCGTGCGCTCCCATGAGGATGCCTTTGGCCTGATCGATCACGGCGCGGGACACCAAGGCGATGGCCAGATGCTCGGTTTCCCGCCGAGCGGTGAGGTAGCGGGTGGTGGCCCGCATCGCGCCTTCGACCGCGGTGACGAACAACTCGAGCAGGACGGCGTCGATCTCACGATAGCCGTGGGAACGTAATCCGTAGAGGTTCAGCGATCCGAAGTGCTCCGCGTCGACCGTCAGCGGAGCGGACAGGAAACTGGCCACTCCGGCGGCCGCCGCTTGGCCGGCGAACTCGGGCCAACGGGCACGGGCGGTCTCGACGTCGACCCGGATCACCTCCCCCGTCTCGGCGGCTTCCAGGCAAGGTCCAGTCCCGGCGCGGTACTGGTCGATGTCGATGCCGAGGGCGTCATCCTCCTCGAGAATGTTGATCAGCACGTCAGCGCTGCCATCGCCTCGTTCAGCTGACGTCTGACGACGGTGGTCTCGTCGGGAATTGCCATGGCGGCCCCCTCCTCTGTCGAGTATGGGATTCCCGCTCGCGAATCCACGTTAACCACTTTCCGGACGGCGATCAGAACGTGTCGATCGCCAGCGAGCCAGGCCATCGAAGCGGTTTAGGCGTCCAGCGGCCCTGGACCTCGTGAGTGGTAAGGACGGTTAGAACCCAATGCCACGTAGCTTAAGTTGATCCTGGAATGTGCCCTTCGATGACTGTCGCTCTGATCGATCAGGCTGGATAAGTCGCCAGCACCGAACCCGGGCGCGACCGTCTACAGAGGACGCCAGCCGGGATCGAAGTGCCTGATTTGGGCGCTTTGCGTAGTCGTACGAGAGGGTCGTGAGTGGTAAAGAG
>NZ_JBVILA010000025.1:0-137081 GCF_055580625.1 Amycolatopsis sp. NPDC031561 | reverse complement strand
TTTCTTCTTCTTTTTCTCTTTCCCCCCTTTTCTCCCCCCCCCCCTCTTCCCCCCCCCCCCCCCCCCCCCCCCCCCCCCCCCCCCCCCCCCCCCCCCCCCCCCCACGCCCGGACTGGCTGGCGCGGCCCTCGCAACGACTCGACCCGTCACGCCACCGCCGCTCTGGCTCGCCTCTGCGGTCCGTGAAGGCATCCTTCGCTACCTTCAGGGTAGGCAAGGAGGCATTCACGGACCTGCGACCAACTCCAGCCACAGCCAGCAGGTACCTAAGTCCCTTCGGCACTAACCGCCTTACCACTCACGAGCCGTCTCAGTAGTCCTTGAGTACCAAGGCGTTCGCGGCTTCCGTCAACGGTCGCATGGCCGCCTTCATGATCCGGTCCCGGAACGGCAGATAGGGCAGCGCCCGCATCGACTGGATCTGCTTCCATTGCGTGAACCGGGTCTGCTTCTTCTGGTTCATCGAGGCCAGCGCTTGGTTCTTGAGCACGAACGGCCGCATTTCCTTTTCGTACAAGGCGAAAGCGGCGCGATGATCCGGCGAAGACGCGAGCGACCCGGCCAGCACGTAAGCGCCGACGAGCGCCAAGCTGGTGCCCTGTCCCGAAAGTGGCGACGGACCGTAGCCCGCGTCACCCGTCAGTGTGACCCGCCCTTCGCTGAAGCGGTCCATCCGGATCTGGGTCATCGAATCGAAGTACAGCTCGCTCGACTCCATTTCACGGACCAGCCGCGGCACTTCCCAGCCCTGGCCGAGGAAGTGGTCCGCGAGGATTTTTCGTTGCTGCGCAAGGTCATACCGGTCGAAGTCGATCTCCGGAGACTGGAAGCCGAGTATCGCTCGCGCCTCCGTGTTGTTCCGCGCGCTGTACAGACCGGCCATCTTCCCCGGCGTCATGTGGAAGGTCTGCCAGCGGTCCAGGTCGAGGAAGTTCGGCACGGTGAACACCGCGAGATAGGTGTCCATATGGTGTGAAAACTGTTTCTCCGCCCCGAAAACCAGCGATCGCACGGCCGAGTGCAGTCCGTCCGCGCCGACCACGAGGTCGAAGTCGCGCGGTCCGCCCTGGGCGAAGGTGACCCGCACGCCGTCGGTTCGTTGCGCGATCCCGGTGACCCAGTCGCCGAACACGTACTCGACGCCGTCCTGAGCGACCGAGGCCAGCGTGTCCGTGAGGTCGTCTCGAAGGATCTCGACGTCTTCGCTGTCGGTGAGCCCGCCGGTCAGCGTGTGGTCGGTGACCTTCACCAGCGTCTTCCCGGCCCCGTTCACGAACGACATCCCGCGCATGTCCGTGCCCAGCTCCCGGAGGCGCCCGAGCACCCCCATCCGGTCGACGACACCGAGCGCCGTGCCGCGGATGTCGACCGCGTGCCCGCCGGCCCGGGGTGCGGGCGCCCGCTCGACGACCGTCGGTGCGAAACCGTGCCGCCGCAGCCAGTACGCCAGCGTCGTACCGGCGATTCCCGCGCCCGAAATCAGCACCTTCTGCATGTGAACTCCCCTGTGTACGCTGTTTTGAAGCACTGCGTACAACGTATGGACCGCACGCTCGCCGCCGAGGAAAACGCGGGGAAAGCATCGAACGCACTAGTGCGATCGAGCTAGTGCGGTGGCCGGATCAGGTCGCGGCGACCGCAAAGTGCACTATGGCAAGGAGTCGACCATGACCGAACCGCCCTACCTGCGGATCGCCGCCGAGATCCGCCGCCGCATCGTCACCGGCGAGCTGCGTGAGGGCGACAAGGTCCCGTCGACGCGCGGGATCATCGCCGAGTGGGGGGTCGCGATGGCGACCGCGACGAAGGTGCTCGCCACGCTCAAACGGGACGGCCTGGTCATCGCCAAACCCGGTGCCGGCACGGTCGTCGCGGGCCGCGCCAGGACGGCCGCGCCGAGAACCGAAGCGGAGCTCTCACGCGACCGGGTGGTGAAGGCCGCGATCCGGATCGCGGACGCCGAGGGCATCCGCGCCCTCTCCATGCGCCGCGTCGCGTCAGGTCTCGGCGTCGCGACGATGGCGCTTTATCGCCATGTCACCGCGAAGGAGGAGCTGATCCTCGAGATGGCCGACATGGTGCTCGGCGAGATCCGTTTCCCGCCCGAACCGCCGCCCGGCTGGCGGGTCCAGCTGGAGCTGATGGCCAGGGCCCAATGGGCGTTGTTCCGCCGGCACCCTTGGCTCGCGCAGGCGCTCTCGATCACCCGCCCGCAGCCGTTGGCGAACCTGCTGCGCCACGCGGACTGGGCCACCCGCGCGCTGGACGGTCACGGCCTCCCGGCGTCGACGATCATGTACGCGCACATCACGATCTTCAACCACGTGCGCGGTATCGCCCTCAGTTTCGAGTCCGAGGCCGAGAGCGAATCCGGAACGGCGGTCTCGGCCGACGCCTGGCTCGCCGTGCACGAGCCGATCCTCCGGGACCTGGTCGCCGGCGGCCGGTTCCCGAACTTCGCCGACGTCGCCTTGCGCGCCCCGTTCGACTACGACCTCGACACCCTCTTCGAGTTCGGCCTCCAACGACTCCTCGACGGTTTCTCGGTTCTCCTGGCGAAGGCGAGTTAGCCTCACCCCATGTCCTTCCCCGGTCCCGCCGCTCGTTCCGACGTCCCGCCGTTCCATGTCATGGACGTCCTTTCGGCCGCGCAGGCACGGCAGCGCAGCCACGGCGATCTGGTCCCGCTGGTCGCGGGGCAGCCGTCCGCGCCGGCGCCGCGTCCGGTGCTCGAAGCCGCCGAGCGGGCGTTGAAGGATCAGACCCTCGGCTACACCGAACAGCTCGGCATCCCGGAACTGCGCGAAGCCGTCGCGACGCACTACAACCGCACGTACTCGGTCGACGTGAGCCCGCAGGACGTCATCATGACGACCGGTTCTTCCGGCGGCTTCCTGCTTTCGTTCCTCAGCGCCTTCGAGGCGGGCGACCGGGTCGCGATGGCGCGTCCCGGCTACCCGGCCTATCGCAACCTGCTGAAGGTGCTCGGTTGCGAGGTCGTCGAGTTCGCTACCGGGGCCGCGACGAACTTCCAGCCGACGACGGCCCTGCTCGACGAACTCGGTCCGATCAAGGGGCTCATCGTGGCCAGCCCCAGCAACCCGACGGGCACCGTCCTGCCACCGGGTGAACTGGCCGCGATCAGCGGTTGGTGCGCGTCACACGGCGTGCAGTTGATCAGCGACGAGATCTACCACGGGATCTCCTACGGCGCCGGGCTCGACTGCGCCTGGCAGTACGGGAGCGAGGCGCTCGTCCTCGGCTCGTTCTCCAAGTACTTCGCCATGACCGGCTGGCGGCTCGGCTGGATGCTCGCGCCCCAGCGGTTGCACCGCGCGATCGACGTCCTGACCGGCAACTTCACCATCTGCCCGCCCGCGGTCTCCCAGCACGCCGCGGTCGCCGCGTTCACCCAGGAGTCGTACGCGGAGGCCGACGGCCACGTCGAGCACTACCGCGCCAACCGCGACGCGCTCTTCGCCGGTCTCAAGGGCATCGGCATCGACAAGCTCGCGCCCGCCGACGGCGCCTTCTACGCCTACGCAGACGTCTCCGCGTACACGAACGACAGTCTCAGCTGGTGCCAGCGCATCCTCGCCGACACCGGCGTCGCGATCGCTCCCGGTATCGACTTCGACCCGGTCGACGGCGGCCGGTTCGTGCGGTTCTCCTTCGCGGGCTCGCGCGAGGACATCGACGAGGGCATCCGCAGGCTCGGCGACTGGCTCACCGGTCCTGGGGAACCCGGAATTCACCCTGAACGTTAGGCAGAACGAAGGCAATTACGAGCTCAGCCTGACAACCTGGACTCACCGGGCCCGCTTGGGCGCGGTGAGGCAATCGGAGGATGCCATGTTCTGGAAGATCGTCGGCGGGCTGATTCTGGCTTGGGTGGCCTTCATGGTGCTCGGGTCCGTGCTCGGTTTCCTCGTGAAGGCCGTCTTTTGGATCGCCATCATCGGTGGCGCGGTCTTCCTCGGCACGGCCGCCTATGGCGCCATCAAGGGCAAGGGCACCCCGAAGCAGCTTCGCCGCTGAGTCACTGAGCCGCTGAGTCACCGAGGGGGCTAGGGCTTGCGCGCCACCCCGCCGAGCGACGTGAAGTTCACGGTCGAGAGCGGGGTGAAGCGCGGGCCGTCCGGCCACCACAGATGCGGGTACGTCAGCCCGGGTTCGACGAGGTCGAGCCCCTCGAAGAACGACCCGATCTCCTCGCGTGAGCGGTACAACGTGTCGAGGCCGGTGCCGTTGAAGCGCTTCTCCAGCGACGTCGCGACGTCGGCGGCTTCCGAGCCGTCGGCGGGGTTGTGCTGGTGCAGCAGCACGACGAACGAGCCCGGGGCCAGCGCGTCGACGTAGGCGCGGACGATCTTCCGCGCCTGGTCGAGGTCCTGGATGTGATGGATGATCGCGCACAGGATCAGCCCGACCGGCCTGTCGAACTCCAGCCGGTGAGTGCGTGCGAGGCCCTCGATGACCTCGGCGGGTTCGGTCAGGTCGGCGCCCGCCATGTGCGCGAAGTCGTTCGCCGCGAGCAGCGCGCGGCCGTGTGCCTGGACCACCGGATCGTGGTCGACGTAGACGACCCGCGCCTCGGGGTTGTACCGCTGCGCGACCTGATGCGTGTTGTCCACGGTCGGGAAGCCGGAACCGAGGTCGAGGAACTGGTCGATGCCCTCCCGGTCGGTCAGGTAGCGCACGGTCCTGACCAGCCAGTGCCGGACCTCTTTGGCCATGACCTGCGACTCCGGCGCGAGCTCCAGGATCTGGCGCAGCACCACCCTGTCGGCCTCGTAATTGTCCTGGCCACCCATGAGCGCGTCGAAGACACGCGCGATGCTCGGCCGGTCGAAATCGACGGGCACGAACGGACGCCGGTCGTCGGGACCTGGCATGGGCACCTACCGTGAAAACTCGGTTCGGGACACAGATCAGCTTAGGTCATCCGGATCACCGCGCGTAAGCGGATGAACGGCGAGGGTGAATTATTCCTCCGAAGAGCCGAAGGCAGATTGCGCTGTTGTCACGCCGACCCAGCGCTCCGCCTTCATCCCCACCGCCCGTGCACCGTCCACATTGGACTGACGATCGTCGAAGAACAGGCAGTCCGCCGGTTCGGCGCCGAGTTCGCCGAGCAGGATCCGGAAGATCTTCGCGTCGGGTTTCATGCAGCCGAGGTCGCCGGAAAAGAGCGTCACGCGGAACAGGCTCGCCCATTCCTGCTCGCGCACCCAACGTCCGAAGGTCGACGACGCGTTGGAGAGCAGCGCGAGCGCCGCGCCCGCCTCGTGCAGGCCCTGGAGCAACTCCAGCACGTCCGGTTCGAGGTGTGTCCAGCCCTCGACGTCGATGCGGGTCAGTTCTTCGGCGAAGGCCTTGTCGACCGGGACGTTCAGTGCGCGGCCGACGCTCTGCCAGTACTCGAGGTCCGAGCCGCCGGAGTCGTACCGGTCCCGTTCGGCCCAGTAGTGCGGCTCGAAATCGGCGAGTTCGTGGCCGAACGCCTTGGCAAGGGTGGGTAGCGCGTCGGTGTGCTCGCTGATGACGTCGCCGTAGTCGAAGACGATCCAGTTCATGTTCAGCCCCCGGTCTTGATGCGTTCGATGGTTTCTTCGACGTCGGCCGCCGAAAGGTCCCGGTGCAGCACGAAGCGGATCCGGCCCGCCGACGGCAGCACCTGGATCCCGAGCCGGTCCAGCCACGCCAGGCGACCGACGAGGTCGGGTGCGGTGACCTGCACGATGTTGGTCTCGGGTGTGTTGACCTCCCAGCCGTGCTCGGCGAACCCGGCCGCGAGCCGTGTCGCGTTCTCGTGCGTCTCGGCCAGGTCGCCGACGCGGTCCAGCGCGACCAGCGCGGCCGCGGCCAGGACCCCGCCCTGCCGGACGCCGCCGCCGAGCATCTGCCGCATCCGCCGCGCCTTCTCGACGAACTCCGGGCTGCCCGCCACCACCGAGCCGACGGGCGCGCCGAGGCCCTTGGAGAAGCAGGCCGAGACGGTGTCGACGCCGACCGTGAGAGCCGCGGGCGGAACCCCCAGCGCGACCGCCGCGTGCCAGATGCGGGCGCCGTCGAGGTGCACGGTCAGGCCCGCCTCTTTCGCCACCGCGACCAGCTGGGCGTGCTCGGCGGGCGGGGTGACCGCGCCGCCCGCCGAGTTGTGCGTGTTCTCCAGGCACAACAGCGGCGTGCGCAGCGCGTAGTACGGCCCGCGCGGGATGCCGATCGCGGCGGAAAGCGTGTCCGGCGTCGGCCGTCCCGGGCCGGCGTCGTGCTCCAGCGGCTCCGCCATGCCGCCCGCGAGCCAGGCGGCGGAACCGAGTTCGTCGGTGATCACGTGCGCGCCGCGCGGCGCGAGGAACCGGTCGCCGCGCTGGAGGTGGAGGCACAGCGCGATCAGGTTCGCCATGGTGCCGGTCGGCGTCCAGAGCGCGGCGGGCATGCCGAGGACCTTCGCGGCGCGCTGTTCGAGGGCGGTGACGGTCGGATCGCCGTCGAGGACGTTGTCGCCGACCTCGGCGTTCGCCATGGCCTGGCGCATGACGTCGTCCGGCCGGGTCACGGTGTCGGAGCGGAAATCGATCAGCGAAAGGGGGCTCGAGGTCACGGTACGATCACATCACATCGACGGGCATGCCATGAATCTCCTCCCCGGCTGGTCCGCTGAGCCCGCTCATGCAACCGTGGACGCCCCCGGTTCCGTCCTACCCATCGACGAGGCAAGAGCGGAGACAACAACCGCGTGAATCAGCGCGACGAACAAGAGTTCGCGGAGTACTTCGCCGCGAAGCGGGACTCCGTGCGCAGGACCGCGTACATGCTCTGCGGTGACTGGCATCGCGCGGACGACCTCGCGCAGACGGCGTTCGTCGCGCTGCACCGGAGGTGGAAGAAGATCAGGGAACGGGCGGCGACCGACGCCTACGTGCGGAAGACGCTGGTCAGGGCGGCCATCGACGAGTCGAGGCGGCCGTGGCGGCGGGAGTGGCAGACCGAAGAGCTGCCCGAACCGCCGCAGGACGGCTTCGACCTCGGCGAACAGGTCGTCACCAGGGAAGACCTGCTGGCCGCGTTGCGTGAGGTGCCCCCGAAACAGCGGGCCGTGCTGGTGCTCCGGTTCTTCGAGGGGCTGGACGTCGGTGCCGCGGCGAAGGTGCTCGGCTGCAGCGAAGGAAACGTGAAGAGCCAGACCGCACGCGGGCTGGCGAACCTCAGGCAGGTCATGGAGAAGGAGGAGGTGGCACGGGATGGACGAGAATGACCTGAAGGCGTTGTTCCGTGACGCCCCCGGCGACGCCCCGGCGTCGAGCTTCGACACCTCCGACGTCGTCCACGCCTCCCGGCGCGCGACCGCCCGGCGCCGCAACGGCATCGCTTTGGCCTGTAGCGCGGTGGTTTTGGTGCTGGCCGGAGTGGGCATGTTCGGCGTGCTCGGCGGAACCGACTTCCAGATGGGTACCGCGGCCAAGTCCGACAACGAAGCAGCCTCCGCGGGGCAACCCGGGGCGGCGTCCGCACGTCCTCTTGACAGCGGGGAGTCCTCGAACTTCTCGAACCCGCCGCCTCAGCAGGGGGGCGGAGGGCCAGAGAAGACCGGCCAGATGACGGCCGAAGGCACCTACGGGTGCGACCAGGTGGATCGGGAGCTCGCCACCGCCCTCGCTGGCGAGCTCCCGGTCCCCGTGGATGTCGCCAAGTCGACGCCCGGCGACATCTGTACGACGGGGGCCAGGTCCGCGGGGTTCCAGGTGCCGGGTGGCTCGGTCGCCGTCGCGGTCTTCCCGGCGGGCTCGTCCGTGCCGCAGACGCCCATCGGGGCGTCCAGCGCGCAGCGGACGACCGCCAAGGGATCGCTGGTGGTCGTGGTGAGCCTCGGTGACGGCTCCGGCAGGCCCGCCTTCCCCGAGTCCGACGTCGACCGGTTCGTCGCCGTGCTCGCCGCCCGCTACTGAAAGCACCTGGCAAAATAGCCCGTCATGACCGTCGCAGCGACAACGCCGAAGGGTGAGCGAAGGCGCGCCGAGCTCATCGAGTCCGCCGCGTCACTGCTCGCCGAAGGCGGGTTCGACGCCGTGCGGCACCGTGCGGTCGCCGAGCGCGCGGGCTTGCCGCTGGCTTCGACGACGTACTACTTCGACTCGCTCGACGAGCTCGTCACGGCCGCTGTCGAGCACCACGCGAACCAGGAACTGGAAACCGGACGGCGGCGGCTCGACGAGCTGGCGACCCGCAACCGCGGTGTCGAGGCCACCGTCGACCTGGTGCTGGACATGCTCCTCGGCCCGCTTCGCCCGGATCGCGAGGCCGACGCCGAAGCGGTCCTCCTGCGCTACGAGCGCTTGGTCGGGACAGGGCGTCGTCCGTACCTTCGCCCCCTGATGCGGACGCTGTCCGCGCAGCTGTACGAACTCCTCCACGAGATCTTCGAGCGCTCCGGCACCCCCGTGGACGGCGTCGAACTGGAGCGGCTGGTCGCCCTGGTCGACGGCGCCGTGGTCAACGCGCTGATCGAGGTCGATCCGGAACCGAGGGCCGCCGCCGCGCGCATGCTGCAGGCCGCCCTCGCCTGACCCCGCCCTCGCCTGAACCCCGCGTTTCGTCCTCTAGTTGCGGTAGTTCGTATCGCCAACTACCGCAACTAGAGGACGAAACGCGGCGGAGGTGGGCGAGTCAAGGCGCACCTAGAGGACGAAATGCGTCGGGTTAGTCTGGCGGCGTGACGGACAAGCCCCTCATCCCCAACGTGCTCGCCGGCCGCTACGCCTCGCGTGAGCTGGTCGAACTGTGGTCCCCGGAACACAAGGTCGTGCTGGAGCGCGAGCTCTGGCTCGCCGTGCTCCGGGCGCAGGCCGACCTCGGCGTCGAGGTGGGAGAAGGTGTCGTCGCCGACTACGAGCGCGTGCTGGAGCAGGTCGACCTCGACTCGATCGCCGCCCGCGAGCGGGTCACCCGCCACGACGTCAAGGCCCGGATCGAGGAGTTCAACGCGCTCGCCGGGCACGAGCACGTCCACAAGGGCATGACCTCGCGTGACCTCACCGAGAACGTCGAGCAGCTGCAGGTGCGGCGCTCGCTGGAGCTGGTCCGCAGCCGCGTCGGCGCGGTACTCGCGCGGCTCGCGTCGATCGCGGTCGAACACTCCGACACGGTGATGGCGGGACGTTCGCACAACGTCGCCGCGCAGGCGACGACGCTGGGCAAGCGGTTCGCCACCGCCGCCGACGAACTGCTCGTCGCGTTCGAGCGGCTCGACGAGCTGATCGGCCGCTACCCGCTGCGCGGGATCAAGGGACCGGTCGGCACCGCGCAGGACATGCTCGACCTGCTCGGCGACGAGTCCACTTTGGACGAACTGGAGTCGCGGGTCGCGACCCACCTCGGCTTCGAGCGGGTGTTCACCAGCGTCGGCCAGGTGTACCCGCGGTCGCTCGACTTCGACGTGCTGTCCGCCGTGGTCCAGCTGGCCGCGGCGCCGTCGAGCCTGGCGAAGACGATCCGCCTGATGGCGGGCCACGAACTGGTCACCGAGGGCTTCAAGCCGGGCCAGGTCGGCTCGTCGGCCATGCCGCACAAGATGAACACGCGTTCGTGCGAGCGGGTCAACGGCCTCGCCGTGGTGCTGCGCGGTTACCTGTCGATGATCGGCGAGCTCTCCGGCGACCAGTGGAACGAAGGCGACGTCTCCGACTCCGTCGTCCGCCGGGTCGCGCTGCCCGACGCGTTCTTCGCGCTCGACGGCCTGCTGGAGACCTTCCTCACGGTGCTGGCCGAGTTCGGCGCTTTCCCGGCCGTCATCGGACGTGAGCTCGATCGCTATCTGCCGTTCCTCGCGACCACCAAGGTGCTCATGGCCTCGGTCCGCGCGGGCGTCGGGCGTGAAACCGCGCACGAGGCGATCAAGGAGAACGCCGTCGGCGTCGCGCTCGCGATGCGGGAGCAGGGGCTGGCGGAGAACGACCTTCTCGACCGCCTCGCCGCCGACGAGCGCATCCCGCTCGACCGCGGTGAGCTGGACAAACTCCTCGCCGACCGGATCTCTTTCACCGGTGTCGCACCGCGTCAGGTGGCCGCGATCGCTTCGCGCGTCGAGGCGGTCCTGGAGCGTTTCCCGGAGGCTGCGGGCTACTCGCCCGCCCCGATTCTCTGACCTGACCGAGCCTCCGGTGACCACAGTCTCCGGTGACCAAGGTCTCTTGATCCCTTGAAGTCGCGCGTTTTGGGCCGCCAGGCCCCGGGATCACGATGGCAGGGCGCCCCGAAGACCAGCGTGAGCTGGGATTTCAGCAGTTTGCGTCCTGGCAGCGTGATCCCGGTCGCGCGATATCAAATACTGGGACGACATTACTCGATCGGGCGAAATGCCTAATCTCGATCGCTGAACCCGGAGCGCCAGGCCGCCCATGAGGCGGCCTGACGTGCTTGTATCGCGCCTTGGCGCCGAAACCCACGGAAGAAGCGATGAGATCCACGCTGTCGAAAATCGTCGCAGTCGTCACGGCTGGAGCGGCCACCCTCGCCCTGGCCGCCTGCGGCTCCGGCGACACCGCCGCGAGCGGCCAGAAGCTGCGCGTCGGCACCCTGACCGACGCGCCGCCGTCCATCTACCTGGAGAACGGCAACTTCACCGGCTACGACAACGAACTGCTCCGCGACATCGCGAAGCGTGAGGGCTTCGAGGTCGAGTTCGTCGGTACCGAGTTCGCCGGTCTGCTGGCCGCCGTCGCCACCAACAAGTTCGACATCGGCAGCTCCACGATCTCCACCACCGAGGCCCGCAAGAAGACCGTCGCGTTCAGCAACGGCTACAGCACCGGGTTCACCACGATCCTCACCAAGAAGGGCGCGAGCCTCAAGGACGTCGGCGCCTTCAACGGCAAGCGGCTCGGCGTCGTGCAGGCGTCGGTGCAGGACGACTTCGCGAGCGGCAAGGTCCCCGGCGCCAACGTCGTCCGCTTCCCGGACTACAACGCCGGTTTCGCACAGCTGAAGGCGGGCAGCCTCGACGGCTGGGTCGTGCCGAAGGACATCGGGCAGAAGTACATCGACCAGAACCCGGCCGTGCCGCTGGAGTTCGGCTACACCGTCGAGACCAAGGACACGCCGTCCGCGTTCGCCGTCCGCAAGGACAACAAGGACCTGCTGAAGAAGCTCAACGACGGCCTCGCGAAGGCCGTGGCGGACGGCACCGTCGCCCGCCTGCACGCTCAGTTCTTCAAGACCGAGCCGCTGCCGAAGGAACTCGAGCAGGGCGGCCCCGGCCTGCCCGTCCAGAACCCGGGGGTCTGAACATCATGAAGAAAACCCTGATCGCGACACTCGCGGCCGGTCTCGTCGCCGTGCTCGCCGCTTGCGGTGGCGGAGAATCCGCCGCGGACAAGACCCTGCGCGTCGGCACCCTGAGCGACGCCCCGCCGAACATCTACGTCGAGAACGGCAACTTCACCGGCTTCGACAACGAGCTGCTGAAGGCCATCGCCACCAAGCAGAACCTGAAGCTGGAGTTCGTTTCGACGGACTTCTCCTCGCTGCTCGGCCAGGTCTCGAGCAACCAGTTCGACATCGGCAGCTCGGCCATCGCGCAGACCGAAGAGCGCAAGAAGAACGTCGACTTCTCCAGCCCGTACAACTTCGAAGTGATGAGCATCCAGACCAAGGACGGCTCGCCGATCACCGACGAGAAGGCCTTGTCGGGCAAGCGGGTCGCCGTGATCCAGGCGACCGTCGGCGACAAGTGGCTCACCTCGACCGTCCCCGACGCGCAGGCCGTGCGCTTCCCCGGGTACGCCCCGGCGCTGGCCGCGCTCAAGAGCGGTGCCGTCGACGCCTACATCCTCGACCAGGCGATCGCCGAGACGAACGTCAAGGAGAGCGCCGACACGAAGCTCAAGGTCGTCAAGTCCTTCACCACCGACGTGCCCCACGGCTTCGCGGTGAAGAAGGGCAACACCGAACTTCAGACGAAGATCAACGATGGCCTGAAGCAGGTCATCGCCGACGGCACCTGGGTCAAGCTGCACGACAAGTTCCTGCCGACCGCCCCGGTGCCGGACCAGTTCAAGGCGTGAGGATCACGATGAAGAAGTCACTCGCCGCCGTCGTCAGTACTGCTCTCTTGGCGGTACTGGCGGCGTGCGGTGGCGGTGAGAGCGCGAGCGGTGACACGCTCCGCGTCGGTACGCTCAGCGACTCGAAACCCAACGCCTATCAGGAAAACGGCGTGTTCACCGGGTTCGACAACGAGTTGCTGAAGGCCATCGCCGCGAACCAGAACCTGAAACTCGAGTTCGTCTCCACCGAGTTCGCGACGCTGCTGAGCCAGGTCGCCACCGGCAGGTTCGACATCGGCAGCTCCGGGATCTCCCAGACCGACGAGCGCCGCAAGACCGTCGACTTCTCCATGCCGTACAACTACCAGTCGCTGGGTATCGAGGCCCGTGAGGGCGCCGGCATCACCGACGAGAAATCCTTGGCGGGCAAGCGGATCGGGGTCGTGCAGGGCACGGTGTCGGACAGCTGGCTGGCGGCCAACGCGCCTGACGCGCAGGCCGTGAGGTTCCCGCAGGACGCCGCGACGCTGGCCGCGCTCAAGACCGGCGCGATCGACGGCGCCATCTTCGACCAGGCGACCGCCGAGGACTACGCGGCGAAGAACCCGGACGCGAAGCTCAAGGTGGTCAAGGCGATCACCACGACCATCCCGCACGGTTTCGCGGTCAAAAAGGGCAACACCGAGCTGGCCGGCAAGATCAACGCCGGGCTCAAGGCGGTCATCGCCGACGGGACCTGGGAAAGGGTGCACCAGCGCTTCGAACCGAACGCGCCGGTGCCCGCGGAATTCAAAGCCGGGAAGCAGTAAGTGGACGACTTCTTCAACACCTTCCTGAAATGGGAGTACATCTGGGAGGTCTTCCCGGACCTCCTCGGGACGGGCCTGCTGAACACGCTGATCCTGTCGGTGTTCTCGGCACTGATCGGCACCGTGCTCGGCATGCTGCTGGCCACGATGGGCCTGTCCAGCAAGGCGTGGCTGCGCTGGCCCGCCCGGGTGTACACCGACATCTTCCGGGGCCTGCCCGCCATCCTGACCATCCTGGTGATCGGGCAGGGCGGCGGGATCCTCATCCCGTCGCTGTCGCGGAACCCTTATCCGCTGGGCATTCTGGCGCTGAGCCTGATCGCGGCCGCGTACATCGGCGAGATCTTCCGCGCCGGTATCCAGAGTGTCGAAAAAGGACAGATGGAGGCCAGCCGCGCGCTGGGCATGAGCTACACCAAGGCGATGGCGCTCGTCATCATCCCGCAGGGGGTGCGACGGGTGCTGCCCGCGCTGGTGAACCAGTTCATCGCGCTGGTCAAGGACTCCAGCCTGGTGTACTTCCTCGGTTTCCTCGCCGAGCAGCGCGACCTGTTCCGTATCGGACAGGACCTCGCGGCCAACACCGGGAACCTGTCGCCGCTGGTCGCGGCGGGCGCCGTCTACCTGGTGATCACCGTGCCGCTGACACACTTGGTCAACTACATCGACAAGAAGCTGCGCACCGGCAAGAAGGTCCGCGCTGACGACGACGGCGGCGAGCTGGGACTCCTGAACGCCGGAAAGGTGCCGATGTCATGACGGCCGCAGTACGTTCGTCGAGCGTCGAACTCCGCGACATCCACGTCTCCTTCGGCACCCTCGAAGTGCTCAAGGGCGTCGACCTCAAGGTCGAGAAGGGCCGCACGACCTGCATCATCGGGCCGTCCGGCTCCGGCAAGTCGACCCTGCTGCGCTGCGTGAACCGCCTCCAGGAGCCCGACTCGGGCGACCTCCTGCTGGGCGGCGAGAGCGTCATCTCCGCCGACCCGGACGCGCTGCGCCAGCGGGTCGGGATGGTGTTCCAGCATTTCAACCTGTTCGGCCACCGCAGTGTGCTGGACAACATCACCCTGCCGCTGCGCAGCGTGCGGAAGCTCGGCAAGGAGGAGGCGGCCGAGATCGCGCACGCCCGCCTCGCCGAGGTCGGCCTCGCCGACAAGGCGCCGTACCGGCCGAGCGCGCTTTCGGGCGGGCAGCAGCAGCGGGTCGCGATCGCGCGGGCGCTCGCGATGGAGCCCGAGGTCATGCTGTTCGACGAGGCCACCAGCGCCCTCGACCCGGAGCTGGTCAAGGGGGTCCTCAACCTGATGGCCGGCCTCGCGGAGCGCGGGCTGACACTGCTCGTGGTCACCCACGAGATGGGCTTCGCGCGCGGCGTCGCCGACGAGGTCGCGTTCATGGACGACGGGAAGATCGTCGAACATGACGCTCCGGAGGCGATCTTCGACGCTCCGCAGAGCGACCGCCTGCAGCGTTTCCTGTCCCAGGTGCTCTGACGCGGGCGACTCGCTAATCTGCGGCCATGGCGAGAGTGGCGAAGCTGGTCTATTACCCGGTCAAAGGTTGCGCGGGGACGTCGGTCGAAACGGCCGACGTCACCCCGGCGGGCCTGAGGTTCGATCGTGCCTGGATGGTCGTGTCCCCGGAGGGGGAGTTCCGCAGCCAGCGGAAGCATCCGGTGATGGCCGCGATCCGCGCCGAGGTGCTCGACGACGGCGCCCGCCTGCGGCTCGCCGCTCCCGGTGCCGAAGATCTGCTGGTCGAGGTGGTCCCGGACGGGCCGCGGCATCCCGCGGCGACGTTCACCTGGCAGGGCAAGGGCGTCCACCAGGGTGACGAGGCCGCCGAGTGGTTCTCCGACGTCCTCGGCCTGCCGTCGGTGTTCGTCGGGCTCTCGCCGGAGCACGAGCGCGTCACCAGCGGCGAGATCGCGGGCACCGCGGCCTTCGCCGACGCGCACGCGATCCTGCTGACCTCCGAGTCCTCTTTGGACGGTCTGAACGAGCGGATCGCGTCCCGGGCCGCCGAGGCCGTGCCGATGGACCGTTTCCGGCCCAACATCGTCGTGGCGGGCTGGCCGGAGCCGCATCGAGAGGACGAAGTCCGCTCGCTCACCATCGGCGGCCTGGAGCTGGGCTACGCCAAGGTCTGCATCCGCTGCACCGTGCCGATGGTCGACCAGGAGACCGGCAAGAAGGCCGGGCCGGAGCCGATCCGTTCGCTCGCCGACTACCGGCGCGAACCCGAGGGCGGCGTCTCGTTCGGCATCAAGATGGCGGTGACCGGGCCGGGTCAGCTGGCCGTCGGCGACGAGGTGATCGTGCACTCCTGGGCGGGCCCCAGCCGCAGCACGCCGGCGGCCGAACCGCCGTTCACGGCGACCGCGAGCCGTCCCGAGGAATCGGTGTAGAGCACGTTCCGGCCCGGCGGCACCGTGCCGAAGGTGTCGCCGACCAGTGCCTTCACCAGGACGTGTTCGCTGCTGACCGAGACCGTGCCGGACAGCCCGGACAAGGCGAGATCGGCGGGGCTCGCGGCGAGCTGGACGTTGCCGAAGTGGTCGACCGTGAGCACCTCGGACACCAGCTTGCCGGGGAACACCGCGACGAACGGATCCGGCAGGCGCACGAGGTTTTCGACGCTGGGGCCGAAACCGGCGGGCGGAACGCCGAGCGCGAGATGCGCCGCCGCGGGGGCGAAGATGTCGCGACCGTGGAACGTCGACGACATCACCGGAAGGCGGTATTCCGGGGCCGTCAATTCGAAGGCGGCTTTCACCCCCCCGAGTGCATCCGCCGCCGGGAGCAGAAGTCCGTTGTCGGGCCCGACGAGGATTCCGCGCTCCGCGACCACCACGACACCGCGCCGCGCGGTGCCGACTCCCGGGTCCACGACGGCGAGGTGCACCGCCTCCGGCAGGAAGGGCGCGGTCTGCGCGAGCACTTCGGCCCCGGTCCTGACCTGCTGCGGAGGCACCTCGTGGGTCACGTCGATCAGCCGGACGGCGGGCGCGATCCGCGCGATCACCCCGTGGCACGCGGCCACGAAACCGTCGCTCAGCCCGTAGTCGGTGGTGAACGAAACGCAGTGGATCGGCATGATCAGCCATCATCCTTGATCGCTAGGGTGCAGCCGTGACGACGCTCGAATACCCGAAGATCGCCGCCGGCAAGGTCCGTGAGCTTTACGCCGTCGATGACGAGCATCTGCTGCTCGTCACTTCGGACCGGATCTCCGCCTACGACGTCATCTTCACCACGCCCATCCCCGACAAGGGCCGGGTGCTCACCGCGATGAGCGTGTTCTGGTTCTCCCAGCTCTCCGATGTCCTCCCCAACCATCTGGTCTCCTACGACGACGAACGCATCCCCGCCGAGGTCCGCGGCCGGGCGCTGCTGGTGCGACGGCTGGCGATGCTGCCGTTCGAAGCCGTCGCCCGCGGCTATCTCACCGGCACCGGCCTCGCCGATTATCGCGCGCACGGCACCGTCTGCGGGGTCGAACTCCCGCCCGGTCTGACCGAATCCTCCCGGCTCCCCGAACCCATTTTCACCCCCGCGACCAAGGCCGACCACGGCTCGCACGACGAGAACATCGCTTTCGCCGACGTCGTCGGGCAACTCGGCCGCGAACGGGCCGAGGAAGTCCGCGAGGCGACCCTGGCGGTGTATCGCCGCGGTGCCGAGTTCGCCGCCGAACGCGGCATCCTGCTCGCGGACACGAAGCTCGAATTCGGCATCGACCCCGAGGGGAACCTGGTGCTCGCCGACGAGGTCCTGACCCCGGATTCGTCCCGCTACTGGACCGCCGGCGGTTGCACACCGGGCCGCCCGCGGCCGTCGTTCGACAAGCAGCCGCTGCGCGATTGGCTCACCGGCCCGTTGTCGGGCTGGCACCGCCTCGAGAGACCGGAGCCGCCACCGTTGCCCGACGAGATCGTCGCCGCCACCAGGGCGAGGTACATCGAAGCGTACGAACGCATCACCGGCTGTTCGCTCGACGACTGGCCCGCCTGATTCGCCCGGCTGACCTGCCGCGTTTACTCCGCCGTCAGTCCGGCGCAAGACCGGTCTGGCCCAATGGGCACCGTGGACGCACGTTTGCTGGTTTCCCTGTCCGGCGTGACCACCCGGACGTTGCACCGCTGTGCCGACCTCGCGGCCGAGCTCGACAGGCGCAAGGTCCCGTTGTCCGTGCTCTACGCCGCTCGGACCGGCGAGGGCCCGGTGACCGAGTGGGTACGGACCCGCCGTACCCGCGGCGACTCTGTCCTCCTCCACGGCTACGACCACCAGATCACCCCCACCCATCGCGCTGTCTACCTGGGCAAACGCGCCGAGTTCGCGGCACTTCCCGCGCACGAGGCGCGGCTGCGGCTGATCGCGGCGAAGGCGGCGCTCGACACCACCGGGATGGCCGTCGACGGGTTCGCGCCGCCGCGCTGGATCGCGTCGGAGGGCACCGTGCAGGCCCTGCGCGAGCACGGGTTCGCCCTGTGCGCGGACCTGGTCTCGGTGCGGGACCTGGTGTCCGGCCGGGTCCAGCGCGCCAGGGTGCAGGAGTTCGGCGGCCCGTCGCACCGGACGGAGACCGTCCGGTGCTTCGCGCTGGTACTGGCCGCCGCCCGGGCCGCCCGCCGCGGCGGGCTCGTGCGGCTCGGCATCGACGCCGCGGACCTCGCCCGGCCGGGACTGCGGCAGGCGTTCCTCGACGCCGTCGACGTCTCGCTGGAGAACCGTGCTTTCGGCACCACCTACGGCTCGCTCTCGCGAACGCGGGTTAAATTGACGGGATGACCGACGAGGCCGGCCGGAGTGACGCACAGGCGACGCTGATGCGGCTCTGGCGGCGGTCGGAGCGTCCGACGCGCGGCAGGCCGTCGGTGCTCGACATCGACAGTGTCGTGGCGGCCGCGGTGGCCCTCGCCGATCGCGAAGGCGTCCCGAACGTGACGCTGGCGAACGTGGCGAACGACTTGGGCGTCACGAAGATGTCGCTGTACCGCCACATCGGCTCGAAGGCGGAGCTGCTGGAGCTGATGGCCGACTTCGCGATCGGCGATCCGCCGCCGCCGGTGCCGTCGGGCGGCTGGCGGGCCGAGCTGACCAGGTTGGCCCAGGCCAACCGCGAGGTGCTGATGAGCCACCCGTGGCTCGTCGAACTGCCGCTCTCCGGTCCTCCGGCGGGCCCGAATTCGGTCGCCTGGATGGACGCGATCCTGCGTACGCTGCGCGATACCGGCCTCGACTGGGGCACCAAGGGCGGCGTCCTGGTCCTGATCGGCGGCTATGTCCGCCTCGCGTGCGCGCAGGCCATCCAGCTCGCCGAGGGCCGGAAGGACAGCGGGTTGAGCCAGGCCCAGGCCGAGCAGGCCTACGGCAAGGGGCTCGCCGAACTGATCGATCCGGAGCGCTTCCCCGACGCGGTGGGCTTTCTGACCTCCGGACTCGGCGGACCCGAGCAGCCCGAGGACTCGGACTTCACCTTCGGTCTCGACGTCGTCCTCGACGGGGTGGCCGCTCTCATCGACGCGAACTGACAAGCCCCACTTTGCCATTAGTATCTGTCGGACACTATTTAGTGTACGTTGGATACTAATGGGGTTCGAAGGGGGAAACATGGAGTCGTTGCCGACGAGTGAGCGAGTGCTCGCTCCGGATCTGGCCAGGGGTTTCGCGCTCCTGCTGGTCGCGCTGGCGCATACCGCGAGCATCTTCCTGGGGAACTCACCAGGAGTCGATCAGACGCCAGAGGGGCTGGAACGGCCGTACTTCGTGGTGCTGTTCGTGTTCGTGCACGCGTGCGCGCTGCCGTTGTTCGGCATGATGCTCGGCTACGGGCTGGTGCAGTTCGCCGACCGGCAGCAGGCTTTGGGGCAGTCGTGGACGCGGACGCGTGGCGTCCTGCTGCGGCGGCACGCGTGGCTGCTGGCCTTCGGTGTCGTCGACGGGGTGCTGTTCTTCTCCGGTGACGTGCTCGGCGCGTACGGGCTCATCGGCGTGGTGTTCGTCCTGCTGCTCTTGCGCCGCGGCAAAGGGTTCTATCGAATTCCGGCGCTGTACCTGGGTTTCGCCGGCTGCTACCTCGCCGTGCTGATGTATCTGGTGCTCACCGGGAACTCCGGGAACGCGCCGGTCCCGTCACCCGAAGACGTGTCGTCCCTGGCGCCGACCTATGGCGATGCCTTGCGGGCGCGCCTCACGGAATGGCCTGCCATCACGGCGATCCTGCTGCCTTCGATCCTCTTCGTCTGGGTCGGCGCGTGGGCCGCGAAGAAGCGGATTCTGGAGAAGCCGAATCGGAACCTTCTCCTCGTCGGCGTGTTCGGCGGATTCGGCGTCGCGATCGCGGCCGGGCTGCCGATGGGCCTCTTCGCCGGCGACTACCTGCAGCTCGACGCCGAGACCGCCGGATTCGCCAAGATGCTGTACGAGGGAGGCGGCCTGTTCGGCGCCATCGGCTACATCAGCCTGTTCGGCCTCATCGGCCTGGCGGTCGACAAGAAGCGAGGCGTGGTCGTGACCGCGATCTCCGCCCTCGGCCAGCGCACGCTGAGCGCCTACCTGTTCCAGTCGGTGGCGTGGCTGATCCTGGCGCCCCCGTTCATGCTGGGCCTGGGCGGCCAGGCGAGCGACCCGACGTTCGTGGCGGCCGCCTGCGGACTCGGCGTGTGGCTGCTGTCGGTCGTCGTCGCGTACCTGATGCACCGCAAGGGTTACCGGGGTCCGGCGGAGATCCTGGTGCGGAAGCTCGCTTACCGGCGCGCTAAAGCTTCGGGCCTCGTGAGTGGTAAAGCCGGTTACTGAGGAGGACGCAAAGGTGATTGGCTTGCGACACCGGACCCGTGTGGCATCGACTGTGTCGCGAAAGCCACTTTCGGGACGTCTGATGTCCTGAAAGTGGCTTTCGCGACATCGGTGTGGCGGTGAGTTGTCGGTACAGAGGGGAAGCCACGGGCCAGGCGTTGTGAAAGCGACTTTCGCAACGCGTCCACGACCAAGACACGTTTGCCTTACCCCTCAATAGAACCGCCCTTACCACTCACGAGGCCGGACTCGCTCCTAGAGCTTGACCGGCTCCCCGACGTCGAGGACCTTGACCTCGGTGCCTTCCGGGGCGAGGTTGGCGAACAGGCCGTAGTGCATCTGCGGCCGCGCGAGGACGGCTTCGTGGATCGGCACCGCGAGACGCGGGGAGACCGCGCGCAGGTAGTCGACCGCTTCGCCCGCCTTGAGCCAGGGTGCGCCGGTCGGCAGGCCGAGGACGTCGATCTTCTGCTCGGGCACGAAGAACGAGTCGCCCGGGTGGTAGAACGCGCCGTGGTCGACGATGTAGCCGACGTTCGGGATCACCGGGATGTCCTCGTGGATCACCGCGTGCTCACCGCCGACGACGTTGACGCCGCTGGAGCCGATGGTGAAGGCGTCACCGGGATTCGCGATCCGGAACTCGGCGCCGAGTTTCCGCACGGCGTCGGCCGAGCCCGGGTCGACGATCAGTCGCGCGCCGGGGTTCGCCTCCAGCAGCGCGGGCAGTCTCTCCGCGTCGAGGTGGTCGAAATGCTGGTGGGTGATCAGGATGGCGTCCAGCTCACGTTCGCCTTCGAAGCCCACCGAGAAGGTGCCGGGATCGATCAGGATTCGTGCGCCCTCGGTCTCCAGAAGGGTGCAAGCGTGTCCAAAGTGGACAATACGCATCGGTGTTCTCCTTCGCGGTAGGTCATTTCCAGCCTATGCCCGGAGGAGGGCGTCGCCAAGTTCGGTGCGCAGATAGCGGACTTCGCGCCCGCGCCGCCGCGTGTCCAGCAGGCCCGCCGCGCGCATCGCGGTCAAGTGCTGCGAGACCGTGGGTGCGGAGAAGTCCAGTCTTCGCGCCAGTTCGGTGGTGCTCGCGGGTTCGTTGAGCGTCGTGAGCAGCGCGGCCTTGGTGCGCCCGAGCACCCCGGCCAGCGCGCCGGACGGGCGGCCGGGCTCCGACCAGAGTTCGGCGACACCGCGCGCCGGGTAGAGCAGCGACGGCTGCCACGGCTCCATCGTGATCAGCCCGACCGACGGCCAGGCGAAGACGCCCGGGATCAGCAGGAGCCCGCGCCGATCGAGGGGGAAGCGGCTGCGTTCCTTCATCTCGATCACCAGGACGTCGTCGACGAGCCGCACGCGCGGGTGGATGTCGTCCAGTACCAGCGCGACGCCGCCCGCGGCCAGCCGTCGCGAGCGTTCCTCGATGTCGGCGACGAGGAAGCGGCGCATCCGCGGCCAGTGTGGTTCGACCAGTTCGGTCCAGGCGATCTCCATCTGGACGGCCAGCAGATCCCTGGCCTCGGCCGGGTCGTCGGGGAGCCCGCTCAGGTCAGCGTCCACTTTGGACAATTCGCGTGCGACCTGCTCCGGCGGCGTGCGGCGGATTTCGGCGAGCTGGGCGGACGCGGTGGTCTCCGGTCCGCTCGGCGGCGGGCTGAGGAAGTCGGTGATGTAGTGCCGCGCGCTCATCACCTTGGCGAAGCCGTCGATGGGCAGGTCCGGCAGTTTCGCGGCGGCCTCGCGCAGCCACGGCAGATGACTCGGATGCCCGCGCCGTCCGAGCAGGGTCTGCATCGCGCCCATGGTCTCGTCGAGCGGGGAGATGCCGAAGCGGACGCGGTTGGCGCTCTCGGCGGTCAGGACCAGCTCGATCATCTGATTAGGCTATGTCCTAATCAATGGTTCTCGCCAGGCCATGTCCGGCAGGGTCTCCCGCTATGACCTTGCTCCGCAATTCCGGGTATTGGCGCTGGTCGGTGGGGGTACAGCTGAACCGGCTGCCCGCCACGATGGCACCGCTGGCCTTCACCGTGCTGACCACCGCGACGACCGGCTCGTACCGCCTCGGCGGGATCATGATGGCCGTCTTCGTCGCCGCCGAAATGGCAGGCGCCGTGCCGACCGGGCGGCTGCTCGACCGCGTCGGGCCCGCGCGGGGTCTCGTCGTGCTGCTGTCGCTGGTCGCCGCGGGACTGTTCCTGCTGGCCGCGGTCGCGTCCGCGGGTGCCCCGGACCTGGTGCTGCTCGCGCTGGCGATCCCGCCGGGACTGGTCGCGGGCGGGCTGAGCGGCGGCTTCCGGACGCTGCTCGCCGGAACGGTGACCGAGGAGGAACTGCCTCGCGCCGTTTCGATCGACGCGATGATCCTCGACGGCGTCATCGTCGGGGGGCCGCTGCTGGTGGCGCTCCTGGCGACGTCCGGTCCGGCCGTCCCGGTGCTCGTGATGGCCGTCGTCGCCCTGCTCGCTGCGCTGTTCGTGCCGCGGCGAACCGTCTCTCCTGATCCACAAAGGACGGTCGAGCACCAGTCGATCCCGATCGCGGCCTGTGTGCCCTGGCTGATGGGGCTGTTCACCGTCGGACTGCTGCTGTCGACCATCGAAGTCGGCCTGCTCCCGCTCGTCCAGCGCCTCGGCGCCCCCGATTCGACGACGGCGATCGTCATCGTCGTGCTGTGCGCCGCCAGCATCACCGGGAGCGCGCTCTACGCGGTGCGAGGGAAGGTCGGCGATCCTCGGCTGTTCCTGGCGGGTTTCGTGCTCGGCGGAACCGTGGTGTCGGCGGGCCTCGGATGGGCCGGGCTGCTCGGCGGGGTCGCGCTGATCGGGCTCTGCACCGGCCCGCTGATGGCCGTTTCGTCGGTCAACCTGCAGAAACTCCTTCCGGAGCGACGCCGGGCGGAGGGCTTCTCGCTGGCTTTCACCGTGCAGGCTTCGGGGTTCGGGCTGGGTTCGCTGGCGATCGGGGTGCTGCCGGTGTGGCTGTGCCCGCTGCTCGGTGTCCTCGCGGCCCTTGTCTCCTGTGGAATGCTGGTGGCACACCCCAGAGCTATTGGCACGCCGTCAGTAACGTCGTAGCCTGGGCTTTGAGCCGAGACACGGGAGAAGTCGATGACCGCAGTCCAGCCGAAGCCGACCGCGCACAGCGTGGGGGAGACCTTCGATTCCCTCAGCCCGGCGACCGACGAGGTCGTCGGCACCTACCCGGTGCACAGCAGGGAGGACGTCCGCGCCGCCGTCGCCCGCGCGAAGGACGCCGCCGAGTGGTGGGCCGGGCTCGGTTACGACGGGCGTGCGGAGCGGCTGCGCCGCTGGAAGGGCGTCATCACCCGGCGGCTGCCGCAGCTGTGCCAGGTCGTGCGCGACGAAACCGGCAAGCCGCTCGCCGACGCGCAGCTGGAGAGTGTCCTCGCCATCGAGCACATCGCGTGGGCGGGCAAGAACGCGCGCAAGATCCTCGGCAAGCAGCGCCGCGCGGCCGGGCTGATGATGTCGAACCAGGCGGCGACGGTCGAGTACCAGCCGCTCGGCGTCGTGGGCGTGATCGGCCCTTGGAACTACCCCGTCTTCACCCCGCTCGGCTCCATCGCCTACGCCCTCGCCGCCGGCAACACCGTCGTCTTCAAGCCGAGCGAGTACACGCCGGGTGTCGGGAAATGGCTGGTCGACGCCTTCAACGAGGTCGTCCCGGAATGGCCGGTGCTGCAGCTGATCACCGGCTTCGGCGAGACCGGCGCGTCGCTCGTCGGCGCCAACGTGGACAAGATCGCCTTCACCGGCTCGACCGGCACCGGCAAGAAGATCATGGCCGCGGCCGCCGAGACCCTGACGCCGGTGATCATCGAGGCCGGCGGCAAGGACGCCGTCCTGGTCGACGCGGACGCGGACCTCGAAGCCGCCGCCGACGCGACCGTCTGGGGCGCGTTCTCCAACTCGGGCCAGACCTGCATCGGCGTCGAGCGCGTGTACGTCCACGAGCGCGTGCACGACGAGTTCGTCGCGAAGGTCGTCGAGAAGGCGAAGGACGTGCGGGCCGGTTCGGACGAGGCCGCGCAGTACGGCCCGGTGACGATGCCCTCGCAGCTCGCGGTGATCAAGCGCCACATCGCGGACGCCATCGAACGCGGCGGCAAGGCGCTGGTCGGCGGCGTCGACGCGGTCGGAGACCGCTACGTCCAGCCGACGGTGCTCGTCGACGTGCCGGAAGACTCCTCGGCGGTCCAGGAGGAGACGTTCGGCCCGACCGTCACCATCGCCAAGGTCCGCGACATGGACGAGGCCGTCGAGAAGGCCAACGACACGAAGTACGGCCTCGGTTCGACGGTGTTCTCGAAGTCGCGCGGCCTCGAACTGGCCGCCCGCCTGCGCACCGGCATGACGTCGATCAACGCGCCGCTTTCCTTCGCCGGTATCGCTTCGCTGCCCTTCGGCGGCGTCGGCGACTCGGGCTTCGGCCGGATCCACGGCCCGGAAGGCCTGCGCGAGTTCGCCAGGCCGAAGGCCGTCGCGCGGCAGCGGTTCACCGCGCCGATCGTGCTGACCTCGTTCTCCCGCAAGGAAAAGACCGACGCCCTGGTGGCGAAGCTGATCACCGTCCTGCACGGGAAGCGCTGAGCCTCCCGTTCGTCGACCCCCGCGCGCTATGAAAGGCCCGTTACTTGCAAAATTTGCAAGTAACGGGCCTTTCATAGCATTCCCGGAAGCGTGAAAAGGACGGTCACGCGCCCCGGATGAGGTCCGCGGCCTTCTCCGCGACCATGATCGTCGGCGCGTTCGTGTTCCCGCGCGGCACCACGGGCATCACCGACGCGTCCACCACGCGCAGCCCGTCCACCCCGCGCACCTTCAGCGACGGGTCGACGACGGCGTTCTCGTCCGTCCCCATCGAGCAGGTCCCCACCGGGTGATAGAGCGTCTGGGTCTTCTCGCGCACGTAGTCGGCCAGTTCGGTGTCGCTCAGGTCGTGGCGTTCCGGCAGGAACGGCTTGTCCAGGTAGCGCGCCAGCGGACCGGACTTCCCGATCTCCACCAGGGCCCGCATCCCGGCCAGCATTTTCTCCATGTCCACGGATTCGGCGTAGTAGGCCGGGTCGATTTCGGGCTTCCACAACGGATTCGACGACTTCAGCCGCAGGCGCCCCCGGCTCGCGACGTCGACCAGGGTCGCCGCCGACGTGAAGCCCGGCACCGTCGGCTCGCGCATCCCGTTGTCGTAGAACAACGTCGGCGCGACGTGGATCTGCATGTCCGGCGGCGAAGCACCGTCCGCGGCGGGGAAGAACGCGCCCGCTTCGCCGATGTTCGAGGTCAGCGGGCCGCGCTTGGTGAGCTGATAGCGCACCAGGCCGCCCGGCGTCGCCGCGTCCACCAGATCGCTGGTGCCGCGGGTCGACCAGATGATCCCGCAGGCCGGGTGGTCGTGCAGGTTCTCGCCGACGCCGGGAAGGGCGGCCACGACGTCGATCCCGTGCTCCCGCAGATGTTCCGCCGGGCCGACGCCGGACAGCATCAGCAGTTGCGGCGAGTTCACCGCGCCGCCGCTGAGCAGGACCTCGGTGGACGCGCGCACCGTGGTCTCCACGCCTTTGTCCAAATAGGACACACCGACCGCGCGCGTGCCCTCGAAGACGATGCGTGTCGCCTGCGCGTGGGTGCGCACGGTGAGGTTCGGGCGGGTCAAAGCGGGCCGCAGGTACGCGTCGGCCGTCGACCAGCGGCGGCCCTTCTTGCACGTCACCTGGTAGACGCCGGCGCCTTCCTGTGACTCGCCGTTGAAGTCGTCGGTGCGTTTGAGACCCCACGCGACCGCGGAATCCACCCAGGCGTGGGAAAGCTCGTGGGTGAAGCGGCGGTCCTCGACGTTCAGCGGCCCATCGGTGCCGTGAAGCGGCCCGCCGAGCCGCTGGTTCCCCTCCGCCCGTTTGAAGTACGGCAGGACGTCGTCGAAACCCCAGCCCTCGGCGCCGTGCCCGTCACGCCAGCCGTCGTAGTCCGCGCGGTTGCCGCGGATGTAGATCATCGCGTTGATCGACGAGCAGCCGCCGAGCGTCTTCCCTCGCGGCCAGTACAGGGTCTTGCCGGTGTGCTTCTGCTCGACCGTCTCGTAGTTCCAGTCCCACTTCGTCTTGAACAGGCCGGGGAACGCGGCGGGGATGTGGATCTCGTCGGCGTCGTCCTCGCCACCCGCCTCGAGCAGGAGCACCCGCGCTGACGGATCCTCGCTCAGCCGGTTCGCGAGCACGCATCCCGCGCTGCCCGCGCCGACGATGACGTAGTCGAAGGAGTCCTGATCGGCCACGGTGCCTCCTGCTGCTGCTCACCCGGTGTTGGCGCCCCGCCAATGGGCTCATCTTGGCCCAGCGCCGCGCTCCGAGCATCCCCCAGTCGAAGGATTGAGGCGCGCTCAGTCGGAGTCGGGTGAAAAAGAGGTCACGCAGGGGCCGCCTTCGCCACCGTCCTCGGTCTCGATCCGCCCTGGGCCCTGTACACCGTCGATGAGACCGGAGAGGTGCAGGATCGTCTGCTCGGCGGTGGTCAGCACGTCGGCCTTGTCGACGGTGTAGCTCGCCTCGCCGTGGATGACCTGCTGGACGCCGTCGCGGGTGGTGTCGGGCACCTCGTCGCACAGCACGGACAACGCGGCCGGGATGTCACGGGCGTTGATCGCGTCGACGAACTTGGTCCCCGCCTCTTCCCCGGTCTTGACGTCGGGGCGCGGCGACGGCCGCGTTTCGACGCTGGGCAGGGGCTCGGGCTCGCCGCCGACCTTGGCGTCGCGCACGCACCAGCCGCCTTCGCCGGGGATCATCGCGATCCCGACGGCCGGGCCGGTGGAGGTGAACGCGGCCGAGTACTCCTGTGCCGCACGCTGGTGCGCGGGCGTGCTGAGCTGTGCGCCCGCGGCGGTGGCCATGGCCTGCTCGAAGGCGTAAGACCGCTTCGACCGGATCGCGCACCAGAGCTGGCTGACCCGGTCATCATTGACGCCGTTCACGAACGACTGGCTGAGCTGCTCCGGCGTCGCGCGTGACGTGGTGTCGGCCTTCGACTTGAAGAACCCCGGCGTCACGAAGCCGGTGAACGCGACACCTCCCGCGATCAGGACGAAGACCAGCACGAGAGTGATCCAGAGCCAGGTCTTCGGCTTCTTCGGCGGCGCGTACTGCCCGTAGGTCATGCGGCAACCGTAGTGAAGTAGGCTCGGGCGGTACCCACGACCTGCGTGAATAAGGAGCAGCCTGCCGTGGCCCGAGTCGTCGTCGACGTCATGCCCAAGCCCGAAATCCTCGACCCGCAGGGGCAGGCCGCGCTCGGCGCGTCCGGTCGTCTCGGCTTCCCGGGGATCGTTGAGATCCGCCAGGGCAAGCACTTCGAGATCGAGGTCGACGACTCCGTCGACGATGCGACACTCGAAAAGATCGCCGAAGGTTTCCTCGCGAACCCCGTCATCGAGCAGTGGACCATCAAGCGGGTCGACGCGTGAGCGCGCGGATCGGGGTCATCACCTTCCCGGGCACGCTCGACGACGGTGACGCGGCCCGCGCGGTCCGCTACGCCGACGCCGAAGCCGTCCCGCTGTGGCACGCCGACGAGGACCTCAAGGGTGTCGACGCGGTCGTCATCCCGGGTGGCTTCTCCTACGGCGACTACCTGCGCGCCGGCGTCATCGCACGGTTCGCGCCGGTGATGTCGTCGGTGATCGAGGCCGCCCACCAGGGCATGCCGGTGCTGGGCATCTGCAACGGCTTCCAGATCCTGTGCGAGGCCGGGCTGCTGCCGGGCGCGATGATCCGCAACGCGGGCCTGCACTTCATCTGCCGTGACCAGTGGCTGCGGGTCGAGAACAACGACACCGCGTGGACCACCCGGTACGACAAAGACGCCGAGATCCTCATCCCGATGAAGAACATCGACGGCTGCTTCGTCGCCGAGCAGGCCACCCTCGACGAGTTGGAGGGCGAAGGCCGCGTCGTGTTCCGCTACGCCGGCGGCAACCCGAACGGCTCGCGCAACGACATCGCCGGGATCCGCAGCGAGAACGGCCGCGTGGTCGGTCTCATGCCGCATCCGGAGCACGCCATCGACGCCCTCACCGGGCCCTCCGATGACGGCCTCGGCATGTTCTACAGCGCCGTGGACGCCCTGTCTTTGATCGCGCGCTGACGTAAACGCGCCGAAGGGGCGCCGCTCCATACGCAACTCACGTTGGGTGCGGAGGGCGCCCCTTCATCGCGTTTACATGGGCCTTCGGCCCGAAAGAGGGCGCGCGATGTGAAGTCTCCGTCGGGCGCGGGGCGCCCTTGGGGAGACGCCGTTTCTGCCTAAGCGTGTGTCATGAAAGGGGCTTTCAGGACGAAAAGTGTCCTGAAAGCCCCTTTCATGACACTTCAGGAGGCAGCGGCCACCAGTGCCGCGTAAGGCCCATCCGCCGCCAAAAGCTCCGAGTGCGACCCCAGCTCGGTCACCTTGCCGCCCTCGATGACGGCGACCCGGTCCGCCGCGGCCGCGGTGTGCAGCCGGTGCGCGATCGCGATCACCGTGCGCCCCTCGAGCACCGCGCTCAGCGACCGCTCCAGCTCCCGCGCCGAACCCGTGTCCAGCAGTGACGTCGCCTCGTCCAGCACCAGGGTGTGCGGGTCGGCCAGGACCACCCGCGCCAGCGCGAGCTGCTGCGCCATCGCCGCCGGGACGGCGACCGCCCCGGCCCCGACCTTCGTGTCCAGGCCGTCCGGCAGTCCGGCCACCCACTCCGAAGCGCCGACCGAGGCCAGCGCGGCCAGCAGCCGCTCGTCCGGCCAGTCGCCGGCGGGCAGCGTGAGGTTGTCCCGCAGCGTTCCCGCGAACACGTGGTGCTCCTGGGTCAGCAGCAGGACCTCGCCGCGCAGGACGTCGTCCGGCAGCGTCGACACCTCGGCGCCGCCGATCCGCACCGAACCCGACGTCGGCGCCGACATCCCGGCCAGCAGCCGTCCCAGCGTCGACTTGCCCGCACCCGACGGCCCGACGATCGCCAGCCGTTCACCGGCGGGCACCCGCAGGTCGATCCCGTGCAGCACCTCGCGGTCCGCGTTGTAGCCGAAGCGCACGTCGCGGACCTCGATGTCCTGACCGCGCGGAGCCTCCGAAACCGAATCCGCCGAGGAAGGCGGCCGCACCCCCAGCAGCCGTCGCAGCGAGGCCCCGGCGACCTGCATGTCCGCGAGCCAGAACAGCGCCTCGTTCAGCGGGCCCGTCATGACCTGCGAATACAGCAGCATCGCGGTGATCGTGCCGAGCCCTTCCCAGCCGTTCGAATAGGCGAGCAGGCCCAGCCCGAGCATCACCGGCACCGGCAGTACGTAGCTGATCTCCAGCGACGGGATCCACCACATCTGCAGTGCCCGGATCTTGCGCTCGCCCAGCATCGCCTCGTCGAGACCGTCGTGCCCGGTCTGCACCCGGCGGCCGGTCAGGTTCAGCGCCTCGGCCGTCCGCGCGCCCTCCGCGGTCTCGTGCGTGGTCGACTGCAGCTCGGACCAGCGGTCCAGCATCCGCCGCATCACGTCCGGCACCCGCCGCTGGTACCAGATGTTCACCGGCACCAGCAGCGGCAGCGCGATCAGCAGGCCCAGCGCCAGGAACGGCGACGTGATCACCATCGCCACCACCGTGAACACCACCGTGACGGCGGCGATCAGGATCTCCGGCGCGCCGAACCGCACCGCGTGGTCGATGCGGCTGACGTCGGTGGTCGCCCGGCTGAGCAGGTCACCGGTACCCGCCGCTTCGACCGTGCCCAGCGGCAGGTTCAGCGCGTTCCCGACGAACTCCTCGCGGTTGCGCGCCAGGATCCGCTCGCCGAACACCCGCGCGCGCAGCCGCGCCAGGCCCTTGAACCACGCCTGCGCGCCCAGTACGACCACGAACGCGACCGCGAGCCAGGTGATCGTGGTGGTCGTCGTGCCTTCGACGACCTCGTCCACGAGCGAACCCAGCAGTTGCGGCCCGGCCAGCCCGATCGCGGTCGCGACGCAGAACAGGCCGAGCATCACGGAGAACTCGCGCTTGTTGTCCCGCGCGGTCTCCTTTATCCAGCGTCGGACGTCCTTCTTGTCTGCCAGCGGCAACTTCTTCATGCGGGCACTTTCGTACTCACGACCACATCGGCCACATGCGTCCACAATGGACTCTGACTGAACACGACGGTGGTCTTGCCGCGCCGCAGTTTCGCGACGCGTTCGGTTATGCGAGCTTCGGTATGCGCGTCGACGGCCGAAGTCGGCTCGTCGAGCAGCAGGACGTCGGCGTCGGTCGCCAGCGCGCGGGCCAGGTTCAGCCGCTGCCGCTGACCGCCGGAAACCTCGCGTCCGCGTTCGCCGATGACCTCGTCGACGCCGTTGGGCAGCGCCTCCACGATGTCTTCGGCGTCCGCCGCGTACAGCGCTTCGGTGATCTCGACATCGCCAGGCTCCGCAGGGGCGACCTGCTCGCGCAGCACCCCGGAGAACCAGATGTCCTGGTTGTGCGCGTAGACCACCCGCCGCCGCAGTTCGCCGAGGGCGACCTGATCCACCGGGACCCCGCCGACCAGGGCAGGTTCACTCGGATCGGTGAACCGCGCCATCCGCGAAGCCACCGCCTCGGCGTCGGCGTCGGCGTCGGCGCCGACGTCGATCACGGTCAGCTTCCCGGCCTCGGCCTTGATCCCGGACGTCCCGTCGTACAGGTCCAGCAGGCCTTCCGGCAGCGGGACCGGGGTTTCCGGTTCGGCGAGCGTGCGTTCGGTGGTCAGCAGTTTGCACACCTTGCGCGCCGAAACCAGCGCGGCGCTCAGCACGCCCGCGAACTCGGTCGCCGTCGTCACCGGGATCACCAGGAACACCGAGACGCCGTAGAACGTGATCAGCTCGCCGACGCCGATGGTGCCGTTGATCGCCAGCTGCGCGCCCAGCCAGGTGATGACCACCGTGACCAGGCCCGGCAGCGCGACCTCCGCTGCCGAAAGCCAAGCCTCGCTGCGGCCGACCTGCACACCGGCCGCCCGGACCCGCTGACTGGAGCGGCGGAAACGGTCGAGGAACTGCTTCTCACCGCCGACACCGCGAAGGATCCGCAGGCCGGAGACGATGTCCGCGGCCAGCGCGTTGACGTCGGTCTTCTCCTCGCGCTGTTTCGTCTGGCGCTTCTCCAGCGGCTTCAGCAGCGGGCCGATGCCCACCACCGCCAGCGGCACGCCGACCAGCGCGACCAGCCCGAGCAGCGGGGACGTCGTCAGCAGCGCCGTCGCGCACACGATGAACGCGATCAGCGAACCGAAGGCCCGGCCGAGTACTTCGAAGGAGTCGCCGATCGGGTTGATGTCGCTGGTGGTGATCGCGACCACGTCACCGGTGGTGGTCGTGTCCCGCAGGTTCGCGCCCAGCTTCGCCGCGTGTTCGGTGGCGAGCCGCTGGGTGACCCCGGCGCCGTGGATCCAGCAGCCGTAGGACGCGAAATGCTGCACCGTTCCCGCGAGTGTCTGCGCGATCCCGAGCCCGGCGGCCGCGAGACCCCACAGCCAGACGGTGTCACCGTCGCCGCGGCCGATCGCGTCGATGCCCCGGCCGATCGCGACCGGCAGCAGGGCGATCGGCAGCGACCACAGGGCACCGCTGATCGCCGAGACGACGAGCAGTCCCGGACGCGCGAGCATCATCGCGACCAGGTAGCGCCAGGCGGTCGGCTTGGCGGGCAGCCTCAGTCGCGGAAGGGGATATGTGGCGGAAAGCACGATTGTCGACGGTAAGCGGATCACCGCCGCCGGCGCGACCGATTTATCCGTGGGCGACCGCAAGGTGAACAACCCCCTCCCTTATTCTGGCGGCCGTGGCGAACCCTGATGTGGACACCGTGACCAGCACCGACGTCGACACCACCGCACGCGCCGAGGCGACTCCGGAACAGACCCAGCCGTACGTCGAGCTCGGCCTCGCCGACGACGAGTACGCCCGGATCCGGGAGATCCTCGGCCGCCGTCCGACCGACGCCGAACTGGCGATGTACTCGGTGATGTGGAGCGAGCACTGCTCGTACAAGTCCTCGAAGAAGCACCTGCGCTACTTCGGTGAGACGGCCACTCCCGAGATGAAGGAGAAGATGCTCGCCGGCATCGGCGAGAACGCCGGCGTCGTCGACATCGGCGAGGGCTGGGCGGTCACCTTCAAGGTCGAGAGCCACAACCACCCGTCTTACGTGGAGCCGTACCAGGGCGCCGCGACCGGCGTCGGCGGCATCGTGCGCGACATCATGGCGATGGGCGCGCGCCCGCTGGCCGTGGCCGACGCGCTGCGGTTCGGCCCGGCCGACGCGCCCGACACCCGCCGCGTGCTGCCCGGTGTGGTCGCCGGCGTCGGCGGCTACGGAAACTGCCTCGGCCTGCCGAACATCGGCGGCGAGCTCGTGTTCGACCCGAGCTACTCCGGCAACCCGCTGGTCAACGCCCTGTGCGTCGGCGCGATGCGCGTCGAGGACCTGCACCTTGCCTTCGCCTCCGGCAAGGGCAACAAGATCATCCTGTTCGGCGCGCGCACCGGCCTCGACGGCATCGGCGGCGTGTCCGTGCTGGCGAGTGACACGTTCTCCGGCGACGAATCCTCGGGCGGCCGTAAGAAGCTGCCCAGCGTCCAGGTCGGCGACCCGTTCACCGAGAAGGTGCTCATCGAGTGCTGTCTCGAACTGTTCGCGCAGAAGCTCGTCGTCGGCATCCAGGACCTCGGCGGCGCCGGGCTCTCCTGCGCGACCTCGGAGCTGGCGGCCGCCGGTGACGGCGGCATGCACATCTATCTCGACCGGGTTCCCTTGCGCGCCACCGGGATGACTCCGGCGGAGGTGCTGTCCAGCGAGTCGCAGGAGCGCATGTGCGCGGTCGTCTCGCCGGAGAACGTCGAGGCGTTCATGAAGGTCTGCGAGAAGTGGGACGTCATCGCCACCGACATCGGCGAGGTCACCGACGGCGAGCACCTGGTCATCACCTGGGACGACGAGATCGTCGTCGACGTCCCGGCGCACACCGTGGCGCACCAGGGCCCGGTGTACGACCGCCCGATCCAGCGTCCGTCCACACAGGACGCCCTGCAGGCCGACACCTCGGCGAAGCTGCCGCGTCCGTCCACTTCGGATGAACTGCGCGCCGACATCCTCAAGCTGATCTCGTCGCCGAACCAGGCGTCGAAGGAATGGGTGACCTCCCAGTACGACCGCTACGTGCGCGGCAACACCGTGTCGGCGCAGCCGTCGGACTCCGGCGTCATCCGGATCGACGAGTCGACCGGCCGCGGCGTCGCCGTCTCGACCGACTGCAACAGCAAGTTCGTCTTCCTCGACCCGTACGAGGGCGCGAAGCTCGCGCTGGCCGAGGCGTACCGCAACGTCGCCACCAGTGGTGCGAAGCCGGTCGCGGTGTCGGACTGCCTGAACTTCGGCGCGCCGACCGACCCGGGCGTGATGTGGCAGTTCGAGCGGGCCGTGCACGGGCTGGCCGACGGCTGTGTCGAACTCGGCATCCCGGTCACCGGCGGCAACGTCAGCTTCTTCAACCAGACCGGTGACGTGGCCATCCTGCCGACGCCGGTGGTCGGCGTCCTCGGCGTGATCGACGACGTCACCCGCCGCATCCCGACCGGCATCGGCGCCGAGGCCGGGGAAACCCTGCTGCTGCTGGGCGAGACCCACGACGAGCTGGACGGTTCCGCGTGGGCGCGCGAACTGCACGGCCACCTCGGCGGACTCCCGCCTCGCGTGGATCTGGCGCGCGAGAAGCTGCTCGCCGACATCCTCATCGCCGGTTCCCGCGACGGCATGATCTCCGCCGCGCACGACGTCTCCGACGGCGGCCTGATCCAGACGCTCGTCGAGACCGTCCTCATCGGACAGTGCGGCGCCCGCGTCTTCCTCGACTCGGAGCAGGACCCGTTCGTGCAGCTGTTCTCCGAGTCCGCGGGCCGGGTGCTGGTCGCCGTGCCGCGCACCGAGGAACTGCGGTTCACCGAGATGCTGACCGCCCGCGGCCTGCCGTGGCGCAAGACCGGTGTGGTGGACCCGGAGTCGGGCTCGCTCGAACTCCAGGACATCACCGAGTTCACCCTGGACGAGCTTCGGGAGACCTGGGAGAAGACCCTCCCGGCGCTCTTCAACTGAGCTGAAGGGGCCTTTCCCCGCGTAGGACGTGGCGAAGGACGCTTTCCTCCCATCCCATGAGGGGAAAGCGTCCTTTAGCTTTCTCTAGGCAGAACCGACCCGGTCGCGAGTTTCACGCCCTCCAGCGACGGAGGCTCCGCGAAGGTGGCGACGCTGAAGTCGACCGGCGCCTCGACGACTGTGTTGACCAACGACACCTTTCGCTCGAAGCGCGAGCGGGTGAGCACGAACTCACCGTGGATCGTCGCGTTCTCCAGCAGGAACTTCCCGGAGAGCTGGGTGTCGGTGAGGTCGAGATACGTCAGCACCTCGCAGCGATCCGCGCCGAACCAGCCGACCCGCCTGCCGAGCAGCCCCAGCTTGTCGAGCCGCGCGTCGCTGAGGTTGAGCGAAAGCGTCGGCCCGGTGGTTCCGGTGTGGGGAAGGATGTCGCGGATCAGCCGTTCGGCCGCGCGCCGGACCAGCCGTTCGCGTTCGGCCTCGGCCTCTTTTTCCTTGTCCCACTTGGTGTCACTCGGGAACTTCGGATGGTCGAACGGCCGCCGCAGGTAGGCGCACAACACGTCGAGCACGGTCTGCCGGTACTCCGGCCGCGTCCTGGCCAGGCCCGCGAGCGAATGCATCGCCCCGACCCGGACCTGGTCGGCGTCGTTGCCCAGCAGTTCGATCGACTTGGCGAAGCGCTCGTCGGAGATCCGGCTGCGCTCGATCTCGTGCCGGTCCTCCTCGGTACGCCGCCGCCGGTCGTTGAGCCAGAGCCCGTAGAGCGCGGCGATCGCCCCGCCCGCCAGCGCACCGGTCTTGAGCGCGTCCCCGCGGCTCGTCGCGCGATCCATGAGCAGCCAGGCGGTGACCCCGACCAGCACGGCGACCGAAGACAGCAACGTCCACAACAGCGGTGACCCGAGCAGACGTTTCATGAGTCCTTCACCGTCAGCCGGGCACGGCCGTCAGGCAGGGTCTCGACGGTCCAGCCCGCCGGGAGTTCGTGGTCCCTCGCCGGTTCCACCGTCGTGTTGTACAGCGACACCGTGCCGGGCGGCTCGCGGAAACTCAGGTCGCTGTAGCCCTCGAACCGCGCGCGGCGCAGATCCAGCGTCTCCTTGAACTCGGCTCCGGCGAAGACGGCGTCCTTCGCGAAGACGCTGTCCTTGAAGGAAGCCTCGCCCGCGAACACCGTGCCGCGGAACTCGACGTCTTCGCTGAACTGCACTCCGCTGAACCACGCCCGCTGCTCGAACCTGGCTTTATCGCAGCGGAAGAAGCCGATCAGCTTCTTCTTGGCCGTTCCCGCGCCGGTCAGGTACACCGGCCCGAGGAACACGCAGCCGGACAGGTTGGTGCTGCTGTACAAACCCGCGTAGCGGAGCAGGAGCTTGCCGATCTTCCGTTCCGAAAGGTCGAAGTACTCCAGTACCGCCCCGGTCAGGTCGAGGTCGTATCCCGGCGTGCCCTCGGAATCCGCCGCCGGGAGCAACTCCCCGATGAGCCGCTGGGCGGTCTGCCGCACCTGCAGTTCCTGGGCCTGCTCCACGCTTCCTTCTTTGGGAGGCGTGTTCCCTTGCCGCTTCGCCGTTTCGTACCGCGGATGCTCGAACGGCCGCCGCAGGTACGAGCACAGGATGTCCAGCACGGTCTGCGTGTAGATCTTGCGCCCGCGAGCCAGTCCGGCCAGCGCGTGCAGGGCACCCACCCGTACCTGGTCGGCGTCGTGCCCGAGCAGTTCGACGGCCTTCGCGAACCGTTCGTCGGAGATCCGGTCCCGGTCCTGGTCGGCCCGCCGCAGTTCGAGTTCCTGCCGCTGCCGCTCGATCTCCTGGCGCCGCTCCTCGACCCGGCGCCGCCGGTCGTTGAGCCACAACGCGTAGAGCGCGACGATGGCGCCACCGGCGATGCCGCCGGTCTTCAGCGCCTCGCTTCGGCTGGTCGCCGGATCGGTCAGCAACCAGCCGCCGACGGCGAGCAGCAGTACGAGGGAGACGACGAACGTCCAGAGCAACGGGGAGCGGAGCAGCCGCTTCATTCGCTCAGAATACGAAGAAGTTGCGGACACAGAAGGACTTGTCCGGGTTGTCGTCCGAAGAGATCCCCGACCCGCTCACCTTCTTGCCCTTGACCGTGCCTTCGATGTCACCGGTGATGAAACCGTCACCGATGCCCGCGGTCGAGGTGACCTCCAGCTGCGACGGCGCCGGGGCCATGATGTCGATCGAGTCGCCCATGGTCGCCTTCATGTCCGCGCAGACCAGCGACAGCGCGCCCGCCTTGTCCCCGGCGCTCACCTTGGCCAGGAAGTCCTTGAGGTTCTGGACGCCCTTCGGGTTGCCTTCGGAACCCGTGCCCCCGCTTTCGGTGCTCTTCGGGCTGCTCTTGGGCGCGCTCGACTTCGGGCTGCTCTTCGGCGCGGAAGTCGGCGCCTTGCTCGACGACGACGCGGGCGGCGGCGCGGCCGTGTTGTTGCCGTCGTCCTTGCTGAGCAGGAAGCCCGGCGCGAGGAAACCGGTGACACCGAAGGCGATCAGCACGACCAGGCCGATCACGATCCCGATGATCAGCCCGGTCTTGCTCTTCGACGGCGGCGCGGGCGGGCCGCCGTAACCCTGCGGGTAGCCCGGGTTGTTCGGGTCCCAGCCCTGCTGCTGCGCGTTCGGGTCCCAGCCTTGCTGGGGCTGCTGATACTGCTGCGTCTGGTCCCAGCCCTGTTGAGGCTGCTGCTGCGCGTTCGGGTCCCAACCCTGCTGGGGCTGCTGCTGGTACTGCTGGGTCTGGTCCCAGCCCTGCTGCTGCCCGTACTGCTGAGGCTGACCGTACTGCTGCGTCTGGTCCCAGCCACCCGGCTGCGGAGGCCCGCCGGGCTGCTGTCCCTGGGGATCCTGGCCGTAGGGCTGGCCTGGCTGGGGTGGGTAGGTCATCGGTCACGCCTTCCGTGCTGGGGCCTGAGGCTGGAGATCAGACGGCCGACGGTCGGCGCTGGTTCCGGATCCGCCCGTGCCAGGGGTTTCTGCTCGGAAAGGTACCTCGCGCGAGAAAGCGGCTCCCGGCCCGCTCGTCCTTCGGGACGAGCGGGCCGGGAGCCGGTTGTTCACGAAATGCGCAGCTCAGCCGTTGGCCAGTGCCTGCAAGCGGTCGTAGGCGCCGTTGAAGGTGTTCTGGTCGAGCGGGCTCGAGGTGTACTGCCACACGGTGTAGAAGCCCCAGCCGTTGGGAAGGGCGCCCACGGTGGACGCGTACCGCGCGATCCACAGCGGGACCGTGCCACCGAAGTTCTGCGACGTGCCGACACAGGTGTTCCACCAGCTCGTCGAGGTGTAGATGACGGGCCAGCGGCCGGTGCGCTGCTGGTAGCGGTCGTGGAACGCCCGGATCCATGCCCCCATGGACGCCTGGCTCAGGCCGTAACAGGTGGCGCCGTACGGGTTGTACTCCATGTCCAGCGCGCCCGGCAGGGTCTTGCCGTCCTTGGACCAGCCTCCGCCGTTGTTGACGAAGAAGTCGGCCTGCGCCGCGCCGCCGGAGACGTTGGGCAGGGCGAAGTGATACGCGCCGCGGATGAAGCCCTGGTTGTAGGAACCGTTGTACTGCTGGGCGAAGTACGGGTTCTTGTAGCTCGTGCCCTCGGTGGCCTTCGTCCACACGAAGCGCTTGCCCTGACCCCACCAGTAGGCCCAGTCGACGTTCTGCTGGTAGCTGGCGACGTCCATCCCCGCGACTGTCGCGAGCACGCCGGCTTCAGGCTGCGGCCGGGCCGCCTTTTCCTTGGACTCCGGGGTGGAGGTGTCGCCCTCGACCCGCCGGATCTGCGATCCGATCGTGTGGTCGTTCCGCACGAGATCCTGTTCGATCGACATGATCTCCGGGGACGGGGCGGCCGACGCCTGGACCGTGCTGCTGAGCAGGAGCAGCGCGGAACCGACGGCGATGGTGACTCTTCGGGAAGTGCGCATACGACAATCCCTTCACGGATAACCCTCGCTGAGGACGACTAACTGCAGGTAGCCGTCCGGGCACGATTGTTGACGACGAGTGCCGGGTTTGTCACTAACTTCCGTGAAATTGATGCTATGCGTGGGTGATTTTCATTTCCATCTGGACGGTGTTCTGTGATCTTGTAACACCCGGTCGGGTGAGAGTTCAGCCGATCGACATCGCGCGTACGCGATCTTCCGTGCCGTTGAACCAGTTCTGATCGCCGGGCAGGCTGCCCTTGTTCGAGAACTGCCAAATGGTGTGGGTCTTCCAGCTGGCGGGCAGCTCGCCGATCTCCGTGTTGTAGCGCGCGATCCACAGCGGGTTCTGCCAGAACACGTTGCTGTTCCCGGTACAGCGCTTCCACCAGCTCGTCGACGTGTAGATCGCCGGATGCCGTCCGGTCCGCCAGAGATAGGTCTCGGCGAACGACGCCATCCAAGCGACCATTTGCGCCGGCGTCCTGCCGTAACAGGTTTCGCCGTACGGGTTGTACTCGACGTCGAGCGCGCCCGGCAGCGTCTTGCCGTCACCGGACCAGCCGCCGCCGTGGTCGACGAAGTAATGCGCCTGCGCGGCGCCGTCCGAGATGTCGGGACGTGCGAAGTGGTACGCGCCGCGGATCATGTCGACACCGAAAGAACCGTTGTACTGCTGAGGAAACCGGGGATTGACGAATCCGGTGCCCTCGGTCGCCTTCACGTAGACGAACTTCGCGCCGGTCCTGGCCGCGCCGGGCCAGTCGACATCGCCCTGATGTCCGCTGACGTCGTGACCGAGCGTCTGCGCTTCGCCGCCGTACAGCGGCCCGACCGACACGTTGACGCCTTCGTGCAGCGCGATCTGTGAACCGGCGTAGTGCTCCTCGGCCCCGTCGTATCTGGGCCCCGCTTCCCGTGCGATGGCGGGGGTCTGCGCGAGCAGCAAGACCCCCGCCGCGAGGACGGCCCCCCAGCCTTTTGAACACACTCTGCGACTCATCACGTCGCCACGATCCCCCGTGACAAGGGAATCAGCGACTCGAACATCACTCGAAAGAGTTGCCTTCAGGCGGAAAAAATTGGGCCGAGTGGGTTAATCGAGCCCTAGCGACGCTCGTCCGAAAGGGCTTTGTCGAGGTGCTCCGAGGGGACGATCGCGGTGAGCCGATCATGCGGATTGATGGTCACGGGGTGCCCGGCGAGCAGCGGGACCATGTCCCGGCCCAGCACCGCGCGGGCGTGCGGCCATTCGCGCGGGACCAGCGCCTTCGCCGTGTAGGCGGGCACCAGCACCTGGCCGTCGGTGTTGTGGAAGCCGATGACCGTGCGCTGCACCGGGGAAAGGGCGTAGACGAACAGCGTCGAGTCGAGGAAGACCCGGGGCAGGTCGGCGGCCGGGCGGTGGTTCGTACGCACCAGCTGCAGCAACTGCTCGAGCTCGTTGCGCGGCTCCGGGAAACCGAGCGCCTTGGGCGAGGGGCGGTAGCGGTCGTTGGGGTGGAAGTCCTCGACGATCTCGCCCGCGCCGTTCACCGGGTACGCGCCGACGACCGCCCAGGACGGCACCGGGCCGTCGGGGTCGAAGGCCTCGTCGATGACGTAAAGCCAGCTGTTCGGATTGGCCCTGGCGTTGGCGCGCATCTCTTCGGTGATCTTCGGCTTGCCCGGTTTCCGCTTGCCCGCCGGGCTCGACGCCAACCGATCCGCCTCGTCCCGCTGCGCCATCGCCATCCCCACGTTCCGGGTGCCTGAAGGTTTGTTCGCGCTCACTCTACTGTTCTCCCATGGCCTCTTCGCGTTCGGTCGACCCCGCTGAGTTACGTGCCACGATCACGGCGATTTCCCCCTGGTTGAGCGGATCCGGGCCGGAGCCCGCCCGTCCTGAGCTGGCCGCGGCGGTGCGGCTGAGTCTGCGGACGCTGGCCGCGGACGCCCCGGGGAAGAGTGTCGAAGTGCGGGTGCCGCCGTTCGCGGCGGTGCAGTGTGTCGAAGGATTGCGTCATACGCGCGGGACGCCGCCGAACGTCGTCGAAACGGATCCGCGCACGTGGTTGGAACTGGCGACCGGGCGGCTCGGCTGGGCCGAAGCCGTCGAGTCGGGGCGGGTCACCGCCTCCGGGAGCCGGGCCGATCTGGCCCACTGGCTGCCGCTGGTTCGCCTCTGAACCTGTCCCCGGATGCAATGAAAGTCCCCTTCATTGCACATTTCGCAATGAAGGGGACTTTCATTGCACATCCGGGACCTGGGGTTACGCCTTCCGGCCGATCCCGCCCGAGATCGTCCGCTGCGCGGTGTTCAGCTCCTTGATCCGCGGGCCGTCCGGCCACCAGTCGGCGCACAGCTTGACGCCGGGCTCGATCATCTCGAGATCGTGGAACAGCTCCTTGATCTCGTCCTGGGTGCGGAAGGTGCCCGAGCCCATCGGGCTGTGGATGAAGAAGTCCTCCATCTTGCGCGCGACCTCGGACAAGTCGTCCTGAGGGTCGGAGAAGTGCGAGATCGCGACGTACGAACCCGACGGCAGCGCGTCGATGTACTTCTTCATGATCTTGGCGGGCTGCTCTTTCGGCCCGTTGAAGTGGTGCAGGGTCCCGAGCTGCAGCAACGCGATCGGCTGCGTGAAGTCGATGTGCCGGACGATGTCCGGGTTCGCCAGGATCCGCTCCGGCTCGAAGATGTCGTCCGAGACGAAGTGGGTGTTCTCGTTCTCTTCGAGCAGGGCCCGCCCGTGGGCGAGCACGACCGGGTCGTTGTCGACGTAGACGACCTTGATCTCGGGGTTGATCCGCTGCACGACCTGGTGCGTGTTCTCGGCCGTCGGCAGGCCGGATCCCAGGTCGAGGAACTGGGTGATGCCCGTCTGGCTGGCGAGGAACCGGCACGCGCGGATCAGGAAGCCGCGGTTCTCGGTCGCCAGGTCCTGCGCTTCGGGGGCCGCCTGCTGGACCTTCCGCAGCACCTCCCGGTCGATCTCGTAGTTGTCCTTGCCGAGGAGGAAGGCGTCGTACACCCGGGCGATGCTGGCCCGCGTCGGGTCGACACCCACAGGCACTCGTTCCGTCCGGGGCGGGGCGTCGGGCATCTTGAACCTCACAAAACTGTGTCGGAAGTCTCGGACTCTACGTAGAGTAGAACCACGTACGCGGCGGGTAAACCGAGCCATCCCTGTCGTGTCGAGGTCCAAACGTGTACTTTCAGTAATCGGCTAGTTCCCCTGGCGAGTGTTGGCGTACGAAAGGTCCCCGGTCGATGAACGCGGTCACCCCGTCCGGCGGTGAGCAGTCCCTGGGTCCCACCGCGCGGCGGATGATCCTCGGCTCACAGCTCCGCCGGATGCGCGAGGACGCGGGGATCACTCGCCAGGAGGCCGGCTACAGCATCCGCGGCTCCGAGTCGAAGATCAGCCGTCTCGAACTCGGCCGCGTGGGCTTCAAGGAACGCGACGTCGCCGATCTGCTGACCATGTACGGGATGACCGATCCCGACGAGCGGCAGCTGTTCCTCGACATGGTCAAGGAGTCGAACGAGCCGGGTTGGTGGCGCCGCTACGGCGACCTGATGCCGAGCTGGTTCAACGACCTCGTCGGGCTCGAAGAGGCCGCGGCCCGGATCCAGGTCTGGGAGCCGCTGTACGTCACGGGCCTGCTGCAGACCGAGGACTACGCGCGGGCGATCATGAGCCACGGCCGCAAGGACATGGTCAACGAGCAGATCGATCGCCGGGTCGCGCTGCGGATGCGGCGCCAGAAGATGCTCTCCCGGCCGGACGCGCCCCGGTTGTGGCTGGTGCTCGACGAGTCGGTGCTCCACCGCCCGATCGGCGATCGTGACGTGCTGAAGGGCCAGATCGACTACCTGCTGGAGATGATCCAGCAGCCGAACATCTCGGTTCAGGTCCTCCCGTTCGACCGGAGCGGCTACTCCGCGGACAGCGCGTTCTCGCTGCTCAGGTTCGCGGAAGAGGAACTGCCGAACATCGCCTACACCGAATACCTGACCGGCGCGCACTACATCGACAAGCGCGACGAGATCGAGCGGTACAGCCGGGCGCTGGACATGCTCGCGGTCGACGCGGAGACGCCGGACCGCAGCCGCCAGATGCTCCTGAAGCGCCGCGCGGAAATCTGAGCCGCTCACCGTTGTGGGGTTCGCCGCCGTCCCGGTGACGGCCGGGGTTTTCTTGCGTACACCCGAAAGTCTCGCCACAAGCGGTAGTTGTTCACCCAATGGGGTCGATGGTCCTCACACGTTAGTGGGGCTCACGGGGACCTTTGTCATCACGGTATGCGAATACTGCAAAAACTTCTGCACGTGCATTTACCGCTGCAGTCACACGTGCTAACTTTGGGATCACAAGCAAATGCACATGCAGATGCATCGCCCAAAGCGGTATCACTCAAGCTTCGTCGGGGAAGGTGGGGACCATGGCTGAACAGTTCGACAACGGCATCCCGGCCGATCGTCTTACCGGTGCGCACTGGCGCAAAGCGAGCTACAGCAACGCGATCGGCAACTGCGTCGAGGTGGCTCCGCTCGCGTCCGGAGAGATCGCGATGCGCAACTCGCGCTTCCCGACCGGGCCGGCACTGATCTACACCCAGGCCGAGATGGCCGCGTTCCTCGCGGGTGCCAAGGACGGCGAATTCGATGATGTTCTCGGGTGACACCATCACCGCGGAAATCACCGATATCGAAAGCGGCCTGCAGGAACTGATCCACCGCGGGTACCAGTTCGTGCACCCGTGCGACGCGAACGGCGAGGTCATGGCCGTGGTCGGCGTGCGAGTCCACGACAACGTGGTCGACGTGGTCCGGCTCAACGCCGAGGACGACGTGGTCGCGACCCGTATGCCGGGTACCGAGGAAGACATCCTCGAACCGGAAATGTGGCTGTGGCGATCCGCCGGCGACGCGGCGACGGTGCTGACGGCACTGCTCGCGCTCCCGGACGAGCGGACGCCCGGCTCGCTGTTCCTCCCGGAGACCGCGACCAAGGGCTGCTGGGTCCCTGGCCGCGGCGGCACGTCCAAGTGGCTGGCCGCCAGCTGATCTCCGACACCCCAATGCACAGTCGACCGCCTCTGTCGAGGGGGAGCGGTCGGCTGGTCGGGGGTCGTGAGTGGCGGGTCTTGACACCCGCCCGTCACTCACGGTCATTGAACGCCGTCCGCGTCCCGGCAGGCGATCATGGACGCGATCTCACTCACGGTAGTCAGTTGAAGCGTGTCCAGTGCCACGTCGCACGGCGCGTTGATCTCCGGCCCACCGTTTACACTGGTGGCGGCCTGCCCTCTTCTCCCCTGGGAGCACCTCGGTGGTTTCCGACCCGTCCCTCGCCGGACAGCCCGTGACCGACCAACCCGATCCGGAACCCCGCGAGGAATGCGGCGTCTTCGGTGTCTGGGCGCCCGGAGAAGAGGTCGCGAAGCTGACCTACTACGGGCTCTACGCACTTCAGCACCGCGGCCAGGAAGCGGCCGGCATCTCGGTCTCCGACGGTTCGCAGATCGTCGTCTTCAAGGATCTCGGCCTGGTCAGTCAGGTGTTCGACGAGCAGGTTCTGCAGTCGCTGCAGGGACACATCGCCGTCGGGCACTGCCGCTACTCGACCACCGGCGCGACCATCTGGGAGAACGCACAGCCGATCTTCCGGACCACCGCGACGGGCAGCGGACTGTCTTTCGCGCACAACGGAAACCTGGTCAACACCGCCGAACTCCGCGATCGCACGGTCGCCGCCGGCATCAAACCGCACCTCGGTCTGACCGGTTCGTCCAGTGACTCCGACCTGGTGTGCGGACTGCTCGCGGCCAACGCCGCGGACAAGGGCATCGAAGCCGCCGCGCTGGAACTGCTGCCCACCCTCAAGGGCGCCTTCTGCCTGGTCTTCGCCGACGAGTCCACGCTGTACGCCGCGCGTGACCCGCACGGTGTGCACCCGCTGGTGCTCGGCAGGCTCGAACGCGGCTGGGTGGTCGCGAGCGAGACGGCCGCGCTGGACATCTGCGGCGCGTCGTTCGTCCGCGAGGTCGAGCCCGGTGAGCTCATCGCGATCAACGCCGAGGGCCTGCGCTCCTCGCGGTTCGCGAACCCCGAGCCCAAGGGCTGCGTCTTCGAGTACGTCTACCTCGCGCGCCCCGACACCTCGATCGCCGGCCGCAGCGTGCACGCCACCCGCGTCGAGATCGGCCGCAAACTCGCCGGCGAGCACCCGGCGGACGCCGACCTGGTCATGCCGGTGCCCGAATCCGGCACCCCGGCCGCCATCGGCTACGCGCAGGGCTCCGGCATTCCCTACGGCACGGGCCTGGTGAAGAACGCCTACGTCGGCCGCACCTTCATCCAGCCGTCGCAGACCATCCGCCAGCTGGGCATCCGGTTGAAGCTGAACCCGCTGCGCGACGTCATCCGCGGCAAGCGGCTCGTCGTGGTCGACGACTCCATCGTCCGCGGCAACACCCAGCGCGCGCTGGTCCGCATGCTGCGGGAAGCCGGCGCGCTCGAGGTGCACGTCCGGATCGCGTCGCCGCCCGTCCGCTGGCCGTGTTTCTACGGGATCGACTTCGCGTCCCGCGCCGAGCTGGTGGCCAACGGCGTCGACCTCGACGGCATCCGCCGCTCCATCGGCGCGGACACCTTGGGCTACATCTCCCTGGACGGGCTGGTCGCGGCTTCGGAGCAGCCGAAGTCGCGCCTGTGCACCGCCTGCTTCTCCGGCGAGTACCCGATCGCGCTCCCCGAGGACGCGCTGATCGGGAAGCACCTGCTGGAGAGCATGGACTCGGTCAATGGCGCGGCGAAGCCCGTCAGCGCTGCCGGGTACGGTGCTGAAGACGCCATCCGGCGTCCCTAGTCCTTTCTTCCAGAGTTGGAGTCCGCTTCCGTGAGCGAGTCCACGAGCGCCACGTACGCCGCCGCCGGGGTCAGCATCGACGCCGGTGACAAAGCCGTTGAGCTGCTCAAACCGCACGCCGAGAGGGCCACCAGGCCCGAGGTGATGGGCGGGGTCGGCGGTTTCGCCGGGCTGTTCTCCCTGAAGCTGGACAAGTGGAAAGAGCCGGTGCTGGCCTCGTCGACCGACGGGGTCGGCACCAAGATCGCCGTCGCGCAGGCGCTCGACAAGCACGACACCGTCGGCATCGACCTGGTCGCGATGGTCGTCGACGACCTGGTCGTCACCGGTGCCGAGCCGCTGTTCATGCAGGACTACATCGCCGTCGGCAAGGTCGTGCCGGAGAAGATCGCGGCACTGGTCGGCGGCATCGCCGAAGGGTGTGTCCAGGCGGGCTGCGCGCTGCTCGGCGGCGAGACCGCGGAGCACCCCGGCCTGATGGGCGAGCACGACTACGACCTTTCGGGCACCGGCATCGGCGTCGTCGAAGCGTCGAAGGTGCTCGGCCCGGAGCGGGTCCGCCCCGGCGACGTCGTCCTCGCGCTCGGCTCGTCCGGCCTGCACTCGAACGGTTACTCGCTCGCCCGGCGCGTGCTGCTGGAGATCGCGCGCATGCCGCTCGACGGGCACGTCGAGGAGTTCGGCCGCTCGCTGGGCGAGGAGATGCTGGAGCCGACCAGGATCTACGCGAAGGACTGTCTCGCGCTGGTCGCCGAGGCCGACGTCCGCACGTTCGCGCACGTCACCGGTGGTGGGCTGGAACAGAACCTCGCCCGGGTCATGCCGCGCGGCCTGGTCGCGAAGCTCGAACGCGGCACCTGGACCCCGGCGCCGGTGTTCGCGCTGATCGGGCACCGCGGCAAGGTCGAGCGCGCCGAACTGGAGAAGACGTTCAACATGGGCGTCGGCATGGTCGCGATCGTCGGTCCCGACGACGTCGATCGCGCGCTCGCGATGCTGACCGCGCGGCACGTGCCGGCGTGGATCCTCGGCGACGTGCAGCCCGCGGAGGACCCGGACGGCCCGCGCGCCGTGCTTTCCGGTGACCACCCGCGCTTCTAAATCTGCTTGGACTCAGGTGACACACTGGGTCCGTGGCTGATGACGTGGTGATCGGTACCCGGTTCGTGATCCCGGGTGCCGAATTGAGCGAACGGTTCTCCCGGTCTTCGGGCCCGGGTGGGCAGGGCGTGAACACCACGGACTCGCGGGTCGAACTTTCCTTCGACGTGGCCGGTTCGGCTTCGATCCCGGAACATCTCCGGGCCCGGATGCTGGACCGGCTTTCGTCGCGTCTGGTCGACGGCGTCGTCACGATCGCCGCGTCCGAACACCGCTCCCAGTTGATGAACCGGGAAGCCGCGCGGGCGCGGCTGGTGATGTTGCTGGCCGACGCGTCGGCGCCCCCGGCCGCCAAGCGGCGTCCCACCAAACCTTCGAGAGGTTCGAAGGAACGCCGCCTGGCCTCGAAGAAGCGCCGCGGCGATGTCAAGAAGTCACGCCGCAGCGGTTACTCAGATGATTGACAGGTGCACGCACTCGGCCACGGTCTCGAAGCCGACCCGGCCGTAGACGCGCTCCGCCTGCCCGGCGCCCGGCGTCAGGAACACCGACTCGCCGCCACGGGCATGGGCCTCACGGGCCAGGTGCTCGGTCAGCGCCGCGGCGATCCCGCGCTGCCGGTACCCGTCGAGGACCCCGATCCCCGCTATTTCACTCGCGCCGTCGAGGACCGCCGTCGCGACCCCACCGCCGACACATTCACCGGTTTCGGTGAGCGCCATGACCGAGATCGTCTCGCCGTTCAGCTGGGAAGAGGACGGCTCGGCGTGCTCACCGGGGTCGGGTTCGCCGAACGCCACGGTCTGCGCCCGGATCATCAGCCGGAGTTCGGCGGGGGTGACGGGTGTCTTCAGGACGATCCCGCCGGGAATCGGCTGCCCGACGACCTGCCCCGGCGGGCAGACCATCAACGGGATCCGCCGTTCCAAGGTGTAGCCGCCTTCGACGAGCACGGCTTCGGCCTCGGGAGCGGCCTCGGTCAGGAACTCCAGCCGCGGCGTGAGCCCGCGTGCGCGGAACGTCTCGGTCAGCTTCGCGACGTCCTGCGCGGTGGGCTTCCCGCCGTTGTCGGGGATCGCGTAGTTGAGGAACATGTGGTCGTTCCCGGTGGTGAAGGTGGCCAGGAACGGCCCGATCCGCTCGGTTTCGCGGAAGTTCGCCGCGGTGGTGCGGATGTAGGACTGCAGAGCATCGATCGTGTCTGAACGCACTGGTGGACAAGCCTTTCGGGCAAGAGGAAGAGACGCACGGGAGATCCGCGTGCGTGGTGGAGCTGGCGTGAGCGCCGGCTAGCTCGTGCCGACGCCGCTGAAGGCGTCAGGCATGAGGCATCCCTCTTTCTTGGTATGAAGGCTTTCGCGATCACTTTCGCACGGCGGTCAACCGGATTACCGCCGCTGCGGATGCGCGATGCCCGAATAGCGCTCGTCCCACACCGACCTCGGGACCCGCAGCCGGACGGGGGCGTCGCACACCCGCCGGACCTGCACCGGGATCTTCACCGGTGGCCGGACGTCCAGCCGGTGCCAGAGACGTTTGCTCACCGCGGCGCCGATCACGGCGCCCAGCGTGTTCAGGAGGATGTCGTCGGCGGAGGTCACCCTGCCCGCCTGGATCAGATATTGCGTGCCCTCCACCAGCACCGAGACGGCCAGCGCGCCCAGCGCGATCCGGCCCAGTGACCGCAGACGGCGGGACCGCAACGGGAGCAGCGCGCCGAGCGGGCTCAGCATGAGGACGTTGCCCAGCGCCTGCCAAAGGTTGGCGCCGTCGCTCAGCGCGAGGCGCAGGTCGGTGCCGGGTTCGAGGCTCAGCCTGCTGCCCTGCGCGCCGGTCACCGGCATCGTGACCAGGCACAACACCAGGAGGCAGGCCAGCGCGAGCGTCATGTCCACGGCGGCGGTCGCCGACGCGGAGAAGCGGTCAGCTTGTCTTCGCCTTCGATGCGCCGCGAGCAGCGGCCACCCGAGCAAAGCGTAAGGAATCGCGGTGATCGTCAACGGGATCATCGCGCCGAAAGCGCGGAGCAGCTCGCCCATGGCCCTTCCTTTCCGGAGCGCTCAAAGATCACCTTCGCATCACAAGATCGACTCGGCATGGCGGGGCGACCGCACTAAGAGGTGATCTTTTCCGGTAGCGGAAAAGGCTTCGCCGTGCTGGGTACCGGGCGGCGACCGTCCACTTTGGAGCCTGTGGACAAACCTGTGGACGGCCGCGGCGCAACCGGAAGAAGGTGTTATCTCACAAGGAAAGCCTTGTGAGTGACCTGTGTACTACTTGGCGTGCCCGGCGAGTTCGCGCGCGCGTTCGATCAGTTTCTGGAGGTGCAGTCCGCGTCGCACGTCGCACGGATGCGACGTCGTCCCGCTCGCGGCCATCGCGGCGAAATCATCGAGAAGCGCGGTGTACGACTCGCCCGCCGAACCCGGTTTGCGCCCCAGCGTGCGGTAACCGTGCTCGCCGTAAACGGCCACTTCGACGACCGTCGGCTGGATCGGCAGCCGCAACGACAGAGTCGCCGTACTGGTCACGCCACCCGCGTGGGCGAACAGGAGCTGCCACAGATCGTCCTCGCTCCGGTGGGCGGCGAGCACTTCGGTGATCTCACCGAGCGCCGCGTCCAGCAGATCGAAGGCGTGCGGACCGATGTCGGCGAGCGCGCCGGAGTCGTGCCGCCACGCCGAATCCTGGTACTGCCCGCCGAGCAGCGCGCCCGAAAGCCAGCGCGCCCCACCGCCGCGCCAGCCGCCCGCTTCCTTGATCCCGTCGAGCCAGTCGCGGGTCATCGGAGAGAAACGCAAGGTCAGGACCACGAGCGCGGCCACCTCGGCGGCCTCGACCGCGTCCACGAGACGTCGCGCGCCGTCGAGATCCGCGGCGATCGGCTTCTCCAGGATGAGGTGCTTGCCCGCCTCAGCCGCCTTGACGGCCAGCTCCGCCTGAACGGCGGGCGGCACGGCGAACGCGACCGCGTCGACCTGGTCGAGCAGCTCGTCGAAACTGCCGACGGCCTCGGCGCCGTGCGCCTCGGCCAGTTCCGTGGCGGCTTCGGGACGCCTGGTCCAGACCGCGCACAAGCTCGTTCCGGGATGATCGGCGAGGCCCGGTGCGTGCACCGTCTTCGCCCACGGACCGGCACCGACCAGACCTGCACGCAGCTGTCCCTGTCCCACGCCCCCAAGTCTAGGTGCCCACCCGGCGCACCGGCTCCGCCCCACCCTCGCAACTAGTCCTCTAAATGCGGTCCTTGCACGCGCAACTACCGCTTTTAGAGGACTAATCGCGCAGGAGCGGGCGGGCCAGCCGGTCGTGGAGGTCCAGGAGTTCGCCGAGCTTGGCCATGCGTGGCCGGCCGCCCGGCCGTTGTCCGGGCAGATCGACGCCGACGCAGCGATAGCCGCGCAGCACGAGTTCGTTCGGGACGCCGCGGAGGTCACGCGCGGAAGCCGGGCCCGCGGTGGCGAGTCCGATGAGGCCGGTCAGCCCGGCGACGGTGAGCGCCTTAAGGCGCGTGTGCTCGCGCCGTCCATGCAACCGGGCGCGCCGGTCGCATGGACAGCCGTAGAAGTGGTCGCCCGCCGCTACGAAAGTCGCGGATCAGGAGTAGCTGTAGAACCCGCGGCCGGTCTTCTTGCCGAGCAGGCCGGCGTCGACCATGCGCAGCAGCAGCGGCGGCGAGGAGTACAGCGGCTCCTTGAACTCGGCGTACATCGAGTCCGCGATCGCCTTGATGGTGTCCAGGCCGATCAGGTCCGACAGCCGCAGCGGGCCCATCGGGTGCGCGGTGCCCAGTTCCATACCGCGGTCGATGTCCTCCGCCGAGGCGAAGCCCGACTCGATCATCCGGATCGCCGAAAGCAGATACGGCACGAGCAGCGAGTTCACGATGAACCCGGCGCGGTCCTGCGACCGGATCACCGTCTTGTTCAACGCCGTCGTCGCGTGCTCTTCCGCGCGGCGGGCGGTGTCGTCGCTGGTCAGCAGCGAAGGCACCAGCTCGACGAGCGGCAGCACCGGGACCGGGTTGAAGAAGTGGATACCGACCACCTGCTGCGGGCGGTTGGTCGCCATCCCGAGCTTCATGATCGGGATGGACGAGGTGTTGGACGCGAACACCGCGTCCTCACGTTCGACGATCTTGTCCAGCGACCGGAACACCTCGACCTTGGCCTGCTCCTGTTCCAGGATGGCCTCGATGACGAGGTCGCGGTCGGCGAACTCGCCGATCTCGGTGGTGAAGCGGAGTCGTCCGAGCGCCGCGTCGGCGTCTTCCTGCGAGAGCTTCCCGCTCTTGACGCCGCGTTGCAGCGACTTCTCGATCCGCGCCCGTCCGGAGTCCAGCGCCGGCTGGCTCACCTCGGTGATGATCACGTCCAGCCCGGCACGTGCGTGCACCTCGGCGATACCGGAACCCATGAGCCCGGCTCCGATGACACCTACCCGCGTTACGTCCGACACGGAACCCTCCTCGTATTTTGGGCAGCACGCGACACGCGAGGGTGGACCACGGGGTTCAGCCCGTCCCACCCTCGCGTGTCACGCCTGCTCAGCGGCGGTATTCGTCGTACCCGTCGTACGGGTCGTCGTCGTCCCGCTTGTCGTCCTCGTGCCCGTAATCCGAGGAACTACTGGACAGCTCGCGCTGCAAAGCATCGAAGTCGGTTTCGTGCGAGCTGTACTTGAGCTCGCGCGCCACCTTCGTCTGCTTGGCCTTAGCCCGGCCGCGCCCCATGGCTCGACCCCCTCGCACAGGGGCGGGGCGGCCGGGGGAATCGGCGGCCCCGCATCGTCTCGACAATTATTTCCTGCTGACACCGTACCGTGTCCGGGGGGTTGGATGCGACGTGGCACGGTGTGCCGGTGGCGACAGTGTTCACCGGACGCCGGTTACCGGCCGGTCGGTGGCGATAGTCGCAGGTCGGCGTGCCACGATGCTCGTGTGCCCCGTCCGTTCGCGGCTTATCTCCGCGTCTATGAGCCCCTGCTCGCGCTGGGTGATCCACCGGACGAACGCCTGCTCGAGGCCGTCGAAGCGGCCCGGCTCGATCGTTCGTCCGCGGGCGAGCGCGAGCAGACACTGTGGCTCAAGTCACAGCATGTCGGACGGCTGTTGCCCGCAGAGCTCGCGGACGGCAGGGCCGCGCCCAGTCTCGTCACCGACGTCCTCGTCCTGGACCCCGAAGACGTACCGGAAGGTGAGCACGGCGACGCTGGCCCTGGGCCGCTGATCTGCCCGATGGAGATCCGCGCCCGTTCGGCCGCCGCGCTGGTGACCTTCCTCGGCGACGCGCATCCGGCGTTGAAGAACGCGGTGCTCGGCGCGGGCGGCGCTTCGCTCGACATGATCCGCTCGCGGGCGAAGTCCGCCATCGGCGACTTGTCGGCTTCGGCCTCGCACACGCTCTCGACGACGTGGACCGTTCCTCTCCCGTGGTTCGTGCTGTTCGATCCCGGGATGCGCCGGGTCAAACTGGGCAAGGGCCGCGACGATCCCGAGCGTGAGGTGTCGTGGCGGGTCTCCATCGCCGACGCGCGGCATCGCGCCCGCGAGGTCGGTGACCTGCTCGAAGCGACCTTCGGCGATTCGGCACCCGGCCGGGTGCTGACCGAGACGCGGCGCTGGCTCGACAGCTTCCACCCCGGCTCCGCGGTCGAACTCGACTACGGCGGCCTCGTGCAGCTCTTCGCCGACTCGATCCTGCAGGCCGACACGACCGCCGAAGAGGTGCACGACATCCTCGACGCGCTCCGCACCGGCAACGTCGAAGAGCTGGCGGAACTGTTCGCCGACCTGCGCGACTTCTGGGGCGACCTGGCCGCGCGGGAACGCGCGAACTAGCCGAAGAGACCGGCGGCGACCCGCAGTTCGCCGACCGGCTTCCCGCCGCCGAGGACCGCTGCCTTGGGCAGCTGTTCCGCCTCGGCGCCCGGGTCGATGCCGAGGTGGCGCAGGGTCGCGAGCAGCAGCGGGATCCGTGCCCGCGCGGCGCCGTCGTCGATCTTCAACGCCAGCGCGGTGCCGTCCGGCAGCGCGAACGAGTGCACTCCCTCGGCGCCGCCCTTCGAGAACAGGCCGTCGACGTTCTTCATCAGCACGGTGTCCTCGCGGCCGGTGCCCGCCACCTGCCAAGGGTGCGCGCGGACGGCGTCCGCGACCCGGCGGTCCGGGCCGCCCATCGCGGTGACCAGCCTGCCGAAGGACCGAGCGAGGCCGGTGAGGGAGAACGCGAACAGCGGGGCACCGCAGCCGTCGACGCCGACGGTCTCGATCGTCTCGCTGGTGAGATCGGCGATGGTGGCTTGGATGACCTTCTGCAGAGGATGGGTCACGGCCGCGTAATCGCTGGTGGACCAGCCGAGCTGGGTGCAGGTCGTGAGCATCGCGGCGTGCTTGCCGGAGCAGTTCATGGCGGCGCGGCGTTTCCCGGCCGCGGCCACGGCGAGCATGCTCGGCTCGTGCAGCGGGAACGCGGGCGGGCAGGCCAGCGCGTCCTCGGTCAGCCCGGCGCGGGAAAGCATCGACAGCGCGCCTTCGACGTGGCCGGGTTCGCCGTTGTGCGATCCGCAGCCCAGCGCGAGGTCTTCGTCGCCGATCGTGAGGCCGGCGCGCAGCATCCCGACGGCCTGGAGCGGTTTGTTGGAGGAGCGCGGATAGACCGGCCGCTCGATGTCGCCAACGGAGAACCGCACCGACCCGTCCGGGGCTGTGATCACCAGCGCGCCGCGGTGCGTGCTTTCGACGAAACCGGAACGGACGACCTCGACCAGGACGGGATTCGTCACTCGGGCCCGCCGCGTTCGGTGTCGAGCAGGTCGTCGACGGACGCCGTGCCCTTGCGGTAGCGGGTTGCGATCTCGGCGTTGATCGTGTCCATCACGCCCTGCACCTCACGGCGGTAGGAGGAGACGGAGACCTCTTCGTCGGCGTACCTGTTGAGGGCGTTGACCAGCTTCTCGTCCGAGAGTGTGCTGACGTCGGAAAGGTCCGTGTCACCGATGAGCGCCTCGGCGAACCGCCGGTGCTCACCCGCCCGGGACGGCTCCAGCCGCTGATGCCTGCCCGAACCCGTGGCCGGGCCGATCGCGTTGTCCGCCAGGATCGCGGCCAGCCGCTCGACGACGCTGCTCTCACCGCCCGAGCTCCGGCGCTCCTGCTCGGCCCGCACGATGTCGATCCGCGCGTGCAGCAGCCGCCGCAGGTACGACAGGTCGGTCTCCTCCTGCGCGGCCTCGTCACGGCGCTCGCGCAGCACGGAAAGGGTCAGCTCGCCGAGGTCGCTGAGATACCCAGGGCCGAGCACGCGGTCGATACGACGGCGACCACCGGGCCGGACTTCGATCACGCGCGTAGCTTATCGCGCTCCAGCGGAAATGTTCCGCAGGGCGCGATACCACAAGGATCTCCGCCCCTCCCGAAGACCTCCCGCGCGCCACCGCTCTTTCGGTTCCTTCCAGAGCGCGCCCCCCACCCGTCCCGGGGGCGGCCCCTGGTCCAGTCTACCGGGGGCGGCGGGGGAAAAGTGCTGGTCGGCGGGGTTGTCCACAGGTGGGCAGAGTTGTGGATAAGTGCGAAGGGGACTTTCGCCGCGTGTGATGCGGGGAAAGCGTCCTTCGCGGCGTGCGATGCGGGGAAAGCGTCCTTCAGCCCCCGCCGGGGCCAGGAAGCGGGACCGAAGTACGTGAAGGCCCCCTTCATGCACTTAGGCGCAAGGAAGGGGGCCTTCACGTACTTGGAACGTGCGCGAAGGCCACGAAAGCCGTCACCCTCGCAGCCGCTGAGCCGCTTCCCGTCCGGGCGCCGGGGCCTCACCCGGCACGGAGTCCGGATCGATGGCCGCCTGCACGACGCGGTCCTCGGCGCCCACCAGCAGTTCGGCGCCCGGTTGCGTCGAGCGTTTGACCAGCGCCAGCGCGATCGGCCCCAGTTCGTGGTGCTGCACCACGCTGCCGACGCGCCCGACCGTCCGTTCGCCGAGGACCACCGGGTCCCCGGTCTCCGGCGTGATCTCCGGCGAACCGTCCAGGTGCAGCAGCGCCATGTACCGCGGCGGCCGCCCGACGTTGTGGACCTTCGCGACGGTCTCTTGCCCGCGGTAGCAACCCTTCGCCACGTGCGCGGCGGAGTCGACCCAGTTCACCTCGTGCGGGATCGTGCGCTCGTCGGTGTCGAGCCCCAGCCGCGGCCGCAGCGACTCGACCCGCAGCGCGTCGAACGCCCAGCTGCCCGCCGGCCGGGCGCCCGCGTCGGTCAGGCGGCGCCACCAATCGGCGAGCTCGGCGCGAGGAACGGCGAGGTCGACGCTGTTCCGTCCCGGCCACGGCATCCGCCGCGCGAAACCGCCGGGAAGGGACACGACCGAGTACGCGTCCGAGGCCGGCGAGACACCCACGGAGGTCAGCACGCGGTCCGCGTCGGGCCCGAGGACGGTGATCAGCGCCAGCTCGTCCGAGACATCGCGGATGTCCACTTTGGACCAGAACTTCATCGCTTCGAGGTACTCGCGCAGGGTCTGCTTGCCGCCGGAGGGCAACGCGCTGGAGGCCACGGCGCCCCGGTCGCTGTCCAGCCACACCGTTCCGTCCGCGTGCGCGACGACCATGTGGGTGTCGACGCGGCCGTGGCTGTCCAGCACGAGCGCTTCGGTGCCGGTGCCCTCGGCGAGTCCGGTGACGTGCTGCGAGATCACCAAATGCAGCCAGGACAAGCGTTCTTCCCCGGTCACGGCCAGGATCTCGCGGTGCGAACGGTCGATCACGACCGCGCCGCGCGTCGCCGTCCGTTGTTCGGCGAAGGGATCTCCCCAATGCCACGGGACTCCCTCCTCCGGATGCCCGTCGGGTGCCGCGATCGGTCCGGGGAGGTCGAGCAGGGGGGAGCGGTAGGGCATGAAACCCATGCTAGTGAGTACCGTGTCCGTATGCGCGTGCTTGCCTTTCTCGACGGGACCCTGGCCGACCCCGAAGCCGCCCACCTGCGGGTCGACGATCTCGGACTGCTTCGCGGTGACGGCGTGTTCGAGACGATCCTCGTCGTCGACGGCCGCCCTCGTGAGCTCCGTCCGCACCTCGATCGGCTGGCCCGTTCCGCGGCCATGCTCGACCTGCCGGAGCCGGACCTCGCGGCCTGGGAACGCGCCGCGCAGACGGTCATCGACAACTGGTCCGGCCCGGCCGAGATCGCCCTGAAACTGGTGTACACCAGGGGAATCGACGGCGATCCGGAGGCGAAGCCGTTCGGGTTCGCGCTCGGCGTGGAGATCGACGAGAAGGTCCAGCGCGCCCGCGTCGAAGGTGTCGCGGCGATCACCCTCGAGCGCGGTATCGAGCCCGAGCTCGCCGAGCGCGCGCCGTGGCTGTTGCTGGGCGCGAAGTCGATTTCGTACGGCGTCAACATGGCCGCGCTGCGGGAGGCCGCACGCCGCGGCGCGAGCGATGTGATTTTCACCGCCGCCAACGGTTCGGTCTTCGAAGGGCCGACTTCGACGGTCGTCCTCGCGAAGGACAAGACGCTCTACACGCCGCCGGCGAGCATCGGCATCCTGCCGGGGACGACGCAGGCGGCGCTGTTCCGGGGTGCCGAGCGGGCGGGCTGGTCGATCAAGGTCGAGCCGCTCCAGGTCAAGGATCTCAGCGAGGGCGAGGGCCTGTTCCTCGCCTCGTCGGTCCGCAAGCTGACCAGGGTGCACACTCTCGACGGCGCCGCGCTGAGCGACTCCAGCGCGATCCACGCCGAGCTGGCCGCCGCGTACGAGAGCGAATACGCGATCAGCTGAGCGGGCTGATGATCAGAAGGTGCGGCAGGATCGCTTCCTCGCGGTAGGCCGCGATCTTGTGGTGCCCGTCGAGGATCACCGCCGCGTCGATGGTCTCCAGGACGACCGCGACCGGCCGGTGCCCGCTCTTGATCGCCGTCCGGTAGTAGCCGACCCGCGAGACGTCGGCGGGCGGCCAGTCGGCGCTCGGGGTCAGATAACGGTCCTCGGCCAGTTTTTCGGGGCCGGTGACCTGGTACTCGCCGTCGGCGAAGAGATCGAGAAGCGGGCGGAGCGTATCGCCGAGCGGACGCCGCATCTGACCGGTCGCCAGCGCGATCCGCAGCGACTGCGGGAGTTCGGGCTGGGTGGGGACCGAAGTTGTGTCGATGACACCTGTGCCACCGTCGACCTTTACCTGTTCCACACCTTCGTGGACGAGTGAAAGCGGAGAAGGGTTCCGGGACGGGCCTGCGCGAGGGCCGGGAGTGACGCCTGTCTCACCACGGCCGCCACCGGATAACCACCGGTAGTTGGATGATCCGCCAAGAACACGACCGGCAGCCCGTTCGGCGGCACCTGCACGGCACCGGTCAACAGGCCCTCGCTCGGCAGTTCCTTCTCCGCGTATTCGTCCCCGCGAGTCAGGGCGGGCCCGTCGAGCCGGAGGCCGACGCGGTTGGATTCCGCCGTCACCGTCCAGGTCTTCGCGAGCCCGGCCGCCAGGTCCTCGAACCAGTGCGCCCGCGGCCCCGGCTCGACGGGCACGACCAGCTCCGCCGGAGCGATCGTGGGCAGTACGACGTCGGCGCCGCCGGGCAAGGACGGCGTGCCGAGCGGGAGCACGTCGCCCGTCTTCAGCGGAGCGGGCCCGATCTCCGAGAGGACGTCCCGCGAACGGCTGCCGAGTTCGGGGTCGACCGCGATCCCGCCGGAGACCGCCAGGTAGCACCGCAGGCCGGTGGCGGGCGTGCCGATCGCCACGACCTGGCCCTCGGCCAGCCACACCGGCGCGTGCGAGCCGACGGGGCGACCGTCGACCTCGACGGGGACGGCCACGCCGGTCACCGCGATCGTGCAGGACGCCGTCGCGCGCAGTTGCAGCCCGCCGAACAGGCACTCGACACCCGCCGCGGCTTCGTCGTTGCCGACGAGCCGGTTGGCGAGTTTCAGCGCCGGGACGTCCAGCGCGCCGGACGGCGGAACGCCGAGATGCGCGTAGCCGGGTCTGCCCAGGTCCTGGACCAGCGCCAGCGGGCCCGGCCGGACCACTTCGAGGGCCCTCATCCTGCACTCCGGAACCGCACGCGGTCGCCGGGCGCCAGCAACGCGGGTGGCTCTGCGCGCGGATCGAACAGGACGGCGCGGGTGTGGCCGATCAGCCGCCAGCCACCCGGTGAGACCCGGGGGTAGACCCCGGTGAACTCGCCCGCGATCCCGACCGAACCGGGCGGCACGCGAGTGCGGGGAGTCGACAACCGCGGCTGCCGGAGTGGCTCGGGAAGTCCTGTCAGGTAACCGAAACCGGGCGCGAACCCGGTGAACGCCACGGTGTAGACGGCGTCGGTGTGCAGCCGCACGACGTCCTCAATGGACACTCCCGCGTCCCGCGCGACGAGTTCGAGGTCTTCGCCGTCGTAGGTGACGTCGAGGGTGATCTCGCGAGGTTCGCCAGCGGGCGGATGTTCGAGATCAACGTCCGCCAGGAGTTCACGGACGGCCGCGAGGGCGCCCGAGCCGGGGATTTCCACCACCAGCAGACTGCGGGCGCCGGGGACGAGTTCGGTGATCCCGGACGGGCGCGCGGCCGAGACCGTGGCGTGCGCCGCGATCGTCTGGGTCGGTGAATCGCAGTCGAGCAGGGCGGCGTGCTCGCCGTAGGCACGCCACCGCACGGGAGACGGTCAGCCCACCACGCGACGCAGCAGCGCCGACGTGTGCGGCTGCAGTTCCTGGCCCATCATGGCGCGCTCCTCGACGTAGCCGAGTTCGCCGTTGACGATGCCGTAGAGCCGCGAAGAGGCCGTGACGTCCTTGGCCGTCGAGGTGCGGACGACGGCGTCGGTGCCCAGCTCCCAGGCCGGGACCGAGGCCTTGCCCCGCGGCTTGCCGTAGAAGATTTCCACGATGCCGGTGTTGTGGGTCAGCAGCAGTTCGATCGTGTCGTCGGCCTGCGGGCGCCAGAACCCGGATTCCCGCGCGGCGGGACGGATGACGTTGCCGTCTTCGTCGAGCAGCCAGGCGCGGGCCTCGTGTGTGAGGAAGGGACGGCCGTCGTGCGCGATGGTCAGCTGCATGCCGAACCGGCGCGGGCCTTCGATGGTCGGGTAGTCGACCTCGCCTTCGCCGCGCCAGACGCCGACGAGCGGCAAGAGCGCCAGGCAGGCGTCATTGAGGTTCGGGCCCTCGCGCAGGTTCGCCGTGTCGCCCGGGACGGGCATGTCGTCGAACTGGGGGAGGTTGCGTTCGCGCGTTTCTTCCGCGCGCTTCTCCGCGGCCTGGATGGCCTCGTCGCCACTAGCCGTCATGGGTCAGCGCTGGTCCGCGTAAAGCCGGTAGACGACGTACACGGCGAACCAGGTGATCGCGACGCCGGCGAGCACCAGCAGGGTCGTAAACAGGATCTCCACGCCACGCACTTTAGTCGCTACCTGCCCGGACGGCCTTCCGCAGGGTGCGTGGCCGTGCCCACAGGTGCCCCATGCGCGTGAAGGCCCCCTTCCCGCGGCTGAGCCGAGGGAAGGGGGCCTTCACGCGCGAAACGTCAGGCGACCGAGATCGCCAGCTGGTGCACGCCGGGTCCCTGAGCGGTGACCGAAGCTTCACCGTTGCCGGAGCGGTGCAGCGCGCGCACCGTCCAGTCGCCGGGGGCCGCGTAGAAGCGGAAGTCGCCGTCAGCCGACGAGACGACCTCGCCGGTGAAGTCGCCGCCGCCGTCCAGCAACCGCACGAAGGCGCCGCCGACCGGGCCTTCGGCGCCGGTGACCTTGCCCGCCAGCACCACCTGGCCGCGGGTGTCGTAATCGGCGGGCGTGGCCTCCTGGACCGGTGCGCCGCAGCTGTCAGTGTCGTTGCCTGTCGCCATCACTTGGCTCCCAACTCGACCGGCACGCCGACGAGCGAGCCGTATTCCGTCCATGAACCGTCGTAGTTCTTCACGGCGTCGTAGCCGAGGAGCTCGTGCAGCGCGAACCACGCGATGGAGGAGCGCTCACCGATCCGGCAGTACGCGATCGTGGACTTCGCTTCGTCGAGGCCCTCGTCGGAGTACAGCTCCTTGATCTCGCCCTCGGTCTTGAAGGTGCCGTCCTCGTTGGCGACCTTCGCCCACGGGACGTTCAGCGCGCCGGGGATGTGGCCCGGGACCTGGGACTGCTCCTGCGGCAGGTGCGCCGGGGCGAGCAGCTTGCCGGAGAACTCGTCGGGCGAACGCACGTCGACGAAGTTGCTGGTGCCGATCGCCTGGACGACCTCGTCGCGGAACGCGCGGATCGAGAGGTCCTGCTCCTTGGCCTTGTACGCGGTGGCGTCGCGCTTGACCTCGTCCGAGTTCAGCTCGCGGCCGTCGAGTTCCCACTTCTTGCGGCCGCCGTCGAGCAGCTGCACGTTCTCGTGGCCGTAGAGCTTGAAGTACCAGTACGCGTACGCGGCGAACCAGTTGTTGTTGCCGCCGTAGAGAACCACGCGGTCGTCGTTCGAGACGCCCTTCTCCGACAGCAGCTTCTCGAAGCCCTCCTTGTCGACGAAGTCGCGGCGGACCCCGTCCTGCAGGTCCTTGCGCCAGTCGAACTTCACCGCACCGCGGATGTGTCCGTTGTCGTACGCGGTCGTGTCCTCGTCGACCTCGATGAACACGACACCCGGGGTGTCCAGGTTCTCCTCGGCCCACTGGGTGGTGACCAGGACGTCTTCACGGCTCATGGAGCTGACTCTCTTTCTGGGTTAGGACGCGCGAGGGCTGGGACTGAAACGCTTGATGAGCAGGTACATCTCGCACCCGAGACAGAAGTTGAACGCCGCGTTGAGGAAGGCCGCGAACAGCGCGAACGCCGTCGCGACGAGCCCGAGCGCGGTCAGATCGGCGGCGAAGCCGACGGTGCCGACGACGGCGAACACGAAACCGACGGCCTGCGCGAACCGCAGCGGGGCGGCGTCCTCGCGTTCGGTCGTGGGGCCGAGGCGCGGCGCGACGAGGTAGCGGTAGACCAGGGAGTACGGCGCCGGCTTCAGGCCGATGAAGGCACCGATCGCGAACACCACCGCCTGCGCCGCGAGCAGTGGCCACCACTGGGTGATGAGCACGACCGCGAGCACGATCGTCGTCAGGATGGCGGCGAAACGCGGACCACGGGGGTCGACGGCCGGTCCTGCGGACATGGATCCTCCTGCGAACGAGAGGGAAAAGAGATCCGTGCCGGACGGGCACGGGGCAGCGGCTTCGAAAGCGCGATCAGCAGGCCGGACACAGGCTGCTGCGAACGCGGCACAGATCCACTGCGCGGCGCTGGGTCAGCAAGGTTCGGGGCAGCCTGTTCACGGGCACGAGGGTACGCAGAGCTCCCTCAGGTTGGGAACCGTGTTCACACCTTGGGACGCTTCCCAAAATTCGGGATCAGGCGTTCGCCAGGTGGGGTTTCAAGGCCTCGAGAAGGTCTTGACCTCGGGGAACGCCGCCGACGCGGAAAACCTCGCGGCCGTCCGGCGTCAAGGCCAGCGTCGTCGGAGTGCGCAATATGGAAAGTGCCTGGGCGACTTCCGGGGTCTCGGTGACATCCAGATCGACGTGGGTGAGGCCGTCGGTCTTCTCCGCGAGCGCGGCCAGGATCACGCGGGTGTGGCGGCAAGGCGCGCAGAACGTGGTGGAGATCTGGATCAAGGTGACGCCCTCGGGCGCGAGGGCGGCGGAGACGCGCTCCGGCAGTGTGGACGCGCTGGACTTGGCCGCTCGTACGCGGCCGTTCCGAGCCTGGAGCAGCGCGCCCGCCACCCCGCCGAGCACCAGAACGCCCAGCAGCACCCACACTCCGGTCAAATCAGCTCACCCCTGCGTCGGATCAACCTTGTGGTTTCGCTCCACTGAAGGCGACGTTCTTGCCTTCGCCCTTGATGGTCACCGAACCGCTGCTCACGCGCACCGACGTCGGGGTCACCGAAAACGGCATGGCGCCGGTGTCGATGGTCGCGTTGAAGTTCGGCAGCAGCGCGTCCTGCACCGCTTGGGGAACGACGGTGGTCTCCTTGTCATTCCCGAACTGCAGGCGCTTCGGCTCGATGCTGATCTTCTGGCCCTTCAGTTCGATCATCGCGAAGCAGAAGATCTCCACCTTCTGACCGGCGATCTGCACGTTGCCGGACAGCCGGATGCCCGCGCTGGAGCTGTCGATCGGTTCGCCCTGCGCGTTGGTGGTGGGCGGCGTCGTCTCGCCCTGGCCGCTTTCGCCGTTGCGGACGTAGTCCTCGGTGACCGGTTCGATCTTCAGGTTCTGGATCTTGTCGAGCGGAGCCTGCTTCGCGATGTCGGCGGCCTTGATGGTCACCTCGCCCTTGAGCGTCGCGATGGAGATCGCCTTCGTGTTGCCGTTGATCAGATCCGAAAGCGGCGCCGTGACGTCGCTCATGTCGGCGTTGAAGTCCACATCGCTCAACTTCGGCGGAACGGCCACGCCCTGGGCGTTGATGGTGATGTGACTGTAGTCACCGGAAAGGGCCTGCGTGAGGAACGGGAAACCGTGCACGGTGACCGCCGGATCGTTCTTCAGGCCAAGCTGTTCGCGGGCCTTCTGGGAGATCGTGTGCTCGGCGAACGCCGCCGCCCCGAAATCGGCTCCGACCAGCAGGACCACCAGCACGGCGAGGGCGATGAGCCAGCCCCGGCCACGCCGCTTCGGTCGCTTGGCGGACCGGCCGGGGGACGGTCGTCCGTCGTGCGCCACGGGCCTGCTCACCATCGCGTCAAATCTCCTTCGTAAACCTCTTTGGCCAGGTGTGATCGATCCAGCACGGGGTAGGTCCTCGGCTGTTCACCCGCTATTCTCACTAAGCACCGGCTGTAGCCACGTTCGAGGCGACTACAAGTGAGGGCGGTGCGGCGATGAGCCTGGACCTTCTGGTGTTGACTGCGGAACCCGACGCGACCGCGGTGCTTCCCGCCCTGGATCTGCTGCCCCACACCGTACGCGTCCGTCCTCCGGAAGTGACCGCGCTGCTCGACGCCGGCCACCGCGACGTCATCGTCCTCGACGCACGCAGCGATCTCGCCTCCGCGAAGAGCCTCTGCCGTCTGCTCAAGGGCGCCGGTGAGGACGAGGCCTCCACGCCGATCGTCGCCGTCGTCGGCGAGGGCGGGCTGGTCGCGGTCAGCGCGGAATGGCGCACCGACGACATCCTGCTCCCGACGGCCGGCCCCGCCGAGGTCGACGCCCGGCTGCGGCTGGTCACCACCCGCGACGGCGCCGCGTCCCAGGTCGACGCCGAGCTCCGGGTCGGTGAACTGGTCATCGACGAAGCGACCTACACCGCGAAGCTCCGCAAGCGCACTCTGGAACTCACGTACAAGGAGTTCGAGCTCCTCAAGTACCTCGCGCAGCACGCCGGCCGGGTGTTCACCCGCGCCCAGCTGCTGCAGGAGGTCTGGGGTTACGACTTCTTCGGTGGCACGCGCACGGTCGACGTCCACGTGCGGCGCCTGCGCGCGAAGCTCGGGCCGGAGCACGAGCAGATGATCGGGACCGTGCGCAACGTCGGCTACAAGTTCGAGCGCCCCTCCAAGGGGTCCGCCGCCAAGCAGCAGCAGGCCATCGCCCCGGACGCGAGCGTCTACGAGCCGAGCGAGCTTTCCGCGCACTGAATCCCTTCCTCTCCTGCCTGACAAGACGTCCAGGCGGGTACGGGGTTCCCGGGTAGGGTCGATTTCATGCTTGATCCGACGTGGACCGGTGAACCGGAAACGGAAGAGATCCATGACTTCCTCCTCGCCGTGCGCGAGGCGGACGGTCGTCCCGAGGACACCGGTTTCGCCGGTGGCCAGCACCTTCTGGGTCACTCGGGCGGCGAGTTGGTCGCGTACGCGCACCTGGACACCGAAGGCGACTCGCACGGCAATCAGGTCGCCGAGCTGTTCGTCCACCCCGCGCATCGCCGCGCCGGTCACGGCAGAGCGCTCGTCCGGGCTCTCGTCGAACGAGCCGACGGGAAGCCGCTGCGCGTCTGGGCGCACGGCGATCACCCCGGCGCCGTCCACCTTGCCGGGACCGAGGGCTTCGAGCGCGCTCGCGAACTGCTGATCCTGCACGCCGACGCGGAAGCCGCCGACTGGCCGGAGCCCGCGACCCGCGAAGGCGTCACGCTGCGCACGTTCGTCCCCGGTCAGGACGAAGAAGCGATGGTCCGCGTCAACGCGCGCGCCTTCGACTGGCACCCCGAGCAGGGCGCCCTGACCGCCGACGAGGTCCGCGCGACCGAGAAGGAAGCCTGGTTCGACCCCGAAGGCTTCTTCCTCGCGGAGGAGAACGGCGAGGTCGTCGGCTTCCACTGGACGAAGGTCCACGAGGCGGTCCCCGGCCGGTTCGGCGGCGAGCCCGCGGGCGAGGTCTACGTCGTCGGCATCGATCCGGACGCGCAGGGCGGCGGCCTCGGGAAGGCCCTCACGCTCGCCGGACTGCGGTATCTCCGCGACCGCGGACTGGGCCAGGTGATCTTGTACGTCGAGGGCGACAACGCCCCCGCGCTCGCGGTGTATTCGAAGCTCGGCTTCACCCGATACGAGGTCGACGTCCAATACGCTCGGTAACCGCGTTCACACTTGCGGCACTTGACCGGTCACGGAGAGCAGACGCGCAGGTCACGGCGGGGACACGGACCCCGTTCGGACTAGTCACGCTGCTCACATCGATGGCCTTGTTCACTTGTCGTTCACCCTTTGACGGCCACCTGTCCACTGTCAGTGCTTAGTGTCCGGATCCGGCAGGAACGTTCCCGTTCCACCGATCCGGCGAATGTCTCCCAGTGGAGGAAATGCAGTGAAGATCATGCGGCCCGCGGGCGCGATCGGCATCGTGGCTAGCGCCGCCCTCGTGCTCGGCGCCTGTGGATCCGACCCGGCGGCGACGAAGACCGAGGGCTCGGGCGCCGCGTCCGCGCCCAGCGGGACGGCCGGCGTCGAATGCGGCGGCAAGAACCCGCTTTCGGCCGAGGGCTCGTCCGCGCAGAAGACCGCGATCGACATCTTCGTGCAGCAGTACGCCGCCAAGTGCGCCGGTCAGAAGGTGAACTACAACCCCAGCGGCTCCGGCGCGGGCATCAAGCAGTTCAACGCGAACCAGGTCGACTTCGCCGGTTCGGACTCGCCCCTCAAGGACGGCGAGGAAGCCGAGAAGGCCAAGGCCCGTTGCGCCTCGGACGCGTGGAACCTCCCGCTCGTCATCGGCCCGGTCGCCGTCGCGTACAAGGTCTCCGGCGTCGACAAGCTGACCCTGACCCCCGAGGTCACCGCCAAGATCTTCAACGGCGGCATCACCAAGTGGAACGACCCGGCCATCAAGGCGGTCAAGGGCAACGAGTCCGTCAACCTGCCGGACAAGCCGATCCAGGTCATCTCCCGCACCGACGAGTCGGGCACCACCGACAACTTCCAGAAGTACCTGAAGGCGGCCTCGAAGGGCGCTTGGACCCAGGGCGACGGCAAGAAGTTCAACGGTGGCGTCGGTAACGGTGCCGAGAAGTCCAACGGTGTGGCCAGCGCGGTCAAGGCCACCGACGGCGCCATCACCTACGTCGAGTCCGCCTTCGCGAAGGACGGCGTCAACGCCGCCCTGATCGACAGCGGTTCCGGCGGTGTCGAGCTCACCGCGGCGAACGTCGCCAAGGCCCTCGACGCGGCGAAGTTCAAGAAGGAAGGCTCCAACGACCTCTCGCTGGACCTGAACGCGATCTACTCCAGCAACGTCGCGGGTTCCTACCCGGTCATCCTCGCCACCTACGAGATCGTCTGCTCCAAGTACGCCGACGCCGAGGTCGCCAAGGCCGTCAAGGCGTTCCTGAACGTCGCCGCCACCGACGGTCAGAAGCCGCTCTCGGACAAGGGCTACGTGCCGATCCCGCAGAGCCTGCAGGACAAGGTCCTGACCGCCGTCAAGGCCATCGCCTGACCCTGTTGCACACTGGCGATTGATCAGTAAAGACAGGCTGGACAGAAGTAGTCGATGAGCGATTCGTCTTCGCCCAGAACGCCCACCGGCGACCCCGGTGGGCGTTCTGGCGTCCGCGAGACCTTCACGGAGGACCCGATTTCGGAGCAACCTGCCGCGTCACCGCCCGAGAAGTCCTCGGTGCAACTCGCGAGCCCCAATTCCCGGACGGTGCGGCCCGGTGACCGCATCTTCCAGTTCCTGACCACCGGAGCCGGCGTCTTCGTCGTCTCGCTGATCGGCCTGATCGGGCTGTTCCTGCTGGTGCAGGCCATCCCGGCGCTCCAGGCCGACAACGCCAACTTCCTGACCAGCCAGACCTGGCAGACCGAACCGAACGACATGAAGTTCGGCATCATGGGCCTGCTGCTGGTCACGGTCTACAGCGCGTTGCTGGCGCTGATCATCGCGATGCCGATCTCGCTCGGGATCGCCCTCTTCCTCACGCAGTACGCGCCGAAGCGGCTGGCAAAGCCCTTCGCCTACGTGATCGACTTGCTCGCCGCCGTCCCGTCGATCATCTACGGCCTCTGGGGCCTGATGGTCTTCGCGCCGACGATCGAACCCTTCTCCCAGTGGGTCAACGACACCTTCTCGTGGATCCCGATCTTCGCGGCGGGCAACGTCTCGCCGGACATGCGCGGCACGATCTTCACCGCGGGCATCGTGCTCGCCGTGATGATCCTGCCGATCATCACCTCGCTGTCGCGTGAGGTGTTCGAGCGGACCCCGACCCCGCACATCGAAGGCGCGCTGGCGCTGGGCGCCACCCGCTGGGAGGTCATCCGCACCACGGTGCTGCCGTTCGGCAAGGCCGGCTACATCGGCGCTTCGATGCTCGGCCTCGGCCGCGCGCTCGGCGAGACGATCGCGCTCGCGATCATCCTGACCGGCGCGGTGGGCCGCGAGTTCACCTTCAGCCTCTTCGACGGCGGCGCCACGTTCGCCTCGAAGATCGCGGCGGACTACGCGGAGCTCAACAACGAGATCTCGGCGGGCGCGTACATCGCGGCGGGCCTGGTGCTGTTCCTGCTGACGTTCATCGTCAACTTCGCCGCGCGGTCCATCATCGCCAAGAAGGGGGACTGAGCATGTCCACCACGCTCGAGAAGACCCCCGCGTCCACTCCCGCCTTCCAGCAGGTCAGCCTGGCGCGGAAGACCAAGAACGGCATCGCGACGGTCCTGATCTGGCTGTCGTTCCTGATCGCCGTCGTGCCGCTGGTGTGGCTGCTCGCCACGGTGGTCATCAACGGCGTCAAGCGGATCCCCTACAGCAACTGGTGGACCGAGGACTTCGGCTCGGTGCTGTCGGACGAGGTCGGCGGCGGCGTGGTGCACGCCGTCATCGGGTCGGTGCTGCAGGGCCTGGTCTGCGCGGTCATCGCGGTCCCGATCGGCATGCTGGTCTCGATCTACCTGGTCGAGTACGGCCGCGGCAAGCTCGCGAAGATCACGACCTTCATGGTGGACATTCTCTCCGGTGTCCCCTCGATCGTCGCGGCGCTGTTCATCTACGCGCTGTGGATCACCACGTTCGGCCTCCCGCGCAGCGGTTTCGCCGTGTCGCTGGCGCTGGTGCTGCTGATGATCCCGGTGGTCGTGCGCTCCTCGGAGGAGATGCTGCGGATCGTCCCGGACGACCTGCGCGAGGCCTCCTACGCGCTCGGCGTGCCGAAGTGGAAGACGATCATGAAGATCGTCCTGCCGACCGCGCTGTCCGGCATCATCGGCGGCATCATGATGGCGCTCGCCCGGGTCATGGGCGAGACCGCGCCGCTGCTGGTCCTCGTGGGCTACTCCGCCTACGTGAACTGGGACATCTTCGGTGGCGAGCAGGCCGCTTTGCCGCTTCTGATGAACAACGAACGGGTCAGCAACCCGTTCGACGAGGGCACCGTCGCGTTCGACCGGATCTGGGGCGCCGCGCTCACCCTGGTGCTGATCATCGCGATCGTGAACCTCCTCGCCATGCTCTTTGCCCGTCTTGTCGCCCCGAAGAAGAAGTGAGCTGTTTGAGATGGCCAAACGAATCGACGTCAAAGACGTGGACATCTACTACGGCAAATTCCACGCCGTGGACGGCGTCACCCTCTCGGTGCCGCCGCGGAACGTCACCGCGTTCATCGGCCCGTCGGGCTGCGGCAAGTCGACGGTGTTGCGCACGCTGAACCGCATGCACGAGGTCATCCCCGGCGCCCGCGTCGAGGGTGAGGTGCTGCTCGACGGCGAGGACATCTACGGCAACGGTGTCGACCCGGTGCAGGTCCGCCGCACCATCGGCATGGTCTTCCAGCGGCCCAACCCGTTCCCGACGATGTCCATCCGCGACAACGTCGTGGCAGGGCTGCGCCTGGGCGGTACCAAGGGCAAGAAGCAGCTCGACGAGGTCGCCGAGCGCGCGCTGCGCGGCGCGAACCTGTGGAACGAGGTCAAGGACCGGCTGAACAAGCCGGGCGGCGGCCTCTCCGGCGGTCAGCAGCAGCGGCTCTGCATCGCGCGGGCGATCGCCGTGCGGCCGGACGTGCTGCTGATGGACGAACCGTGCTCCGCGCTCGACCCGATCTCGACCCTCGCCATCGAGGACCTGATCGGTGAGCTCAAGAAGGAGTACACGATCGTCATCGTGACGCACAACATGCAGCAGGCGGCGCGGGTTTCGGACCAGACCGCGTTCTTCAACCTGGCGGGCGTCGGCCAGCCGGGTCGCCTGGTGGAGCTGAACGACACCGAGAAGATCTTCTCGAACCCGGACGAGAAGGCGACCGAGGACTACATCTCGGGCAGGTTCGGATAGTCGCGCGCTGACGTGAACGCGCCGAAGGGGCGTCGTTCCGCACCAACCTCACGGTGAGTGCGGAGGCGCCCCTTCATCGCGTTCACGTGGGCCTTCGGCCCAAAAGAGGGCGCGCGACGGTGAAGTCTCGCCGTCGCGCTGACGCGCTGCCCGGCAAGACCTCTGCCGGTCACCCTGCCGGTTCCGTTGGTGGAAAGCGGAAGGGGCCCTTCACCGCGTGACATGCGGTGAAGGGCCCCTTCGGTACGTCTTATGCGGGGAAAGTCCCCTTCAGCTCCTAGAGCTCGTCCGGCCCGTAGCCGGGCATCTTGCCGGTCACCACGAAGATCATCCGGCGTGCGACCGAGACGGCGTGGTCGGCGAAGCGCTCGTAGAAGCGGCCCAGCAGGGTGACGTCCACGGCCGCGGCGACGCCGTGGTCCCAGTCCCGGTCCATGATGACCGTGAACAGGTGCTTGTGGATCTCGTCGACCTCGTCGTCGTCCGACTCGATCGTCCGGGCGGCCTCGACGTCCTTGGACTTGATGACCTGCTCGGCCTGCCTGGCCAGCTTGACGGCCACCTCGCCCATCTTGGCGAAGTCGCCTCGCACGGCGTCGGGCAGGACGGGGTCCGGGTGACGGCGGCGCGCGGCCTTGGCCACGTGCAGCGCCAGATCGCCCATCCGCTCCAGGCTTTCCGCCGCGTGGATCGCGGCGAGGACGGTCCGGAGGTCGGTCGCGACGGGTGCCTGCAGGGCCAGCAGCGCGTACGCCTGCTCCTCGCATTCGGCGCGCGCGTCGTCGACCTTCGCGTCGTCGCTGATCACCTGCTCGGCGAGTCCGAGATCGACCTCGAGCAACGCCCGGGTCGCCCGTTCCATCGCGTCGGCGACCTGGAGCGACATGCTCGCTAGGTTCTCGGCGAGCTGTTCGAGTTCGACATGGTAAGCCTCACGCATGGCCCAACCCTACGGGGAACAGGGGCCAAAAGCCGCATCCCAGAGTGAACCTGACGTGAACCCGGACTAACGAATGATCCTCAGCCTGAGCTGCCGCTCTTCTTGGAGCCGCTGGTCTTGGCGGAGCCGGTCGGAGTGGTCTCCGTGTCGCCCGCAGGGGGCGCCGGGGCCTTCTCTTCCAGCGGCGTGTTGTTGATCAGCGCCTGGAAGAGCGTCTTCGATTTGCTCTGCAACAGCACCTCGTTGCCGCGCTTGTTCGCCTCTTCGGTGGTGGGCACGGTGAGGAACTTGACCTTCTCCGATCCCATCCCCTTCATCGACTTCGCCAGCGTCATCATCTGGTTGATGCCGAGGTTCTCGCCGAACGTGGCCTTGGCGAACGCGTCGATGAAGCCGCTGAGCTTGCCGGTGTCCAGGATGACGTCCTTCGACATCACCGTCTTCAGCAGCGCGCCGAGGAAGGCTTGCTGCCGTTTGATCCGGCCGTAGTCCGACGTCGGGTCGCCCTTGACGTGCCGCGCCCGGACGTAGTTCAGCGCCTGGTCACCGGAGATCCGCACCTCGCCTGCCTGCGGGATGACCATGCCGAGGGTGTCGTCGTCGATGGGCTTCTCGTTGTAGACGGTGACACCCTGCACGGCGTCGACCATGGACTTGAAGCCGTTGAAGTCGATCCCGACGAAGTGGTTCATCTTCATGCCGGTGATCTGCTGGATGACCTTCGTGACGCACTGCGGGCCACCGACCGCGTAGGCGGTGTTCAGCTTCGTGATCTTCTGCGCGGGCGAGACCTTGTCCGAGTACGACGACGTCGCCGGGTCCCAGCGCTTGCATTCGGGACGGCTGATCTCGAGGTCGCGCGGGAAGGACACCATGACGACGCGTTGCCGGTCGGCGGGGACGTGCGCGATCATGACCGTGTCCGAGCGGGCACCCGGAGTGCCCTCCGTGTCGCCGACGCCGTCTTCGGCGGACGCGCCGTCACGGGAGTCGGAACCGACCATCAGGAAGTTCTCGTCGCCGGTCTGGCCCGCGGCGTCCTGGATGTCGGCCGAGTCCTCGTCGAGCGAGGCGACGTTGTTGAACTTCGCGTCGAACCAGGTCTGGGCACCCCACGCCGAACCGATGGACAGGAACACGAGCGCGGCCATCACGGCGGCCGAGATCCGGCCCGCCTTGGCCGCCTGCCTGGTCTTGCGTTCCTTCTTCTCCTGCAGGCGGGTCTGCGGAGACGACTGCTCGGCGCTCTCGGCCGGTTCGGCGTCCGTCGTCGTGACCACCCGCTGCAGGGCCGTGCGGGTCTGCTCCAGCAGCGCGGCAGGACGCGAGGCGAGCCGTTCGCGGCGCTCGCGCTTTTTGGTCTCTTCGGCTTCGAGCTCGTCGTGCGCGGCGGAGAACCGGGCGAGCGTGTGGTCGATCTTGCGCTTGGTGATCGTCGCGTCGTCGATCGCTTCGAGCTCGTCGGTCATCGTGAGCCGGTCCATCTCGGACCGCGGCGGGACGCCGGGTGAAAGGGACGGCGCCTGCTGGACCGGCGGCTGGGCCATCGGCGGCTGGACCGGGCGCTGAACAGGGCGGCGAGGACGGCGCGGCGGTGCCGGCGCCGCGGGCTGCTGCTGCGCGCCCGGGTTCACCACCGGCGGACGGCGCTGCGTCGGCGCTTCCGGGCCGGGCGCGGCCTGCGTGGAGCGGCGCGGGAGGCGGGCACGAGGCGCGCGCGGGCCCTCGGCGGGCTGGGGGTTCCGCGGCGGCGTCTGTGCCTGCGGGGGTGCGGGATCGGCCGCGCGAGGCGCAGGCTGCGTCGGCTCCACAGGGGCGACTGGGGCCGCAGAGCGGGGACGACGAGGCGCGGGCGCCTCCGTCCTGGCCGTGCGCGGACGGGGTCTCGGCGGCTCGGGCGTCGGCTCGTCCTGCCGGAGACGGCGCGGAGCGGGCGCCTCGGCGGCGGGGTCGAAGACCGGGCGTTCACCCGTATGACGTGCGACGACGTCGGAAACGCTGATCCCGCCGTGGGTGTCCATCGAGCGGCGGCGACCGCCGCGGCCGCGCTCACCGGCACTCCTGTCGGTGTGACTGTGGCGACCGGTTCCCGGGTTGTGGTGCTCGTCGGGCACTCGGTCTCCTTTCACAACTGGCGTCGAAGCTCTTTCGTTATCGTACGGACACCTCAGGTTCGTGACGACAACCATCCCGGAATTTTCTTCACCCAAGGTACCGATAAGCGCCGAGCGGTCCATGCGATCGGGTGAGCGGTCCTGGTTAAAGCTGCGTTAAAAGGGAGGAACCGTTACGCAGAGTGCGACAGTTAACCGAGTGAGTGGCTAGGCGCCCGCGGACTCCGCGGCGTTCATCGTACGGGGAATCATCAGCGACGATTCCTTATCGTGATAGGCCACTTTGTTCCGGCCTGCCCGTTTCGCCATATACAACAAAGCGTCGGCGCGGCGCAACTGCCGCTCGGGTTCCACCGTGCGATCCGGTTCCGCGTGAATCTCGTGCGCGAGCCCGACACTGATCGTCACCGAGAGGCCGGGCCGGATCCGCGGCCACGGATGGCGTGCCACCCGGATACGGGCGGTGTCGGCGATGCGCACCGCGCGGGCGGCGTCGACGTCCGGGAGGACGAGCGCGAACTCCTCGCCGCCGTAGCGCGCGCAGAACGCCTCGGGCGGGAGTCCTTGCTGCAACAGGTCGGCCACCTCGCGCAGCACCCGATCGCCCACCAGATGCCCGAAAGTGTCGTTGACGCCCTTGAACAGGTCGAGGTCCACCAACGCGATCGCGATCCCCGGCGGGCCGCGGTGTTCGACGGCCGGGCCGTGCAGCCATTGGTCGAGGTAGCGGCGGTTGTAGCTGGACGTCAGCGTGTCCCGCAGGCTGCCGGCCCGGGCGAGGTCGAAGGCGGATTTGAGGTGGTGGTAGGCGCGTCGCCAGTCACCCTGGGTGGCGAGAACCCCGGCGATCGACTCGTGGAGGCTGAGCAGATCGGTACTCGGCGCGCCCGGTGGGAACGCGGCCTCGTCGTCGGCTACCACGTTCACCTCCGCCACGAATTGGTTTTCGTCGTATAGGAGGCGGCTCTTGAGGTATCGGTACGGTCCGAAGTGAATATCGCTCAAGTGGACGACGGTTTCGCACCATTGTCACGCACCGAAGTGCCGTTCTGTAAGGCTGAAAACGGCTCGACGTCTTTGAGCTGCGAAAACTGATCCTTCGCCCAGTAACTCACGTCTGTCACATCATCATTCAGCAACAGTGCGTAATCACTCCAGCTCAGCCACCGCCAGTCGCCGACTTCGTCCGGATGCGGTTCCGGATCTTCGTCGACCCAGGCCACGAAGACCGGGCAGAACTCGTTCTCGACCACGCCCTCGAACGGCGGCGTCCGGTAGCGGTACGCCGGAAGGACGCACCGGAGCCCGTCCAGCCGGGGCAGGCCGAGCTCGAAGGCGGCGCGGCGCCGGACGGCCTCCTCGATCGGTTCACCCGGTGCGGGGTGCCCGCAGACACTGTTGGTCCATACCCGCGGCCACACCTTCTTCGACGCGGCGCGGCTGGTGATCAGCAGGGCCTGGTCGCTGCTGCGCAACAAATAGCAGGAGAACGCCAGGTGCAGCCGGGTGTTCTCGTGGTGCGCGGACAGTTTGGGCGCGGTTTCGCCGGTCGGCTCGCCGTCCTCGGTGACATAGACGATGCGTTCGGTGTCCACTTCGGTCGCGTTGTTCACCGGACCCACTGAACCAGCAGGCTCGCTGTAACCGGTACCGCGACCAGAGTTACCCCTGTTAGTGGGACGAGAGGTGCTCCACTAGCAAAGAAGTGACGGCCTCGGGTGCCTCTTCCACCACCCAGTGGGAGGCGTCCTCGATCATCTCGAAGCGGTACGGGCCGGTGACGCGGTTCGCGGTGTCGAGCGCGGCCGTCGAGCCGAAGGCGGCGTCCTCGGTGCTCCAGATGTAGAGCGTCGGGACCTCGATCGGCCCGATCTTCCCGCCGGGACGACCGGCGCGGTACCAGTTGAGCGCCGCTGTCAGCGCGCCCGGTTCGGACAGTCGCCGGACGTACTCGTCAATCTTGCTCGGCGACACCTTCCAGTCGAAGATGCGGCGCAGCGCGTCGGCGTTGTTCTCGAGCATCCGCCGTTCGGTGACGCGGGTCTGCCGCCACTCGGTCATGTACCCCGAACGGAGATGCTGGTCCTCGTCGGTCTTCATGGCCTCCGCCAGCGCCGCCGGATGTGGCGTCGAAACGACGGCGAGACTGCGGAGCCTGCCGGGATGCGCGTCGGCCGTCCACCACGCGACGGCGCCGCCCCAATCGTGCCCGACGAGGTCGAATTCGTTCCACCCCAAACGATCTGCGATCGCGAGGACATCACCGACGAGTTCGTCGATACCGTATTCGGACGCCTGTTCCGGCCGGACGTCCGGCGAGTAGCCGCGCTGATCCGGTGCCACCGCGCGATATCCGAGTACGCCGAGCGTCGCGACCTGGTGCTCCCATTCGACCGCGGCCTCGGGAAAACCGTGCAGCAGCAGGACGGGGCGGCCGTCTTCGGGGCCGGCCGCGATGGCGTCGAAGGTACCGGCCGCGGTCGGGATGCTCAGCTGCTCGATCACGACGACGACTTTACGGGGGCGGTTTCGGGCGACCGGTGAGGGATTGACGGCGCGTGTCCGATTCCCTTCCGTCGCGCTCGCGGGCGGACTCGGTGTCACCACGGCGAATGTCGCGGTGGCCGAAGGAACACCTGTTTCGGTCGCCGGGGTCTGTGACGGAAATCCCGGGTGTCAGCTCGGGCCGTTCTCGACCCTGAGCAGTTGTCAGATCGAACAGAGCAACATGGCCCGGTACTACACGATCACCATGCGGTGCTTCGAGGTCGACCACGACCAGTGGAAGTTCGCCTACAAGACCAGGGGCACCTGAGTCGTGAACGAAGACGCTCCCGCCCGCACGACCGGCGGGAGCGTTTTTCGTTGCCTAACCCCCCGAGTGCATGTCCTCGGCCTCGGGGACGCAGTCGTCGTCCGGATCGTCGAGCCAGCCGTGCGGCAGCGTGACCTTGCCCGGCGATCCCTGCCGCCCGCGCGGACCGGTGGCCGCGCTGGGGAACGGCGCGTCGTGGTCGAGCTGGGCGATCAAGTCGTCGAGCTGGTCCAAACTGGACAGCATCGCGAAACCGCGGCGAAGTTCGGAGCCGACCGGGAAACCCATGAAGTACCAAGCCATGTGCTTGCGGATGTCGCGCATGGCCTTGTCGTGGCCGTCGTGTTCGACGAGCAGTTCCGTGTGGCGGCGCAGCACCTTGGCGACTTCGCCGAGATTCGGCGGCGTGGGCTGCGCGCGCCCGGCGAAGGCGGCTTCCAGCTCGCCGAACAGCCACGGCCTGCCCAGGCAGCCTCGCCCGACCACGACACCGTCGCAGCCGGTTTCGTCGACCATGCGCAGCGCGTCCTCGGCCGAGAAGATGTCGCCGTTGCCGAGCACCGGGATGCTGGTGACCGCTTCTTTGAGCGCGGCGATCTTCGTCCAGTCGGCCTGCCCGGAGTAGCGCTGCGCGGCGGTGCGCGCGTGGAGACTGACCGCCGCCGCGCCCTCGGCCTCGGCGATGCGCCCGGCGTCGAGGTACGTCAGGTGGTCGTCGTCGATGCCCACGCGGAACTTGACCGTGAACGGCACGCCCGCCTCGGCCGCGGCCTTCGCCGACTCGCGCACGATGTCGGCGAACAGCTTGCGCTTGAACGGCAACGCCGCGCCGCCACCCTTGCGCGTCACCTTCGCCACCGGGCAGCCGAAGTTGCTGTCGATGTGGTCGGCGAGACCCTCGCCGGTGATGATGCGGACGGCTTCGGCCATCGTCTTGGGGTCGACCCCGTAAAGCTGCATGGACCTGGGCTTTTCGTTCTCGCCGAAGGTCATCATGTGCATGGTGCCGGGGTGGCGCTCGACCACCGCGCGGGCGGTGATCATCTCGCAGACGTAGATGCCCGCGCCGTACTCCTGGCACAGCTGCCGGAAGGCGACGTTGGTGATGCCCGCCATGGGAGCGAGCACGACCGGCGGATCGACCTCGTAGGGGCCGATCTTCAGGCTGGGCTTGCTCAGGGTGGCTGTCACGTCCTCCATTGTCGCCTGTGGTGTCTGTCACGTCGATCAGGGTCGGTGGTAGGCCGATCAGGTGAGTGCACGGGACGAAATCCGGAGGTCGTCATCGTCCGGCATGATGTGAGGCCATGGGGAGATCGAAGTTGACCATTGCCGCCGAGGTGGCGGGGATCGGCGCCTTACTTATCGCGGTCACGGCACTCATTGTCGTCGTCTTTTTTGACACCGGCGTCAAAATGCCGTGGAGTGGGGACGCTCAGCCGACCTCGAGCACAGTCTCGACCTCAGTGTCTTCCAGTCCGATTTCGACTCCCCAGCAGGCTTCTCCGGTTGGGGCGAACCCGGCCACTCGGGCCTCGGCCCGCGACGAGTTCTGGACTAGCACGCTTGGTCTCGTCTTCGCGGCCATCGGGGCGTTCTTCGCCATGATGGCAGCGACCACGGTCGTCTCCTGGCTGCTGGACAGGCTCTTCATCGTCAGCGCCTCGCTCGGCAGCGTCACTGTCTTCACGCCGGCCGCGAGCGCCCTTTACTTGTGGTATTTCTGGCCGTTCTTGTCCTCCACCGGAGTCACCTTCTTCTTGATCGGTATGGTCCTGGCCGCATTTCCCTGGGCCTTCGCCCTGGAAACGTGGATCTAGTGGCTTCGGCGCATCATCGGCAAGTTCCCGCGCTGTTTCGAAGGTCCGGAAGGCTGCCGATCGCGTGCGCCGCACGCGGGCGCCCGAAGTCGGCAATAAAGCCGCGAGGATCCTCGGAGATCGGCTTCACTGCTTTGCCGACGGCCGTCTGGATGTCAGGACGACTTCGCCAGCTGGCTGACTCGCTGGAACGACATGCCGAGAACTTCGCCGGCTTCACGTTGTGAAATCCCGAGGGCCAGCAGCTCTTGAACCGCCGCACGGTGTTCGGCCGCCGCCTCCGCCTGCTTGCGCTGGGCTTCCTCACGCAGGACTTCGGCGCGGGCCTGGTGATCTGTCACCGAATTCGGAAGGTGTACTTCTAGGTGCAGGTCGTAATCGTCGCTACTGATCTTCTCCATGATCTCGATGAGCTCGCTCGCCATCGTCACCACGTCCTTGTAGCGGAGTGCCTGTGTCGAACGGTCGATCTCGCGAACACGGATGAGCCAGAACCTGCCATCACGGGTGACTTCAGCGTGATAGGTCTTCACTTCTTCCACCATCCTTTCCCGAGGACGTCCTCGCACTCCTTGAAAATTTCTACGGCGAAGACCTCTCCCAGCTCGGTATGGCGTGGAATGGGGATCACCACACCGTTCAGGGTGTAGATGGTGTGGTTGGCGCCTTCGCGCTCCAGGCTCCACGCCGCGTGTTGCCTCCTGGCGGCGACCGCGATCTTCTTGATCACCTCTCGTCTCTTCATCAGAGTATGTCTAGGCGCGGGTAGACGCAACCGTCAATAGGGGGCTAGACGGTTCGCGGCATGTAGTGAAGTTCTTCCGGTTCTTGCTGGCGCGCAACGGAAATGCCGCGATTTCGGTAACTTCGCTTCCATGAGCGTCCGGACCAGACTCGACGACCTCTACGCACGGAGACTCCGCAACCGCCTTCTCCAAGGGCCGTTGCCCCGGCACATCGGCGTGATCATCGACGGCAACCGTCGCTGGGCTCGGCAGTTGGGCTTCAAGGACGTCCGTGAAGGTCACCGGCATGGCGCTCAGCACATCGCCAGGTTGATGACGTGGTGCGAAGGCCTCGGCATCGGGCACGTGACGGTGTACCTCGCCTCGGTCGACAACCTGGCGAAGCGCGCGTCACCGGAGATGACGTTCTTGATGCAGGTCATCGAGGACGTCGTCCGTGACCGGCTCACCGCGCCGGGCGCGAACTGGCGCGTCGCGCCGGTGGGGCGTCTCGACATGTTGCCGTCGTCCACGGTCGAGGTACTGAAGCGGGCTGAAGAGGACACTCGTGGCGCGACAGGGCCTGAGCTGACCCTCGCGATCGGGTACGGGAGCCGCGAGGAGATCATCGACGCCGTCCGTGACGTCGTGCTCGAAGGGGCGGCGGACGGTAAAAGCCTCGCCGAGATCGCCGAGAACGTTTCGGTGGAGGCCCTGTCCTCGCATCTGTACACGGCGGGCAGTCCCGAGCCGGACCTGATCATCCGGACCAGCGGTGAGGTACGCCTGTCCGGATTCCTGCTGTGGCAGGCCAAGGATTCCCAGCTGTACTTCTCCGACGTCAATTGGCCGGGCTTCCGGTACATCGACCTCTTGCGGGCCCTCCGGGTGTGGGCCAGATCGCGATGATCTTGCAGGTCGCGACCACATCGTCATCACGATTGAGTAGTGCTACGGATCCCGCGGCGGCCCTGAAGCCGCATGCTGTTCGCCATGACCACCGATGGGGATGTGCTCCTCAGGCTCGCCGGGGAGATCGACGACCTTGGGGCCCGCCTCGCGCGGGTCGGTACGGAGCTGCGGACCGCCCGGTCCGAAGCGGAACCGACGCACGAAGAGGCGCCTGACCAGGCGCCCAAGGAGCAGGCGCCCCGGGAGCGGGCCGAGCAGCAGGCTCCGGCGCCGCCCGAGCAGCAGGCTCCGGCGCCGCCCGAGCAGCAGGCTCCGGCGCCGCCCGAGCAGCCCGCCGAGCCGCAAACCTCACCGCAGGCCGCCCAGGCCCAGCACCAACCGCAGGTACCCCACCAGACCCAGCCGCCTCAGCCCCAGATCCCGCAGCAGCCGTACCCGCGCTACTTCACGCACCCGCAGCACCCCCAGTACCAGGCCCAGTACCAGCAGGCCCAGTACGCGCAGTGGCAGCAGCAGAACCGCCAGCAGTACCCGCAGCCGCCGCAGCAGCCGTACCGCCCGTACCAGCCGGTCCCGAGGACCACGCTGTCCGAGAAGCTGAGCAAGGAGGGCGCCGGCAGCAGGCTGCTGGCCTGGGTCGGCGGCGCGGTCACGTTGCTCGGCATCGTGCTGTTCCTCGTGCTCGCCGTCCAGCGCGGCTGGTTCGGACCGCTGCCGCGGGTGATCGGGGGCGCCGTCCTCGGCCTGACACTCGTCGGGATCGGCCTGAAGCTGCACCGCACCCCGGCGGGCCGCACCGGCGCGTTCGCGCTCGCCGCGACCGGGATCGGGGCGTTGTACCTCGACGCCATCGCCGCGACGACGATGTACGAGTACCTCCCGGCCTACGCCGGTCTCGCGATCGGGCTCCTGATCGCGGTCGGCGGGTTGCTGCTGGCCGTGCGGTGGAAGACGTCGCTGCTCGCGACGGCCGTCGTGCTCGGCTGTGTGGTCTGCGCGCCGCTGATCACGCAGGGTTTCACCCCCGAACTGGTCGCGTTCCTGTTGGTGGTCCAGGTCGCCTCGACGCCGGTGCAGCTGCGCCAGTCGTGGCCGTCGGTCGCGGTCGCCGCCGGGATCCCGCCGCTGGTCGCGTCGATCTTCAGCACGGCGTTCACCGGCTTCGGCGGCAGCATCGCCAACACCGCCGCCGCGCTGGCCGCGGGTGCCGTGGGTCTCGCGCTCGCCTTGATCGTCACCACCAAGCGTCCGGGTGACGCCGCCGCGCTCGCCCTGCTCGCCGTCGCGCCGGCGCCGTCGCTGCTCGCCGCGCTGTTCCTGCCGAAGACGTTGGCCGTGCTCGTCACCGCGTCGGTCGCGCTGGTGCTGCTGGGCGTGTGGGCGGCGGGCCAGTGGCTCAACGGCTGGACCGGCGACCTCGCGGGCGCCGCTGGGCTTCTCGCGGCCCTGCAGACGACGATGACGCTCTTCGACGGCAGCGCCCGATCGGCGATCCTGATCGGCGAAGGGGTCTTGCTGGCCCTGGTCGCGTTGTGGACGAAGAAGCACGTCGCGCTCTTCGGCGGGCTGGGCTTCGCAGTCATCGGCGGGTTCATCGCGCTCGCCTTCGACGTTCCGCCGACGCTCTTCTTCTTGATCAGGAACCGGCCGGACGCCGACCTCGCCGCCGCCCTGCTGGTCGCCGTCGCGATCGTGGCCGTCTCGATCACGCTTCCGTGGGTCGCACACCGGCTCGGGCTGTTCAAGACCGCGTCGGAGAACGTGGTGCCGTGGCTCTTCGCCGGGGTCTGCGCGCTCTACGGCGCCGGCGCGATGGTCCTGTGCGGTGCGCTGCTGGCCGTCCCCGGCCGCTCGGGTTTCCTGGTCGGCCACGTGGTGATCACGGTGTCCTGGACGGTCGCCGCGCTCGTGCTGCTCATCCGCGGCATCTCGGTGGTCGGCCTGCGGGTGACCGGTCTGGTGCTGGTCGGCGCGGCGGTGCTGAAGCTGGTCCTGTTCGACCTCTCCGCGCTCGACGGCCTCGCCAGGGTCGCGGCCTTCCTCCTCGCCGGCCTGGTGCTGCTCGGCGCCGGGACGCGCTACGCCAAGCTCGTCGCGTCTCGCTGAGGCGGACACGGAAGAAATACCGGCGGGTCGTGGTTGGTCGGTTCATGACCTACCAACCCGACCCGCGCCTCGCCGAGCGGGCGAAGGAGAGCGTCGCCTGGCTGACCACCATCAGCCCGAAGGGCAGGCCTTCGCCTCGCCCGGTGTGGTTCGTGCTCGACGGCGAAGACATCGTCATCTTCAGCCGGCCGGACACCGCGAAGACCCGGCACATCGAAGCCAACCCCGAAGTCAGCCTCCACTTCAACAGCGACGAGCACGGCGGCTCGATCCTGGTGATCGGCGGCAAGGCCGAGATCCTGCCGGACGGTGTCGCGTCGGAGCAGCCTGGCTTCCTCGGCAAGTACGAGAAGCACTACCCCGCGCTCGACTACGACACCCCGAAGTTCGACAGGGAGTACAACGTCCGGATCAGGATCCGGCCGGAGCGCACCTGGGGGTTCTAGAAAACACGGCTAGAAGTCGACCGTCACGCACGCCAGCCGTGCGCCCGCCGTCCCGGCGTGACCCGGGTCGGTGTGCGTATGCGTTTCGTGGATCACGATCGACTTGGCCCGCCGGGCGTCGAACGTCCAGTCCACTTTGGACACGGAGGCGCCGCGCCCGGAGGCGTCGGTGGTGAGGTCGAGCCAGATCTCGTTGCGGGGGTTGGCATAGGCGGGATCCACCGACGGCTTCACCGGGTCTTCGACGTTCTGGTGGTGCGGGCCCGCGAGGTCTCCGGTGGCACCGCACGGTTTCGTGTGCGCGTGCGCGCCGTATTCACGGTTGGGCAGCAGGCCGGTCACGAGGACCGCGGTCGAGGTGCCGTAAGCCTTCGAGGTCAACCCGAAGACGTGCGCGCGGGCACCGGGCGGGACCAATTCCGGTTTGTAGACCGTGAGGCCGCTCTTGGCGGTGATGACGTGCACCCGGGAACCGGGGGCGGCGGCGGTGGCGGGCCCGGCGCCGGAGGTGAAGGCCAAGGCGGCGGCGGACAGGACAAGGGTGACCAAGGGGACAGGGCGCATGCGCCCTGCTTAGTCCGCAAGACATCGGGCACGCCAGAGCGGTCACTCGGTCGGGCGATCATTCTCAAACTATGAGCACAGTGCGCGCGCCAGCGTCCGTTGAGGGCGGCGGCGGGGGCATGGATGGAAGGGTAAGTGAGTACTAATCCTCCGGATCGCACCTGGCTGGTCGCGGTCGCGGCCGCACTTTGGGGCACGGACGGACTTCTGCGGCTTCCGCTCGCCGAAGCGCTCCCCGCGGCCACCGTCGTTTTCTGGGAGCACTTGCTGGTGGTGCTCGTGTTGAGCCCCCTCATCCCGGGCGCCGTCCGCGCGCTGCGCCGGGTCGGACCGCGGGAGTGGCTGGCCGTGCTCGCCATCGGCGGCGGTTCCTCCGCGCTCGCGACGGCGATGTTCACCGCGGCCTTCAAACTGGGCGACCCCGTGACACCGTTGGTGCTCCAGAAGCTTCAGCCGGTTTTCGCCGTTCTGGCGGCGTATTTCGTCCTCCGCGAGCGGGTCCGCCCCGGATACGCCTTCTTTGCGATCCCGGCGCTGTTGGGTGCGTGGCTGCTGGCGTTCAAGGATCCGCTGAACATCCAGGTCGCCGCGGCGAAGGCGGCGCTGCTGGCGATCGGCGCGGCGGCGTTGTGGGCGGCGGGAACGGTGCTCGGCCGGATGCTCTCCACCGAGCTGGCGCCGAAGGAGGTCACCACGTTGCGCTTCACCGTCGGGCTCCCGGTCGCGGCGGGGATCGTGGCGTTCCAGGGCGGCGGGTTCGCGGTCGGCTGGGACAACGCGCTCGGCCTCGTCCTGCTCGCGCTGGTTCCCGGTCTGCTGGCGCTGAGCCTGTACTACGTGGGCCTGCGGTCGACTCCCGCCGCCAGGGCGACGTTGGCGGAGCTGGCCTTCCCTGTCACGGCGGCCGTTATCGGCGTATCGTTCCTGAACGCGCATTTGTCCGGTACGCAGTGGTTCGGTCTCGCCGTCGTGGTCGTATCGGTGACTTCGCTCGGCTGGCATGAAAAAGTCAGGCGTCAACCGATGGTCTTGGAGCCGCCGCATGGTCGAGCACACCGGAGAGACGAAGAACGAGCGCCTGACCCGCAACGTCAATGAACTCCTGCAGGAGCTCCGGGTCGCTCAGGCCGGTGTCCAGATCCTCTTCGGGTTCCTGCTCACGGTGGTGTTCACCGACGAGTTCCACGAGGCGAGCGGGTTCGAGAAATCCGTTCACCTGGTGGCCGTCCTGCTCACGGTCTGCTCGACGGTGCTGCTGACGGCGCCGGCCGCGTGGCACCGGCTGCTGTTCCGCACCGGGAACCGTGAGCGGATCCTGATCTTCGGCAACCGGTCCGTCCTGGCCGGGCTCGGCTGTCTCGCGGCCGCGATCAGCACGACCGTCGCGCTCATCGCCAAGGTCGTCTACGGCCCGATCGCGATGACGATCCTCGGCGCGGTGACGGCGGTGCTGTTCGTCGTCATGTGGTTCGTCGTGCCGAAGCTGATCGGCCGGAACGGCGACTGATCAGCTCCGAGTGCGAACCGGGGTGTCGTCCGGCAGGCCGAACGCGGCGGCCGACACCGTCTTCGGGTCGTCCGGGCTCGCGCCGTGGATCACCCGGCGAGCGCCGATCCACGAGAACATCGCCTTGACCGAAGGCGAGTAGCCCGCCCCGTCCTCCGCGAGTTTCCGGTCGAGCACGCGGTACCCGGACGGCGTGCGCTCGACGAGGTAGACCATCGGCTGCCGCCGGAATCCGCTGCCGACGACGAGCCCGCCGCCTTCTTTCGTGACCTCGTCGCAGCTCGCGACCAAGCCGATCTTGACGCGCTCGCCGTCCGGCCGGGTCTCGATCACCTTCTGCGTGCACACCCAGCGGACGTCCGGGAAGCCCGTGCTCGCGAGCGTTCCCGCCCAGAGCTTCGCGCGCAGATGCTCTTCGATCGGCGGCAGCGCCTCCCGGGCGACGGCGTCGTCCACCGCGGGCATCTCGTCCACGATCCACCAGGTGGCCGCGGCCACCACCACACCGACCCCGGCGAGTACGGGCCAGCGTTTGACGTTCCCCATGAGACGAAGCTACCGAGCGGAGCAAGTGTTCATCCGCGGTTCGAGACGCGTTGCCCGTGCGAACGTAGGTTGCGGCCGTGAACGACTCCTCCAGACGGACCTTCCTGCGCGGCGCGGGCCTGCTCGGCGCCGGTGCGGCGGTGTCCGCGTTGCCCGCGCTCGGTGCCCCGGCGGCCTCCGCGTCCTTCGGGCATCACGGCCCGGACGCCGAAGACGCTTGCTTCACCCTCGCGGTCCTGCCCGACACCCAGTACCTCTTCGACGCCGACCGCGGTGACCCCGCGCCACTGGACGCCACGCTGCGCCACGTCACCGGCGGCGACGAGAACATCGTGTTCCTGGCGCATCTCGGCGACCTCACCGAGAACGGGCAGCAGGGCGAGTTCGACCAGATCAGCCGGTCTTTCCAGCATCTCGACCGCCGCCGGTTCCCGTACAGCACGCTGGCGGGCAACCACGACATCAAGTCCTCGACCGACGACCAGCGCGGCCGCACGCCGTACCTCGACGCGTTCGGCCCGCAGCGGCAACGCGGTTCGCGGACCTTCCGCGGCGCGAGCCCGGACGGCTACAACAGCCACCACGTCTTCCGGGCCGGCGGGCGCGAGTGGCTGCTGCTCGCGCTCGACTGGCGGCCGTCGGCGGGCGGGCTGGAGTGGGCGCGGTCGGTGCTCGCGCGGAACCCGCGGCTTCCGGCCATCCTGACCATCCATGAATTGGTATGGGCCGACGAGGCGGGGCAGGCTCAGCTTTCCGAGTTCGGGCAGAAGGTCTGGGACGAGCTGATCGACGGGAACGACCAGATCTTCCTGACGCTCAACGGGCACTACTGGCCGCCGGGCCGCGCGGTGAAGCGCAACAAGGCGGGCAACGACGTCCATCTGCACATCACCAACTACCAGGACCGCTACTACGGCGGCAGCGCGATGATCCGGCTCTACCGGTTCGACCTCACGCGGAACGTGATCGACGTCCGCACGGTCTCGCCGTGGCTCGCCGAGCAGGCGCCGAGGCTGAACGAGTTGCAGCGGCAGGAAATCGAACGCACCGGCCCGGCGGACTACTTCAGCCTGGAGGTCGACTTCGACACGAGGTTCGCCGGTTTCGCGCCGGTCCCGGTCCCGCCCGCGCGGCCTGCCGAACGGCAGCTCATCCGCGGGACCGTGGCGTACTGGCGGTTCGAAGGCCGTGACGGCGCACCGGTCGACAGCGTCCGCGACCTGTCCGGCAGGGGCAACGACCTGGTCCGGGTGTCCCTGCCCGGCAGTGCCGCGGGCGCGCTGCGGTTCTCCGGTGAGTTCTCCGGGCGGCAGCCGTCGAGGTCGAGCCTCCGGTTCGACGGCGGCAAGAAACCGGCTCGCGGGGCGTATCTGCGCACGGCGGACTCCGCGCCGATGAACGCGGAGGCGTTCGCGCGCGGCTACACCGTCGAGGCGTTCGTGAAGCTGCCCGAGGATTTCAAGGACGGCGGCCACGCGTGGGCCGCGATCTTCGGCAGGCAGGGTTCCGGCGGGAAGGCGGGGAAGACCGGCGACGATCCCGGCGAGCCCGCGGCCACACTGTCCCTTTCGGACGGTGCGGCGTTCCAGTGGGCGGTGTTCCCGGTGAACCAGAACGGGATCTCCACCTGCTGGGGCCACGAACTGGCGTTGAAGGAATGGATCCACGTCGCCGCCGTCAACGACGGCAGGCGGACGACGCTTTACGTCGACGGGTGTCCGGTGTTGCGGAATCCGAAGACGACGGCGGCGGGGATCGCGAATCCCGGTGGCTCCTGGCTGATCGGCGCCTACGCCTACGACTCGATCGTCGAGCAGGCGTTCCACGGCTGGCTGGGCGACGTCCGCGTGGTAGGGCGGGCGCTGGAACCCCGCGAGTTCATGCTCGGCTGAGTGGTTCGAGGCAACGCGGATCGTGCGCGGTAATGGCGGGCTGTGGTTCCCATTGTCGCGCACGATCATTTCCGGAGTGATACCGGGTCCCTCTTGACAGATGGTGGACAATAAAAAATCGGCGCCTGATCAGGAATGCTGATCTGAACGCCGAATACCTGAGTAGTCTAAACGCTGTGAGGGGAACTTGTCAAATCAGGGGTACGACGAGGAATTGCGATCCGAACGGGAGTACATCGCGTCGCTCTACGAGCGGCTGGACACCGAACGCACGCGGGTGGGCGAGGCGTATGCCGGTGCGCTGCGGGGAGAAGGCTTCGCGCTGTCCGACCGGGAAGTCTCCGTCAGCACGAAAGCCCGCGAGATGGCCAGGCTGAAGGTCGCCGACGACGGCCTTTGTTTCGGCCGTTTGGACGCCCTTTCGGGAGGGCGTACGTACGTCGGCCGGGTCGGCCTTTTCGACGAACGGAACGACTACGAACCTTTGGTGCTGGATTGGCGGGCACCGGCGTCGCGCGCGTTCTACTGCGCGACCGGCGCGTCCCCCGAAGGAATGGCGCGACGCCGTCAGTTCCGCACCCTCGGCCGTAAGGTCCTCGATTTCACCGACGAGGTCTTCGGCCGTCCGGATCCGGCGGGGGAACGGGGTGACGTCGCGCTGCTGGCCGCGGTCAACGCGCCGCGCGGCGAGGGGATGCGGGACATCGTCGCGACCATCCAGGCGGAGCAGGACGAGATCATCCGGCTGGACCACGCGGGCGTCCTCGTGGTGGAGGGCGGCCCCGGCACCGGCAAGACCGCGGTGGCGCTGCACCGCGTGGCGTACCTGCTGTACACGAAGCGGGAGCGCATGGAACGCCGCGGCGTGCTCGTCGTCGGGCCGAGCAGTGGCTTCCTCGACCACATCGGCCGAGTCCTGCCGTCGCTCGGCGAGACCAGTGCCGTCTTCACGACGCCGGGAGGCCTCGTCCCCGGCCTGCGCACCGAACGCGAGGACCCGCCGCCGGTACAGCGGCTCAAGGGCTCACTGGCGATCCTGGACGTGCTCGCGGCGGCGGTGCGGGACCGGCAGGAACTGCCCTCCGAACCGGAGCCGATCGAACTCGACGACGTCACCGTGCCGCTCGACGCCGAGATCGCGGCGGCCGCGCGCGAGGTGGCCAGGGACAGCGGCCTTCTGCACAACGAGGCGAAGGCCGTCTTCGAGCGCGAGGTGATCACCGCGCTCGCGGCGCGCGCGGTCGACCGGATCGGGGCGGGCTGGCTGCCGGTGGACGACGGGCACACCCGCCCGGAGATGCTGAAGAACGTCCGGCGCGATCTGGAAGGCAGCGTGGGGCTCGGTACGGTGCTCGACCGTCTGTGGCCGGTACTGACGCCGCAACGGCTGCTGGCCGGCCTCTACGCCTCGCCGGAGCGGTTGCGGGCGGCAGGGGCCGACCCGGCGCTGTTCCGCGAGGACGCGGCCGTGTGGACGGTGTCCGACGTGCCCCTGCTGGACGAGGCCGTCGAACTGCTCGGCTGGGACCGCACGGCCGAGCGGCGGGCGGAGGAGCGACGGCAGCTGGCACAGAAGGAGTACGCCGAGCGGGTGCTGGAACTCATCGAGGTCGAAGAGGATCACGACGACTACGAGTTCGCGCTCCGGCCGACCGATGTGCTGAAGGCCGAGGACCTGGCGGAGCGGTTCGCGAAACGCGACGATCGGGATCTGGCCGAACGCGCCGCCGCCGACCGGGAATGGACCTACGGGCACGTCGTCGTCGACGAGGCGCAGGAACTGTCCGAAATGGACTGGCGGGTCCTGATGCGGCGGTGCCCCAGCCGGTCTTTCACCGTGGTCGGGGATCTCGCGCAGCGCCGGTCGCCGTCCGGCGCGCGGTCGTGGGACGCGATGCTCTCCCGGTACGTCGCCGACCGCTGGGTGTACCGGAAGCTGACCGTCAACTACCGGACGCCGTCGGAGATCATGGCGGTGGCGGCTTCGCTGCTGGGGAGTTTCGCCCCTGATGTCGTTCCGCCGGAATCCGTGCGTTCGTGCGGTGTCCGGCCGTGGGCCCGTCGACTGTCCGAAGTGGACATCGAAGACGCCGTCGCGGAGTTCACCCGCGAGGAATCGGGGCGGGAGGGGACGTCCGTGGTCATCGGGCCGCCGGGGGTGTCGGGAGCGATCGCGCCCTCCGCGGCCAAGGGGCTGGAGTACGACGCCGTCCTGGTGGTGGAGCCGGAGCGGATCCTCGCGGAAGGCCCGAGCGGCGAGGCGGAACTGTACGTCGCGCTGACGCGGGCGACGCAGCGGCTCGGGGTGCTGTACAGCGGTTCGCTGCCGAAGGTCCTCCGCGGTCTCGAATCCGGACGGCGGACTCCGGACGCGTATCTGCGTTGCGTCTAGCCTTCCGCGCGTGCAAGGAAAGGCCCGTTCCTTGCGAAATTTGCAAGTAACGGGCCTTTCATCGCACTGAGCCGCGGGCTACCGGGTCAGGTTGCCCCAGGCGTATGTCTGTTTTGCGAGTTTCAGGTAGATCAGGGTTTCGGTGCTGATGACACCCGGGATGGGCCGGATGTCGTCGTTCAGCACACTCAAGAGGTGTTCGTCGTCCCGGCAGGCGATCTCGGCGAGCAGATCGAAGCTTCCGGCCGTGAGCACGACGTAATGGACGTCCGGCAACCCGGAGAGCTGATCGGAAACAGCTCGCGGATCGCCTTGGACTCTGATCCCGACCATCGCCTGACGGCCGAGCCCGACATTCGCCGGATCCGTGACCGCGACGATCTGCATCGTCTCGTCCCGCAGCAGCCGTTGGACGCGCTGCCGTACGGCGCCCTCCGACAGTCCGACGGCCTTGGCCAGCGCTGTGAACGAGGCCCGCCCGTCGACTTGCAGTAGAGCGATCAGAGTGCGATCGGTATTGTCCAAACCTCTAGGTGTGCGCTGCTCCATCTGCGCGCGTGGTTCGTCACCCATGCCGTCCCTCCCTTTGTTTCGGCATGCGATTCTTGTCGCGCAGCGTATCGATCAATGTCCAGAATGCTACCGCCGTTAAGTTGTTTGTCGCGATTCTCTTTCTCGGAGCCGTCGCGCGAAGGATTCTGTCGCACGACAGGGAGGGCGCCGAGGTTTTCGGAAGGCGCGTCAGCCGAGGTCGCGTTTCAGCAGGTCTTCCTCGGTTTCGCGCCGGACGAGCAGGGTCGCGGTGCCGTTCGAGACGCCGACGACCGGCGGCCTGCCGACGAGGTTGTAATTCGAGGCGAGCGAGTGGTGGTATGCCCCGGTGCACGGGACGGCCAGCAGGTCGCCGGGGTGGACGTCGTCGGGCAGTGAGAGCCCGTCGGCGAGGATGTCACCCGATTCGCAGTGCCGCCCGACCACCGTCATCGGCCGCCTGGCCGCGCGGCTGCGCCTGCCGATCAGGCGTGCGGTGTACGCCGCCCCGTAGAGCGCGGGCCGCGCGTTGTCGCTCATCCCGCCGTCGACGGCGACGAACGTGCGCGAACCGCGTTTCACCGCGCAGACCCGGTACACGGTGATGCCCGCCTGGCCGACGATCGCGCGGCCGGGTTCGATCGTCAGTTTCGGCAGCGGGAAGGCGCGCGACGTGCATTCGTAGGCGAGTGCGACACGCAGACGCCGGACATAACCGTCGATGTCGAAACCGGTGTCCCCCGGCAGATAGCGGACGGCGTGCCCGCCGCCGAGGTCCAGTTCCCGCAGGGTGACGCCGTGGGTCTCGCGGAGCCCGGCGAGCACCCCGACCATCTTGCGGGCGGCCTGTTCGTAGAAGTCCACACGCGACACCTGTGAACCGATGTGGCAGTGCAGCCCGGCCAGGCGGAGCCCCGGTTGCGCGAGGACGGCGGAGACGGCTCGTCCGAGGTTGTCGCGGACTTCTTCGCGCAGTGAGAAGCCGAACTTCTGCCCTTCGGTGCCGGTGGTGATCGCCGCGTGCGTGCCGGCGGCGACGTCGGGTGTCACGCGGATCAGCACCTGCTGCGCGCCGGTGGCGAGCGCCCCGAGCTGCTCGATCTCGTCGAGCGAGTCCACCACGATCCGGCGGACGCCGTAGGACAGCGCGGCCTTGAGGTCTTCGGGGGTTTTCGCGTTGCCGTGCAGCAGGATCCGCTCGGCGGGGAAACCGATCGACCGCGCGACGGCGATCTCGCCCGCCGAGCAGGTGTCGAGTGAAAGCCCTTCCTCGGCGACCCAGCGCAGGACCGCGCGAGTGCACAGCGCCTTGCTCGCGTACGCCACCTCGGCGTCGGGGAGGGCCCGGCGGTACGCGCGGGCGTTCTGCCGGACCTCGTCCTCGTCGAGCAGATACGCCGGTGTCCCGAACCTCGCGGCGAGGTGGGACACCGGCGCACCGGCGAACAGCAGTTCCCCGCCCGGTCCGAGCTTGGTGCTCCGGGGCCAGACGCCGGGTTCGAGATGGTCGGCGGCCTCGCAGCCGAGGCTGGGAAGGAGCTCGCTGAGCGTCACGGTTACCTCCGCGTCGATCGGTCAGTGCTCTGCAAGCACAACTCCGATCGGCCCGGCCCGGCCGCTTCGCCAACACCTCCCTGACGCCTTCCGGGGTGTCACTGACGCGTTGTTAACGCGCGAGTAACCCCGACCACAGTGGATCAGGAGGCCAGTGTCAGCGGACCGGCTCCGGGACGGTGTCGAGCGCCCGCACCATGTGCACGGCCAGTGAGAACGCCGCCTCGTTGTCGAGTTCGGTGTGCTCGTTGACGATCTTCTTCACGGTGTCGACCCGGATCTCGTAGCGGGAGACGGGGACGGTGTCGGCGTTCATGGCGATCCTCTATTCGGTTGTTTCGGGTTTCGTGGCGCAGGTGCAACCGCGGCTGAAGCCGCCGGCCGCGGTCGCGGTGCAGAAGCGCCGGGCGATCGCGTCGTGCGCGGACATCGGATGCGGGCAGTTCGGGCAGCGGTCGTCGGCGGCGGGTTCCTCCACGACGCCGAGGGAGCGGGAGGCGGTCATCGCGCGACCGCCGTCGCCGATGCGCGCAACGGGGCGCCGACCTCGTGCAGATGTTTGAGGACGTACCCGTAGGAGGCGGCCCAGCCGCACTGCGCGTAGTCGATGCCGTGCTTCTCGCAGAACTCCCGCACGATCACCTGCGCGTGCTTGAGGTTCGGCCGCGCCATGCTCGGGAAGAGGTGGTGCTCGATCTGGTAGTTGAGCCCGCCGAGGGCGAAGTCCACCACCGGCCCGCCGCGCACGTTGCGCGAGGTGAGCACCTGCTTGCGCAGGAAGTCGAGCTTGTGACCGGCCGACAGCGTCGGCATGCCCTTGTGGTTCGGGGCGAACGAGCAGCCCATGTACACACCCCAGAGGCCTTGGTGCACGGCGATGAAGACGAAGCCGACGCCGGGCGAGAGGACCACGAACACGGCCGTCAGGTACGCCGCGACGTGGGCGAGCATCAGTGCCGCCTCGAGCTTCCGGCGTTTGAAGCCGCGCTGGAACATCGCGGTCACGCTCGACGCGTGCAGGTTCAGGCCTTCCAGCAACAGCAGCGGGAAGAACAGGAACGCCTGGTATTTCGCCATCCAGCGCAGGAAACCACGCCGCTCGGTGCCCTGCGCCTTGGTGAAGATGAGCGCGGCGAGGTTGACGTCCGGATCCTCGTCCTCGTGGTTCGGGTTGGCGTGGTGGCGGGTGTGCGTGCCGATCCACCAGCCGTAGCTGAGCCCGGTCAGTCCGCCGTGGACGAATCCGGTGACGTCGTTCGCCTTTCGGCCGCGGAAGATCTGCTTGTGTCCCGCGTCGTGGCCGATGAAGGACAGCTGCGTGAACATCATCGCGAAGAACGCGGCGAGGAACAGCTGCCACCACGAGTCGCCCAAGTGCGCGAACGCGACCCAGCCGCCCGCGAAAGCGAGCAGGTTCAAGGAGATCTTCACCGCGTAGTACACGCGCCTGCGTTTGAGCAGGCCGGCGTCGATGACCAATTTGGACAGTTCGGCGAAGTCGCTGCCCTGCCTCGTCTGTGTGGAGGTCATGGGAGATCACACCGTTCTGGTTCTCGTGAAAGTGGGCAAATCCAGCAACGGGTTCAGAACACCGAAGGGGTCCGGTTCGGCCGAGAAGGGCACTGGTACCACAACACGCCACGGACGCTCCGTGGTCTTCTTCAAGCGTCCCATGCGAGCGGGGCGGAAGCAATTCACCAAATCAGCACGATCTGGCGTACAGTCAAGGACATCGAGGGAAACTTCCCCCGGTTCCGTCCGGTCGCGAGGTTCGACCGGGGACAGGAGCACCGGCCAGACATCGTTTCCCTCGCGTTCATGGTCCCGCCGGCTTTGACCGGTGAGCAGCCGCCCGCCGCGCTCCACCGCGCGCCCCGAGGCGCCCATAAGGGCCAAGCCGCGATCGTCGATGGCCACGACCTCTGACCTGTCACCGTGTGCGCGCCCGCCCTCGGCGGGCGCGCACACGGTCAGAAACTTTTCTTTGCAGGCAATGTTTTTCGGGCATTGCCCCGATCCAGTTCGCCCCTGAGTATCCACTTAGGACAGTGCGGCGAGGAAGACCTCCAGTTGCTCGACGACGAACGCGTGGTCGTCGGCCTGAGGCAGTCCCGAGACGCCCACCGTGCCCACGGGGCCCACGCCGTCGACGATCACCGGGAAGACGCCGCCGTGCGCGGCGTACCGGTCCGGGTCGAGGCGAGAGTCGGCTTCGAACGTCGTGCCCTTCGCGCGGAACCGCTCGCCGACGAGGAACGAGCTGTGCCCGTAGCGGTCGACGACGCGGCTCTTGCGGTCGATCCACGCGTCGTTGTCGGCCGAGGTGCCCGGCAACGCCGCGTGGAACAGCCGCTGCCCGCCGCGGCGGACGGAGACCGTCACCGGGAGGGCGCGGTCCCGTGCCGCCGTGAGCAGGTGGATGCCCAGCTTCAGCGCGGTCTCGTTGTCGAACCGGCTGAAGACCAGGCGCTCCTCCTGCGTGGCCAGGACGGCCAGGGTGTCATCGCTCATGACGCCCATTAAATCAACACTGTTGTGTAATAGCTACCGGAGTGCGTCCAGGGCGAAGGCGGCGTACATCGCGACGCCGTTGGCCATGGCGTCCTCGTCGAAGACCACGCGGTTCGAGTGGTTCGCCTCCACCGTGGCCAGGTCGGCATCGGGCGGGCAGGCGCCGAGGAAGGCGAAGGTGCCCGGAACGCGTTGCAGGACATAGGAGAAGTCCTCCGCGCCCATCACCGGGTTCTCCATGAGCTCGGCGTTGCGGGCACCGAGCACCTCGGCCGCCAGTTCCAGCACCCGCCCCGCGACCTGCGGATCGTTGACGGTGACCGGGTAGCCGGGGACGACTTCGGCACTCACGCGGACGCCGTGCGCGGCACCGATCGCCTCGCACACCTTCGGCAGTTCCTCGCGCACGAACGCCAGCGTCCGCTCGGACAGCGTCCGGATCGTGCCCTCCAGGAACGCCGTCTCCGGGATGATGTTCGTCGTCGTCCCGGCCTCGAGCCGGGTCACCGAGACCACCGCGGGCTCGAACACGCTGACCCTGCGGGTCACCATCGTCTGCAGCGCGGTGACGATCGCCGCCGCCGCGGGCACCGGGTCGATCGCCTGATGCGGCGCCGAACCGTGGCCGCCCCGGCCGGTGACCTTCACGTGGAAGCTGTTCGCCGACGCCATGATCGGACCCGGCCGCGTCTGCACGATGCCGGACTCGACCTGGGTGAAGATGTGCAGGCCGAACGCCTTTTCGACGCGTTCGCCCGCGGCTTCGAGCACGCCCTCGTGAATCATGTGGCGCGCGCCGTGCTGGCCCTCTTCGCCCGGCTGGAACATGAACACCACCGAACCGGCCAGCTCGGCGGCGTGCTCGCTGAGCAGCCGCGCCGCTGACGCCAGCATCGCGACGTGGGTGTCGTGCCCGCAGGCGTGCATCACGCCGTCGTCGTCGGAGGCGAAGTCGAGGCCGGTGTCCTCCTGGAGCGGCAGCGCGTCCATGTCGCCGCGGAGAAGGATCGCCGGACCGGGTTTCCCGCCCCGGAGGACGGCGGTCAGCGAGGTGGTCGATTTGCCCTCGGTGATCTCCAGTGGCAGGCCCTCGAGGGCCGCCTTGATCGAGGCCTGGGTCTTCGGCAGGTGGAGGCCGAGCTCCGGATTCCGGTGGATCTCCCGGCGAAGCTCTACGGTTTTCGTTTGGAGCGCGCGGGCTTCGGCCAGCAAACCGGCGAAGCGCGCATCGGGGAGGGTGGGCAGGTCGGTGGGTCCGGTCATGTCTCGATAGTGGCGCATGCGGCGCTTCGGGTGCACCGTGCGTGCGTTCCGAATGCGGGCGGAATACGGTGTGCGCATGGCGGTGCAAGAGCCGATCACGGGGTTCGCGGTGGCCGTGGTGCGGGAGGACGGTCGGTGGCGGTGCAGCTCCCTTGATCCAGGGGCACTCGCCGAACTCGACGCTGCGATCACGGAGCTCGGCAAACTGCGTTCCACGGGTGCCTCCTTCGGGCTGCTGGCGATCGACGACGAGTTCTTCGTGATCGTCCGGCCGAGTCCCAGAGGGCCCTCACTGCTGCTGTCCGACGCCGCGGCGGCGCTCGACTACGACATCGCCGCGGACGTCCTCGACGTGCTGAGAGTCGATCCACCGGACGAGGACGACGAGGCGGTCTGGCCCGAAGGCGACCTGGAGATCCTGTCCGATCTCGGCTTGCCGGGGGCCGAACTCCAGGTGATCGTCGGCGAGGTCGACCTCTATCCCGACGAACAACTCCAGATGGTCGCGCAGCGGTGTGGATTCGCCGCCGAGTTCACCAAGATCCTGGACGAGATCTGAGCCCCTCCGCCTCCGCCGCCGACATCGCCGCCGTCCAGGCGGCGATCGCGGCGGCGCGGGGTGCGGGCGACGACGTGCCGATCGGCGCCGTCGTCCTGTCCCCGGACGGGACCCCGCTCGCCTCCGCGCGCAACGCCCGTGAAGAACTGGGTGACCCGACGGCGCACGCGGAGATCCTCGCGTTGCGGGCCGCGTCCGAGATCTACGGTGACGGCTGGCGGCTCGAGGGCTGCACGCTCGCGGTGACGCTGGAGCCGTGCACGATGTGCGCCGGCGCTCTCGTGATGGCCCGGGTCGCGAAGCTCGTCTTCGGCGCCTGGGAGCCCAAGACGGGGGCTGTGGGGTCGCTGTGGGACGTCGTCCGCGACCGGCGGCTCAGCCACCGCGCGGAGGTCGTCGGAGGCGTGCTGGAGTCCGAGTGCGCGGCCCTGCTCGAAGACTTCTTCCACGGGCAGCGGGGTAACCGCACCGGGTGACAGATGTGTCGGTTCCCGCTCTGCGGGTACTCCAAGATCACGCGGCCGCAAACGGTGGCCGCAGTCGAAGGAGGAACGTCCGCCATGAGCGTTTTCGACAAGGCGAAGGACAAGGCCGAGCAGGCCATCGGCGCCGCCAAGGAGAAGCTCGGCGAGAAGACCGGCAACCAGGACCTCGAGAACTCCGGCCGGGCCGACCAGACCGAAGGTCAGGTCAAGGAGGCCGGGCACGATCTTCGCGACCGCGCGGAAGGCGGCGTGCAGGACCTCAAGGACAAGTTCAACAAGTAGGCCACACGCAGAAGAGCCGGTCTCCGTGGAGACCGGCTCTTCGCTGCGGTGGCGGTGGGATTTGAACCCACGGACGGTTATTAGCCGTCACACGATTTCGAGTCGTGCTCCTTCGGCCGCTCGGACACGCCACCGCCGAGAACAATACCGGAGGGCCTTCCCGGCCTCGCAGGGGGTCAAGGAAGCTGCGCGGTGATCTCGTCGATCGCCGCCGTCTGGTTCTCGACGATCTCCTGTGCCAGCGCCTTCGTCTCGGCGTGCTCGCCCGACGACAGCACGGTTTTGGCCATCGTGACGCCGTTGCGCAGGTGCTCGGCCATCAGCGGGAGCCACGTCTTGTCGAACTCGGCGCCGGTCAGGTTCTGCAGCGAGGCGACCTGCCCGGCGGTGATCATCCCCGGCATCGAGTGTCCCGCGTGGCCCGCCGCGGGCAGTACGGCCGCGTTCCATGACTGCAACCAGCCGGTCATCGTCTGGACCTCGGCCGATTCGGCTTTGATGATCTTGGCCGCGGTGGCCTTCACATACTCGGAAGCCGACCGTTCCGAGGCCAGGTTCGCGACCTGGATCGACTGCTGGTGATGCGGGACCATCTGCTGGGAGAACGTGATGTCGGCCTGGTTGGCGCCAGGGGCGTTCGGTGCCGCCGGTGCGGCGCCCGTGGCCGTCGAGCAGCCCGCGAGCACCCAGACGACCAGCCCGAACAGTGCCATCGGCAGTCGTCGTCGCATCGATACCTCCGTAGTCGTGGGGAATCCGGCCCTCCGCTCTGTGATACGGCTGTGACCTTCCGGCGGTTCAAAATCGGATTAGCCTCGGTAGGCATGACGGATCCGAAGACCGTGGTGACCGGTTTCCTTCAGGCTCTCGAAGAGCTCGACATCGACCGCGCGCTGAGCTTCGTGGCGATCGACATCGTCTACCAGAACGTCCCGCTTCCCCCGGCCCGTGGCCTCTCGGCGGTGGAGAAGCAGCTGCGCACCATGGCCCGCTACGGCAGCGGGTTCGAGGCGCGCACCCACCACATCGCCGCCGACGGCCCGATCGTGCTCACCGAGCGCACCGACGTCCTCCGGCGCGGTTCGTGGGAGGCGGAGTTCTGGGTGTGCGGCACGTTCGAGGTGCGCGACGGCCGGATCGTGCTGTGGCGCGACTACTTCGACTGGACGACGTTCCTGGCCGCGAGCGCGAAGGGCGCGGGCAAGGCCGCCGTCGCCGGGGCGAAGTCGCTCATCGGCAAGTACCGGGCGCGGCAGGAGCTCGAGCGCTGAAGGTCGGGCGGAAATGACACACCGCCGGTGTACGGGCTCCGTCCTCCCCAGACGGGTCCCGTGCACCGGCGGTGCACCCCCAGTTCCCCCCGCTCGCCCTCCCCGGCGAGCGTCTGAAAGCTTTGGCGATGTGAGGAAGGACTGTGCCCTCGCTCACATCGCCAAAGGTAACTCCGGAATTGCCGGGTTGTCCCCGGACTTGAGGTTCATTTAAGGCAGGGAAACCCCAATGGGCTATTTGCGCGGCGTTCCCGCCACATAAATGTCACCGTCGGCCACGGCGACGTCACGCGCGCTGGACGCGCCGGTCGCCAGAATGCGGGCGGGGTCCCGGAAACCGGTGATCACCTCGACGCGCTGGACCGGTTTCGGTGTGGTGATCAAGGTTTCGGGCTTCCAGACGCGTCCGTTCTCGAGCAAGAACGTTTCGATGTTCGGCCGTCCGTCCCGGGTTCCGTAAACGCGCCAAGTGCCGCCATTGAGCTGTTCGATCTCGCGCAATCGGAGTCCGTTCGCGACTTCGCGCACTTCCCAGTCCCGGCCGTTCCACGCGCCCGCGAAATCGCGCGGCGAGCCCGCGACGTCGAACTGGAACCAGGTGACGAACGGCTTGCCGTCGCGCTGCGTGCCGACCTGCAGGATGTAGTCCGGCGACTTGAGCCCGCCGGGGAGTTCGAGCGGGGTTTCGGCGACCTTGAGGTACCGCTCCTGCTCGGCGTCGTCGACCTGGGTGCCGAGGTCGCGGCCCGCCGCGGAATGGAAGCGCAGGGTGCGGACGTCGAACGACAGGTAGTAGACGTTCCGGTGGTAGACGTCGTGTTTGTGCTGCGCCGGCCCGCCGCCGGCGAGCGTGTAGACGAACTGGATCCGCCCGGACGACGGCAGGTACCGCAGCTGGCCGACGTAGACCTCGTCCATGTGGTCGGCCCGGCCCAGCGAGCCGAACGCCCACTGCTTCCCGGTCAGCTGCACGGAGTTCTTCCAGGTCTTCCCGTTGTCGCGGGAGACGATGTACTTCATCGGGCGGAAGTCGCTGTTCGCGGTGGGATCGAGCTCGTTCGTCGTCTCGCGGTAGAACATGAACAGCGTGCCGTCGGCGGTCTTGACCGGCATCGGGTAGCTCGCCGAGTCGCCCTGGGGAACCTCGATGTCGGTCCAGGTGCCTTCGAGGGAATGGGCGCGCGGCGCGCGGCTGATCACGGTGCGCGTGTTGTGCATGCCGCGGAAGATCAGCAGGTGGCCGTCGCCGGCGAGCAGCATCGTCGGGTAGTTGTGCGGATCGGACTCGCCGTCGGCGATCTTCTTCGGCGCGGTCCAGCCACCGGTCCGGTGGTCGTAGGCCTGGACGTGGGTGTCCGCGGCCTTGCCCGACCACGAGATGAAGGTCTTGCGCGCGACGGGGTCGTACACACCGCCCGCGTTCGGCCGCCGGTCGGTGCGGGACGCGACCGTGCTCGCCGGGGTCATCACCTCGAACTCGGCCTCCGCCGCCTCGGAAACCGGGGTCACGAGACCGGCCGCGAGGAGTGGGATGAGCGCGCAAAGAAGTCCGCGCATGAAGACGCCTCCTGTGTGTGGCAGGCGGCGGATCTCGATCCTCTCACGTGAGAACACGGCAAAACCAGCCCTGAAAACGACGAAGGTGTTAGTGCGACCGGCCCAGCGGTGACGAATCGTTGTCTCGTCGTCTTCCTCATTTCACTTGTTCGGGGGAGTATTCCTCGACCGATCTTGCGAAGAGGGGACTCAGCGTGACCACATCCCGCCGTGCTGCCAGGAGACGGGCCCTGACCGTGGCCGTCACCTCCGGCCTGGTCGTGAGCGGTGCTGCCATCACAGCCGCTCCGGCCGCGCTCGCCGCGCCCAGCGCCGACGCCGTGATCGCCGAGGTCTACGGCGGTGGCGGCAACTCGGGTGCGACGCTGAGCAACGACTTCATCGAACTCGCCAACCGCGGCGCGGCGGCCGTGAGCCTCGACGGCTTCAGCGTCCAGTACGCGCCCGCGTCGGGGAACAGCTGGCAGGTCACGCCGCTGACCGGAAGTGTCGCGCCGGGCGCGCGGTACCTGGTCGCGGAGGCGAAGGGCGCGGGCGGCACCGTGGCCCTCCCGACGCCGGACGCCACCGGGACGATCCCGCTGTCCGCCACGGCGGGCACCATCGCGCTCGTCCAGGGCACCACCGCGCTGACCTGCAAGACCGCCGCCGACTGCGCGGCCGACACCCGGATCAAGGACCTGGTCGGCTTCGGCCCGGCCGCGGTCATCCGCGAGGGGGTGGCGGCACCCGCGCCGTCCAACACCGCGTCCGTCGCCAGGGGCACGGCGCTCGCGGACACCGACGACAACGCCGCCGACTTCACCCCCGGCGCGCCCACCCCGACCAACGGCAAGGGTGAGACGCCGGGTGAGACCGGCCCGCCGCCGGTGAACGCCAAGATCCACGAAATCCAGGGCACCACCCGGATCTCGCCGTTCAAGGACCTGAAGGTCGCCGGGGTCACCGGTGTCGTGACCGCGATCCGGAGCTTCGGTTCGGCTCGCGGGTTCTGGATCACCGACCCCGCGCCCGACGCCGACCCGCGCACCAGCGAGGGGCTGTTCGTCTTCACCGGCTCGACCACGCCCGCCGTGGCCGTGGGTGACGCCGTGACCGCCACCGGCACCATCCGCGAGTTCTACCCGGACGCGCCGGCGACCTCGCCGTACCAGTCGCTCACCGAGCTGACGAGTGCACAGTGGACGGTCGATTCGAGCGGGAACGCCCTGCCCGCCCCGACTGTCGTCACGCCGGACTCGGTCCCGGACACCGTCGCCCCCGCGCCGGGCGGCAGCATCGAGCCGCTTCCGCTGGAGCCCGCGAAGTACTCGCTGGACTTCTGGGAGACGCACGAGAGCGAGATCGTCAGCGTCTCCGACGCGCGCGTCGTCGGCCCGACGTCGTCGTTCAACGAGCTCTACGTGACCACCAAGCCGAAGCAGAACCCGAGCGTGCGCGGCGGCGCGGTGTACCTGGACTACGACCGGCTCAACACCGGCGTCCTCAAGGTCGCGTCGCTGATCCCGTTCGCCGAGGTGCCGTTCCCGAAGGTCAACACCGGCGACGTGCTCACCGGTGAGACCTCCGGCCCGGTCGAGTACAGCAACTTCGGCGGCTACACGCTGTTCGCGACGAAGCTGGGTGCCACCAAGGACAACGGGCTCAAGCGTGAGAGCACCCGCGCGCAGCGCAGCGGTGAGCTTTCGGTGGCCACCTACAACGTCGAGAACCTGTCCGCTTTGGACAGTGCGGAGAAGTTCGGCGAGCTGGCCAAGGCGATCGCCACCAACCTGGCGAAGCCGGACATCCTGAACCTGGAAGAGATCCAGGACAACAACGGGCCGGCCAACGACGGCACCGTCGTGGCGGACCAGACGCTGCAGAAGTTCGTCGACGCGATCGTCGCCGCCGGTGGCCCGCGCTACGAGTGGCGTCAGATCGACCCGGAGAACGGCAAGGACGGCGGCCAGCCGGGCGGCAACATCCGCGTCGGCTTCCTGTTCAACCCGGCTCGTGTGTCCTTTGTGGACCGCAAGGGCGGTGACGCGACCACCCCGGTCGGCGTGGTCAAGGAACGCGGCAAGACCCACCTGACCGTCTCGCCCGGCCGCGTCGACCCGGCCAACGAGGCGTGGGAGGCCAGCCGCAAGCCGCTCGTCGGAGAGTTCGTCTTCCAGGGCCGCACCGTGTTCGTCATCGCGAACCACTTCAACTCCAAGGGCGGCGACCAGCCGACCCACGGCCGCAACCAGCCGCCGGTCCGGAGTTCCGAGGTGCAGCGGGCCAAGCAGGCGACCGTGCTGCGCGGTTTCATCGACAAGGTGCTCGCGTCGGACAAGAACGCGAACATCGTCGTGGCCGGTGACCTGAACGACTACCCGTTCTCGCCCGCGGTGAAGACCCTGACGGCAGGCGGCGCGCTGAAGGACCTCATCGCGTCGCTGCCGGAGAACGAGCGGTACAGCTACGTTTTCGAGGGCCAGTCGCAGGTGCTCGACCACATCCTGGCGTCGAAGGCGCCGCGCGGGACCGACTACGACGTCGTCCACCTGAACGCGGAGTTCGCCCAGCAGGCGAGCGACCACGACCCGCAGGTGCTGCGGTTCCGGCCGAGCGCGGGCAACCCGGTCCAGGACGCGTTCTACGACCTGGCGGACTACCTGGAGAAGGTCCTCGGCCCTTACCTGCCGAAGCCCTGACCCCACGCGTTTAGTCCTCTAGTTGCGGTAGTTGCGCGTGCAACTACCGCAACTAGAGGACTAGTTGTGGTAGTTCGTACCCCGAACCGCCGCAACTAGAGGACTGGACGCGGGCCGGCGTCTAGGAGCGTTTCGCGCGCCATCCCAGGGAAAGGACGGCCTGCACGAGTTCCTGGTAGCTCGGCTTGACCTCTTCCAGGTACTTCTCCAGGTACCCGGCCCGCGCGGTCGGCACCGGCTGCGGGTCCTCGTCGTCCGGCAGCCAGGTGAGGCTCTCGACGTTGTGCTGGGCCATCTTCCACCACCGGGAAGCCCTGTCGACAGCGCGCTGCTCGCGTTCGGCGGCGTCCGCGACGGACTGGTGCGCCTCGGCGAGGCGGGCCTCCAGTTCGTCCGCGCGGGCGACCTCCCAGCCGCGGAGGTTCTCCGCCGAGGCACGCGCGAGGCCGACGATCTCCTTGTACCGCATGGCCGCGGTGATGCCGTCATCCATCGAGAAGCCCTTCCGGACGCTGGAACGGGATGATCACCTCGGGGGCGCCGTGGGTGGTGCGGTCGAAGAACAGCGCGCGACCCGGTCGCGGCGACCAGTGCACGACCTGCCCCGCGGCGAACGGCGACAGTTCGTTGCCTTGGACGTCCAGGGCCGCCCAACTGCCGATGTCGTCGGTGCCCGCGAAACCGAGCGTGTCCTTCAGCCGCGCGATGCTGCGCCACCAGCCGATGGTGTGGACGCCGTGTCCCGGACCCTGCTTCAGCAGCACCCGCAGCTGATCCAAGCCGCTCTTGAGCTGGCCGGGCGCCTTGGTCTCCAGTGCGGGAATCGAGGCGTCGACACCGTAAAGCAGGAGCACGTGAGCCTTGTCCAAAGAGGACAACTTTTCCGCGATATCGATTACCCGGCCGGGCAAATCGTCGACCAGCGTCGCCTTGTGGCCCTCCGCCTCCAGTCGCGCGGCCAGATCGGACACCGCGGGGAAGCATGCTTCGATGGGGCACGAGAGCACGAACTCCACCGCACCGTCGTGATGCTGGCGAGCCAAGGATCGTGCGGCGGAGTCCATGATGGACAGTGCTTCCGCCGTCGCGGCGCCCAAGACCGCGACGTTCCGTCCCGGCGCCTTCGGCAGTTCGACCCCGCAGGCGGCTTCGTCGACGTCGATGGACTGACCGAGCAGCGCTCGCGGTTTCTTCGTGGGCTTCAGATCGTTGAACGCCGGGAACTGTTCCAGCACCGGCGAATGCGCCCCGTCGAACAGCCGCGGCCGTTTGAACGACTCCGAGTACCGTTCCCACAACCGGTGCTGCAGCTTGACGAAGACGTCCTTGCTGCTCGCGTCCGGGACGTGGGCGAGCTGGTTCCCGTGCGCCACACCGGAATCGTGGTTGATCACCGCATGCCACTTCGGTGCCGAGACCGCCGCGTTGTTGGTCTCGGAGAGCACGCGCCGCGCCTTCGGCATCGCGATCCGCAGCGTGCACTGCTCGAACACCGCGGGCTTGCCCCAGAACGCCTCGATCCCGGCGACGTCCTGGCTCGCCAGCACCAGGTGGATGCCCTGAGACCGGCCTCGCCGCGCGATGTCCTCCAGCAGCTGGGTCGCGGTCGCCGTCACGCCGTCGCGGCCGGCGAACAGGTACTGGAACTCGTCGATCACCGCGACGATCCGGGGCCAGTGCCCGCCGGGGTCCTGCTCGCGCAGGTCCGCGAGGTTGGTGACCTCGTGCTGTTTCGCCGCGGCGGACCGGCGCCGCAGCTCGTCGGCGAGGTAGCGCAGCAGCGCCAGGCCGAACTCGCGGTCGGTGTTGACGTTGACCCCGATGAGCTTGGCGTGCGGCAGCCAGCTGGCGTCCCGCCGTCCCGGCGCGAGCCCGGCGAACGACACGCCTTCCTTGAAGTCCAGCAGGTACAGCGCGAGCTCGTCCGGCGAGTACCGCGCCGCGAAGCTGCCGAGCAGCGAGTACAGGAAGTTCGTCTTCCCCGAACCGCTCGGCCCGCCGATGAGCACGTGCGGGCTGGCGTCGCCGATGACGACCTCCACCGCCTCGCCCTCGAAGAAGCCGACCGGCGCCCGCAGCTCCCGCGCCGAACTCTCCTTGCCCAGTTCGGTGGGCAGCAGGTCGGCGAACGCGCGGGGGCCGCCCTGTTTGGCGATCAGGGCCTCGGCGATCCGCCCGGCGGCCCGGATGACCTGCCCGGACGGCATCGGCGGGTCGAGGTCGACGATCAGGTCGGGTCCGGTCATGCTGCTGATCGCGTGCCGGTCGTCGGTCAGGCTCAGCGATTCGACCGACGTCGACAGCATGGTCGGCACGTCGATCAGGATCAGGCAGATCCCGGCCGCGAGCGCCCCGGTGGCGACGCGTTTCAGCTCGCGGGCCCGCTCCGGTTCGAGGGTCTCCCCGTTGCCGTAGAGCACCGCGACGCGGAACGGTTCGACGCGCTGTCCGCTCGCCCGCCGGATTTCCCGCAGTGACGTGTGCCCCGCCTGCATCCCGGTCGCGTGGATGCGGCGGATGTGCCCGGCCAGTTCGTCGAGGAGGTCCTCGAGCCGCCCCGGGTCGTACAGCGTGAGCGCGCTCGTGCGGCTCAGCGGGTAGAGGTCGGGCAGGATCGCGGTCAGCTGCCCGACGTCCCACAGGTGGACGCGCACCGCGCCGGGTTCGAACGTGCTCAGCACCCGCATGAGCAGGTTCTGCACGATGCCGTCCACCGCGGCCCGAGTCTTCGGTGCCGACCTGATGGACAGATGCGACTCGTCGAGCAGGGGTATCGCGACGTCGAACGTGCGTTGGATGTCCTGGCCCGGCACGGTCGCCGAGCCGATGCGCCACAGGCCCGGCGCGGTGATGCCGGGGTTCCCGCCGACGCGACCGAGCCAGTTGCCCGGCTGCTGACCGGCGGGACCCGGCGCGTTGTTCGTGACCAGGTCGCGCAGGGCGCCCGGCCCGGCTTCCCAGTCCGCGTAGAACTGGCCGCGCACGCTGCCGAGCATGCCGAACACCTCGTTCGCGGCGGGATGCTGTGACCACTCGGCGTACTGGTCCGAAGTGGAGTTGTTCATCCCCACCCGGACGATGCGCTGTTCCAGCTCCAGTTTGGCCAGTTCCGCCTCGGCGGCCTTGCGGGCCCCGGCGGCGGCGCCGAGGACGAGCCCGATCTGGTGCCGGACCCGCTCCAGCGCCGTAACGACGCGATTGCGCTGTTCACTCGCTTTGCTGCCCATACCGGCTCGCCGATCTCAGAGGCGTGATTGGTAACCGCTGACCAGGTCGTCAGCGGCGGAAAGGCGCGTCAGGAGGTTTTCCAAGCCCTCGTCGGCCTGCGCCAGCTGCGGTGGCACCCATGGCACGGCTTGGGCCTGCGGTTCGACCAGGGCGCGCCGGGACTCCTCCAGCAGGCTTCTGGCCCGCTCGGCATGGGCACGTCCGTCGGCGAGGCCGGTTTGGACGGCCGTCAGCAGCTGGTGCAGTTCTTCGAGGTACATGGTTTAGAGGCGGGTCGAGTACGACTCGGCCGACGAAATGCCCGCCTGGATGGTGCTCTGCATGCCGGTGATGCCCTGCAGGGCCTCGGCGAGAAGCCCCTGTGCCTGGCTCACCTCGTGCTGGGTGCTGCCCTGGGTGGCCTGTGAAAGGGAAAGCTGGGCTTCTTCAAGAGACTGCGCTGCCTGCTGAAGTGCGGCGATGCTCGCAGATGCCTTCTCGTTCGCGAGCGCGATACCAGCGCGGATCTCTTCGACTCCGGCCATTTTGGCGGACTCCTTGGGACGTCGGGGGCTGGAACGACCACGTTTAAACTTAGCGTGATCAACTGACTCTGTTAAGTGAAGGTACTGCTGTGTAATCAACAAGGCCCCGGACGTCGGAACGTCCGGGGCCTTGCTGATGGCGGAGGATACAGGATTCGAACCTGCGAGGGCGTGAACCCAACACGCTTTCCAAGCGTGCGCCTTAGGCCGCTCGGCCAATCCTCCGTGGGGAACTTTACCGGATGCCCTTCCGGCCTTGCGAAGGTGGGTCTGACCTGCCTTTCCGGCCGGAACGCCTCACGGGTGCGCGGGCGCGAGAACGTCGGCGACGACGCAGGTGATGTTGTCCGGTCCGCCACCCTCGTTGGCCAGGTGGATCAGCCTCGGGACGGTCTCGGCGGGATCTTGGAAGGCGCCGAGGACGTCCTTGATAACGGTTTCGACAACCGTTGCCGTTAACCCATCCGAGCACAGGAGAAGACGGTCGCCAGGGGCCGCCTCGAAGGTCCAGATGTCCGCTTCGCCGCTCCCGGTGCTCAGGAGCGCCTTCATGAGCAGTGAGCCGCGAGGGTGCCCCTCGACTTCCGAGGCGTCGATGCGCCCGTCGTCCGCGAGGGCCTGCGCGAGCGTGTGATCGCGCGTAAAGCGCTGAAGCGTGCCGTCGCGCAGGAGGTATCCGCGGGAGTCTCCGATGTGCGCGGCGGCGAAATGGGCGCCGTCGAACAGCAGCGCGGTCAGGGTGGTGCCCATGCCGCGAGTCTCCGGTTCGCGCTCGGCCGTCGCGATCAGCCGGTCGTCGATCGCGCGGACCCCGCCGGAGAGGATCTCGATCAGGTCGACGTCCGCGAGGTCGAAGCCGCTGAGGTCCGCGTCGAGCCGGGACAGGACGCCGACCGCTTCGGCGCTCGCCACCTCGCCGTGCGGCTGGCCGCCGATGCCGTCGGCGACCGCCAGCATCCGGGCGCTGGTGTAGAGCGAGTCCTGGTTGACCTGACGGCGTCGTCCGACGTCCGAGCCGGCGGCGTACCGAAGGGTGTACGTCATACGACCCAGTAAAGCAGTTGTGTACTGAGTTCACAAACATAGGTCTGGAATGGTCAGCTGTCGGTTACGATACGCCGATGGAGGAGCAAGCCACCGTCAGCGCGGCGGACATCGCGCACATCGCCGGCGTCGGCCGCGCCGCGGTGAGCAACTGGCGTCGACGGTACGGAGATTTTCCGCCGCCCGTCGGCGGGACGGCGTCGAGCCCCCTCTTCTCGCTGCTCGACGTCGAAAACTGGCTGCGTGAGCGCGGGAAGCCGTTCGAGGTGTCGCTCGGGGACCGGATCTGGCAGCGGCTCCGGAACCTCGGCGACGACCTGTGGCTGAGCTCGCGGGTCGGCAGGGTGGGCACGTTCCTGTCGCGGCGGGCCGCCGGGGAGGAGTGGGACTTTTCGCCCCGCTACGACGATCCCGAGTTGCTCGAACTCTTGGACCGCTTCGCGGGCGAGGTGGGGGCGCGCGAGGCCTTCGAGTTCCTGTGCGAACGCTACGTCGAGGCGCACTCCCGCCAGCTGTCCGTCACGCCGGAACCGGTGGCCGCGTTGATGTCCCGGCTCATCGGTCCCGAACCCGGCGTCGTGCTCGATCCCGCGTGCGGGCTCGGGACGCTGTTGCTCGCCTCCGGCGGCACCCGGCTGCTCGGTCAGACCGACGATCCGGCGATTTCGTGCATCGCGGCGCACCGGCTGCTGCTCGCGGGCGCGGACATGGAGATGTACGGCGCGGACGCCCTGCCGATGGACTCCTACGAAGGACTTCTCGCGGACGCCGTCGTCTGCGACCCGCCGTTCAACGACCGGGAATGGGGTCACGACGAACTCGTCGGCGACCCGCGCTGGGAGTACGGCCAGCCGCCGCGCGGCGAGCCGGAACTGGCCTGGGTCCAGCACTGTCTCGCGCACGTCAAACCCGGCGGGCTGGTCGCGATCCGCATGCCGCCCGCCGCCGCCGGTCGCCGGACCGGCCGCCGGATCCGCGGGAACCTCTTGCGGGCCGGGGCTTTGCGCGCGATCGTGACGGTCGGCGGCGCGGATCTCTGGCTGCTGCGGCGCCCGGAGCCCGGCGAACGCCCGCCGTCCCGGTTGCTCCTGCTGGCCGATCCGTCCACTGTGGAGGAACAGTGGCGGGAGCACCTGCGCGGCGCCGAGGTGCCGGGCACGGTCCGGATCATCGACCTGCTCGACGAGGAGATCGACCTTTCCCCCGCCCGGCATCAGGCGAGGAACGAACACGCGGGCGAGGCCTTTCTGGAAGTCCGGAAGCATTTCGAGGGGATCCGGCCGGAACTGCCGTCACTGGCGGTGGCCGATGAGAACCCGCAGTTCACCACGATCGGCGAGCTGCTGAAGTCCGGGGTGCTCACGGTTCCGGAATCGGTGGAGGAGGGAGACGTCGTCGCGTCGCCCGCCGTGCCCGCGTATGTCCACAGTGGAGCGCCGGTCACGGTGGAGTCGCCGATGTCGAAGTACCGCACCGATCCCGAACGGCTGGACGCCGCGTTCCTCGCCGGCTGCCTGCGCGCGGCCGGGCAGATCGCGCCGACCTCGTCGACCAGGATCGACCTCAAGCGGACCCGGATCCCGCGTCTGCCGATCGAAACGCAACGTGCCCACGGGGAGGCGTTCACCCGGCTCGCCGCCTTCGAGGACGCCCTGCGCGAGGCGGCGGAATCGGGCCTGGAGCTGGTGCGGCTAGGCTTGGCAGGGCTAACGGAAGGTCAACTGAGGCCAGGGAACTAAGTGCTGATCGCGGACCGCTACGAACTCGACGAGCTGCCGCTCGGCCGGGGTGGGATGGGCGCGGTCTACGCGGGCCACGACCGGCATCTCGGCCGCCGCGTGGCGGTGAAGTTCCTCGGGCTCCCCGGCGGTCCGGACGCCGAACTCGAACAGCGTTTCATCCGCGAGGCACGGATCCTCGCCACTCTGGAACACGCGGGTGCGCCGACGCTGTACGACTTCGGCACCTACGACGAGCGGTTGTTCCAGGTCATGCAGTTCATCGAGGGGGTGACCGTCGCCGATCTCGCCGCCGAACACGGTCCGCTGCCGGTGCCGTGGGCGGCCGCGATCGCCGCGCAGGCCTGCGCCGTACTGTCCGCCGCGCACGCGCTCTCCATCTGTCACCGCGATCTCAAGCCCACCAACCTGATGCTGTGTCCCGACGGCAGCGTGAAGGTGCTCGACTTCGGGCTCGCGATGCTGCGCGAGACCGACGTCGCCCAGTTCACCCGCGCGGGGCAGATCCTGGGCACGCCCGCGTACATGGCGCCCGAGCAGATCCAGCGCGGGATCGCCGGGCCCCGCAGCGATCTGTACGCGCTGGGCTGTGTCCTGCACGAAATGCTGACCGGCAGGCAGCTGTTCACCGGCCCGACGGCGTACGCGGTGTTCGAGAAGCAGGTCAAGGAGAGTCCGGCCGAAGTGGACGGTGTCCCGGGTGGACTGAACGTCCTGCTCGCGGACCTGCTCGAGAAGGATCCGGAGCGCCGTCCCTCGGACGCGAACGAGCTGTTCGGACGGTTGGCCGTGTTCGCGCGGGACCTGCCGCCGCTGCCCGGATATCTGGACGAAGGCGCCAATCCGGGCCGGATGTACGCCCGGGTCGTCGGCCGAGTTCCCTGATTTCCGCAGTTCAGCGGCCTTGAGACAGGATCGTGACCTTCCGCCCAACAACCCCTTACGGGTGAGCCCCGTCTTTACCCATGTCAGACGCACTACGGACAATCGGGGGTAAGGGTCGTGAAGAAGTTCCTGGTGGGGGTGACCGCACTGGCCACCGCGCTGGTGTTGACCGCGTGTTCCGGCGACGCCGGGGGCGGCTCGCCCGGTGGCGGCGCCGTCGCGCAAGGCGATCCGGTGGGCGGGACGACGACCACGTCGGCGCCATCGACGTCCTCCGCCGCGCCGACCACGTCCTCCCGGACGCCGAGCAGCAGCAGTTCCGCGCCGAAGCCGTCCACGTCGTCGAAGCCCAAGCCGACACCGAAGCCCACGCCGAAACCGGCGGCCAAGCCCGCCGCGAACGCCGCCGACGTACCGTGCAAGGCCGCGCTGGCCTCGCCGGGCGTGAGCGCCTGCGTGGACCTCTCCGCGCTGAAGACGTGGCTGCTGCAGGACGGCAAGGTCATCTACGGTCCGGTCAAGCAGCTGCCCGGCAAGAAGGGGCACGCGACGCCGACCGGTGTCTTCCACGTTTCGGCCAAGGTCAAGAACTACCACTCGAAGCAGTTCGACGCGCCGATGCCGAACTCGGTGTTCTTCCTGCCGGGTATCGCTTTCCACACCGGCAGCCTCTCGGTGTACTCGCACGGCTGCATCCACCTGGCCGCGGCGGCTTCGCAGAAGTACTTCACGACGCTGCAGAGCGGCGACGTGGTGCAGGTCGTCGCCTGACCTTTCCGGCTACGTGAAGGGAGCCTTCCCCGCGTCACATGCGGCGAAGGCTCCCTTCGCCGCATGACACGCGGGAAAGTCCCCATCAGCTCCCCGCTCCGGGCGGAACCTCACGCGGATCATTGCGGTTCGGTTGCTTTGAGATAAATGAAAGCTCCTGGCGGCAATGACTTCCCCGTTCCCCGCGACGTGCCATGACACGCCGGAAATGGGGAAGTGCCGATGAACCGGAGCCGGGTCCTCACTCGCACACTCGTCGCACTGTCGGTTTCAATCCTGCTTTTCCCGGGATGGGTGGGCGCTCCGGAAGCGACCGGGGCGCCCACTCTGCCTTCCGGCTTCGTCCTTCGCGACCAGCCGAGTGGTCAGGCCGCGTTCGATCTGACCGATTTCGCTTATCTGCCGGACGGTTCGGTGCTCAGCACCGGCAAGAGCGGCAAGGTCGCGTGGGTGTCCACCGTCGGCCAGACGCGGACGATCGCGACACCGCCCGTGCACGACAACGGCGATCTCGGCCTCGTCGGTCTCGCCGTCGCCCCGGATTTCGCGACGTCGCGCCAGATCTACCTCGCGTGGTCGTTCGACACGGGCGGTGGCGCGTTCACCATGCGGGTGGCGCGCTGGACGGTGACCGGCGCGGACGTCCCCACCGGCCTCACGGCCGAACGAGTGCTCGTCGACCTTCCCGGTTTCCACGACGTCCACGGCATCACCGGGCTCGTCGCGGCCGAAGACGGGACGGTGTGGATCTCCATCGGCGACGCCGCCGACTTCACCAGGATGGATCCGGGCGCGTTGCGTTCACTGGACCTCGATCAGTTGTACGGCAAGATCCTTCACGTCAGTCCCGACGGCGCCGGTGTGCCGGGCAACCCGTACTACTCCGCCGCGGCGCCGAACGCGAACCGCTCCAAGGTCTTCTCCAGCGGTTACCGCAGCCCGTTCCGGTTCTCCCTCGACCCGCGTCTCGGTCTGCCGGTCGTCGGTGACGTCGGCTGGAACACCTGGGAAGAGGTGAACGTCGTGCGGCCGGGGGCGAACCACGGCTGGCCGTGCTGGGAGGCGAACGCCCCGACACCGGGGTACGCCGGGCTCGCGGGCTGCGCCGGTGTCGTCAACACCCCGCCGATCACCGCCTACCGCCACGGTTCCGGGGTGGACGAAGGAAACAGCGTGACCGCGGGGATCGTCTACAGTGGATCGTCCTATCCGGACGAATACCGGGGCGCGTTCTTCTTCGGCGACTACGTCACACAGAAGATCTGGACGATGACCTACGACAGTCAGGGCAGGCTCGTCCAGGCGCCGCAACGGCCGCCGAGGTTCACCGGTGTCGGCGGTCCGGTCAAGTTCGCGGCCGCGGTCAACGGCGACATCGTGTACGCCGACATCCACAGCGGGAACCTGCGGCGGCTCAGCTATCCGGGGACGAACGCGGAACCGGTCGCGGTGGCGACGTCGGGCACCGAGCCGTCGACGAGGACGGTGACCTTCGACGGCACCGGTTCCTACGACTTCGACGGCGATCCGCTGACCCATCACTGGGACTTCGGGGACGGCACGAGCCAGACCGGCGCCCGGGTGACCCACACCTACGCGGCGGGCCTGGTGAGGACCACCGCACGGCTGACCGTCACCGACCGGCTCGGCGCCACCGGCGGCACGGACGTCGCCGTGGTGCCGGGAAACCACTCGCCGGAACCGGTGATGACGGATCCCGGCGCGCGGACCTTCGCGGTCGGGGAACCGGTCGTCGTCGGCGCGACGGCGACCGACGCGGAGGACGGCGTGCTGCCGGTCACCTGGACCACGCTGATCCGGCACTGTCCGGAGGAGGCGACCTGCCACGCGCATCCCGGTTCGCCGGGCAGCGGCCCGGTCTTCACCTCGCCCTTCACCGACCATCAGGACTCGCGGGTCGAGATCACCGCGACGGTGACCGACAGCGCCGGGGTGACCGCGAGCGAGACCTATGTGGCCAGACCGCGGGAACACCGGCTGACGTTGACCGGCACCACCCCCGCCGCGCTGATCATCCCGGCGGAGGGCGGGGTCAACACCGCGATGGTGACCGAGGGTGCGACGTTCGAGGTGGTGGCGGAGGAGGTCGCCGCGGACGGCGTTTCGACGTTCGCGAACTGGTCCGACGGGAGGACCACGCGGACGGTGACCGTCACCGTCCCGCCGCACGACCTGACGCTGACCGCGACCTATCTCACCCCGATCGACCGGCGCTACCAGGCGGAACCCGCGCTGCGGCAACGTCTCGGCGCGCCGACCGGGCCGGAGGTCGTCGACGGGCCCGTGCGGTATCGGCCGTATGCGGGCGGCAGGCTCTACTGGAGCGCCGAGACGGGCGTGAAGCAGATCGAGGGCCAGATCCTGGCGAAGTACCTCGCGCTCGGCGGGCACGGGAAGTTCGGTCCACCCGCGACCGACGAGACCGTCACCGCGGACGGCGTCGGCCGGTTCAACCACTTCCCGAACCGGCCCGGCACGCTGCAGTCCTCGTTCTACTGGACACCGTCGACAGGCGCGCATCCGGTGTACGGGCGGATCAGGGTCAAATGGGCCGCGCTCGGCTGGGAGGCCGGGCCGATGGGCTACCCGGCGACGGACGAGCTCCCCACCCCCGACGGGACCGGCCGGTTCAACCACTTCAGCAAGAGCGCGTCGATCTACTACACGGCGCAGACCGACGCCAAGGCGATCTGGGGCCGCATCCGCGTCCGGTGGGCGGCGCTCGGCTGGGAGGCGGGCCCGCTCGGCTACCCGGCGACGGACGAGACCGCGACCCCGGACGGCGCGGGCAGGTTCAACCACTTCACGAAGGCGGGCTCCGTCTACTGGTCGATGGCGACGGACTCACACGCGATCTACGGGGCGATCCGGCAGCGCTGGGCCGCGCTCGGCTGGGAACGGTCGTACCTGCGCTACCCGGCGACGGACGAGTTCACCGTCCCCATCGGACGGCAGAGCAGCTTCCAGACCGGCTACGTCACCTGGAACCGGAGCACGGGGCAGGTGATCGACAGACGGTGGTGATCACAGTTCGATAAAGGCACTCGAAAGTGTGAAATGTCCACCTGGACCCCGTCGATGAGACGTTCGACTGGGGAAAGGGGCTTCTGCATGCCTTCGAGATTCCGTGCGCTCTGTCACGCCCTCGTGACACTGCTGATAGTGACCTTGCTGGTGCCGTTGACGTCCACTCCTGCGTCCGCGGCGCCCGTGTTGCCACCCGGCTTCGTCCTTCGTGACCAGCCGAGCGGTCAAGCTCCGTATGACCTGACCGACTTCGCCTACCTGCCCGACGGCTCGATCCTGACCACCGGAAAGGGCGGCAACGTCGCCTGGGTGTCCACCACCGGACAGGCGCAGAACATCGCCAGCCTGCCCGTCCGCAGCACCGGCGACCTCGGCCTGGTCGGGATCGCGATCGCACCCGACTTCGCGACCTCCCGCTCGGTCTACACCGCCCGCGCGGTCGACGTCGCCGGTGGCGGCATCGCCCTGCGCGCCTCGCGCTGGACGGCCACCGGCACCGCGCAGCCGACCGGGCTGACCGCGGAGAAGGTCCTCGTCGAGGGCGCGGCCAACACCGACATCCACGGCATCACCGGTGTCGTCGCGGCCCCGGACGGCACGGTGTGGGTCTCGACCGGCGACAGCTCCCGTTTCCAGGGACAGGCCGACCCGTTCGCGCTGAACGTGTACGACCTCGACAAGATCTTCGGCAAGATCTTCCACGTCACCGCGGACGGCGCCGGTGTGCCGGACAACCCCTACTACGCCGCGGCGAACCCGAACTCGCTGCGATCCAAGGTGTTCGCGAGCGGCTTCCGCAGCCCGTTCCGGTTCAGCCTCGACGCCAGCACCGGTCTCCCGGTGGTCGGCGACGTCGGCTGGGGCACCTGGGAAGAGATCAACTTCGTCCAGAAGGGCGCGAACCACGGCTGGCCGTGCTTCGAGGGCAACCAGCCCGCCGACGGTTTCTCCACGATGGCGCAGTGCGCCTCGGCCGTGAACACCCCGCCGATGCTGGTGGTCCAGCACGGCCAGGGCCCTGACAACGGCAACAGCATCACCGGCGGCATCGTCTACAACGGAGAGTCGTACCCGGAGGAGTACCGGGGCGCCTACTTCTTCGGCGACTACGCCACGCAGAAGCTGTGGACGGCCAAGTACGACACGCAGGGCCGGGTCGTCCGCGCGCAGGAGACGCCGCCGAAGTTCACCGGTATCGGCGGTCCGGTCAAGTTCGCGGCCGCGGCCAACGGCGACCTCGTCTACGCCGACATCTACAGCGGCATGCTGAAACGGCTCAGCTACACCACCGGGAACAAGGCGCCGGTCGCGGTCGCCACTTCCGAGACGAACCCCGAAACCCGCACGGTTTCGTTCGACGGCAGCGCTTCCTACGACTTCGACAACGACCCCCTGACCTACGAGTGGGACTTCGGCGACGGCACCACCGGCACCGGGGCGAAGGTCAGCCACACCTACGCGGCGGGGACCGAGAAGTTCACCGCCAAGCTGACGGTGAAGGACGGCCTGCAGGCGGCGGGCAGCACGGACCTCGCCGTGGCGCCGGGGAACCACTCGCCGAAGCTGACCATGACCGACCCCGGTGACCGCCTGTTCGCGGTAGGCGAGGAGGTCAAGGTCGGCGCGACCGTCACCGACACCGAGGACGGCGCCCTGCCGGTCACCTGGACCACGCTGGTCCGGCACTGCCCGGAGAACGCGGTCTGCCACGCGCATCCGGACCACGGTGCCACCGGCCCCGAGTTCACCATGCCGTTCACCGACCACACGGACTCGAACCTGGAGTTCACTGCGTCGGCGACCGACAGCGCCGGTGTCACGGTCTCGAAGACCTACGTCGCGAAGCCGAAGGAGCACCGGCTCACGCTGACCAGCAACGTCGCCGCTGCTCTCGGCATCACGCCGGAAGGCGGGGCGGCTTCGGCGATGGTGGTCGAAGGCGCGACAGTGGAGATCCAGGCGGCCGAGGTCGCTGCGGACGGTGCGTCGTTCTTCACCGGCTGGTCCAACGGGGCCACCGGGCGGCTGACGAACGTCACCATGGGCACCACGGATCTGACGCTCACGGCGAACTACATCACGCCGATCGACAAGCGTTACCGCGACGAACCCGCGGTGGCGCAACGACTCGGCGCGCCGACGGCGCCCGAGGCCGTCGACGGCACGGTCCGCTTCCGCACCTACGAGCGCGGACGGCTGTACTGGTCCAAGGAAACGGGCGTCAAGCAGATCGAGGGCGAGATCCTCAAGAAGTACCTCGCCCTGGGCGGCCACAAGGAGTTCGGCCCGCCCGCGACCGACGAGCAGACCACGCCGGACACCATCGGCCGCTTCAACGATTTCCCGGTGTGGCCCGGCAAGATGCAGTCGTCGATCTACTACACGGTGAACACGGGCGCGCATCCGGTGTTCGGCCGGATCCGGGTGAAGTGGAAGTCGCTGGGCGCGGAGGCCGGTGAACTCGGCTACCCGAGCACGGACGAGCACGTCACGCCGGACAAGGCCGGTCGCTACAACCACTTCAGCAAGAACGCGTCGATCTACTACACGGTGCAGACCGACGCCAGGGCGATCTGGGGCCGGATCCGCGCGAAGTGGGCGGAGCTCGGCTGGGAAGCGGGGCCCCTCGGATACCCGTCGACCGACGAGTCGGCGACTCCGGACAGCGTCGGCCGGTACAACCACTTCACCAAGGCCGGGTCGGTCTACTGGACGATGGCGACCGACGCGCACGCGATCTACGGCGCCATCCGGCAGCGCTGGGTCGCGCTCGGCTGGGAGACCTCGTACCTGAGGTACCCGACGTCCGACGAGATCGCGGTCTCCGGCGGACGGCAGAACAACTTCCAGGGCGGGTACGTGTTCTGGAACGCCTCCAACGGCGCGGTGACCGACCGCCGCTGGTAAGGCCGTAAGTACGTGAAAGCCCCCTTCACAGCGCCTAGCGCGGTGAAGGGGGCTTTCACGTATCTAGCGGAGAAGGTCGCCCGGTGAGGTGCCCGCCGAGGTGAGCGGCAGGCCGAGCGCGACCCGTTCGGTGAGCCAGCCGCTCGGCCGGTAGCGCTGGTCGCCGGTGCTCGCGACGAGCCCGCGCAGGACCCGCAGCACGAGGTCCGCGCCCGCCTCCTCGCCCCAGGTCAGCGGTCCGCGCGGGTAGCCGAGGCCGAGCCGGACGGCGGTGTCGATGTCCCCCGGCGTCGCGAGCCGTTGCCCGGCGATGAAGCAGGCGGTGTTGACGATCGACGCCAGAAGCCGTTGCGCGATCGGCGCGGGGCCGTCGCGGACCACGGTCACCGGCAGCCCGGTCGCGGCGAGCGCGCCCCAGGCGGTGCGGCCGGCGGCGGGGTCGAGCGCGGGATGGACCGAAAGGGTCAGGCGTTTCCCGTAGCCGCCGAGGGGATCGACCCCGACGACCCGGTCCACCGGGAGACCCGCGGCCAGCGCGGCGTCCACAGTGGACGATCCGATCGGGCTGACGATCAGGACGGTGTCCGGGTAGGCGGAGTGCACGACCTGGATCCCCGCCGCCGAGAGCAGCGTGCCGAGGCGTTCGTCCTCGACCCAGACCGGTGTCGCCGGCGCTTCCGGGGCGGGCGGCTCCGGGTCGGCCTGCTGCGCGCCGTCGACGTAGCGGTAGAAGCCCTCGCCGTTCTTGCGCCCGAACAGCCCGGCGGCGACCCGGGGCCGCGTCTGCCACGACGGCCGCAGCCGCGGTTCGCCGTGGAAACCGCTCCAAATGCTTTCGAGCACGGCGTGCGAGACGTCGAGACCGGTGAGGTCGAGCAGTTCGAACGGGCCGAGTTTCAGGCCCAGCACGTCACGCGCGACGCGGTCCACCTCGGCCGGGCTCGCGATCCCCTCGGAGAGGATCTGCAGCGCCTCGGTGCCCAGCCCGCGGCCGGCGTGGTTGACCAGGAAGCCCGGCGCGTCGCGGGCGAGGACGGGTTCGTGTCCCCAGCCGCGGACGAGTTCGGTCATCGCGGGCGGCAGCCAGTCCGCGGTCCGCGCGCCGGGGACGACCTCGACCAGCCGCATCAGCGGGACCGGGTTGAAGAAGTGGAGGCCGAGCAACCGGCCGGGATCGGTCAGCGCGGCGCCGATCTCGGTGACCGAAAGCGAGCTCGTGTTGGTCGCGAACACGGTGTCCGGGCCGCAGACGCGTTCCAGTTCGGCGAACAGCGCGCGTTTGATCTCGAGGTCCTCGCGGACGGCTTCGATCACGAGGTCCACGCCGTCGGCGGGCGCCAGCGGGCCTTCGGCCGCGATCAGCCGCCCTTTCGCGGACGCGGCGGCTTCTTCGGTGATCTTGCCCTTCGAGGCGAGTTTGCCGAGCATCGCGCCGACGTGGTCGATGGCCTCGCCGACCGCGTCGGGCCGGGCGTCGGCGAGCTCGACTTCGAGCCCCGCCGACACGGCGAGCTGGACGATGCCCCGGCCCATCACCCCGGTTCCGATGACCCGGATCCTGCCGACCTGCTCCGCCCACTTCTCCACCGCGAGCCGCCTTTCCCTCGATGCCGTCCCCGGCGTGACGTTAGCCGTCACGCCGATATCTCGCCCGGAAGGGTGATCCGTGCCCTACCCGGCGTAAGGCCACCGAACCGGCGCGGTCCCATCCGCGAAAACCGAGTGTTCCGCGCACCACCCCCGAAGGGAAAGCTCCCATGGCCACCGTCCCCGCCGCCGCAGCCGTCCGGACCACGCCGTTGCTCCTCGTCGCCGTTCTCTTCGGGGCCGTCGGCGCCTTCTTCGCGAGCCAGGCGTTGTGGCCGCTCACCGCGCTGGCCGTCGTTGTCGCCGTCGCCGTCCTCGCGGGCGGGGTCTGGCTGACCGGCCGGCAGGGAAGCCGCGAACTCTAAGATCCGTCATGTGACGGCGAAACGCTTGACGCGGGAAGAAAGCCGCGAGCAGACCAGACAGCGCCTGCTCGCGGCTGCCGCCGAGCTGTTCGCCGAACGCGGGGTCAACGGCACGTCGGTCGAGCAGATCGCCGAACGCGCCGGATTCACGCGCGGAGCCTTCTACGGCAACTTCGACGGCAAGCACGAGCTGGTCGTCGAGCTGCTGCGCCGCCGGACCCAGCGCGAGGCCGAGGAAGTGGCCGCGCTGAGCTCGGGTGTGGGTTCCTTCGCCGAGCTGATGGACCGGTTGCGCGCTTGGAACGTCGAGCGCGCCGAACACCTCGAAGGCTGGCTGATCCTGCGCACCGAGCTGGCCTTGTACGCGCTGAGGAATCCCGAAGCGCGGCCGCTCGTCGGCGAAGGCGAGAAGTCGACAAGGGCACTGCTGGAGACCTCTGTCCGGACCGAGCTCGCCGCCCGGGGCGCGGCGCCGCCCGCCGACCCGGCCTTTCTCGCACTGATCCTGCACGCGCTCGAGGACGGTCTCCTGCTGCAGCGTTTCCTCAGCCCCGAGGGGACCGGCGACGAGGACGCGGTGGACGCCGTCCAGCTGCTGATGCGGTCTTGGACCGCGCTCAGCCGGTCATCTTGATCCCGGTGAACTCGGCCATCTGACGGATTCCGTGCGCGAAGAAGGCGTCCGACGGGTCGACGGAGCCGACGTACTGGCCGAACAGCTCGAAGTTGATCATCCCGAACAGCTGGGTCCACGCCATGATCAGCCGGGACGTCGTCTCGGGGGCCAGGTTGATCTTGAGGATTCCGGCGACGGCGTCGAGCTGGTGCAGGAGTTCGACAGGCATCTCGCCGACCTCGGTCTCGACCCGGAGGTTGGCGTCGCGCAGCACCGCGACCAGTGCGAACGCCACCCGGCCCGCGGGCGCGATGGTGTCCTGCGGGGCCTGGTAGCCGGGAATCGGCGAGCCGTAGATCAGCGCGTACTCGTGCGGGTGCGCCTTCGCCCAGGCGCGGACCGCGTGCCAGATCGACTCCCATCGTTCCAATGAGGACTTCTTCGCGTCGTCGGCGGCCTCCGCGGCCTCGCCGACGGCGTTGTAGGCGTCGAGGATCAGGTCGGTCAGCAGCTGCTCGCGGCTGGAGAAGTACCGATAGAGCGCCGACGAGACCATGCCCAGCTCGCGCGCGACGGCGCGGAGTGAAAGGCCGAGCGCGCCGACTTCGGCGAGCTGGCGGCGGGCTTCGTCCTTGATCTCGCGAGTGAGCTCGGCACGGGCGCGTTCGCGCGCGGTCTGGGTGGCGGCCATGCTCTCACTGTAGAGCATCGCACCTAAAAGAGAGCACTGCTCTTGACTTGAGGCACCGCTCTGGTGTTCACTGCTCTTAACAGAGAGCGCCGCTCTCGCAGGTTTGTTCATAGAGCCTTAGGAGACGAGATGACCACCGCAGCCACCGCCACCCGCTACCTCAAGCCTGCCAAGGCGAGCAGCGCGTTCAACGAGTTCGTGCTCAAGCTGACGAGGCTCGGCGTCAGTGTCCTGGGTAGCAGGGTCCTCTCGGTCCGCGGTCGCAAGAGCGGTGAGCTGCGCTCGGTCCCGGTCAACCTGCTGAAGCTCGACGGCGAGCGCTACCTGGTCGCGCCGCGCGGTGTCACGCAGTGGGTCCGCAACCTGCGCGTCGCGGGCGAAGGGCAGCTCAGCGTCGGGCGGCGCACGGAGACGTTCACCTACACCGAACTCGCCGACGACGAGAAGCCCGAGATCCTGCGCGCCTACCTCAAGCGCTGGAAGTTCGAGGTCGGCGTTTTCTTCGACGGTGTCGACGCGAAGGCGTCCGACGAAACGCTCCTGGAGATCGCGCCCGGCTACCCGATCTTCAAGATCGCCTAGTGAGAGGTAGGGCGGGAGGGCGTGGTGGGTCCGGGTGGTCGTGAGTGGCGATTCGGGTTAGAACACGAATCGCCACTCACGACCAAACCGCACTGATCGCCTAGTCCTCGGACCGTGCCCGTCGCGTGCGGCGTGCGTTGGCCGCCACCAGCACCACCCCGACCAGGAAAGCGACGAGCCCGATCAGGAACCACAGTTTCTGCCCGGTCATGAAGCTGCCGGTCAGCACGCCGGCGCCCTGGAGCACCCAGACACCGCCGACCAGCAGGAAGACCAGTCCGATCGTGAGCGTGACCCAGCGTTTCATGCGCAGCTCCCCGCCTCGACGTGCCTTGGGGCGATTCTGGCACCGCGAGCCCCGTCCGGCGAACCGATCACCGGCCGCCGACGAGACCGTTGCGGTAGGCGTAGACGACGGCGTGCACCCGGTCGCGCAGCCCGAGTTTCGCCAGGATCCGGGAGACGTGGGTCTTCACCGTCTCCTCGCCCACGTGCAGGCGCACGGCGATCTCCGCGTTGCTGGAGGCGTCGGCGACCAGCATGAGGACTTCGCGTTCGCGTGAAGTGAGCCGCTCCAGCTCCGCCGGTTCGGCGGCGACGGGTTCGATGCTGGTGGCGAAGGTCGACACCAGCCGCCGGGTCACCGTCGGGTCGATCAGCGCGTCACCGCGCGCGGCCACCCGCATGGCCGAGACGAGCTCTTCGGGGGCGAGGCTCTTCAACAGGAACCCGCTCGCCCCGGCCCGCAGCGCGCGGTAGACGTACTCGTCCGAGTCGTAGGTCGTCAGCACGAGGACGCGGGTGTCGTTGCCCGGCGCGGACATGATCGCCTCGGTCGCGGCCAGACCGTCCAGTTTGGGCATCCGGACGTCGAGCACCGCGACGTCCGGGCGCAGCGCGGCCGCCTGCGTGACGGCCTCGCGTCCGTCCGCGGCCTCGCCGACGCATTCGAAATCCGCCTGGGTGTCCAGTACCGCGCGCATCCCGGACCGGAACATCGCGTGGTCGTCCGCCAGCAGAACCCGGATCACTCCGCCTCCAAAGGAAATCCGACTCGAACCCGCCAGTGCCGCCCGTCGTCGAGCGGTCCGCATTCCGCTTCCCCGCCGAACAACGCGACCCGCTGCCTGATCCCGGCGAGACCGCGTTTCGTCGATTCGGCGGCCGAGTTCCGGCTCGTGCGGCCGATTCCGTTCGTGATGGTGAGGACGACCTCGGTCTGCCGGTAGGCGAGGTCGATTTCCACTGTCTTGCCGGAGCCGTGCCGGAGTGCGTTCGTCAGCGCCTCCTGCGCGATGCGGTACAGCGCGATGTCCACCGACCCCGGCAGTTCCCGCGGTCCGCCGTGACTGGTCAGCCGCGCGGGAAGTCCGGCGGTGCGGAGGTTGTCGAGCAGCTCGTCGAGGTTGTCCAGCCCCGGTTGCCGCTGCGCGTCCCCGTTCTCCTTGCCGTGCAACAGATCCAGCAGACGCCGCAGATCGGCCATCGCGGCCCGGCTCGACGATTCGACGGCGGAGAGCGAACGCCGCACGGCGGGTTCGCCCTCCGGCAGCCCGAGTCGCGCGGCGCCGGCGTGCACGCCGATCGCGCTGACGTGATGCGAGATCACGTCGTGCAGGTCGCGGGCGATCGTCGTGCGTTCTTCGATGACGGCACGGCGCACCGCTTCGGTTTCGTGTTGTCGCCGTTGGTCCTCCGCGCGCTGGAGGTCGGCGATGTACGCGCGCCGCGCGGTCGTGTAGCGGCCGACCATCCACGGCAGCAGCCCGCTTATGCCGACGTCGATGAGCACCAGCCGCCAGTCCCGGGTGTCCCGGTCGACCGGGATGAGGATGCAGGCGAAGAGCCCGGCGAGCATCACGCCCAGCGCGGCCAGCGCGGGTTTGGTGGACAGCCAGGCGCCCGCGCGGTAGCCCGCGATCAGCACGCCCGCGTTGGTGGCCTGCAGATAGTGGTCGTAGGGGAACAGCAGGAGCGGCGCGGCGACGAGCAGCGCGCCGTGCGCGGCCGAAACCCAGCCGGAATACCGGGAAGGCCCGGCCAGCGCGATGTTCGCGAGGATTCCGCCGAACAGCACCACCCACGCCTGCCAGCCGAGCGAGAGCGGCGGCCCGTCGATGAGGAACAGCCCGGCGTCGGCCACCAGGCAGACGGCCGCGACCGCGCACGCCTGTCTCGCCAGCGAACCACTGATGTCCCGCACGTGCCCAACTCTGCCCTATTTCGGTGGACAGGGGTTCCTAAGATCAAAAGCCATGAAGGCCGCGAAGACGCCCGTGCTCTGGACGACCGGGGCGCCGGGGGCGGGAAAATCCACCACTGCCTGGGGTTTGTACACCCGCATCGCGGAATCGGGCGGCAACGTCGCTTACGTCGACATCGATCAGCTCGGGCTGATCGGCCCGCCCCCGGGAGGCGGTGAGGCCTCGCACGCGATCAAGGCGGCCAATCTGCTGCGGGTGCTGGAGATCCTGCGCCGCCGGGGTGCCAGGCAACTCGTCGTGTCGGGGATCGTGGACCCCGAAAACGGTATCGAGGCGTACTTCGAGGGCCGCGACTTCGAGCTCACGCTCATCCGGCTCACCTGTGATCGCGACGAACTCCGGAGCCGGTTCCTCGAACGCGGTTCGCCCGCCGCCGCCCTGCCCGACCTCTTCGCGGTGGCGGACGCCTACGACCGCACCGGCTTCGGCGAGCAGCTGGACACGACCGGTCAGCGGCCCGGCGAGACCGTGGACGCCCTGTTCCGACGCTGCGTCGTGGAAGACGGGCCGGTTCTGCCGCCAGCCACCGTGGACACTGTGGAGCCGCGGCCCGGGCCGGTGACCGTGGTGACCGGCCCGACGGCGGTCGGCAAGTCGACGGCCGCGTGGAGCGTGCTGCGGGACTTCTGGGAGCAGGGGGAGCCGGTCGCCTACGTCGATCTCGCGCAATTCGGGTTCGTGCACCCCGGCCCGGATCCGGCCGTGGAGGCGGCGATCCTCGCGGCCGTCTGGCGCGCTTACCGCGACGCCGGAGCGCGGCGATTGCTCGTCGTGGCCAGGGAGTTCCGCCCGGAGCACCGGCAAGTCTTCGACGACGTCGAGGTCGTCCACCTCGACGCCGACGCCGCGACGATCACCGGCCGCGTCCGTCGCCGGGCCGAGGGCGAATCCGCGCTGCTGGCCGGCGACGAACTCCGCGGCGTGCCTTCCGGCGTGCGGGACAGGGTGGCCGCCCGCGCCGTCGACGAGGCGGCCCGGATGCGGCGTTCTCGCGGCGACCGCGTCGTCCTCGACACCTCCGGACAGGAACCCGCCGAGACGGCCGCCGCGCTGCTCGCCGCCGTGCGTCAGTAACCGGGCGGAGGTCCGCCCTGGTCAGGCTGCCCCTGACCCGGCTGTCCCTGCTGCCCCTGCTGCCCTTGACCACGCTGGCCCTGTCCCGGCTGGCCGCCGTTCTGGCCGCGCTGGTTCTGCCCGGCCTTGCCGAGGGTCGTCGCCGTCGCGGTGTTCCCGGAGACCTTGGCGGTCACCGTCACCGTTTCGCCGATCTTGGGATCGCCGGCCTTCCGGGTCGACGAATCGACCGTGTAGACCTGCTTGTAGCCGTCCTTGCTGGTCAGGCTGACGGACGTCGCGCTGATCTCGGTGATCTCCCCGGTCTGCAGCCGTTCGGTGCTATAGCCGCCGTTCCCGTCGGAGACGACGAAGTCGCCGTGCAGCGCGTCGCGCGGCATCCCGCCGCCAGGGCCGACGAGCACCCGGCCGCCCGGGCCGCCCATCATCCCGCCCTGTCCCTGTTCGGCGCCGTTCGCGGCGGTTCCGGCCCAGATCGCGGCGCCGCCACCGGCGGCGATCACCACCGCCACCCCGGCCGCGATCGCGGTCTTGCGGCCCGACCAGGCCTTCTTCGGTTCGCCCGCCGGAGCCGGCGCGCCCCAGGCGGCGGTCTCACCCGCCGGGGGTTCGGCGGGTTTGGTCGGTTCGGTCATCTGGTCGCCTCCGTGTACTCGGTTGCGGCCAATGCTGTTCGCCGTCGCTGTGCGGAAGCTGTGCCGTCGGTGGGCACGCGCTGTGTTTCCTTCCCCTGCCGGGTGATCGTTCACAGGAAACGCACAGGCGGGACACAGGGAAGGCTCACCGGCGCCGCCCAGGATGGCAGCATGACCAGTGTGAACGTCCCTTCGTCCGGTTCCGCGAAGGCGGGCCTGCGCCGCGCCGACGGCAGCCCTGTGCGGGTGCTGGTCGTCGACGACGAGGCGACCTTGTCCGAACTCGTGTCGATGGCCCTGCGGATGGAGGGCTGGGACATCCGCACCGCCGCCGACGGCACCGAGGCGGTCCGCGTCGCCAGGGAATTCCGGCCGGACGCGGTGGTACTGGACGTCATGCTGCCGGACATGAGCGGCCTGGACGTCCTGCGCCGCCTGCGTTCCGAGGTGCCGAACCTGCCGGTGTTGTTCCTGACCGCGAAGGACGCGGTGGAGGACCGGATCGCCGGGCTCACCGCGGGCGGCGACGACTACGTCACCAAACCGTTCAGCCTGGAGGAAGTCGCCCTGCGGCTGCGCGCGCTGCTCCGGCGCGCGGGCGGGGTCGCCGGGCCGAGCGGTTCGACGCTGGTCGTCGGCGACCTGACCCTCGACGAGGACAGCCGCGAGGTGCACCGCGGCGGCGATCCGGTGCCGCTGACCGCGACCGAGTTCGAACTGCTGCGCTATCTCATGCGCAACCCGAAGCGCGTGCTGTCGAAGGCGCAGATCCTCGACCGCGTGTGGAGCTACGACTTCGGCGGCCAGGCCAACATCGTCGAGCTGTACATCTCCTACCTCCGCAAGAAGATCGACGCCGACAGGGAACCGATGATCCACACGATGCGCGGCGCCGGATATGTCCTCAAGCCCGCGGGCTAGGCGGCCGTGGTCCCTGCGGCGGCGGCTGATCGCGCAGGTCGCGGGGCTGCTCGCGCTCGTCTGCCTGGTGGTGGGCGTGGTGACCGAACTGGCGTTGCGGGACATCCTGATCGACCAGCTCGACGCCCGGCTCGACGAGACCAGCCAGCGTGCCGGCCGCCCGCCGCCATCGGGCCGTCCAGGCGGGGAAAGGGTTCCCGAGGGTTTGCGGGCCTACGGCCAGAGCACCGGTTCGTTGTTCGTGAGCGTGTTCCCGGACGGGCGCGTGCTCGCCGCGGTGCTGCGGTCCAGTTACGACGCGAAGATCCTCGACCCGTTCCCGCACGACGAGATCACCCGGACCCAGATCGACACGCTGCTGCGGTCGGGGCCGAGCAGCGAGCCCAGTGATGTGGACCTCGGGCCGCTCGGTGAGTACCGCGTGGTGGCGAAGCCGATCTCCAACGGTGGCATCTCGATCACCGGACTGCCCACCAAGGACGTCACGGACACGTTGTGGAACCTGGGTTTCATCTTCGGCGGGGTCGCCGTCGGCGGCATCGTGCTGGCGGGCGCGCTCGGCGCGGTGACCGTGCGGCGCACCATGAAACCCCTCGACCGGCTGGCCGCCACCGCGACCAGGGTCGCCGAACTCCCGCTGGACCGCGGCGAGGTCGCGCTGTCCGAACGAGTGTCCGAAGTGGACACCGACCCGCGGACCGAGGTCGGCAAGGTCGGCTTCGCGCTCAATCGCATGCTCGGCCACATTTCCCACGCGCTGTCCGCCCGTCAGGCCAGCGAGAGCCGGGTGCGCCGGTTCGTCGCGGACGCCAGCCACGAACTGCGGACCCCGCTCGCGGCCATCCGCGGCTACGCGGAACTCACTCGGCGGTCCGGCTCCGAGGTGCCGCCCGACATCGCCTTCGCGATGGGACGGGTGGAATCGGAATCGACGCGGATGACCGGGCTGGTCGAGGATCTGCTGCTGCTCGCGCGGCTCGACTCCGGCCGTCCGGTGGTGCACGAACCCGTCGATCTCTCCCGGCTGGTCGCGGACGCCGTCGCCGACGCGCACGTCGCCGGGCCGGAACACAAGTGGCTGCTGAAGGTCCCGCCCGAACCGATCACCGTCCTCGGCGACGCGGATCAGCTGCACCAGGTGGTGATCAACCTGCTGGGCAACGCCCGCACGCACACCCCGGCCGGCACCGAGGTCGCCACCTCTCTGTCCATAGTGGATTCAATGGCGACACTGTCCATTGTCGACGGAGGGCCGGGGATTCCGCCGGAGATCCTCCCGGACGTCTTCGAACGGTTCGCCCGCGGCGACGATTCGCGTTCGCGGGCGGCGGGCAGCACCGGACTCGGCCTGGCCATCGTCGCGGCCGTCGTCGGCGCGCACGGCGGGCAGGTCCGGGTCACCAGCCGCCCGGGGCGGACGGAGTTCCAGGTCCGGTTGCGGGCAGCCTGATTCAGGGAGTCCATTCGCTGTTGGCGCCGCACAGGATGACGCAGGGCAGTTCGCCCTCGGTCCGCCCGGCCAGCCACGCGGCGAACGGCACCGCGGCGGCCGGTTCGACGGCGAGGCGGAACTCCTCCCAGAGCCGGTCGCGCGCGGCCAGCAGTTCCGCGTCGCTGACCAGCACCGACGTCACCCTGTCCCGGAGCACGCCGAAGGGCACGCTCCCGATCCTGGTCGCGCCCAGCGCGGACGCCGCCACCGAGTCGATCTCCACGTCCACCGGCTCGCCCGCCTCCAGCGCCGCGCCGAGCGCGCGGCACCGCTCCGGCTCGACGGCGAACGTCGGCAACCCGGCCAGCGACGTCCCGGCGACCAGACCCCCACCGCCGACCGCGACCAGGAACGCGTCGACGTCCGGCGCGTCCTGGACGACTTCGGCCGCCACAGTGCCCTGACCGGCGATAACGGTGGGATCGTCGTACGCGTGCAGGTACCGCGTACCCGGCTCAGAGGCGGCTTCGAGCGCCTTCGCGGCCGCCTCCGCGTACGTCGCTCCGTGACGGATGAGCTTCGCGCCCGCCGCCTCGATCCGGGCCGTCTTCGCCTGCGGAGCCGACTCCGGCACAAACACCGTCGCGGGCAGATTCAGCAGAGAAGCCGCCGTCGCCACGCCCAGCCCGTGGTTGCCACCGGACGCCGTCAGCACCCGCTCCGGCAACGGCCCGCTCACCAGCGCGTTCACCGCGCCCCGCAGTTTGAACGACCCGCTCCGCTGCAGATGCTCCAGTTTGAGGACCAGGGGGCGCCCGTCGACCTCGGCGCGCAACACCGGCGTGTGTCGCACGAACGGGTGGACGGCGTCGGCGGCTTGGAGGACATCGGCCCAGGTCGGAGTACTCATACCCCCCACTGTCCTCCATGCCCGGACAGGAGTGACTACACTGGTCCCCGGACCCCGCGCGGCGTCCATCTTGTGAACCTCCCCAGGGCCGGAAGGCAGCAAGGATAAGCAAGCTCTGACGGGTGCGCGGGGTCCCCTTTATTTTTGGGGTGCGACCCCAAACCCGCCCGGCGGGGCTTCGCCCCCCGGACCCCCCACGGTTGGTCGCCTAGGTGACCGCGTCGCGTAGGGGGGCACGGTGCGGTGAGTCGGTCCTGCCTCGTGGCTGGCTTCGGATCACATAGTGACGAAGCCCTGCAGGTGTGTCGCGAAAGCCATTTTCGCGACGTCTGGTGTCCCGAAAGTGGCTTTCGCGACGTCTGTTGTGGCTGGGGGTCGAGTTTCCTCGGCTGAGCTGAGGGAAGGGGTCCTTCACGGCCCGGCCCCGTGAACGACCGCAGCCAGAAGCCGGTAGGTGACCGAGACACCCTCGGCCTTGACCCGAATCGCCACTCACGACCAGCGCGCGCGGGCCTCAGAAGATTCCGAAGACGTCTTTTGGCGGGATCGGCGACGGCAGGGACTCCGCGTCGGTGATGGGGCGCGCTTTGCCTTGCAGGTCGCGGAGGTCGTTCCCTGCCACGCAGCGGGCCGGGTAGGCGGACGAGGCGGCTCGGCGGGTCAGGTCCGTGACCGGGAGTTCCGTGCGGGACGCGGCGACCACGATGTTGCCGAAGCGGCGGCCCCGGAGGACGCCGGGTTCCGCGAGCAGGACCAGGTGCGGGAACGACGTCGCCAGTGTCGCCAGGAACCGGCGAAGGAACGGCAGGTTCGGGCCGTCGGAGACGTTGGCGACGTAGGTTCCCGCCGGCCGGAGGACCCGCGCGACCTCGTTCGTGAACTCCACGGTCGCGAGCCCGCCGGCGAGGACGCCGCGCTCGAAGGCGTCCACGATGACCAGGTCGGCCGAAGCGTCATACCGGCCGGAGACGCCTTCGCGGCCGTCGCCGACACGCACCTTCAGCCCCTTCAAGCCCAACTGCTCGCGGACGACCGCGACGAGTTCGCCGTCCGCGTCGAAGACCAGCTGCCGTGAGCGCGGCCGTGCGGCGGCGATGTACCGGGGGAGCGTGCAGGCCGCCCCGCCGACGTGCAGTGCGTCGAGCGGGCCTTCGCCGAGGCAGTCGACGACGTCGGCGATCCGGCGGATGTAGTCGAACTCGAGATCCCTGGGGTCGTCGAGGTCGACGTGTGACTGGGCGACGCCGTCGACCGAGATCGTCCAGGCGTTGGCGCGGTCGGCGTCACGGATCAGTTCGGCGGTGCCGAAGCGGACCGGATACGTGCCTGGGGTCGGTGCTGGTCTCACCCTGTCGGCCCTTCCCGGTAGTCTCGCCGCGTGGCTCTAGCTCTATACCGAAAGTACCGTCCGGCTACCTTCGCCGAGGTCGTCGGGCAGGAGCATGTGACCGATCCGCTGCGCATCGCGCTGGCGGCAGGCCGGATCAACCACGCCTACCTCTTCTCCGGCCCGCGCGGCTGCGGAAAGACGTCGAGCGCGCGCATCATGGCGCGTTCGCTGAACTGCGCCAAGGGCCCGACGCCGGATCCGTGCGGCGAGTGCAACTCGTGCCGCAACCTCGCGCCCGAAGGCCCCGGCAGCGTCGACGTCACCGAGCTCGACGCGGCCAGTCACGGTGGTGTCGACGACGCCCGTGAGCTGCGGGACAGGGCCTTCTACGCCCCGGCGGACTCGCGCTACCGCGTCTTCATCATCGACGAGGCGCACATGGTCACCACGCAGGGCTTCAACGCCCTGCTGAAGATCGTGGAAGAGCCGCCGGAGCACCTGATCTTCATCTTCGCGACCACCGAACCGGACAAGGTGCTGCCCACCATCCGGTCGCGGACGCACCACTACCCCTTCCGCCTGATCCCGCCCAAGTCGATGCGGGAACTGCTCGAACGCAACGTCGCCGCCGAGGGCGCGCAGGTCGAGCCCGCGGTGTACCCGCTGGTGATCCGCGCGGGCGGCGGTTCCGCGCGGGACACGCAGTCGGTGCTGGACCAGCTGCTCGCGGGCGCCGGGCCGGACGGCGTCGACTACCCGCGTGCGGTGTCCCTGCTCGGCGTCACCGACGTCGCGCTCATCGACGGCATGGTCGACGCGCTGGCCGCGGACGACGCGTCCGCGGTGTTCGGCACCGTCGAGAGCCTCGCCGAGGCCGGGCACGATCCGCGCCGGTTCGCCACCGACCTGCTCGACCGCCTGCGCGACCTGGTGATGCTGCGTTCGGTGCCGGACGCGGGTGAGCGCGGACTGGTCTCCGCGCCGGACGACGAGCTCAAGAAAATGAAGGAGCAGGCGGGCAAACTGGAGCCGGCCACGCTTTCCCGCTACGCCGACATCGTCCACAGTGGACTGTTGGAGATGCGGGGCGCGACCTCGCCGCGGCTGGTGCTGGAGCTGCTGACGGCGCGGATGCTGCTGCCGTCGGTCGCGGAGGGCACCGACGCGCTGCTCGCCCGGCTCGAACGACTCGAGCGCCGCGCCGCTTCGGCCCCGGCCCCCGTCGCGGGTGCCGTCCAAGCCGCGCCGGCCGCGCCGGTTGCTCAGGCTGCCCCGGTCGCCCAATCCGCTCCGGCACCGGCTCCCGCTGCGCCCGCAGGTGAGCCTGTGCGCGAATTCCAGCGGCCGTCGCAACGGTCCGCCGCTCCCGCCCAGCAGCCCGAACCCGCCCGGCAACCCGCACCGGCGCCTCAGCCCGTCGCGCGTCCCGAGCCGGTCGCCGAACGCCCCGCCCCGCAGCGTCCTTCCGCGCCCACTCCGCCTCCGGCGGCGCCCGCGGCTGCTGCGGCGGCGTCGCCGTCGGCGGGCGGGACGGACACGGAAGGGATCCGCGGCCGCTGGCCGAACGTGCTGGCCGCGATCCGCAAGGCCCCCGGCGGCACCGTGACGGCGTCGATGCTGACGCAGGCCGGTGTGGCGAACGTCGAGGGCAACGCCGTCACGCTCACGCACAACGCCGAACCACTGGCGCGACGGCTTTCCGAGCCGCACAACGCGGAGCGCATCGCGGCCGCGTTCAAGGAGGTCTTCGGCGGCGACTGGCAGGTGCGGTGCGTCCACGGCGCCGCGCAGACCCGGCAGGCCGCCACCCCCAAGGCCGCTGCGGCGGCGCCGCCGTCCGCGCCCGAGCGGTCCTTCACCCGCCGGTCCGCCGAGGCGCCCGGTGCCGCGGCGACCTCGGGAACGGCGGCTCCGCCTCCGCCGAAGCCGGAGCCCCAGCGCCCGAAGGTGGCGACGACCGAGCCGGACATCCCGCTCCCGCCCGAGCCGGTCGAGGACGACGAAGAGCTCTACTCCGAAGACGCGAGCCCCGCGCCGCCTCCTCCGCCGCTCCCGCCCGACAAGGACCCGGAAGAGATCGCCAGGAAGCTGCTCGCCGACCACCTCAACGCGCGCCCGCTCGAAGAACGCAATTAGTCCTCTAGTTGCGATAGTTGCGCGTGCAAGGACCGCAACCAGAGGACTAATTGCGAGGGCTCAGCCCGCGAGGTAGTCCGCGATGGCCTTCGCGATGACGGCGGCGTACTGCTGGCGGCCTTCTTCGCTCGACATCGTCGCGGCCTCGGCGGCGTTGCGCATGTTCCCGCATTCGACGAGCGCGACGGGCCGGGTCGAAAGGTTGAGCCCGCCGAGGTCGGAGCGCGGCGCGAGGCCGTTCGAACCGAGGTAGGTCGACGTCGGGAAGCCACCGGCGCGGATGCCGTCTCGCAACGCCGTCGCGAGTCTCGTCGAGGGCTCGCCCTGCTGGGCGTTCAGGGGCGGGGCCGAATACGCGACGTGGAAGCCGTGCGCCCCCGCGGAATTCGAGCCGTCGGCGTGGATCGACACGACCGCGTCCGCCCCGGCGTCGTTCCCGATCGCGGCACGCTCGTTGACGCAGGGCCCGACGCCGGTGTCGTTCTGCCGGGTGAGGATGACCCGGATCCCCTTGGCGCTCAAGGCCTCCGAGATCCGCTGCGAGACGTCCCAGGTGAACGCGTGCTCGGAATAGCCGGAATTCGTCGACGTTCCGGTGGTGTTGCACGGTTTCGTCTTGCCGCGCCCGGCCGGGACCTGCTTGTTGATCTCGCCGGGCCTGCCGGAGTTGCCGCCGTTGTGACCGGGATCCAGCACGACGACCTTGCCCGTCTTCGGCTGCGACGTGGCGGGAGGCGGCTGGGGCGCGCTCGAAGGCGGCACGCTCGGCGCGGAGCTCGGCTGCGGGAGGGTGGTGAGGACGGTGGTCGTCCCCGGGGCGGCCGGAGACGGCGGCGGTGCCGCGGGGGTCTCCACGCCGCACGCCGTGAACAGCGCCAATCCGATCGCCACCACAAGACCCATCCGTCGTCGCACGGCGCCAACGGTGCCACACGAGTGACGGCTAGGCTGGTAGGCGGCACAGGATTTTCCAGGAGAGGACCGATCGGATCATGGTGCAACCCGGTGGCGGCTTCGACCTGTCGCAGATCATGCAGCAGGCCCAGCAGATGCAGCAGAAGCTGGTCGAGGCCCAGGAAGAGCTGGCCAACACGGAGGTGACCGGCACCTCCGGTGGCGGCCTCGTCACCGCGACCGTGTCCGGCGACAGCCAGCTCAAGTCGTTGGCCATCGACCCCAAGGTGGTCGACCCCGACGACGTCGAGACCCTGTCCGACCTGGTCGTCGCGGCCGTGCGGGACGCCTCGGCCAACGCGCAGAAGCTCACGGAACAGAAGCTCGGCCCGCTCGCCGGCGGCCTCGGCGGCGGGATGCCGGACCTCGGCGGCTTCCCCGGGCTCGGCGGCTAGCTTGTACGAGGGTGTCGTCCAGGATCTGATCGACGAGCTCGGGCGACTGCCCGGCGTCGGTCCCAAAAGCGCGCAGCGGATCGCCTTCCACCTGCTGGCGGCCGATCCCGCGGACATCGCGCGGTTGCAGGAAGTGCTCGGCAAGGTCAAGGAAGGCGTGCAGTTCTGCGAGGTCTGCGGCAACGTCTCGGAGCAGGAGACCTGCCGGATCTGCCGCGACACCCGCCGCGACCTCACGGTCATCTGCGTGGTCGAGGAACCGAAGGACGTGCTCGCCGTCGAACGGACGCGCGAGTTCAAGGGCCGCTACCACGTACTCGGCGGCGCGCTGGACCCGTTGTCCGGCATCGGGCCGGAGCAGCTGCGCATGCGTGAGCTGCTCGCGCGGATCGGCGGCGCGGAGATCAGCGAGATCATCATCGCGACCGACCCGAACACCGAAGGCGAGGCGACCGCGACTTACCTCGTGCGGATGCTCCGCGACTTCCCCGGCCTGTCGGTGACCCGGCTCGCTTCGGGGCTGCCGATGGGCGGTGACCTGGAGTTCGCGGACGAGCTGACGCTGGGCCGCGCGCTTTCGGGGCGGCGGGCGCTCTAGGCGCGGCTTCTCCGGTTTCGGATGTCATGAAAGGGGCTTTCAGGACGAAAAACGTCCTGAAAGCCCCTTTCATGACATCCGGCGCCCGACACCGGCGCGACTTACCCCGGAAACGCGTGAAGGCCCCCTTCCCCCGGCTCAGCCGGGGGAAGGGGGCCTTCACGCGCAAAGTGTCAGCAGTAGCCGAGGCGCGCCAGCGTGTCGACGATGATCTCCGACGGGTGGAACTTCTCGACCCAGGACTCGCCGCGGCGGTTCTGGTAGGTGTCGAGGAAGTTCTGCAGCTTGTCCCCGCGCATCTCGGTCAGCACGACGGTCTCGCCGAGGTGCTGCGGCGTCTCGGTGCGCTCGCGGTGCACGGCGCACGGCAGGCCGAGGTAGTAGCACTCGGCCGACAGGCCGCCCGAGTCGGTGACGACGTACTCGGCACGCGCGACCAGCGGCAGGAACTTCAGGTACCGCATCTTCGGCTGGATGATGAAGTTCTTCTCGTCGAAGAGGTTCGCCAGGCCCAGCGCGCGGATCTTCTCGCGCTCGGGCGCGCCCGCCATGTAGAGGATCGGCATCTGCTTGCTCTGCTCGCGCAGGATCTCCAGCGCCTCGCGGTACTTGTCCGCGCGCGAGACCAGCTCGAAGCGGTGCAGGGTGGCGAGGCCGAACTTCTCCGGTAGCCCTTCGAGGTCGAGCGGCCCGTTGATGGCCAGCCGCATCGCGTCGATCGCGGTGTTCGCCTCGGTGTCGACGACGACGCCGCGGGCGTTGCGGAGGTTGTTCACCTCACGCGCGCTCGGCGCGAAGTGCATGTCGACGATCTTCGCGGCGATCTTCCGGTTCAGCTCCTCCGGCAGCGGCGACATGATGCTGCCCGACCGCGCGCCAGCCTCGACGTGCCCGACCCGCGACTTGAGGATCCGCTTCCCGATGAGCGAGCCGTACGGCGTGGTGAAGGTGTCGCCGTGCACCAGAACCAGCGGGGGACGGCCGTCCTCGACCAGCGCGGCCTTCAGCTCGGCGCGGCGGCTCCACGCGGTGCGCAGCACCTGCGCGGCCCAGCCCGGCACCTGCGCGGGCGACTCCAGGTTGTGCGCCTTCTCCTTCGGGACCAGCCAGACGTCGGGCTCCGGGAGGTTCAGGTCGGCGAGAACGTCCGAGACCTCGTCGACGTGCTGAGCGGTGAACCAGATCTTCGGCCGGACCCCGCGTTCGAGGATGCCGTGGTAGACCGGCGCGATTTTGATCAGTTCCGCCGTGGTGCCGAGAATGAAGGAAATCACCGGAAGAGCCATTCTGTCGGGGTCTGCGGTGCCCGAAGGATACTGGTGGGCCGCGCAAGGTAGCCTCGCCGGGGTGAGTGCGAATTCGCTCCTCCCGGCCCTGTCCGTCGTGATCCCGGTCTACAACGAGCAGGACTGGATCGACCGCAGTGTTGGCGCGCTGATCGCGTCGGCACAGGCGGCGAACTGGCCGGTCGAGGTCGTCGTGGTCGACGACGGTAGCACCGACGGCACCGGCGACAAGCTGGCCCGGCTGCAGGAGCTGTACGGCATCACCGTCCTCACCCAGCCGAACAGCGGGCGGTTCGAGGCGCGCCGGGCGGGCATCGCGAAGGCGTCCGGGACGCAGATCCTGCTGCTCGACAGCCGCGTGATCGTGGATTCCGCCTCGCTCGCCTTCCTCCGGGATCAGCTCGTCGACCACCCCGAGCGCTCGGTGTGGAACGGTCACATCAACGTCGCGTCCGAACACAATCCGTATGCGGGATTCATGGCCGGTCTGGTCAAGATCCCGTGGCGCCGTTATTGCGCGAACCCGCGGTTGATGTCGTTCGGTATCGAAGAGTTCGACGTCTTCCCGAAAGGCACCGGATTCTTTTCCGCGCCGAAGGACGTTCTCGAGGATTCGTCCAACGCGTTCGAGTCGCTCTTCGAAGACGTCCGTTTCGCCAGTGACGACACGGGTGTTCTGCGCTGGATCGCCGAACGCCACCGTATCTTCCTCGCCCCGGAGTTCTCCGCGACCTACCACGGCCGCGATTCGTTCAAGAAGTTCGTCGGGCAGTCGTATTTCCGCGGCACCACGTTCGTCGATTCGTATCTCGCGTCGCCCGGACCCGCGCGCAACGGCCTGTTCGCCGCGATGGCTGTCGGCGTGCTCGGACTCGGTGTCGCCGCGAAGCGCCCGAAGACCGCCGTCGCGCTGGCCGCCGCGGGTTCGACGGCCGCCGGGTTCGCGGTGACGAAGTTCGGCGCGACCAAGGCCGAGGCCAAGGCGGTCGCCCAGCTCACGCCCGTGTTCGCCGCCGGATTCGGGGCGGGGGCGCTCCGCGGCCTCTTCCTGGCGCTGCGTGCCCGGCTGCGTAAATGAGCACCGCGGTGAGCAGCGAGAAACTGGCCAAGGACACCGGGAAATCCGCCGGGCGGATCGGCGTCTACCTGCTGATCGCGATCGCGCTCGGCTATGTCTTGACCGTCGTCTGGGGCCGGACGCTGTCCAAGGCTGACAACGCTGTCCTTTTGTCGTTCTGGGGCATGTTGATGGGGCTGGGCGCCGCTCTGTCCCCGCTTGAGCAGGAGATCTCGCGCCAGTCCGCGCACGCCGCGATCGAGGGCCGCAAGGCCGGACGGCCGGCGGTCCTCGCCTTCGCCACCAGCGCGATCGCCGTGGTGGTCGTCGGGCTGGTCACCCTGCTCCCGCCGATCACGGACAAGGTCTACGGCGGCCAGTTCGCGCTCGCCGTGATCGTGCTGGCGGGCGGGCTTTCGTTCGCCTTCCAGTTCGCCGCGCGCGGGCTGCTCATCGGCCAGGACCACGTCCGGTCCTACTCCTGGCTGATCCTGGTCGAAGCGGCCGTGCGGATCCTCGTGGTCGGCGCGCTGGTGGTCGCCGGGCTCACCCAGCTGTACTGGTTCGCCATCGCCGCCGCGACAGGCTCGTTCGCCTGGCTGCTGTTCGCCCGCGGTGCCGCCCGCCTGGTCGACCCGAAGCTGGACGCCGACGAGCCCGCGAAACCGATCGTCACGAACATGCTCATGCTGCTCGCGGGCGCGGGGCTCACCGCGAGCGTCATCACCGGCTATCCGGCGCTGGTCAGTCTGCTCGCGCCCGGCGGCGACAAGGACAAGCTCGGCGTGCTCTTCCTGGCCCTGTTCGTGGCCAGGACGCCGCTCACGCTGATGGCGCCGGTCCAGGCGCTCGCCGTCCCGACCGTGGTGCGCCTGTCCAGCACCGAGGAGGGCAAGCGCCGGCTGCGCAGGCTGCTCGCGCTCGGCTCGATGGCCGCGCTCGCGCTCGCGGCCCTCGGCGCGCTGATCGGCTGGCTGATCGGCCCGTGGGTGGTCCGCCTGGTCTACGGCGCCAAGAACGATCCCGAGGCCTGGTGGATGGCCGGGCTGGTCTGGTCGTCGGTGCTGCTGGCCGCGATGCAGCTGCTCGCCGCCGTCCTGGTCGCGCAGGCGAAGGCCAAGAAGGTGCTGATCACCTGGGCCGCCGTCGTCGTCGCGACCGCGCTGGTCCTGCTGTTCTTCCCCGGCGACACCGTCGTGCGTGCCGTCGTGGGTCTCGCCGCCGGTCCGACCGTCGGGCTCCTGGTGGTCATGGCGTTCGTGGTGAGAGGCACCCCCGGGACGGGCAACGCACAGCCGTCCGAAACGTCTCGATAGTGTGGCCGCGCCATCGCGCGCCGCGATACGGGGTGGCGTTCTTAACGCCGAATAGGGTTGGACAGCGAATTCGATGAACGTTCTTTTGGTCTTGCTGGCGTTCTGGCTGCCGGGGCTCGTCTTCGGTGCCGCGATCAGGCTGCGCGGCTGGACCCTCGCCGCCGCGGCCCCGCTGCTGACCTTCGGCCTCGTCGCCATCGGCATCCCGATCCTCGGCGGTTTCGGCATCCGCTGGAACATGCTGAACGTCGGCCTCTGGGTCCTGCTGCTGTCCGTCGTCGGGTTCGGTGTCTCGTTCCTCGTGCTCCGTTTCACCGCGAAGCGTCACCCCGACTGGGCCGAAGACGAAGAGGACGCGCCGAGCCGTTCTTTGCGCGACCACCTGCTGATCGGCGCCGGTGTCCTGGTCGGGCTCGGCGTCGGCACGGTGACCTTCCTGCGCGGATCGCACACCCTGGAGAACGTCCAGCAGGGCTGGGACGCCCCGTTCCACGGCAACCTCGTGCGCTGGATCGCCGAGCACGGCGACGCGCGCGCGTCGACGGTCGGCACCATCGCGAACCTGCCGAACCAGACCGACTACTTCTACCCGGACACCTATCACGCGCTGCTCGCCCTGGTCTTCGGCAAGGGCGGCCTGACGATGATGCCGACGCTGAACCTGGCGGCGCTCATGGTCGTCCTGACCGTCCCGCTCGGTGTCGCGGCGATGTGCCGCGCCTGGCGCATGCCGGTCCTCGCGACCGCCGCCGCCGCGGCCGTGTCCACCTGGTTCACCGCGTTCCCGTACGACTCGCTGTGGCGTGGCCCGCTGTGGCCGTACGTCGCGGGCGTGGCGCTCGTGCCCGCGATGCTCGCGCTCGCCCGCCTGCTGCTCAAGCCGCACGGCATCGCCGGGCCGGTCGCGATCGGCGTCGGCGTCGCCGGGCTGGCCGGCCTGCACACCAGCCTGATCTTCGTGATCATGGTCTATTTCCTGCTGATCCTGCTCGCGGTGCTGTTCCGCCTCGAGAAGATCGATTGGCGCCGCAGCGCCGCCTCGCTGGTGGCGACGATCGCGATGGCGGCCATCCTCGGCGTGCCGCAGGTCCTGCCCGCGCTCTACAACGCGGGCGGCGTGACCAGCGCGTACTGGGCGTCGGAGACCAGCGTGTCCGGCGCGCTCGGGCAGACCATCACGTTCTCGCCGATGGCGGCCTTCCCGCAGTGGTGGATCGGCATCCCGGCGATCATCGGGGTGTTCTTCCTGGTCCGGCACCGGCGGATGCTCTGGATGGTCGGCGCGTACGTCGTCCTCGGCGGCCTGTTCGCCGCGACGATCTCGCTGGAGACCCCGCTCATCCACACCCTGACCGGGCCGTTCTACAACGACCACTGGCGGCTCGGCGCGCTCGTGCCGCTGGCGGGCGCCGTCGCGTTCGGCGAGTTCGTGCACACCGCGTCGGGCAAGTTCGCCGACAAGATCCGCGAGCGGAAGCCGAACCTGAACCCGGTCACCGCGGCCATCGCGGGCGCGCTGGTGATCGGGCTGGTCGTCACGGTGCTGAGCCGCGGCGGCTACATCGGCCGCAACTCCGCGCGGCTCGCGATGAACTACGGCAGCGACGGCCCGTCGGTCAGCAAGGGCGAGGAAGAGGCCTACGCCTGGCTCGGGAAGCACGTCGTACCGGGCGAGCGCGTCATGAACGACAAGGCCGACGGCTCGGTGTGGATGTACGCCCTTTCCGGGGCCCAGCCGGTCGAGTGGACCAACTACGGCGCCGAGTTCACCACCAAGGCGGGCTGGCTCAGCGTGTTCCTGAACGACATCAACCGCGATCCGCGCGTGCGCGCCGCGCTCACCGACCTCAAGGTGCGCTACGTGCTCGTCGGCAAGGGCAAGGTGGCCCCCAACGCGCAGTCCGCGGTGGGTCTCCAGCGCCTCGACATCACTCCGGGTTTCAAGCGCGTCTTCCACAACCCCGACGCGTCGGTTTACGAAATCGAAGGTCAGCAAGGTGTGGTCGCCGCCGGCGCCACCACCGGGTCCGACACCGCTCACGGCCAGTAAGAAGATAGAGTGATCCAGTGTCCAGTACGTCCGTGACCACGCGTCGCGTACTCATCGTGATGCCTGCCCTGAACGAGCAGGCCACTGTCGGCGCGGTCATTTCCCAGGTCAAGCAGTCCTTGCCGGGCATGGACGTGCTGGTGGTGGACGACGGTTCGTCCGACGACACGGCCAGGCTCGCCCGTGCGGCGGGCGCGGAGGTGGCCCGCCTGTCGGTCAACCTCGGCGTCGGCGGGGCGATGCGCACCGGCTTCCGGTACGCGGCCGCCCGCGGCTACGACGTCGTCGTCCAGGTGGACGCCGACGGCCAGCACGACCCCGACGAGGTCGCCGCCCTGCTCGACGCGCTCGACGACGCGGACATCGCGATCGGTTCGCGGTTCGCGGGCAAGGGTTCGTACAAGGCGAGCGGCCCGCGGAAATACGCGATGGTCGTCCTCTCGTTGGTTTTCTCCCGGCTCGGGAAGACCAAACTCACCGACGTGACCTCCGGGTTCAAGGCGATGGGCCCGAAGGCGATCAAACTCTTCGCGGGGTACTACCCGGCCGAATATCTCGGCGACACGGTCGAATCGCTGGTGATGGCGATCCGTGCCGAACTGAAGATCAAGGAAATCCCGGTGATCATGCGGGAACGGATCGGCGGGACGCCGAGCCATTCACCGGTGAAATCGGCCGTCTACCTCGGCCGCGCCGGACTCGCCCTGCTGCTGGCGCTGGTGCGCCGCCGCCCCGCCGTCGACTCGTCGGATTCGGCGTAAAAGGAGCTGATCATGGCCGGCTGGCGCATTCTCAGTATCGTCGTCGCCTGTCTTGTGCTGTTCGTCGTCCTCGAGATGATGCGACGGCGGAAACTGCGTGAGAAGTACGCGGGTGTTTGGCTCGTCCTCGCCATCGGCGTGGTGGTGCTCGCCCTCGTTCCGCAGGCCGCCGACTTCATGGCCCGCATAACCGGCGTCCAAACGCCGTCGAACTTCGTATTCCTCTTGGCCGGTGTGGTGCTGGCGCTGGTCGCGCTGCACCTGTCGACCGAGGTCGGGCATCTCGAGGAAGAGGTCCGGACCTCTGTCGAGGAGATCGCGCTGCTCCGCTGCGAACTCGCCGACGCCCAGCGTGACCTGGAAGAACGTGTCGCCGCGCTCGAAGCCAGGACGGCTACGCCCGACAACGTCAAAGGGCTCCCCGAAGTGAGCCCCGCACGCGCACGCTGATCGACGCGGTCCTGGCGGCCCCGCCCCGGCTGGGCGCCGTTCGCGTGCTCGCCATCGACGGGCCTTCCGGAGCCGGGAAGTCCACACTGGCCGGAAAGATCGTCGCGGACCTCGGCGGCCGCGGAATCCGTGCCGCCCTGGTCAGTACCGACGAATTCGCCACCTGGGAAGAGCCCGTTTCGTGGTGGCCGCGGCTGGAAACCGGTGTCCTGGAGCCATTGCGCGCGGGCAAGCCGGGCGGCTACCGGCGGATGGACTGGTCCAGCGGCGTCCCTCTGCCGGGTGAAGAAGTCGAGCTCGACGTTCCCGACGTCTTGGTGCTCGAAGGCGTTTCCAGTGGCAGGGCGCGGATCCGGCCGTCGTTGTCCCTGCTGGTCTGGCTGGACGGCGGGAGCGAAACCGAGCTCCTCGACCGCGGCACGGGCCGGGACGGCGAGGCATCGCGGGTGGAGCTGCGGCGCTGGCAGCTGTTCGAACGCGGCTGGTTCGCCGTCGACGGGACCAGGGTCGCTGCGGATCACCTGGTCGGGGGGGGGGGGGGGGGGGGGGGGGGGGGGGGGGGGGGGGGGGGGGGGGGGGGGGGGGGGGGGAGGGGAAAAAGAAGGATG
>NZ_JBVILA010000024.1:0-142858 GCF_055580625.1 Amycolatopsis sp. NPDC031561 | reverse complement strand
CCGAGGACTTGCCCACAAAGATGTTACGCATCCACTCTACAGCTCTGAAACACCACACAACCACCAGTCAATATCAGGTGGAAGTGGTTGTTTCATAGTGTTTCGGTGGTTATAGCGTCAGGGAAACGCCCGGTCCCATTCCGAACCCGGAAGCTAAGCCTGACAGCGCCGATGGTACTGCAACCGAAGGGTTGTGGGAGAGTAGGACACCGCCGGACTAACATTAAGAAAGAAAAGGGTCCAGGCCCCGGTCGAGAACCACGAGTTCTCCCGGGGCCTGGACCCTTTTCTGCATACCCGATCAGGCCTCATGCGGTCACGTGACGTACTCCTGGTCCCCCGATACCGTGAAGCCGACGGCCATGCTCAAGGACTCGGCACCGGCACAGATGGCGCACGTGTCGTCGACCAGAACCGATCGAGCGAACAGGAGCGGGGATGACCGACGATGTGGCCGGCCAAGTGATCAAGGCCGAGCAGGATCGGATCCAATGTCTCCTCGACGTGGATCGCGGTACCTACGACCGCTTGCACGCCGCGGAGTACCGGTTGTGCAACCCGACCGGCACCGTGTGGACGAAGGCCGAGTACCTGGATCTCCTCACCACCGGGCGGGTCGCCTACCGGGAACTGGAGCTGACCGGCGACGTGGACGCCATCGTCGGCACCGACGTCGTCGTCCTCCGCTACCGGTGCTTCATCGAACTCACCGTCGACGGCGCGGACATCCCGCGGCACGAGGCCTGGCACACCGACGTCTACACGAATGCCGGCGGCACGTGGCGTTGTGTCTGGTCGCAAGCCACCGGCATCATGGACCTTCCGTCAGCCGCATCCTGACCCACTCACGAGACGTGACCCGAAGCAGTGAGGGCCGGGAGCGTCTCACCGAGCGGGCCGCGGACGACCGCGGTCGCCATCGAGTCATATGGCGTCTCGGAACCATTGAAGATCACCACGTCGGCCCCAGCCCGTGAAGCGACACTCACCAGCGAAGCGGCCGGCTGCACGCTCAGCGAAGACCCTGCCACCAGCAGGAGATCGCTCTCGGAGACAACGGCACGCGCCGCCCGGAGCAGGGTCTGATCCAGGTGCTGGCCGAACGAGATCGTGGCGGACTTCAGGATGCCGCCGCACTCCAGACAGGGTGGATCGGTTTCGCCCGCCCGGACGCGCTCCAGGGTCGCGCGCATGTCCCGGTGATCGTCACAGGACAGGCAGGCGGACTCGAACATCGTCCCGTGCAGTTCCAGCACCTGCTCCGGCGGAGAACCCGCCTTCTGATGCAGGCGGTCGATGTTCTGGGTGACGATGTGCGTCGGCGACAGGCGTTCGAGCGCGTAGTGCGCGGCGTTCGGCACCGCATCCCAGCCGGGGTGCACCAGCCGTGCCTGCCAGGTCCGTTCCCGGACTTCGCGACTGCCTCGGTATGCCTGGAGGTTCGACATCTTCTCCGCGGCCGGGTCGCGGGTCCACAGGCCTTGCGGGCCCCGGAAGTCGGGGATGCCCGAATCCGTGGAGATCCCGGCGCCGGTCAGTGCGACGATCCGGCCGGCGCCGGCCACGAGCGTGCGGGCCTTGCTCAGTGCGGCATCGGGGCCGGTGGTGGTCACCGGCCCATCATGCCCCTACTTGACGGCGCTGCCCGCCTGCCAGTCCGCCCACGACTTCGACCAGTCGCCGTAGAGGTCCCACACCGGCAGCTGCGGGCCGCCCGAGTTGGTCACCTCGACGACGTCGCCGAGCCCCATGTTCTGGTAGAACCACTGGGCGTTGGCGGCGTTGAGGTTGATGCAGCCGTGCGACACGTTCGAGCTGCCCTGCGCGCCGACGCTGTTCGGGTTCTCGTGGACGAACTCGCCGTCGTTGGAGATGCGCAGCGACCATTTCTCGTTCGCCTTGTAGTACCCCGGCTGTCCTTGGCAGACGCCGTAGGTGCACGAGTCCATCGTGTAATTCTCGTGTTTGTCCGAAATGACGTGCGCGCCCAAATGCGTCGGCGTGGCGTCCTTGCCCATGGAAATGGGCATCGATTTCGCCGGCTGGCCGTTGTGGAAGATCTGCATCTGCTCGGTGTTGCCGTCGGCCTTCGCGACCCAGGAATCGTGCACCTTGTACGTTTCGGTGCGGTCGGTCGCGCCGTAGACGCCATTGCCGAAATCGACGCCGTAGATCATCGCCGACACCTTGAGCGTCGTCCCCGGCTGCCAGTACACCTTCGGGCGGTAATGGACGTTCTTGTCGTCGATCCAGTACCAGGAGCCCTCCTGCTTCGGCGTGGACTCCACCGACAGCTTCTTCTCCACCTCGGCCTTGTTCTTCACCGGCTGGCCGAACGCGAACACGATCGGCTGCCCGACGCCGACCCCGCCGGACGCGACCGCCGAGGGCGCCGGGATCAGGTTGGGGTTCGCCTGCTGCTTCGGGCTCAGGGTGGACACCCTGCTCTGCTGCTCCACAGGCTTTCCGTCGGCGCCCTGGGCGTGCGCCACGATCTTGTAGGTGCTGCCGTAGCCGAGCGGTTCGACGGTCTTCCAGCTGAGCCCGTCGCCCGCCAGTTCGCCCTTGACCTGGTTGCCCTTGTCGGCGTTGCTGACCGTGACGTCGGTCAGTTTGCCGTGCTCGACCTTGACCACCACCGGGGTCGCCGGATTGACGTCGGTCCCGCCCGCCGGATCGATGGTCACCGAAACCGGGCTTTCGCCCGATTCGGCACCGGTGCCGGTCGAATTCGCGGGACCGTTCCCGCCCGAGGACGAACAGGCCGAGATCAGCAGTATCGCGGCGAGCATTCCGGCCGTCGAAAGTAATGTCTTCTTGGGAAACATATAATTCTCTCTTTAAAATGTAACCAGTACGTCGCTCGGTAAACGGAAAGGTCCTTTTTCAAACGTACGCGACCAAGAAGACGTGATCGATGCCGGATGGTTGCTCGTCAGGCCACGACGAGACCTGGCGCACCATAAAGACCAGGGCCATCCACGCTCAATTCACCCAAATAGGTCTTCGCGGCGTCGTAGGCCTCGGCGGTCAAAGTCGTGGTGTGACTGAAGTCCAGCGGGCTGACCCGCACCGGCTTCGGTCCCGGCACGTAGACCACGGGCACTTCGGCCGCGGCGATCGGAGCCTCCAGCACGGCCTGGTTCCGCATGCTGATCATCGCGGTGAACATCATCACCTCGGCGAAGGTCTGCGGGGTTCCGGGCATTTTGCCGGGGAAGGCGCAGTCGAGGACGACGAGCGACTTCGCGCCCATCGCGAGTGCCTGGCGCATCGGCACGTTGGCGACCAGGCCGCCGTCGTAGAGCATGCGGTCCCCGAACGGCACCGGCGGATAGATCCCCGGGATCGCGCAGCTGGCCAGCAGCGGCGCCAGAACGGGCCCTGAGCGGATGAGCAGTGGCTCGGCGGTGTCGACATCCGTCGCCACGACACCCAGCGGCAGCGCGAGATCCTCGAACCGGATGCCCTCGCCGATGTGCTCGTCGACGATCGCGGACAGCCCGGTGTTGGGGAACAGGTTGGTCTTGCTGTGCCGCAGGGTCCGCACCTGGCTGAGCACGCCGCCGGGGAACGCCTCGTGCCGCGTCATCCGCGACCAGATCCGGTTCAGCCGGTCACCCGATTCGTCCCCGAGCGCGAGGACGGCGGCGTTCAGGGAACCCACCGAGGTGCCGACGACGAGGTCCGGGGCGACGCCGGCTTCCGAGAGCGCCTGCAGCATCCCGACCTGCATGGCGCCGAGGCTGCCTCCGCCGCCGAGGACGAAACCGATCGGCTGGGGCAGGTTCAGGGCGGCCATGCCCGGAATCTAGTCGTCCGCGCCGACTTTCGCCGGGGTGGCTTCTTCGGCTGTGACACCGAGCGCTTTCTTCTTCTTGTAGCGCAGCAGGAAGAACACGGCGACGCCGACGAGCACGCCGACGATGGCCAGGCCGCCGGTGTTCAGCACGCCTTCGACCTTCTTCGCGGCCTCGCCGAGGGCGGCGCCGATGCCGATGTGGATCGCCGACCAGCAGGCCGCACCGGCCGCGGCGGCAGGCAGGAACTTGCGGAACGGCAGGCCCGAGGTGCCGGACGCCGCCGGGGTCAGCGTGCGGATCACCGGGAGGAACCGGGCGAAGAACACCGCCCACGCGCCTCGCCGTTCGAGCACGCCCGTGGCCTTGTCCCAGGCGTCGAGGCCGTACTTGCGGATCAGCTTCGTCTCGCGCAGGCGCGGGCCGAAGCGTTTGCCGATCGCGTAGCCGAGCGAGTCGCCCAGCGCGGCGCAGACCGTCACGACCGCCCACAGGGTCAGGAAACGGGAGACCGACGTCGCCGTCGTGGCAGCGACCAGCAGCCCCGACTCGCCGGGCGCGATGAAGCCGAGCCCGATGGTGCATTCGGCGAACACCAGTCCGCCGGTCGCCGCGACCAGTCCCGGTTCGGGGAGTCCCTGCAGCCAATCGAGAAGATCCGTTACCAACGCCACCAGGTCACATTACTGATTCGTGACCTTTCGGGTGGCGAGGTCGCGGTGAGGGTGACCGGAGTCACCGGGCAAGCAGCGAGCTGGCTTCCTGTGCGGCGGTCCCTTCGGCGGCGAGGTGGGCCAGGTTCTCCGACAGCGCTTCGCCGCGGCGCGCCTTCGTCTGCGCGAAGAGACGCCCGGCGCGGTACGAGGACCGGACCAGCGGCCCCGCCATCACACCGGCGAAGCCCATGGCCTCGGCGGCGTTGGAGTGCTCGACGAACTCCTCCGGCTTGACCCAGCGGTCGACGGGGTGGTGCCGCGGCGAGGGACGCAGGTACTGGGTGATCGTGAGGATTTCGCAGCCGGCGTCGACCAGGTCCTTCATCGCGGGCGCGACCTCGTCGGGGGTCTCGCCCATGCCGAGGATCAGGTTCGACTTCGTCACCAGACCGGCCTCACGGGCCCGCGTGATGACTTCCAGCGACCGCGCGTAGCGGAAGCCGGGGCGGATGCGCTTGAAGATCCGCGGCACGGTCTCGACGTTGTGCGCGAGCACCTCGGGACGCGAGCCGAAGACTTCGGCGAGCTGGTCGGGGTCGGCGTTGAAGTCCGGGATCAGCAGCTCGACGCCGGTGCCGGGGTTCAGCGCGTGGATCTGGCGCACGGTTTCGGCGTACAGCCACGCTCCGCCGTCTTCGAGATCGTCACGGGCGACGCCGGTCACCGTCGAGTAGCGCAGGCCCATCGCCTGGACGCTCTCGGCGACCTTGCGGGGCTCGGTGCGGTCCAGCTCGGCGGGTTTGCCGGTGTCGATCTGGCAGAAGTCGCAGCGCCGCGTGCACTGGTCGCCACCGATCAGGAAGGTCGCTTCACGGTCTTCCCAGCATTCGTAGATGTTGGGACAACCGGCTTCTTCGCAGACGGTGTGGAGGCCTTCGCGGCGCACCAGGCCTTTGAGTTCGGTGAACTCCGGTCCCATCCGGGCGCGCGTCTTGATCCAAGACGGCTTCTTTTCGATGGGAGTCTGGGAATTCCGGACCTCGAGCCGCAACAGCTTGCGGCCATCTGGGGCAGCACTCACACCGTCACCCTACGCTCGCCGGTGTAGTGGTCGCCGCTCACGCGGGGTCGGGGGTGACGCCCGTCAACTTGGTGGTCACGTCCCACAACGCGGCACCGAGCGATTCGCTCCTCGCGGCGGGCAAAGGCCGCACCTTGACCGGGGCGCCGCGAAGTCCGCCGAGCCCGCGAGGGCCGATGTAATCGCCGCCCCGGACCTCGGGGGAGGTCGCCGCGAACAGCTGCGGGAGCGTGCCCTGACGGGCGTTCTGCGCGATGAAGATCTCGCCGATCCGGTTGCCCGCGCCGACGAGCGCGCGCACCACCGGGTTGCGGTACGAGCGGGCCATCCCCGAACCGAGGCCGGTCCACGTGTAGCCGGGGTGCGCCGCCACGCTGATGACGCCCTCGCCCGCGGCGCGCAGCCTGCGGTCGAGTTCGAGCGCGAACACCTGATTGGAGAGTTTCGACTGGCCGTAGGCCGAGCCCGGGTTGTACATCCGGCGTTCGAAGTTGGGGTCGGCGACGTCGATGCGCGCGCCTGTCGCCGCGACGCTCGACAGGGTCACGACCCGCGCTCCCGAGCCGCCGCGCAGGGACGGCATCAGCAGCCAGGTCAGCACCGCGTGCCCGAGATGGTTCGTGCCGAACTGGGTCTCGAAACCGTCCTTGGTGTGGCCGCGCGGGGTCGCCATCACGCCCGCGTTGTTGACCAGGAGGTCGAGCTTGCCGCCTGACAGCTCCTGGCCCTTCTTCGCGGCTTCGCGGACCGACTCGAGGTCGGCGAGGTCCAGGCGGACGAGCTCGGGTGCTTCCCCGGTCGCGGCCGAGCGGACCTGCTCCAGCGCCTTCGCGCCGCGCTCCGGCGACCGGCAGCCGAGCAGCACGCGGGCCCCCTTGCCCGCGAGCACCTCGGCGGTCCGGAGTCCGAGTCCCGAGTTCGCGCCGGTGACGAAACAGGTCCGCCCGGTCTGATCAGGGATGTCGGCCTCGGTCCAGCGCGCGTGAGCAGCCATGTCGGTCACCTAACTACATCGGCGGTGGCCCCGCCAGGCCGGATCACGCGCTCGGTGCGAGCAACCGGAGCAGGTGTCCCATCGGGCTGCGGCGGCGGGCGGGCTTCGCGTGACGGCCGTGCCGGAGCAGGGTGGCGAAAGCGCTGCCGACCTGGGTGATCTCTCCGGTCGGTTCGTCGCCGTCGGCCAGTCCCGCCGTCAGCGCGAGAGTGCGCAGTTCGGCTTCGTGGGACGGGATCAGCGCGGGGCACCGTTCGAGGGCCGCGTCGAGGACGGCGCGGAGGGTCTCGTGTTCGGCTGTGGCGCTGTTCCAGGCACGGGTGACGGCCTCGACCCTGTCGAGCGCGAGATCCTGATCGGCGTAGTCCGGATCGGTCATCTCGGCGCGCAGGTGGCCGGCGAACACCTGGTCCCACTTGTACCGGAGCGCGACCAGAAGCTCCTCTTCGGTCGCGAAGTACTGGGTGGCGCCAGGGATTTCTTCAAGTGAAATCGCCTCGGACGGGTGGTGACCCGCCTGTCGGAGTGCGGCTTCGAGGATGTCGCGCCGCTGGTAGAAGTCGTTCCAGCTCATGATGTGGGCTCCCCTCCGTGACCCGGTTCATACCGCAGGTTTGCGGCATACTCCCGGTACGGACCTGACAGCAGCCAACATACCATGAGTATGGTGCGGGGCCGGCGGCGTAAAGTTGTGAAGGTGGCGACAATGAGGTCAAGGCGGCTGGACTATTCCGAGTCCACCCGGTCGGCACTCGTCGAGAGTGCCGTGGAGCTGTTCACCAAACGCGGGTACGCCGGCACGTCTCTCGACGAGATCGCCAAGCGGGCCAGGGTGACGAAGGGCGCGCTCTACCACCATTTCAGTGGCAAGCAGGCGCTTTTCGAGGCTGCCTTCGACACCGTCGAGAGCCAGGTCTTCGACAGGCTCGAAAAGATCATGAACGGCCCGGACTCGCCGTGGGAGCGGGCGCTCGCCGGGCTGCGAGGCTTCCTGCAGAGCTGTCTCGACCCGGCGTACCAGCGGATCGCGATCCACGAGGCCCCGGTGGTGATGGGCTGGGAACGGTGGCGCGAGGCTGAGGAACGGTGCAGTTTCGGCCTGGTCCGCACCGGGATCCAGTCGCTCATCGAGGTCGGCGAGGTCGACGACGTCCCGGTGGACGTCACCGCGCGGCTGCTGTTCGGCGCGCTGTCGAGCGCCGCGATCGAGATCGCGAGTTCGCCGGAGCCGAAGAAGGTCAGCGCCCAGGTCGAAGAGGTCCTGGTGCGGCTGCTCGTCGGATTCCGCCGTGTTCCGCCCGCCGAACACGGGAAAGCGAGCTGACGGCCTCCTCTATATGGTGGCCTTCGTGGACCTCAGGATCTTTACCGAGCCCCAGCAGGGGGCCAGCTACGAAGACCTGCTCCGGGTGGCCAAGGCCACCGAGGACGCGGGTTACGACGCCTTCTTCCGCAGTGACCACTACCTGAAGATGGGTTCGGCGACCGGTCTGCCGGGGCCGACCGACGCGTGGATCACCCTCGCGGGTCTCGCCCGTGAGACCAGCCGGGTGAGGCTGGGCACCCTCGTCACCGCCGCCACCTTCCGGCACCCTTCGGTGCTCGCGATCTCGGTCGCGCAGGTGGACCAGATGTCCGGCGGCCGCGTCGAGCTCGGCATCGGCTCGGGCTGGTACGACGACGAGCACACCGCGTACGGCCTCGACCTGCCGCCGATCAAGGAGCGCTTCGACCGCTACGCCGAGCAGCTCGCGGTCGTCACCGGACTGTGGGAGACGCCGGAAGGCGAGACCTTCTCCTTCGACGGCGAGCACTACAAGCTCGTCGACTCGCCCGGCCTGCCGAAGCCTGCTCAGCGACCCCGGCCGCCGGTGATCATCGGTGGCGGCGGCAAGAAGCGCACCCCGGCGCTCGCCGCTCGCTACGCGGACGAGTTCAACCTGCCGTTCGTGGGGCCGGAGTTCGCGGTCGAGCAGTTCGGCCGGGTCGACGACGCCGCCCGCGAGATCGGGCGCGACCCCAAGGAGATCCTCCGCTCGGTCGCGCTCGTCGTCGCCGTGGGCCGCGACGAGGCCGAGGTGGCGAAGCGCGCTTCGGTGATCGGGCGTGAGGTTTCCGAGCTGCGTGAGAACGGGCTCGCGGGGACGCCGTCGGAGGTCGTCGAGAAGATCGGGCAGTGGCGGGAGAAGACCGGGATCACCCGGCTCTACCTGCAGCTGCTGGACCACTCGGATCTGGACCAGGTCGACCTGATCGCCTCCGAGGTCGCTCCTCAGCTGGACTGACGCGGAATGCCGTGAAGGCCTCCTTCCCTACGCTCAAGGTAGGGAAGGAGGCCTTCACGGATTTCTAGACGTACTCGACGTCCACGCTGGCGATGGAGCCGCCGGGGCTGAAGGAGATCCCCGAAGGCCTGCCGTTGGTGGCCGGGTAACCCTCTTCCCGGTGACAGTTCGGACGGCAGTACTGGACGACGACCTTGTAGGACCCCTCCGGACAGAAGCCGGCGGCCCAGGTCGAGCCGTCGGTCTCGGTCCAGCAGCTCGGGGGTGCCGCTGACGCGACGCCGGGTGCGGCCAGCATTCCGCCGACAGCGGCCATGACCGCGACGGCGTGCGCGAATCTGCGCATGTTTCCTCCCAGTGGGGCCGCCGGTGTTTCCGGAGCCCTACCGGGAAGGGTGGCACATAAACTAGTTCTGCAAGGCGAAAGTGACACCGGGGGCGGCGGGTGCTTCGGGGCGCGGCAGCCGGCGCTCGTCGTTCACCGGGAGGTCGCCCTCCAGCGCGGCGAGGACGGCTTCGCGGGCCATCGGCAGGACCGACGCCACGGTGACCTCGCGGTCGAGTTCGTACGACAGCGACGTCACGCCCGCGTCCCGGATGCCGCACGGGACGATCTTGTCGAAGGCGCCCAGGTCGGGATTGCAGTTCAGCTCGAAACCGTGCATGGTCACGCCGCGCTGGACGCGGATGCCGATCGCGGCGATCTTCCGCTCCACGCCGCGATCGTCGGCGGGGATCCAGACGCCGCTGCGGCCCTCGACCCGGCCGGTGTGCACGCCGAGCTGGTCGCAGACGGTGATCAAGGCCTCTTCGAGACGCCGCACGTAGTGCACGACGTCGATCGGGTCGGCGAGTTTGACGATCGGGTAGCCGACCAGCTGGCCGGGCCCGTGCCAGGTGATCTTTCCGCCGCGGTCGACGTCGAGCACCGGGGTGCCGTCGGTCGGCCGGTCCTCGGCTTCGGTGCGCTTGCCCGCGGTGTAGACCGACGGGTGCTCCAGCAGCAACATGGTGTCCGGGCCGTCGCCGTCGGCACGGGCCGTCACGTGCCGGCGCTGGAGTTCCCAGGCCTCGGTGTAGTCGATCGTCCCGATCTCGCGGACGTCGACGGGCTCGCTGGTGGCACGGCATGACGTGGTCGAAGAGCTCACGTCCGCGACACTACGCCGGATCCCTCGGCCGGGGCAGCAGGCCCAGTCCGGTCGCCGAAATCAGGCCGACACCGCCCACGGCGAGTACGGATCCCGCCGTGTCGGTCAGCCAGTGCACACCCAGCACGACACGGCAGAGCGCGCCGGCCACCGTCGCCGCGACGGCGATCGTGATCGCCAGGCGGGTCAGGCGCGGGCGGGTCCACGCGCACAACAGCACCGCGACGAACCCGGTGCAGGCGACGGCCACGACATGCCCGCTCGGGTAACTCAGATCGGGGAATTCGCGAGGCCGTTCCCGGTAGAACAGCGGTTTGGCGATCAGGCTGGTCAGACGGCACAGCAGCAGGACGACGGCCAGTTTGACGCACAACACGGTCAGGTCCCGGCTGCGCCAGGCGATCACCACCAGCAGGGCACCCAGAGCGAACGGCAGAACCGGGCCGAGGACGTTCGTGATCAGCTCGGCCACCTGACCGGCGGGCCGGGTGTACTGCCCGCGGAACGCGTCGGCGAGGGCGACGTCCACCGGCGGCGGCCGGTCGTCGACGAGCAGCCCGAGGGTGACGAAGCCGATGAGCAGCAGGACTCCGGCGAGGAAGTACAGACCGCGCTGCACGGTCATGTCGCGGCGGCCAGCGCGTCCTCGAGGGTCGGGTGGCGGAACGGGTAGCCCGCCTCCTCCAGCGCGCGGGGCAGGGCGCGCTGCCCGAACAGCGCCATCTCCTCGGCCGCCTGCCCGAGGGCGATCTTCATCGCGAAACCGGGGACCTGCCAGAACGCCGGCCGGTGCACGGCCCGGCCGAGCGCCTTCGTGAACGCCGCGTTCGTGGCGGGCTGCGGTCCGCTGAGGTTCACCGCGCCGGACAGCGATTCGTTCTCCAGCGCGAAAACGATCGCGCCGACCTCGTCGTCGAGCGAGATCCACGGCATGTACTGCTTGCCGTCGCCGAGCTTCCCGCCGAGCCCCAACCGGAAAAGCGGCCGCAGGACGTCGAGAAGTCCACCCTTGCGGGCGAGGACCAGCCCGGTGCGGACACGTACGACGCGGGCGCCCGCGGTGGCCGCGGTCTCGGTGGCGCCTTCCCACGCGGTGCAGAGTTCGGCGAGGAAACCGCGTCCCACCGGGCTGTTTTCGTCCACAAGGGACGGACCGGGGTCACCGTAGTAGCCGACGGCGGAGGCGTTGACCAGTACCGGGATCCCGTGTTCGGCGACGGCTTCGGCGAGCACTTCCGTCGGTTCGACCCGGCTGTCGAGCAGGACCTGTTTGCGGGCCGCGCTCCAGCGTCCGGGCAGCAGCGGCGCGCCGGCGAGGTTCACCACGGCGTCGACGCCGTCGAGCGCGCCGTCGGCGATTTCCCCGGCGGGGGGATCCCAGCGGCGTTCGTCGGCGGCCCGCTCTTCCCGGCGCACGAGCCGGACCACCTCGTGCCCCGACTCACGGAGCCGCTTGGTCAGGGAGGTACCGATCAGCCCGCTCGCACCCGCGATCAGAACTCGCATGATCCGATCGTGTCGTATCCGCGATCCGGGCGCACGCTCAGGTTCGCAGTTGCCCGGCCACGTCCGACGCGGCGGTGAGCAGCACCAGCACCGGGATCGTCGCGGCGGGGCGGAGGCGATAGCTGCCCCGCTTGTCCTGCTCGACGATCCCGGCGCCGGTCAGCGCCTTGAGGTGGTGGTAGAGCTGGCCGGGGGAGCCGAGTTCGGCGGCTTCCTGCAAGGCGGGCGCCGACTGGGTGCCCTTTTCCGCCAGCGTCCGCACGAGTGCCACCCGTGCGGTGCTGGACAGGGCCGCGAGCACCTCGACCCGCGGCCCGTCCTCCAGCGCCAGCATCGGTCCCGGCAGGACGTTGATCGCCCAGCTCAGCTCGACGGGATCGGTGAGCTCGCCGCGATACCCGACCAGGCCTCCCGGCCCGGCGGGCGGTTCGGCCCGGGTCTGTCCTTCGAGCGCGGCGACCCGCTCTTCGAGGGCCGCGATCCGGTCGGCGAGCTCAGCGTTCATACCGGTTATCTATACCTCCGGCCCGCCGAGCGCTCGCCGCAGGGCGGTGAACCCCGCCGGGGCGGACAGCGCGGAGAGCACGACGTCGAGAAGCGGCAGGAAGTTCTGCATGTCCTGGTCGCTCACACCGGTGAGCAGTACCGCCGCCGTACCGGCACGGCCGTCCGGCCATCGCACGGAGAGCCCGAAGGTCAGTGAACAAGGAAGGTTCCCGCCCTTGAAGAGCACTTCGCTCGCCCCGGCGGGGACGCGGTCCGAAAGCGGCAGCGCGAGGATCTCGCGTGCCAGCGTGCCACCCGGCCGGTACCGGCCCGTCGCCAAGCAGCGATGCAGCGAGAACAGATCCGACGCCGAACCCCGGCCGTGCCCCTTGGTGAACGGCCACTGCGCTTCGCTGGTGGCAGGCATCCCCGGGAAGCGCTCGAACGCTTGGGCCCGGAACGCGGGATCGGCCACGAACCGGCGCGCCACCGCGTCACCCATCGCCCGCCGGACCGCGACCGGGCTCCCGGCCGGAGGTGCGTACTCGGGCATCATCAGCATCAGGACCTCGCCGCCGAGTGAACGGGTGTCGGGCCTGCTCCAGCCGCCCCGCGCCGCGGCCAACCGGAGGGCGGGGTCGCCGAGGCGGGTGCGGAGGTAGTCGGTGGCGGCGTTGTCGCTGAAGAAGATCATCGCTTCGGGGAGCCTCGCCAGCGGAACGCGGTGCTCGGGGTCCTTGGCGATCCCGTAGTCGTCGCAAGGGATACCCAGCCAGTTGAGCGCGTGGAAGTGCGCGCGGCCGTCGGAGACGAACGGGTGGTGGGCGTCCCAGTCTCCGACCCGGATCTGTTCGTCCGGATCGAGCCTGCCTTCGGCGACGGCCGCGGCGTACGCGCTGAGATGCACGACCTTGACCGACGAGGCCAGGACACGGTCGACGTGGGCGTTCAGCGAGGCCCGGCGGCCCGCGCCGTCGTCGATCAGGACGGAGACATCGCGCCGGTGCGCGGTGATCCAGTCGAGCCAGCCTTGTCCGGTCGTCGTATCCGGTCCGGCGGCGTTCGCGGTCCCCGGCAGGAGCAGCGCCGCGGATCCGGCCGCGGCTCCCACCAGCAGATGGCGTCTTGTCAGCATGGGTGACACCCTCCCTCTTGTTTTCCGTAATTCCGGAATACTAGAGTTCTGGGTGGCTGTCAAACCGCCGCAACTAGTCCTCTGGTTGCGGTAGGTGCCGTGCGCAAGTACCGCAACCAGAGGACGAATTGCGGGGATAAAGAGGAAGGCCCTCGTCCCGTGGAGCGGAACGAGGGCCTTCCTGGACTACCGGAGGATCAGAGACCGAGCTCGTCCTCGAAGTTGCCCTCTTCCAGACGCTGCTTGATCGTCGTGACGAAGCGGCCCGCGTCGGCCCCGTCCACCAGGCGGTGGTCGTAGGTCAGCGGCAGGAACGCCATCGACCGGACGGCGATCGTGTCGTTGCCGTCGGCGTCCGCGATCACGACCGGGCGCTTCACGACCGCGCCGGTACCGAGCATGCCGGACTGCGGCTGCACGATGATCGGCGTGTCGAACAGGGCGCCGTTGGAGCCGATGTTCGTGATCGTGAAGGTGCCGCCCGACAGCTCGTCCGGCTTGATCTGGCCCGAACGCGCGCGGCCAGCCAGGTCGGCGATGCGGTGCGCGAGACCGGCGAGGCTGAGCTCACCCGCGTCGTGGATGACCACCGACAGCAGACCCTTTTCGGTGTCCACCGCGATCCCCAGGTGCACCGCACCGTGGTAGGTGATCTCCTTCGTGTCCTCGTTGTAGGACGCGTTGACGTTCGGGTGCTGCTTGAGCGCCTCGACGGTGGCCTTCGCGAAGAACGGCAGGAACGTCAGGTTGACGCCCTCGCGCTCCTTGAAGGCCGCCTTCGCCCGCTGGCGGAGCTTGGCGATCTTCGTGACGTCCACCTCGTGGACCTGCGTGAGCTGAGCGGAAAGCTGCAGCGACTCGCGGGTCTTGATGGCGGTGATCTGACGGATCCGGCTGGCCTTCTGCACGGTGCCGCGCAGTGCCGCGAGCTCCGGCGAAACCGCGGCCTTGCGCGGAGCGGCCGGTGCCGTCGACGCGGCCGGGGCCGCGGCGGCGGGCTGTGCGGCGGGAGCCGGGGCTTCCTTCTTCTGCTTGGCCTCGGCGGCCGCGAGCACGTCCTGCTTGCGGATGCGGCCACCGACACCGCTGCCGGTCAGCGACGACAGGTCGATGCCGTGCTCGGAAGCGAGCTTGCGGACCAGCGGCGTCACGTACGGCGAGCTGTCCGAACCGTTGTCGCTGCTCGCCGCGGGCTGCGCGGCGGGCTTCGGTGCCTCGGCGGGCTTCGGCGCGGGCGCGGGAGCCGCTTCGGCCTTGGGCTCGGGCTTCGGTTCCGGCTTGGGTTCCGGCTTCGGCTCGGGCTTGGGTTCCGGCTTGGGCTCGGGCTTGGCCTCGGCCTTCGGCGCGGATCCGGCCGCGCCGATCACCGCGAGGACGCCGCCGACCTCGACGGTCTCGTCCTCGCCGGCACGGATCTCCAGCACGGTGCCGGCGACCGGGGACGGGACCTCGGTGTCGACCTTGTCCGTGGAGATCTCGAGCAGCGGCTCGTCGACCTCGACGCTGTCGCCGACCTGCTTGAGCCACCGGGTGACGGTGCCCTCGGTGACGCTCTCGCCCAGCTCGGGCAGCTTCACCTCGGTGCCTTCACCACCGGAGGCGGGCGCGGTGTCCGGCTGGGACGGCGCGGACGCCTGCTCCTGCGCGGGCTCCGGCTCCGGCTCGGGTTCCGGCTGCGCCTCTTCGGCGGCGGGCTCGGCGGACCCGGACGACTCCGGCACCCCTCCGGTCCCGTCGTCGATGACGGCGAGTTCGCCGCCGACCTCGACGGTCTCGTCTTCCTGGGCGCTGATCTTCACAACCTTGCCGGCGACCGGGGAGGGGACCTCGGTGTCGACCTTGTCCGTGGAGATCTCGAGCAACGGCTCGTCGACCTCGACGGTGTCGCCCTCCTGCTTCAACCACCGGGTGACGGTGCCCTCGGTGACGCTCTCACCGAGCTCCGGCAACGTGACGGAGTAGGCCATCGTTCGCTGACTCCCTTGATATGTCTTGCTTGGTCTGGTTCTTCGACGGTGAGACGTCAGCTGTGGACGTGCAGCGGCTTGCCCGCCAGGGCGAGGAACGCTTCACCGAGGGCCTCGGTCTGGGTGGGGTGCGCGTGGATGAGCGGAGCCACGTCCTCGGGGAACGCCTCCCAGCTGTAGATCAGCTGCGCTTCGCCGATCAGCTCGCCGACGCGGTCGCCCACCATGTGCACGCCCACGACCGGCCCTTCCGGAGCCTTGATCAGCTTGACCCCACCGGAGGTCTTGAGGATCTGGCTCTTGCCGTTGCCGCCGAGGTCGTAGGTGAAGGTGGTGACGTCGGAGCCGTACTTCTCCTTCGCCTGGGACTCGGTGAGACCGACCGAAGCGACCTCGGGGTGCGAGTAGGTGACGCGCGGGATGCCGCTCTCGTCGATCACGCGCGGCTCCTGGCCCGCGATCTCCTCGGCGACGAAGATGCCCTGCTGGAAGCCGCGGTGCGCGAGCTGCAGACCCGGGACGATGTCGCCGACGGCGTAGACGTTCGGCAGGTTGGTGCGGAGGCGGTCGTCGGTGAGGACGAAACCGCGGTCCATCTTGACCCCGGCCTCCTCGTAACCGTGCCCGGCCGAGTTCGGGCCGCGGCCCACGGCGACCAGCAGCAGGTCGGCTTCGAGCGTCTCGCCGGACTCCAGCGAAACGCTGACGCCGTTGTCGTCCTGCTTGGCGCCGGTGAAGCGGACGCCGGTCTTGAAGGCGATCTTGCGACGGCGGAAAGCGCGCTCGAGCTGCTTGGACGCGTACTCGTCCTCGTTCGGGACCAGGCGGGGCAGCGCCTCCACGATGGTGACGTCGACGCCGAAGGACGCCCAGACGGACGCGAATTCGACACCGATGACACCACCGCCGAGGACGACGACCTTCTTCGGGATGTAGTCCAGCGAAAGGGCCTGCTCGCTCGCGATGACGCGGCCGCCCAGCTCCAGGCCCGGCAGCGTCTTCGAGTACGAGCCGGTGGCGAGGATGACGTTCTTGCCGGTGTAGCGGGTGCCGTCGACCTCGACGGTGGTGCCGCCGACGAACGTTCCGGTGCCCTCGACGAGGTTCACCTTGTGCGCCTTGGCCAAGCCCTGCAGGCCCTTGTACAGGCGGGAGACGATCCCGTCCTTGTACTTGTTGACCCCGGCGATGTCGATGCCTTCCAGCACGGCCTTGACACCGAAGGTCTCGGCGTCGCGGGTCTCGTCGGCGACCTCCGCCGCGTGCAGGAGGGCCTTGGTCGGGATGCAGCCTCGGTGGAGGCACGTCCCGCCAAGCTTGTCCTTTTCGATCAGGGTGACGGAAAGGCCCAGCTCGGCCGCGCGGAACGCGGCGGCGTAGCCGCCCGATCCGCCACCCAGGATCACAAGGTCGGCGGAGGTGTCGGTCACTTCAGTAACTCCTCGGCAAGCGGTAGGGGTGGTGCTCTGGCGCCGCTTCGCGCGGTATACGCGCGCGCGGACACTTGCCATCTTGTCACTACGCGCGGCGGGCCTGCGACCTAGGCCGTGTCCTGTGACCCACGGGACACGGCCTACCAGGGTCGCCACGGTGAGCACACGCCCGGGTCGGGATAATGGGCATCGGACGCAAATGGGAAGTGAGGTGGTCGGAGTGGGTCTGTTCGACTCGCTGCGCCGGCGCTCTAAAGGCGGGCAAAAGCCCGGTACGCTGCGGAAAGCCTCTTCAAACGACTTCAAGCACCTTGAGGAGTGGGCCTCTTCGAGGACCGGTGTCGAGGCCTACGTGGAGCCCAAGACCAACGTCACGGAGACCACGGTCGTCCTCATCGCACACGATGGTGAGTGGACGAGGCGCCGGATCGAGAGCCTCGACGCGGCGCAGCAGTTCGGTCACAAACGGTCGATCCCCGTGTACGAGGTGGCGCGGGTCGGCTATCCGAAGCGGATGCGTGAGTACACCGAGCGGAAGAAGCGCGGCGAAGCCTGACGAGGTTCAGGCGGACTGCGCCAGAAGGAGTAGGTGCCGTTCCAGCAGGGCCCGGAACGTCGGATGCACCGTCGTGCCCAGCGCCGGGTCGATTTCGACCGTCCGCCACTGGGCACCGGCGGCGGTGAGCAGCACCGAAGCGGGGTCGGCGATCACGACGACCCCGCCTTCCGCGCGCAGTTCCGCCGTCCCGAGCAGACGCGGGAAGACGACGTCGGCGGGCAGGCCGTCGCAGGTCATCAGGAACTCTCGGTAGTCGGCGGGCAGCCTGAGCCCGATGCGCGCTTCGGCCGCGTCGAGGTTCCGGGCCGAGGCCGCCGGGGGCGCGGTGCCGCCGCCGCGCAGCCGGAGAACGCCCGCGATCATTTCGCGCCACGAACCGGTGTCCGGCGGGTAGCGCTCGTACAGCGCCGCGACCAGCGCCCCGGCGCACATCCCCGGCCACTCGCCGAGTCCGAGCGGGTCGGCTCCCGCGACCAGACGCGGCGCGAGCCGCCTCGACGCGGCGAGGACGGCGACGTCCGGCCGTGCCTGCCGCGAGGCGATCCCGGCCCAGGCGTCGACGTCGCCTCGCGTGACGGCCTCGCGTAACCGATCCGGCCGCGACGACCCGAGGTGCGAGACGGCCTCGCCGATCGGGGAGCCGCCGAGGAGACCGTCGAGATCGGACACCCGGCGGGCGAGGTACGCGTCGTGGGCGCGTTCTTCCGCGTCGAGGTCGAGCGGGGTCAGCGCGGCCGCCCACTCCGGCCGCGACCCTTGTGCGTCGAAGAGCATCGCCCACGCGCGGGCCTGCACGGCGCCGGGCACGAGCGCGGTGACGGGACGTTCGGTGAGCGCGTGCCAATGCGTGATCAGCCTGTCGGCTTCCGCCATCGCGCCGGAGGCGGCGAACAGCAGCGCGGCGTGCCCGATCCGGTCGTCGAGCGTCGCGTCGTCGCCGCTGAGCACGTCCGTGATCGCGCCTTCGAGATACGCGTCTCTGTCCACGGAAGTGACCTTGCCACACCGGGCCTGCCGACGGCAGGCCGACGTCGGTATTTCGTTGCACGCCAAGGGAATGAGGCAAACGTTATCCAATGGGATAGTCCGCCCCTGACATGGTCCTTTGTGGACGGACGACGATCTCGGGCGCTGCAGTGAAGGCCCCCTTTCCTGCCTTGAGAGTAGGGAAGGGGGCCTTCACGTACTTGAACGAGCGCGACCGTCAGCCGTTGGCGGCGATGTCCGCCAGCACCGCGGCGATGGTGCGGACCGGCACACCGGTGCCGCCCTTGCCGGTGTAGCCCCACACCCCGGCGGTGTTGAACGACGGGCCCGCGATGTCGATGTGCGCCCAGGGCAGGCCGTCGGCGACGAACTCGCGCAGGAAGACACCCGCGGCGAGCATGCCGCCCCAGCGGTGCCCGGTGACGTTGGCCAGGTCGGCCAGGCGCGAGTCGAGGTCGGCGCGCAGCTCCTCCGGCAGCGGCATGGCCCAGCCGCCCTCACCGGTCGCCTGCGCGATCGAAGCGACCCGGTCGCGGAACTCGTCCGAGCCCATGACGCCCGCGGTGCGGTTGCCCAGCGCGACGACCTGCGCGCCGGTCAGCGTCGAGGTCTCGATCAGGTAGTCGGGGTTCTCCTCGCCCGCGCGCACGATCGCGTCGGCCAGCACGAGACGGCCTTCGGCGTCGGTGTTGAGCACCTCGACGGTCTTGCCGCCGTACATGCTGAGCACGTCGCCCGGCCGGTAGGCGGTGGACGAGGGCAGGTTCTCCGCCAGCGGGATGTGCGCGACGACCTCGAGCGGGTACTTCAGCTTCGCGGCCAGTACCACGGAGGCGAGCACGGCGGCCGCGCCCGACATGTCCGAGGTCATGTGGTCCATGTTCGCGGCGGGCTTGATCGAGATGCCGCCCGAGTCGAAGGTGATGCCCTTGCCGACCAGCGCGACCTTCTTCGACGCCTTCGCCGGCTTGTAGGCGAGGCGCAGCAGGCGCGGCTGCCGCGAGGAACCGCCGCCGACGCCGAGGATGCCGCCGAAGCCCTTGCGCTTGAGGGCCTTCTCGTCGAGGACCTCGAACTCGAGGTTGTTCGCCTCGGCCAGGGTCTTCGCGCGGTCGGCGAAGGAGGCCGGGAACAGGTCGTTCGGCGGGGTGTTGATCAGGTCGCGGGCGATGATCACCGACTCCGCGATCAGGGTGGCGGCCTTCAGCGTCGCCTTGTGGTCCTTGGCGGTGCCCTCTTCGGGGCTCACGAAGTCGACCTTCGCGACCGGGCCGTCGCCCTTCTCGGAGCGGTACTCGGTGAAGGAGTACGCGCCGAGCGCGGTGCCTTCGACGGCGGCCTGCAGGTCGATCGCCGACAGCGTGACGAACGCGCGCTCGGTCCCGTTCAGCGCCCGCGCGGCGGCACCGGCACCCCGGCGGACCTGCTCGGCGGTGACGCCGTCCGCGCCCGCCTTGCCGAGGCCGACGGCCAGCACGACACCGGCGGACAGCTTGCCCAGCGTCGGTACCTTGACGACCTCGTCGGCCTTGCCGGACGCGCCGAGCGTGCCGAGGACATCGGCGAGCTTGCCGTCGAAGGCGGCATCGGCAACGGAGGAGCCGGCGGCGAGCGCCAGGCCGTCCTCGCCCTGCAGGGTTCCGATGACGACGACGTCGGCGCGCGTCTTGGCAAGCGCCGCTTCGGCGTTCTCGGTCAGGGCAAGCTTCGGCACGGTCACTTCTGGCTCCTCGCGCGTTCGCGGTGGTACCGGGCGTCCGCCCGGTTGGATCGTGAGCCATGCTAATGACAGTCGGACCTGGGGTAACAGCGGGGCCGACCGGGTCACTCGATCTACGGCAAGGGAGACGGCGTGCGGCTGGCGGGCGGTCTGCTCATCGCACTCGCGGTGGGCACCTCCGGAGCGGACTACTGGGTTCTTCTCGCCGCCGTGGTCGCGGCCGTGCTCGCCGTCGCGGCCGAGGCACTGCTGCCGCCGGTGGGGGACACCCGGCCCGAGCGGATCGTGGGCTCCGTTTCACGGCTGGGTCTGGTCCTGGTCTTCGCGACGACGTTCGGGCAGTACCTCTTTCCCACCGCACCGGGAGCCGCCGCCGCGGTGTTCGCCGTCGTGGTTGCCGTCGCCGATCTGGCGGGAGTCCGCCTCGGTGACTACGCCGCCCGCTGGGTCACCGGTCTGCTGCTGGTCGCGGCCGCCTCCCTGATCGCGATCTGCGTCGGCATCCCGCCACTGGCGCAGTTCATCGCGCCGGACGCGCCGTCCGTGCCCGGTCTCGGCTTCGCGGTGCTGGTGCTGCTGCCGTTCCTGCCGCCCCGCCGTCCCGGCGCCGGCCGCGCGGCCGCGGTGGGCGCCGTGGCCGTGGCGATCATCGCCGTCGCCCTCTACCAGTTGGGACCGGTCCGGCTGGGGCTTTCGGCGACGTCGTTCCGCGAACTCCTCGCCGCGGCGGACGCGGTCTCGCTGCTGCCGGTGCTGACCGTGATGGTCGCGGTGGCGACGGTGCCGGTCGCGGTGGACGCCTTCACCGACGGCCGGGAGCGCCTTTCCCCGGAACGTCCGAAGGCGACACTCGCTTGTGGACTGATCGTGGCCGTCGCGGCGGCCTTCGCTGGGCCGGTCGTGGCCCTCGGGCTCGCGGGAGTGGGAACGCTCGCCGAACTGGTTCTGCGGGTGCGCGCCCGTGGGTACCGTTCAAGGCGTGCGTGATCCCCAATGGACCCCGGGTGACACGGTCGTCGAACGGTTCCTGCGACCGGACGGTTCGATCGGCCAGCATCACCCGCTGCGCGTCATCGCCGACGACGGCACCGTGCTGCTCGGCTGGCTTCCCGCGGACACCCCGATCGTCGGCAGCAGGCTCGCCGACGGGCGGCTCTTCCGCGAGGCACCGCTCGAGGAGCGGTTCCGGGTGGCGAGGGTGCGGGTGCCCGACTTCTGGCGCGACACCTCGACGCTGCGCCGGATCGCCGACGACGAATGGTCTTCGGTCTGGTGGTTCTTCGACGCCGAAGGCCACTTCCTGAACTGGTACGTCAACCTCGAGGTCCCGCTGGGGCGCACGCCGTCCGGGCCGGACCGGATCGACGGCATCCTCGACGTCGCCGTCGAGCCCGGCGGACGCTGGCAGTGGAAGGACGAGGACGAAGCCGAAGAAGCCGTCCTCGCAGGCCGCATCACGGCAGGACAGCTGAGTCGGCTGCGCGCCGAGGGCGAGCGGATCGGGGCGCTCGCGGACGCCGGTCGCTTCCCGTTCGACGGGACGTGGACCGACTTCCGGCCGGACCCGGACTGGCCCGCGCCCGGGCTCCCCGACGGGTTGCTCTAGCTCACCTGGAGGAGCAGGAGCAGCACGAGCGCGACGTTGATCACCGTGAGGATGACCACCGACTTGGTGGACAGCTCGCGCGGGAACACCTTGCCGTGGATCTGGCGCCACCAGAAGACGCCGAAGCCGCCGGCGACCAGGCCGAGGAACGCGCCGAAGCCGCTTTCCAGCAAGGCCCAGCCGTCCATCATCAGTACGCCGACGCCGAAGGTCAGCAGTACCGCCGTCGCGAACGTCTTGACGTCGGTCGCCCGGCCGGGGGTGGCGGACTTGGCCGGGTGGGCGGGCTGCATCGGGTTTACCGTCACGCCACCCATCCTAGGGGCGAGCGCCCTCGCGTGTTCGTCCTGACGGACAGATCGCGTGGGGTAAAGATATGCGGACGTCCGACTAACGTGGGTCCGACCAAGCGTTATCGTCTAGGCATGACGACCACGACGCAGTTCGCCCACCTCCCGCACTCGAGCCCCGCGAGCCCGGAACGCGTCGCGGACGTACTGGCGGCACCCGGTTTCGGGCTGCATTTCACCGACCACATGGTGACCGTGAAATGGAGCGCCGAGCAGGGCTGGCACGACGCGACGGTCGGGCCGTACGCGCCCCTCACCCTCGACCCGGCGACCTCCGTGCTGCACTACGGCCAGGCGATCTTCGAAGGCCTCAAAGCGTACCGCCAGCCGGACGGCACCATCGCCGCGTTCCGGCCCGACGCGAACGCGATCCGGTTCCGCAACTCGGCCGAGCGGCTCGCCATGCCGCAGCTGCCGGTGGAGGTCTTCCTCGACTCGATCCGCGAACTCCTCGCCGTCGACAGCCGCTGGGTCCCGACGAAGCCGGGCGAGTCGCTGTACCTGCGGCCCTTCATGATCTCCACCGAAGCCGGGCTCGGCGTCAACCGCCCCGCGAACGAGTACCTCTACGCGCTGATCGGCTCGCCCGCGGGCTCGTACTTCTCCGGCGGCGTCAAGCCGGTGAGCGTCTGGCTCTCGACCGAGTACGTGCGCGCGGTCCCCGGCGGCACCGGCGAGGCCAAATGCGCCGGGAACTACGCGGCGTCGTTCGTGGCGCAGGCGCAGGCCGTGGCCAAGGGCTGCGATCAGGTCGTGTGGCTCGACGCGGTCGAGCGGCGCTGGGTCGAGGAGATGGGCGGGATGAACCTGTTCTTCGTCTTCGGCTCCGGTGACGAGGCCCGCGTCGTGACCCCGGAACTGACCGGTTCGCTGCTGCCGGGCGTGACCCGCAAGTCGCTGCTGGAGCTGGCGAAGTCGTTCGGGCACCAGGTCGAGGAGCGGCGCATCTCCACCGACGAGTGGGAGAAGGCGGCGGCCTCCGGCGAGCTGACCGAGGTGTTCGCCTGCGGGACCGCGGCGGTCATCACGCCGGTCGGGCACGTGAAGCACGCGGGCGGCGAATTCTCTGTGGCCGGCGGGCAGCCCGGTGAGCTGACGATGAAGCTGCGCGGCGCGCTGACCGGCATCCAGGAGGGCACCCGTCCCGCTCCGGAAGGCTGGATGTACCCGCTGGGCTGACCCCGGACCGCGCTAGGTTCGTGGAGCCCCGGATGTCATGAAAGGGGCTTTCAAGACGTTTTTCGTCCTGAAAGCCCCTTTCATGACACTTCGGCACGCCGAGCCGACCGCAACCAGAGGACTACTTGCGGCCGCGGCGGAGGAGCGTCAGGAAGCCGGTGCCTCGATCAGCGGACCGCTCACCCCGGCCTGCTCGTGCGTCGCCATCTCCGCGAGCACCCGCGTCGCCATGAACACCAGTGGCAGGGCCGCGACAGCGCCCGTCCCCTCGCCGAGGCGCACGTCCAGGTCCAGGATCGGCTCCAGGTCGAGGTGCTCCAGCGCCAGCGCGTGCGCGGGTTCGCCGCCGCGCTGGCCCGCGGTCCACCACTGCCGCGCGCCGGGGACGAGCTCCTCGGCGACCAGCGCGGCCGCGGAGGCGACCAGGCCGTCCAGGATCACCGGCGTCTTCCGCAGCGAGGCCTGCGCGAGGAAGCCCGCCATCGCGGCGATGTCGGCGCCTGCCGCGGTGCGCAGCAGCGCGACCGGGTCGGCCAGCACGGTCCTCGCCCGCCGCAGCGCGTCGCGGACCGCCGCGGCCTTGCGCATCCAGGCGTTGTCGTCGATCCCCGAACCGCGGCCGACGACGGCCACCGGTTCGCTGCCGGTCAGCGCCGCGATCAGCACCGAGGCCGGGGTGCTGTTCCCGATCCCGAGGTCGCCCGCGATGAGCAGGTCGGCCCCGCCGTCGACCTCGGCGTCGGCGATCGCCCTGCCCGCGCGGACGGCGGCACGCGCCTCTTCGTCGGTCAGCGCGTCCTCGACGTCGATCGAGCCGGACCCGCGCCGCACCTTGTACTCGCCGATCGACCGGGTGGCGGGGGCGTCGGTGTCGACGGCCATGTCGACGACCCGGACGCTCGCGCCCGCCGAAGCGGCCAGCACGTTGATGGCCGCGCCGCCGGTCAGCATGCTGCCGACGAGTTGCGCGGTGACCTCGCCCGGGTAGGCCGAAACACCCTTGGCCGCGACGCCGTGGTCTCCGGCGAACACCACGACCCTGGGCCGCGTGAACGGCCGCGGCGGCGACTGGCCCTGGCAGGCCGCGACCCACACGCCCAGTTCTTCGAGCCTGCCCAGCGACCCGGCGGGTTTGATCAGTTTCGAGTGCAGGGCGATCGCCGCCGAGCGCGCGTGTTCGTCTGGCTGCTCGACTTCGGCGAACTCGAGGATTTCGTCTTCCAACGCCCTGCCCCTTCGGATCACTTCGGTGGCCGGACCCAACCTACCGACTTGCCTGTGCCAGAGTTGCCTGTGGCTCAGACGAAGGCCGCCGGGGTGGTGCTCGCGAGCGGAGCGGGCACCCGGGTCGGCGCCAAGCTCAACAAGGTGTACCTGCCGGTGGCGGGCAGGCGCGTGGTCGCGTGGTCGCTCGGCGCGTTCGCCCGCGTGCCCGGGATCGACGTGCTCGTGCTGGTCATCCGGCCACAGGACACCGAACTCGCGCAAGAGGTACTCGCCTCGCATCCGGGTGAAGTCGAACTCGTGCACGGCGGTGCGACGCGTCAGGGTTCGGAGCTGAACGCCTTGCGCCACTTGACTTCCCGCATCGAGAGCGGCGAGATCGACGCGGTACTGCTGCACGACGCGGCCCGTCCGCTCGTCACGCCGGAACTGATCGCGGACGTCCTCGCCGACACGCGGCGGTACGGGGGAGCGGTGCCGGGGGTCGCGGCCGACGACATCGTGCGCGTGGACGGCGACACCGTGTCCGGCGCGCTGCCCGGCGCGATCCGGGTGCAGACGCCGCAGGGTTTCCGCGCCGCCCCGTTGCTCGAGGCGTACGAAACGGCCGAGCGCGAGGGTTTCGTCGGTACGGACACGTCTTCGTGCATGGAAAGGTTCTCCGCGCTGCCGGTGCGGTGGGTTCCGGGCAGCGCGGAGAACCTCAAGATCACCTACCCGCACGACCTCGTTGTCGCCGAGCAGGTGATCGGCCACGGTTAGGGATCTCCCTGGTCGGGCTTGGGGGTCCCGTTGGCGGGCAGGATGGTGACCGGCTGGCGTGCTTCCATCGGGATCACGCAGTCCGGATGTGGTTGCAGCAGTTGGATCGGCGCGGCGGCGTCGCCGGGCGCGGGGATGGTGAGCACCGCGCGCAGGGTCCAGTCGGCCGTCGAGTGGTACTGCCATGAGACGAGCGCCGGACGGAAGACGTCCGTGTCGGGGAGGGTGGTGACCCGGAAAGCGGAGGCTCGTTCCTCACCGCGGAGGACGAGGACATCGGCACAGGTGTCCCACTGGAACACCGCGGCACACACCTCCGGTTCCTCCCGGGGACCGAAGATGTAGACGACCCACCGGCGTCTTCGAAGCTCTTCGAGCAGTTCGTCGATGCTCAGATGGTTCATCGAGCCCCCCAACGGGTTTCGGGAACTCTGCGGAGAGTAACAGGTGTACTAGAGCACCGTCCAGAATGTGTACTAGTACGTAATAATGGGGTGTGAGCAGGATCCTTGGTGCTCGCCCATTGGTGTGCTAGAACGCTTGTGCGCACCGCGCGACCTTGTGAGGAGTCACCTTGCCCGCCGTCGACCGACCCGAACCGCCATACCTCCAGATCGCGGGAAACATCCGCGACGACATCGTTTCGGGCAGGCTCAAGGAAGGTGACGCGGTCCCGTCCGCGCGTGAGATCGCCAGAAACTGGAACGTCGCGATGGCGACCGCGATGAAGGTGCTCTCGACGCTCCGGGCCGAGGGTCTGGTGCGCGCGGTACGCGGGATCGGGACAGTGGTGCAGACCAGATCGCTCCACCGCTCCGCGCACGATCGGACGATCTCGATCGCGCGAACCGGCAAGGTCTATCCACCGGGCCACTACGCGAAAATCCGTGAGGCCGGGCTCGTCCCGGCGCCGGACCGGGTGGCGGGCGCGCTCGGCATCGAAGAGGGCTCTCCCGTGATCCGGCGGCGCCGGACCACGTACACGGGACAGGAACAGCCGGTGTCGACGTCGGTCTCGTGGTTCGAAGGTGCTGTCGCGGTCAAAGCGCCGCTGCTGTTCGAGCCGGTGCGGATCGTCGAAGGCACGGTGAAATACGTCGCGGACCGGACTGGCCGGGTTCTCGCGTCGACGCAGACTCAGCACGCCGCGGGGCTGGCGGGTGCCGAGGACGCGGCGGAACTCGGCGTGGCCGAAGGTTCGGCGATCTTGTTGAGCCGTAACAGGTTTCTCTCCGCGGAGGGCGACGTGCTCGAGTACGGCGAATCAGCGGCGTTGCCGGACCACTGGGTTTTCTACGAATACAACATCGAGGACGGGGCATGAAGCACATTCACGCGGGTAAGGTACGGGACCTTTACGAAATCGACGGCGACATTCTGCTCGTCGCGTCGGATCGTGTTTCGGTCTACGACGTCTCGCTGCCGACCCCGATTCCGGACAAGGGCGCGCTGCTGAACCAGCTTTCCGCCTGGTGGTTCGAAAAGATGGCCGACGTCGTGCCGAACCACGTCGTCTCCACGACGGACGTCCCCGCCGAATTCGCGGGCCGCGCCATGCGGTGCAAACCGCTGAAGATGATCCAGGTCGAATGCATCGCGCGCGGTTATCTCACCGGTCTCGGTATGCGCGAGTACCAGCGTGACGGCAAGGTTTCGGGCGTCGAACTGCCCGCCGGTCTCGTCGAGGCCGACAAACTGCCCGAGCCGATCTTCACGCCCACCACGAAGATCTCCGACACCGGCCACGACGAGTTCATGACCTTCGCCGACGTCGTGAACGACATCGGCAAGGAGACCGCGGACCGCATCCGAGACCTGACGCTCGAGGTCTATACCAAAGGCGCGGAGCACGCCGCGAAGACCGGCATCATCATCGCCGACACCAAGATCGAATTCGGTTTCGACGCCGACGGTGTGCTGACGCTCGGGGACGAGGTCCTCACGTCCGACTCGTCGCGTTTCTGGCCCGCCGACGACTACGAGCCTGGCCGGACGCAGCACGCGTTCGACAAGCAGTTCGTCCGCGACTGGTCCGCGAGCACCGGCTGGGACAAGACGCCGCCCGGCCCCGCCATCCCGGACGAGATCGTCGAGGCGACCCGCAAGCGCTACACCGAGGTCTACGAGAGGATCACCGGGAAGACCTGGGTTCCCGGCGGTGGCCATGCCTGAACAGCAGGTCTACGACCCGTACCGGTTGATCGACGACGTCGAGGGCCTGCTGATCCAGCGGGGTCACCGGCCGGAGCGGCTCGACGGCCGGACGGGTGACCGGGTCGCCGGTGCGAGCAGGTTGTTGCGGGGCTTGGGAATCGACCCCCTGCGCGCCCCCGGCGACGCCCTCGATCTCGACGGTCAGATGGCGTACCAGTCACGGGTACACGGAGACTGAAGCAAGTAGTCGACTAATTGCGGGAGACTCTTCCCTGATTAGTCGACTACTTGCGGTGCGTCAGGGGCTGCGGGTCAGCGTCGGGTCGGTCTCGACGACGCCGTCGAGCGCCTCGTCGATCGCGGTCAGCAGATCCGCGTCCAGCTTCACGCCGGCCGCCTTCACGTTCTCGTGCACCTGCTCCGGCCGCGAAGCGCCGATGATCGCCGAAGCGACGTTCGGGTTCTGAAGCACCCAAGCCACGGCCAGCTGGGCCAGCGACAGGCCCGCCTTGTCCGCGATCGGCTGCAGCCGCTGGACGCGCTCGAGGACGTCGTCGTTGAGGAAGCGGGCGACCATGTTGGCGCCGCCCTTCTCGTCCGTCGCGCGGGAGCCCGCGGGCAACGGCTGACCGGGCTTGTACTTGCCGGTGAGCACACCCTGCGCGATCGGCGACCAGACGATCTGGCTGAGGCCCTCGCGCTCGGACGCCGGGACGACCTGCGCCTCGATGACCCGCCACAGCGCGTTGTACTGCGGCTGGTTCGAGATGAGCGGCACCTTCAGTTCACGCGCGATCGCGGCGCCCTGGGTGATCTGCTCGGCGGTCCACTCCGAGACGCCGACGTAGAGCACCTTGCCCTGGCGGACGAGGTCGGCGAAGGCGAGGAAGGTCTCTTCGAGCGGGACGGTCCGGTCGAAGCGGTGCGCCTGGTACAGGTCGACGTAGTCGGTGCCGAGCCGCTTCAGCGAAGCGTTCGCCGACTCGATTACGTGCTTGCGGCCGAGCCCCTGGTCGTTGGGACCCTTCGGGCCGGTCGGCCAGTAGACCTTGGTGAAGATCTCCAGGCTTTCGCGCCGCAGGCCCTTCAGACCGCGGCCGAGAACCGATTCGGCTGCCGTGTTCGCGTAGGCGTCGGCGGTGTCGAAGGTGGTGATGCCGACGTTGAGCGCCGCCTTGATGCAGGCGTGCGCCTGGTCCTCTTCGACCTGGGACCCGTGGGTGAGCCAGTTGCCGTACGCGATCTCACTGACATTGAGGCCGCTGCGGCCCAGTCGTCGAAACTCCATGGGCGCGACTCTACCCCAGGCCGTTAGCCTGGCTAACGACCCGGGTTTCGCCTGCTCAGACCTTGTCGCCGGGCTTGACCCGCGGCTTGGGGACGCGCAGCTTGCGGATCTGGCTCGCGCGGATGAAGGAGTACCAGCCGATCGACGTGCCCTTGACCGTCTCGCCGGGGAACTTCAGCCGGACCATCTTGGAGATCCGGCGGCCGCTGAGGACGCCCTCGACGATCATGCCGAGCAGCATCACGGTGCACAGGAGCGTCGCGTAGCGCTGGACGTCCGGGTACGGCACCAGCAGGGCGACGAACACCAGGATCGCGAGTGGCATGAAGAGACCGAGCAGGTTGCGCCGCGAGTCGACCAGGTCGCGCACGTAGGCCTTGACCGGGCCGCGGTCGCGGGGGAGCAGGTACTTGTCGTCGCCCGCCATCATCTTCTCGCGGCGTTCCTTGGCGGCGTTGCGCTGCTTCGCCTTGTACTCCGGATCGGACTTCGCCGACTTGCGGAGTTCCTTGTTGCGCTTCATCGCCTCCCGCATGGTGGTCGGCGGGGGCGCCACCGGGCCGCGGCGCTTGGCCTCGGCCTCACGCCGCTTGGGCGTGGCCTTGCCCTTTCCGGGCGTGTACGCCTTGGCCTGGACATCGACGGCCTCGTTGTCGAGGGTCTCGGTGTCGGTCGTGGCGGAGTCTGTGGTGCTACGGCGCAGGAACCTCACCTCACCAGGGTAGTTGCAGGCGTCACGGTGTCACGCACCAGGCCGAGCGATATGTCACCATGGAGGGGAACAGATCGGGACTCCGACGTGTTGGACCATGTGCAAGACGAGTACCCGCAGCGAGTTCGACCAGAGGGAGAACCATGACGACCGCTGAGCAGGCAGCCGCAGCTCAGGCCGAAACCGCCGAGGAGACCCACGGCGTCACGTTGACCGACGCCGCCGCCGTCAAGGCGAAGGCCCTGCTCGAGCAGGAGGGCCGTGACGACATGCACCTGCGCATCGCCGTCCAGCCCGGTGGGTGCGCGGGCCTGCGCTACCAGCTGTTCTTCGACGAGCGGACGCTCGACGGTGACCTGTTCCGTGACTTCGACGGGCTTCGCGTCGCCGTCGACCGGATGAGCGCGCCGTACGTGTCGACCGCCGTGATCGACTTCGTCGACTCGATCGAGAAGCAGGGCTTCACGATCGACAACCCCAACGCGACGGGCAGCTGCGCCTGCGGCGACAGCTTCCACTGACGCACGTCGTGCATGAAGAAGGGCCGCGAACCTCACCCAGGTCGCGGCCCTTCTTCATGCCCACAGCTTCTGAATACCCTCAGCGGGATCAGACGTAGGCGTCCAGATCGGCGACCTGGGCCAGGCACCGCTCGTCCACGGTCCAGGGCGGAGCGATCTGCCGGGGCAGCGGCAGGTTCTCGGCCTGGAGGGACGACGGGATACCGGCACAGTCGGCGATGAGTTCGCCGATCGATTCCGGCTCGAGGTGATACGCGGAAGTGGTCACGAACGACAAGTTAATGACTGACGTTGCAGTAGGACACCACTACCAACCGGTAGTGTTCATGGCCGTGCCTGAAGCAGCCCGTATGGGGCATGACCTGCGGGTAACTTAGCCGTCCTCGTTTCGGCGGGGCCGACCGATCAAGGAGAACCGGTGGCAGACAGCGCCAGGATCGCAGTATCCGGCAGTATCGCAACCGACCACCTCATGCACTTCCCGGGCAGGTTCGCCGAGCAGCTCGTCGCCGAGCAACTGCACCGTGTGTCCCTGAGCTTCCTGGCGGACGACCTCGTCGTCCGGCGTGGCGGTATCGGCGCGAACATCGCCTTCGGCCTCGGTGTGCTGGGCAAGAGCCCGATCCTGGTCGGCGCGGTGGGCTCCGACTTCGCCGACTACCGCTCGTGGCTCGAACGGCACGGCGTCGACACCGCCGGCGTGCTGGTGTCCGAGGTCGCGCACACCGCCCGCTTCGTCTGCACCACCGACGAGGACCTCTGCCAGATCGCCACCTTCTACGCGGGCGCGATGGCCGAATCCCGCAACATCGAACTGGAGCCGGTCGCCGCGCACGCCGGTGAGCTGTCGCTCGTGCTGATCAGCCCGGACGACCCCGAAGGCATGGTCCGGCACGCCGAGGAGTGCCGCCAGCGCGGCTACACCTTCGCCGTCGACCCCTCGCAGCAGCTCGCCCGGATGGACGGCGCGCAGGTGCGCGCCTTCGTCGAGGGCGCGAAGTACCTGTTCAGCAACGACTACGAATGGGAACTGCTGCTCCAGAAGACCGGCTGGACCGAGGCCGACGTCCTCGACCGCGTCGGCATGCGGATCACGACGCTCGGGGAAAAGGGCGTCGAGATCATCGGCAAGGACGGCCTCGCGCTGCAGATCGGCGCCGTCCCGGAGCGCGGCAAGGTCGACCCGACCGGCGTCGGCGACGGCTTCCGCGCCGGGTTCATCGCCGGTATCGACGGCGGCCTGAGCCTGGAGCGCGCGGCGCAGCTGGGCTCGCTGATCGCCGTCCTGGTGCTGGAGACCGTGGGCACGCAGGAGTGGGCCTTCGACCGCGCCGACGTCCTGGGCCGCCTCAAGGAGGCCTTCGGCCCGGAGTCCGCCGAGGAGATCGCGGCGATCCTGCCGGTGTAGCCGAACTGCCGGTGAGCTGAAGGGGACTTTCCCCTCATGTGATGCGACGAAGGGGCCCTTGACCGCGTTAGACGCGGGGAAGGGCCCCGTCAGCTTTAAAGGTTCGCCTGGTCCGTGCGGTCTCCACCACACTGTTCCGCGTGAACACCACCGACCTCGCGGTGAAACTCGCCCGCCTGCGTGCGATCGAGGAAGACCTCCCCGAGTCTCTTCTGCATCTGCGCAAGTACGACGAGTTCGTGGTCTTCGGCGCCTACACCCACCTGTACTGCAGCCGGCCACAGGACGAAGCCGAGATCGCGGCCGTCGAGGCCGAGCTCGGCGTCGAGATCCAGGGCGACTATCGCGACTTCCTGATCCGGGTCGGTGCCGGTGCCGGGCCCTATCACGGCCTGTTGACCATGGCAGAACTGCGGGACTGGGCCGAGGACATGAAGCTCGCCGGAGAGTTCCCGTTCACCAGGGCGGACGCCCACCGGGTTCATCAGGAGTTGCAGGACTGGCAGTCCGACTCCGCTCACGACTGGTTCAAGGGCATCGAGGTGAGGTCCGATCTGCCCGGCTGTATCGCCATCAGTGAGCAAGGCTGCACCGGGTTCACGATGCTGGTCACCACCGGCGAACTGGCGGGGACGCTGTGGGACATGGACGAGTGGGGCTGGATGCCCGCCCCACTCCCTTTTCAGGTAGCCCTCGCCCGGGCAAGGCGATCGACCTCGGCCCCGTGCCGACCTTCATGGCCTGGTACGACGCCTGGCTCACCGCGTCCCTGCGAGGGCTAACGCCTTGAACCGGTCAAAATCCCGGCCAGTTCGGCGGGCCGGGAGACGTGAGGACAGTGCCCCGCGTCGATCTCGATCGCGGTGACCCCGAGCCGGTCCCTGGCGGCAGCGCGCATCCACTCCGGCTTCAGCGTGCGGTCGCGGGCGGGGACGATCACCGTCGACGGGATCTCCGGCGCGGGACCGGCGGGATGTGCCGCGAGGACGGCGGGATTGAACAGCCGCAAGGTGTCCAACGCCAGGTGTTCGGTCTCGGGGTCGCAGTCGTGGAAGAGGAACTCCGACGCCTTCGCGGGATCCGCGGTCGGATCCACCCCGATCCATTCCGGGGCGAACAGGGCCTGAACCTCGTCCCGCAGGCTCTTCCCGCCCGCGAAATCGGGGATGTAGGCGGCGACCCACACCATCGCCCGCGCGTCGAGCGCCTCGGCGATCGCGGGGAGCAGCACTCCGGCACCGGAATGGGCCACCACGACCGGCCGCTCGCCGTCGTACTGGTCCCGCGCGTGCTGGGCGTAGCCGTCGACCGGCAGCTCTCGCGAGGTCAGCAGGTCCACCGCGATCGCGCGGTGCCCGGCGGCGGTGAGCAGCTTGGCCACGCGGTCCCAGCCCGCGGGGCTCTGCGTCGTGCCGTGAACGAGGACGAAGTCCATGACCCCATGCTGGCCTCCACCGGGTGAACGGTGAAGGCCGGCATGGCGAGTCGTGACTAGAGCTTCACCGGGTAGACGGGTTCCGGCACCTCGGGCTTGATGCGGTTCTCGATGAAGATCCCGTGCCACAGCATGAACACCAGCAGCGCCCACAGCTGACGGCTCCGGTCGAGCTGACCGGCCTTGTGCTCGTCGAGCAGCGCCAGGACGGCCTTCTTGTCGAGCAGCGCGTCGGTCTGCGAGTCCGCGATGATGCCCTTGGCCCAGTCGTACATCTCGTTGCGCAGCCACAGCCGGATCGGCACCGGGAAGCCGAGCTTGCGCCGGTTCAGCACGTGCGCCGGGATGATCTTCGCCAGCCCCTGGCGCAGCGCGTACTTCGTGGTGCCGTGCGCGAGCTTCTGGTCGAGCGGGATGCTCGCGGCGACCTTGAACACCTCGGCGTCCAGGAACGGCACGCGCAGTTCCAGCGAGTTCGCCATGGTGACCTTGTCGGCCTTGACCAGGATGTCGCCGCGCAGCCAGGTGTAGAAGTCCACGTGCTGCATCCGCGCGACCGGGTCCCAGCCCTCGGAGATCTTGTACCAAGGCGCGGTGACGTCCTTGAAGCCGACACCTTCCTCGTACGTGCGCAGCACCTTGCGGAGCTGGTCGTCGCGGAAGTTGCGCGCGTTGCCGTAGTAGCGGTCCTCCAGCGGCAGCGCCCCGCGCCGCAGCAGGTCCTTGCCGCGGGTGCCCTCGGGGATCTTCGTGGAGACCTTGCCGATGATCTTCCGCATCCCGCCGGGGATCTTCTCGAACGGCGCGAGCGAAATCGGCTCGTTGTAGATCGTGTAGCCGCCGAAGAGCTCGTCGGCGCCTTCGCCGGACAGCACCGCCTTGACGTGCTTACGGGCTTCGCGGGCGATGAACCACAGCGGCACGAGCGCCGGGTCGGCCACCGGGTCGTCGAGGTACCAGACGATGAGCGGCAGCGCCTCCATCATCTCGTCCGGCGACACCGTGCGGACCACGTGCTCGACCCCGATCGCGGCGGCCGTCTCGGCGGCCACGTCGACCTCGGAGTAACCCTCGCGTTCGAACCCGGTGGTGAACGCGATCAGGTTCGGGTTGTGCTCCTTGGCCAGCGTCGCGGTCGCGGTGGAGTCGATTCCGCCGGAGAGGAACGCGCCGACCGTGACGTCCGGGTCGGAGATCATGTGCTTGCCGACCGAGTCGCGCATCACGTCGGCGATGCGCTCGTACAGCGCGTCGGCCTCGGCCTGGCCGTTGACCGGCTTCGCGCTGAACTGCGGGTGGAAGTAGCGGGTGAACTCCACCTCGCCGCCGGGAACCACCCGGAACGACGTGCCGGACTCGACCCGGCGGATCCCGGAGTGCATCGACTCGGGCTCCGGCACGTACTGCAACACCAGGTAGTGCTGCAACGCCGTCCGGTCCAGCTCGTCCTCGACACCTAGGACGCTCGAAAGCTCCAGCAGGCTCTTCTTCTCACTCGAGAAGGCGACCTTGCCGGGGCCGGCGGCGTAGTACAGCGGCTTGATGCCGAACGGGTCGCGCGCGCCGAAGACGACCTTCTCCTGGGAGTCCCAGATCATGAAGGCGAACATGCCGCGCAGCTTCTTCACCGCGTCGTCGCCGAGGTAGTGGTACGCCGCGACGATCGCCTCGCCGTCACCCTCTGTGGCGAATTTCGCACCGTGTTCGGAAGCCAGCTCGTCGCGCAGCTCGCGGTAGTTGTAGATCTCGCCGTTGAAGTTCAGCGTGTAGCGCTCGGGGGCCTCCGGCGGCCCCCAGATCAGCGGCTGGTGGGAGTGGTCGACGTCGATGAAGGCCAGCCGGTTGAAGCCGTAGACCACCTCGGCGTCGGCCCAGGTGTCGTGCTCGTCGGGGCCGCGGTGCCGCTGGCAGCGCATCGCCGCGTCGACGGCCTCACGGGCGCCTGCCGCGTCGGCTTCGGTCGAACAGATCAGTCCAAGCAGGCCGCACACGTCTAGTTCACACACCTCTTGTTGGCCGAGCGGGGGAGAAGGGCCCAGTATGCCCGTGCGTGCGTACACCCGGATGTGGTGGGGGATACGCGTGTTGGGGTTACCCCTTGGTCAGCACGGCGCCGTAACTCGGCTAGGCTCCGCCCTGTCACAAAGATCGGTCGAGGAGGCTCTGGGTGAAAGGGCAAGGCGCAGTGGGAAATCCAGAGCGCAAGCCGGTAAAGCGAGCTGGTCGCGTCGCCGCGCTCGCCGCGCTGGTGTTGCTGACCGCGACGGGCTGTTCCGGGGACGAGATCCTCCGCTTCGGCTGGCCGGTCGGGGTGACCCCGCAGGCGCACGACATGCGCACCCTGTGGACGTGGACGGTCGTCGCCGCCCTGATCGTCGGTGTCATCGTCTGGGCGCTGATCTTCTGGACCGCGATCTTCCACCGCAAGAAGAAGACCGCCGACGGCGCGGAAGAGGAACTGCCCCGTCAGTTCCAGTACAACATCCCGCTGGAGATCTTCACGGTCGTCGTCCCGACGATCATGGTCTGCGTGCTGTTCTTCTTCACCGCGACCACCGAGAACCGCGTGCTCGCCGAGACGGAGAACCCGGACGTCACGGTCGACATCGTCGCGTTCCAGTGGAACTGGGAGTTCAAGTACAAGAGCGACTCCAAGAACCACGACGACCCCGAGATCACCACGGTCGGCAGCTCGACCGAGATCCCGCTGCTCGTCCTGCCGACGAAGAAGACGATCCAGTACAACCTGCGGTCGGCGGACGTCATCCACTCGTTCTGGGTGCCGGAGTTCCACTTCAAGCGGGACGTCATGCCGGACCCGGAGAAGAACAACCAGGACTTCACCTTCCAGAACTCGATCGACAAGGAAGGTTCGTTCGTCGGCCGCTGCGCCGAACTGTGCGGCACCTACCACTCGGGGATGAACTTCGAGGTCAGGGCGCTGTCGGCGGACAAGTACGCGCAGTACATCCAGCTTCGCGGCACGGTGAACCCGAAGAGCGGCAAGCCGAACACGGCCTCCGAGGCGCTGACGGCGATGAACTGTGGCGAACTGTGCTCGCCCTACGCCGTCACCACCACCCCGTTCAACACCGACCGCACCGCGCGGGTCGCGTCCAACTGACCCGGCTGTTCGAGCCCGAAACAGGAGTGAGGCAACGTCCATGAAGGTCGAAGGACGGATTTTCTTCCTCGTCGCGGTCTTCTCCGTCGTCGTGGCGGGTATCTACGCGTACATGACCGGAACGATGACCCGGGACGGCGTCGAGCCGGTCGGTGTGGTGGCCCTGATCCTCACCGGTGGCCTGGCCTTCCTGGCCGGGAGCTACCTGCAGTTCGTGGCGCGGCGGATCGAGCCGCGGCCGGAGGACCGGGAAGACGCCGAGATCAGCGACGGTGCCGGTGAGCTGGGCTTCTTCAGCCCCGGCAGCTACTGGCCGATCGGTCTCGCGGCGGCCGCCGCGCTGACCGGCGTCGCGCTCGCGTTCTTCCACGTCTGGCTGCTGATCATCGCGCTGGGCCTGGTGATCGTCGCGATCGGCGGGCTGGTGTTCGAGTACCACACCGGTCCGAATCACGACTGAGTCTTTACTGCTTCGCGAAAGCGGCGCCCTGGTCTGTGGACCGGGGCGCCGCTTTCGCATTTAGAGGACTAAACGCGGGCGGGTTGGGGCTGCCGCTTCGCTTGGATCCTCGTGACCGGTGGGAGCGCCTTCCGGGGTGTCATGAAAGGGGCTTTCAGGACAAATTCTGTCCTGAAAGCCCCTTTCATGACACCCCGAGCGCGGCCTTCGTACGGGTTTTGAGAGGCGTTCGCCACCTTCGCCCCACCCGTACCAGCAGCCACAGCGGGCCGCGCGGGAAAGCCCCTTCCCTCGGCTCAGCGGAGGAAACGCGACCTTCACACCTTCCCCAAGTACGTGATGGCCCCCTTCCTTGCGCTAGACGCAAGGAAGGGGGCCATCACGTACTTCAAGCGGACCGGCCGGTCACCGCAGCCTCCCTCTCTTCGGGCCCCGATGCGGGCTTGGCCGCCTTCTTCGGTGCCAGGGCGGCCGCCAGGACGGCCAGCATCCCCACACCCTCCGGCCACGTCGGCCGGTGCCCGTAGGCGAGGATGTCCACCACCACGGCGACCACCGGATACACGTAGGACAGCAAGGCCACCGTCGTGGTCGGCAGCTTGCCGATGCTCGCGTACATCAGGACGTACATCAGCGCGGTGTGCACGGTCCCCAGCAGGACCAGCCACAGCAACCCCGAGGTGTCCGTCGGCAGCGGCGTGATCAGCAGCGCGGGTGCGAGCACGATCGTGCCGGTCACGAGCTGGACGGCCGCGAGGACGTGCGGGCGCAAATGCTTGAGCTGCTTCGCGACGAACGAGGCGCCGGCGTAGAGCGCGGCCGCGCCGAGGGCGAGCGCGATTCCCGACAGCTGTACGGGCTTGCCGTCGGCGCCGTGCGCGGACAGCGAGATGAGCGTCACGCCGCCGAACGCGATCAGCGCCCGGACCAGCTGGCTCTTCGCCATCTTCTCGCCGAGGAACGCCGCGGCGAGACCGACCAGCATCAGCGGTTGCGTGTGGTAGACGACGGTGCTGACGGAGATCGACGACAGCGCGTACGAAGCGAACAGCAGCACCCAGTTCCCGACCAGGAACAGCCCGCCGAGGATGGCGAGCAGCAGTTCGCGCCGGGTGAGGGTCCACGGGCGGAGCCAGCCTCGGGCGGCGCTCCACACCAGGAGCAGCAGGCCGCCGACCAGGCTCCTCGCGAACGCCACGGCGGGCGCGTCGGCGCCGCTTTCGAGGACGACGGCACCGATCGTGCCGGAGAGGGCCATCGCGGCCGTCCACTGGAGCAGGGGGTTGTTCTTGGTCATGGCGACCACTCTCGCCCTCGTGCGCACTCCCAACCAGTGTCAGAGATGACATCGACCGCAAAACTTGTGACACACTGCGTCGATGGACGTGAAGAAGGTCGCGGTGGTGCTGGCCGACCAGGTGTCGCCGTTCGAACTCGGCGTCGCGTGCGAGGTCTTCGGCACCGATCGCAGCGCCGACGGCATCGAGGGCTGGGACTTCGCGGTCTGCTCGCCCGGCGGCGAGAACGTCCTGAGCTGGTCCGGATTCGGACTGGACGGGCTGGAGAGCCTGGACTTCGCGGCGTCCGCCGATCTGCTGATCGTCCCGACCTGCGCGCCGCGCAGCGCCAGCCCGCCGGAGCCGGTCCTCGAGGTCCTGCGCGAGGCGGCGAGCCGGGGTGCCTGGGTCGCGGGCTTCTGCGCGGGCGTCTTCTCGCTCGGCTACGCGGGGCTTCTCGACGGGCGCAACTGCACCGTGCACTGGGTCTACGAGCAGGAGTTCCGGACGCGCTTCCCGACGGCGAAGGTCGACCCGAAGGCGTTGTACGTCGATGACGGCGGCGTTCTCACCAGCGCCGGGACCGTCGCCGCCGTCGACCTGTGCCTGCATCTGGTGCGCGAACTGCGCGGTGTCGCCGCGGCCACCGCGCTGGCCAGGCGGATGGTCGCGGCGCCGCACCGGGTCGGCGGGCAGGCGCAGTTCGTGCAGGCGCCGGTACCCGAGACCGCCGCGCCGGCCGACACCGTGCTCGCCGAAGCGCTCGAATGGATCGAGCGGCGGCTGGATCAGCCGTTCACCGTCGCGGAACTCGCCCGCCGCAGCGGTTTGGGGGAGCGAACCTTCTTGCGCCGGTTCTCGGCGGCCACCGGGACGACCCCGCACCGCTGGCTCACCGAACGCCGTCTCGATCGCGCGCAATCGTTGCTCGAAGAAGGCCGTCTGTCCATTGAGGACATCGCGGTCGCCTGCGGATACGCCTCCGCCGCGGCGCTGCGGCACCAGTTCGGCAAGCTCCGCGGCACCAGTCCGAGCGCCTACCGCAGGACTTTTTCCGTCGGCTAGAAGGAGATTTCCTGTCCGACGGTGACCGTGACGTGGTCCGGCACCTCGTCGTGCTTGTCGCCGACCGACAGCGTCCCGGTCGGTTCGAACAGCAACAGCGAGGCACCGTCCACAGAGGACGGCTTGTGATACGTGCCGCGCGGCACGACGAACACCGAACCACGGGGCAGGGTCACGACGCGCTCGCCGCCCTCCTCGCGCAACGCGATGTCCAGCGTCCCGTCGAGGACGAGGAAGAACTCGTCGGTGTTCTCGTGGACGTGCCAGACGTGCTCGCCCGCGACCTTGGCGAGGCGGACGTCGTAGTCGTTGACGTGGGCGACGATCCGCGGGCTCCAGATCTCGTCGAATCCGGCCAGCGCGGTTCCCAGATCGATCGGCTGCTTGCTCATGAACCGATCCTGGCCGCTGGACCGCCCGGGGGGTGAGTGCTAGGAATCGCATATGTCGCATGATTTCTCGCACGAGGTCGCCGTCCTGGTCGACGAGGGGTCCAATCCCTTCGAACTGGGCGTCGCGACCGAGCTCTTCGGCCTGCGACGGCCGGAACTGGATCGGCGCTGGTACGGCTTCAGGTTGTGCGCCGCCGAGCCGTCCGTGCGGATGCACCTGGGGATGTTCACCCTCACCGGGGTCGCCGGGCTCGACGCCGTGGAGTCCGCCGACACGGTGATCGTGCCCAACCGGCCCGATCCGGAGAGCCCGGCGCGGGAAGCGGTGCTGACGGCCATCCGCGACGCGGCCGCGCGGGGTGCCCGGCTGGTGAGCTTTTGCACCGGCGCCTTCACCCTCGCGCAGGCGGGCGTCCTGGACGGACGGCGCGCGACGACACACTGGCGATGGGCCCGGCAGTTCCGGGCGCAGTTCCCCGAAGTACGACTGGAGCCGGATGTCCTGTTCGTCGACGACGGCGACGTCCTGACCGCGGCGGGCAGCGCGGCCGCGCTCGATCTGGGCCTGCACCTGATCAGCCGCGACCACGGCGCCGAGATCGCCAACGCCGTGAGCAGGCGGCTGGTGTTCGCCGGGCACCGGGACGGTGGTCAGCGGCAGTTCGTCGAACGCCCGGTGCCGTCGGTGGCGGACACCTCACTGGCGCCGGTACTCGAATGGGCGCGGGAGCGACTGGACCGGCCGCTCACCGTCGCCGACCTCGCCACGCGGGCGGCCGCCAGCCAGGCGACGCTGCACCGGCGGTTCCGGGCCGAACTGGGGACGACGCCGCTGGCGTGGCTCACGACGGAACGGATCGCGCTGGCGTGCCGGCTGATCGAGCGCGGGGAGCAGCGGCTGGACCGGGTGGCGCGGGCCTCGGGTTTCGGCACCGCGGCGAACCTGCGGACCCAGCTCCGGCGGGCCACGGGACTGACTCCCTCGGCTTACCGGGCGCGGTTCAGCACCGCTTCTTAAGGGGCGCGCCCGGATGTCATGAAAGGGGCTTTCAGGATACTTTTCGTCCTGAAAGCCCCTTTCATGACACTTGCAAGGGGAAGTAGGGGCTAAGCGAAGGCGATCCACCGGTTCAGCAGGTCGGCGGCCGCACCCGAGTCGATGGCGGAGGCCGCGCGCGCCAGGCCCGCGGCGAGGTCGTCTTCCAGCGAACCCGAGAACCCGGTGAAGGCCGCCAGCGCGGCCGCCGCGTTGAGCAGGACCGCGTCCCGCACCGGCCCGGGTTTCCCGGCCATCACCTGGCGGAACACCTCGGCGTTGTGCGCCGCGTCGCCGCCGCGCAGGTCCTCCGCGGTCGCTCGCGCGATGCCCAGCGCCGAAGGGTCGAAGGTCCGCTCGGTGATCTCGCCGCCGGTGACCACCCACACCGAACTGGTGGTCGTGGTGGTGATCTCGTCGAGCCCGTCGTCGCCGCGGACGAGCAGCACGGTCATCCCGCGCCGCGCGAACACCTCGGCCAGCACACGGGTCTTGTCCTCGTAGGCGCAGCCGATCAGTGAACTGCGCGGCTGCGCGGGGTTGGTCAGCGGGCCCAGCAGGTTGAACGTCGTGGGCACGCCGAGTTCACCGCGCGTCGGGCCGGCGTGGCGCAGGGCGGGGTGGAACTTCGGCGCGAAGCAGAAGCCGATGCCCAGTTCGTTCACGCTGCGCTGCACCGTTTCGGGCGGCAGGTCGATGGTGACGCCCAGTTCCTCCAGCACGTCGGCGGCGCCGGACTTCGACGAGGCGCTCCGGTTGCCGTGCTTGGCCACCGGGGCGCCGGCCGCGGCCGTCACCACCGTGGCCATGGTGGAGATGTTGACCGAGTTGGACCGGTCGCCACCGGTGCCGACGATGTCCACCGACGGCCTGTCGATGGTCACCCGTTTGGCGTGCGCCAGCATGGCGTCGGCCATGCCGGAGATCTCCGCCGGTGTCTCGCCCTTCGCGCGCAGCGCGACGGCGAATCCGGCGATCTGGGAGGGCGTCGCCGCCCCGCTCATGATCTGGTCCATCGCCCACGCGGTGTCCTCTGCGGACAGGTCCGCGCGCGCGATGAGCTGGTTGAGCAGGGACGGCCAGGTCTTGGCGGCCGCGCTCATCGGCTCAGCCGTGCACGACTGGCACCCGGCGGGCGCGCAGTACGTCGGCGACCGTTTCCGCGGCGGTCAGCGGGTCGAGCGGGTGGACCAGCACCGCGTCGGCCTGCGACCAGGTCGCCAGCCAGCGGTCGTCCTTGCGCCGCACCGAAACCACGATCGGCGGACAATCCTCGATCTCGTTCTTGAGCTGACGGGTCAGCCCGATGCCGCCGGTCGGCTGTGCCTCGCCGTCGAGGATGGCCAGGTCCACGTTGCCCGCGTCCATCTCGACGAGGACCTCGGAGATGCCGGACGCCTCGGTGTAGTCCACCCGGCCGAGGTCGGCGGCGGGCCTGCGGCCGACGGCGTTGATGATCGCCTCGCGCACCTCCGCCTTGTGGCTGAACACCAGGATCCGCATCGCCTGCTCGCCCATGAGCGCGCCTCCGCCTCGTCTAGTCATGTCGACCCCGCGATGTTATCCGTCATGACCGACATCACGTGACGCACCCGACGGCTGGAGCGCGTCCCAGCCCAGAGAGTCCCCGCCGAGCCGCTGCGCGAGGCCCGCCATCCGCGACCGTTCCTGCGCGCAATGCAGCGCGTCGAGGGTCTGGACGCGCACCGCGTGCGTCAGCGTGAAGCCGCCGTCCGGCCCCTGTTCCCGCAGCTCCCAGCCGTCCTGGGCGAGGATCGAGGTCGCCTCCGCCACCTTTTCGGGCGGAAGTTTCAAGTGGTGGCGCAGGATCGCGGGTGCTTCGGCGACCCAAGCGGGTGATCTCGCGAGCACCGAAGAGTCCGCCTCGGCCGGATCGAAGGCCTCCGCGACGATCTCCACGCCGGGCGTGTCGACCGTCAGACCTGGGAGGTTCGGCTTCTTGACCAGGTCACGAAGCCGATCTAGTAAACCCATGAGTAGCCCGGTTCCCTCTTTCGTTCAGATGTGACCCGACACGCACGCGACTTGCCGTGGACCCACCCGGCGGGCCCCGTGCGTGAGAGGACATAATGCGACGCGTGACAACGGCAGCTCCCACCATCAGCCAGCGGGTCCACTCGCTGAACCGGCCGAACATGGTCAGTGTCGGCACCATCGTGTGGCTGTCCAGCGAACTGATGTTCTTCGCCGGACTGTTCGCCATGTTCTTCACCGTGAAGGCGCAGAACGCGACCGGCCAGTGGCCGCCGCCGCTGCACGGTGAGCCCTTCGAGTTGAACATCGCGCTGGCGATCCCGTTCACGGTGATCCTCGTGGCGTCTTCGTTCACTTGCCAGTTCGGCGTGTTCGCCGCCGAAAAGGGTGACGTCTTCGGCCTCCGCCGCTGGTACATCATCACGTTGATCATGGGCGCGATCTTCGTCGGCGGCCAGGGTTACGAGTACCTCCACCTGATCGAAGAGGGGATGACGATCCCGTCCGGCCCGTTCGGCACGGTCTTCTTCCTCGCGACCGGGTTCCACGGCCTGCACGTCATCGGCGGGCTCATCGCGTTCGTGTACCTGCTCATCCGCACCAAGCTGAGCAAGTTCACCCCGGCCCAGGCCACCTCGGCGATCGTCGTGTCGTACTACTGGCACTTCGTCGACATCGTGTGGGTGGGCCTGTTCGCGGTGATCTACATCCTTCCGTGATCGAAGCCGCCACCACGACCTATCGGCCTGAACTGACAGCAAGGGTTGCCGCAAGATGACCTCCAGCAAGGACAAGACGGAGCGCCGCTTCCGCAAGCGCTCGAAGGCGCGCAAGCGGTTCGCCGGCGCGCTGGCGCTCGGGATCGCGCTGCTGAGCGTGGGCGGCCTGTACGCCGTTTTCGCTCCGGAGCCGCAGACCGCGCAGGCGCAGGGCGAGTCCGCCCTCCTGCGCGAGGGCGAGAAGCTCTACAACAACACGTGTATCGAATGTCACGGGCCGAAGCTCGAAGGCGTCCCCGACCGTGGCCCGAGCCTCATCGGCATCGGCGACGCGGCCGTGTACTTCCAGACCTCGACCGGCCGCATGCCCGCGGTGCGCCAGGAGGCGCAGGCGATCCGCAAGCCGCCGAAGCTGTCCGAGGCCGAGATCAACGCGCTGGGCGCCTACATCCAGGCCAACGGCGGCGGCGCGCAGCGTCCCACCGAGAAGGGTGACGCGCTGCGCGGCGAGGACGTCGCGCGCGGCAGCGAGCTCTTCCGCCTCAACTGCGCCTCTTGCCACGGCTTCACCGGCCGCGGCGGCGCGCTCTCGTCGGGCAAGTTCGCCCCGAACCTGGACCCGGCCACGGAAGAGCAGATCTACACCGCGATGCTCACCGGGCCGCAGAACATGCCCAAGTTCTCCGACCGGCAGCTGTCGCCGGAGGAGAAGAAGGACATCATCGCGTTCGTGAAGTCCGTGAGTAACGGGAACAACTCACCCGGCGGTAGCTCGCTCGGCGGTATTGGCCCGGCCTCGGAGGGCGCGATCGCGTGGATCGTCGGGATCGCCGCGCTGATCGGCGTGACGTTGTGGATTGGATCGAAGGCATGAGCGCCGAAGGGCCGAAGCCGCCGACAGAGGCGGAGTTGGCGGACATGGATCGTGACCAGCTGGTGAAGCTGGGTACCGCGCTCGACGGTGTCGAGATCGTCGAGTACCCGACTCCGTGGCCGGTCGAGGGGACGCGGGCGGAGAAGCGCGCCGAGCGCGCTGTCGCGCTGTGGTTCGTGCTGGCCGCGATCGCCGGTCTCGCGTTCGTGGTCCTCATCGCGTGGCCGCACTGGTTCGAGTACAAGGAGCCGGGTACGACCGGCTACACCAAGTACACGCTGTACACGCCGCTGCTCGGGATCACCCTCGGCCTCGCCGTGCTCAGCATCGGCATCGGCGCGGTCCTCTACACCAAGAAGTTCATCCCGGCCGAGGTCGCGGTGCAGGAGCGCGGCGACGGCGGATCGAAAGAGGTCGACAAGGCCACCATCCTCGCCCAGCTGGCCCACTCGGGCAGCCACAGCACCATCGCGCGCCGGTCGCTGATCAAGCGGTCCGCGGGCGCCGGTGCCGGTGTGCTCGGCCTGGCCGTCGCGGCCCTGCCGGTGGCGTCCTTCATCAAGGACCCCTGGAAGGACACCGAAGGCCGCGACTCGCTGTGGCACTCGGGCTGGAAGAAGAACTTCCCGGACGAGGTCGTCTACCTGCGCCGCAACACCGGCCGTCCGCACGAGGTCTCCCTCGTCAGGGTCGAGGACCTCGACGCGGGTGCCATGGAGACGGTGTTCCCGTTCCGCGAGTCGGAGCGGGAGGACGAGCACGCGCTGTCCGCCGCCTTCAAGCGGGTCGACAATCCCGTCATGCTGATCCGCCTCCGCCCCACCGACGCCGCCAAGGTCGTCAAGCGGGCGAACCAGGAGGATTACAACTTCGGTGACTACTACGCGTACACGAAGATCTGCAGCCACGTGGGCTGCCCGACCTCCCTGTACGAGCAGCGGACCAACCGCATCCTCTGCCCCTGTCACCAGTCGCAGTTCGACGCGCTCCACTACGCCAAGCCGATTTTCGGTCCGGCGACGCGGCCGTTGGCCCAGCTTCCGATTACAGTGGACAAAGAGGGCTTCCTGATCGCGCGCGGAGACTTCAACGAGGCCGTCGGACCGGCCTTTTGGGAGCGTAAGTCATGAGTTCACTCACCACCCCGACGAAGGGGACGAACCCGGTCGAGAAGGCCGCGGGTGCGGGTGCCAAGTGGGCCGACGACCGGTATCACCTGGCCAAGGGCATGCGGCACCAGATCAACAAGGTGTTCCCGACCCACTGGTCCTTCCTCCTGGGCGAGATCGCGCTCTACAGCTTCATCATCCTGCTGCTGTCGGGTGTGTACCTCACGCTGTTCTTCGACCCCTCCATGGAGGAGGTCGTCTACAACGGCAGCTACACCGGTCTTCAGGGCGTCGAGATGTCGCGGGCCTTCGCGACCACGCTCGACATCTCGTTCGACGTCCGCGGCGGTCTGTTCGTCCGCCAGCTGCACCACTGGGCCGCGCTGATCTTCGTCGCGTCGATGATGGTGCACATGTTCCGGATCTTCTTCACCGGAGCGTTCCGCCGTCCGCGTGAGGCGAACTGGGTCATCGGCGCGCTGCTGCTGGTCCTGGGCATGTTCGAGGGCTTCTTCGGCTACTCGCTCCCGGACGACCTGCTCTCCGGTACCGGTATCCGCGCGACCCTGTCGGGCATCGTGCTCTCGGTGCCGGTCATGGGCACCTGGATCCACTGGGCGCTGTTCGGCGGGGAGTTCCCCGGCAACGAGATCATCCCGCGCCTCTACACGATCCACATCCTGCTGCTGCCGGGCATCATGCTCGCCCTCGTCGGCGCGCACCTCGCGCTGGTCTGGTACCAGAAGCACACGCAGTTCCCCGGCGTGCGCCGCAAGGAGACCAACGTCGTCGGCGTCCGCATCATGCCGGTCTTCGCGCTCAAGGGCGGTGCGTTCTTCGCGCTGGTCACCGGCATCATCGCGCTGATGTCGGGCCTCTTCCAGATCAACCCGATCTGGAACATCGGCCCGTACAACGCGGCGCAGGTCTCGGCGGGTTCGCAGCCCGACTGGTACATGGCCTGGGCCGACGGCATGCTGCGGATCTGGCCCGCGTGGGAGCTCTACCTGGGGAACTACACGGTCCCGGCGGTGTTCTTCCCCGGCGCGGTCGGGATGCCACTGCTGATCGGCTTGCTGGTGATGTATCCCTGGATCGAGCGAAAGCTGTCCAAGGACACCGCGCACCACAACCTGCTGCAGCGTCCGCGCGACGTCCCGGTCCGGACCTCGCTCGGCATCATGGCCCTGACGTTCTTCGCGGTCATCATGCTGTCGGGCTTCAACGACATCATCGCGTTCGCCTTCGACATCTCGCTGAACGCGACGACGTGGGCGGGCCGGATCGGTGTGCTGCTCGCACCGCCGATCGCGTACTACATCACCTACCGGATCTGCCTGGGTCTCCAGCGGGCCGACCGCGAGGTGCTGGAGCACGGTGTCGAAACCGGCATCATCAAGCGCCTGCCGCACGGTGAGTTCATCGAAATCCACCAGCCGCTCGGCCCGGTGGACGACCACGGCCACCCGCTGCCGCTCGAGTACCAGGGCGCGTCGGTGCCGAAGAAGATGAACAAGCTCGGCTCGGCCGGACACCCCGTCGCGGGTTCGACCTGGTCTCCGGACCCGGTCGAGGAGACGGCCGCGCTGGAGCGCGCCCGGTCCAACGGGCACGGCAACGGCAACGGCAACGGCAAGGTCGACGACATCGGCGGCGAGCCCTCGCAGGAGCGCAAGGAGATCACCTCCGGGCACTAGCGGACCGCCGCTGAAGGGGACTTTCCCCTCGTTACACGCGACCAAGGGCGCTTTCCCCGCATGCGATGCGGGGAAAGCGCCCTTCGTCTTGCCATGGTCTGCCGCGAGGTCCGTGAAGGCCTCCTTGAGGGACCCAGAGTCCCTCAAGGAGGCCTTCACGGACCAGTCACACCGGCGTCAGCCGACGACCCGCAGCTCCAACGGCCGCATGTCGTCCTCGCTCGGTACCACGGTGAGGCCCGCGGCGGAGAGGACCGCGGTGAGCGCCGCCCTCACCGCCGCGTGTGCCGCGTTCAGCTGACGCACCCTCGGATGCTCGATCTCCCCGGCCGTCAGGTGCCGGTAGACCTCCTCCTGCCAGGCGACGTTCATCAGCCAGTTCACGTAGACGCCGCCGGCTCCTCCGAAGAGGTCCACGTCGATCGCCGCGCCGCCCTCGTCGCTGAGGCCGGAGAGGTCCGGTTCGGCGATCACGCGGAAACCCGCCTCCCGCAGGACGGCCGCGGTCCGGCCGCCCAGCGCGAGCAGCCGTTCCTGGTCGGCGGGGGAGACCCGTCGCGGCGACGTCATCCGGCACCCACGAGCACGCGTTCCTCCTTGGTCTCGGCGATCAGCGCGCCGGGGAAGTGGATGCCGCGTTTCCGGTAGGCGGCCCGCATGTAGCCCTGCAGGATCGTCTTGTACGCCGAATTGAGCACCTTGTCCTTGGTCCAGTCCACCGAGAAGGAAACCACGAGATCGTCCCCCATTTCGGGCACCCAATCCCGGTCGCAGTCGGGGCACGGCTTTCGTTCGGAGTACAGGGCCTTGATGTTCTTCGGATCCTTTCCCTTGGCCCGTACCTTCTCGACGATGTCCTTCTCGGAGTGCCGGTCATCGCCGTCGCTGTAACCGATCACGTAGTTCGGGTACTTGCCGTCGGGGTTGGTCCAGCCTTCCAGATAGGCGACCGCGATGTTGTGCCCGATCCCGAAGCCGGACCCGATCCGCGCGTCCATCGCGATGGACGACATCCCGCCACTGTCGTAATCGACGAGCCCGCAGGTGAAGTCCGGTAGGTCCGCGGTTTTCGCCGCGGCAAGAGGAGCTTGGGAGAGCCGCTTGCACCATTTGCGGATGGTCTTGAAGATCGGCGTGACCTTCTCCACGACCTTGCTGAAGAGCGCGGACTTGCTCACGAACTTCTTGATGTTGTCGATGATCTTCACGACCGCCGAAGCCACCTTCGGCAGTTTCAGGAACACCGCGACCACCGACGCCACGTTGAGCACGGTCCAGATGCAGGCTTCGATGTTGCCGTCGCCGAAGCACCTTTCCGCGTCGCGCCAGCCGATGACCTCCAGCAGCACTTCGGCGCCGATCTCGACGAGGAATTCGAGGACCCCGCCGCCGCTCTGGGCCTTGTCCCTCGCCTGCCGGTATTCGTCCAGGAGCATGCGCCCGAATTCGGACGTCGAAAGCATCGCGGCTTCTTCCGGCGTCAGGTCCGGGAGCTGCCCGGACGCCTCGGCCGCCTTGCGCCGTGCTTCCTCCTCTTCTTGACGTTGCCGTTCTTCGGCGCGGTCCGCGGCCTGCTGGGCCTCGGTCGCGCTCTGCCGCGCCCTCTCGGCCGCCGCGGCGGCGTTGCGGGCGTGCTCCTCCGCACGGTCGGCGGCGTCCCTGGCTTCGGCCGCTGACCTTTCGGCGTCCGTCGCCGCTTCCCTGGCCAGCCGGGCGTCGGTCTCGGCCCGGCCCGCGGCGTCACGGGCGGCCTGGGCCTCCCTCTCGGCCGCTGCCGCGCTCCGGCCGGCGATGGCCGCGTCGGCGTTCGCCTCGTTGGCGGCGGCCCTGGCGGTCTGCGCGTCGGCCCTGGCGGCGGCGTCGGACGCGTTCGCCCGTTCGCCCGCCGCTCGGGCCAAGGCCCCTTCGGCCGCCGCGCGTGCCGCCGCTTCCTGTGCCTCCGCGGCGGAATTCGCCGCCGCGGCGGCCGACGACGCCGCCCGTGCCGCGGCTTCGAAGGCGGGTTTCACCGCGTCCGCCGCCCGCCTGGCCGCGTCCGCGGCGCGTTCGGCGGCCAGCTGGGCCTCGGCGGCCCGTTCTCGCGCCGCCCTCGCCTGCTCGGCGCCGACCGCCCTGGCCTGGCTCGCGACCAGGATGACGAAGTCCGCGTCGATGTCCGTGCCCGCGTACGGCGCGACGACCCTGATCGCGGTGTTCGCCGGATCGGTGATGGCCGCCGACGAAGAGCTCGCCGCCGTGGACGCCCGGAGCGCGACGGACGCCTGCGTGGCCGCCGAAACCGACTCGTTGAAGGCCGCGTCGGCCTCGGCACGGGTCCGCTCCGCCGCCATAAGCGACCGCATCGCCTCCTGGGACGCCTGTTCGGCCAGCTGGACGGCCGAACGCGCGGCCTCGGCCGCCTTGGTCTCTTCCAGGGTCGCTTCGCTGGCTTTGACGTTGGCCCGGGTCGCGTGCTGGTGCGTTTCCGCGGCCGAAGACTCGGCCTGACCCGCTGCCCTGTTCGAGGCCGCGGCGGCTGCCTTGGCCTCCTGCGCGGCCGCGCGTGCCCGTGCCGCGGCCCGGGTCGACTCGGTCGCCGCTTCCCTGGCGACCACGGCCGCCCCGGTCGCCCGGTTGGCCGCGTCCCGTGCCGCGGAAGCCGCCGTGGTGGCCTGTCCTGCCTCGGCCCGGGCCGAGTCGGCCGCCCTGCGCGCGTCGCCCTCGGCCGTCGTCCCCCGTGCCGCCGCCTCGGCCGCCGTGAGCGCGTCCGCCTTGGCCTGGGCCGCCTGCTTCCGCTGCTCGGCCGCGTAGGCGTTGTCACGGGCGGTCCGTGCGTTGCCTTCCTCGGTGACCGCCCGCTGTTCGGCGTCGCCCGCGAGCCGTTCTTGGTGCTGCGCCCGCTGGTTGGCGTCCTCGGCGACTCCGGCCTGACGCTGGGCCTCACCGCGCTGCCGTCGCGCTTCCGCCGCGGCCTGGTCGGCACGCTGCCGAGCGTTGGCCGCGTTGACGCGTTCCGCCTCGGCGACCTGCCGGGCGCTCTTCGCCCTGTCCCGCTGGCGTTGCGCCTCCTCCCGGTGCCCGCGGGTCCGGTCCGCGGCCGCCCTGGCCGCCTCGGCCGCGGCTTCCGCCTGTTCGCGAGCGGACTTGGCGCGGACGGCGGCGTCCTTGGCCGCCGCGGCCTGCGCGGCGGCGGCATCGGCGACCGTCTTGGCGGCCTGCGCGTGCTGTTCGGCGTGCAGGCCCCACTGACGTGCCTGTTCCGCGTGCCGCTCCGCCCGTTCCTGCGCGTTGCGGGCCTGATCGGTCGCCTCGGTGGCGTCGATCGCGTGCTGCGCGGTCTCCGAAGCGTGCACGGCACCCTGGGCGGCCGCGGCCATTCCCCGGGCCATGTCGCCCCACTGCGTGCCGTAAGGCAGCCCCGCGGCGATGAGTTCGGCGGCCTGGACACCCGCTCGTTCGGCGGCACCGACGGCGTCGGTCGACGCGGTGCGGGCGTTGGCCACCTGACGCGCGGCTTCGGCCTTGACGAGGGTGAACGAATCCGCCGGATGATTCCCCGCCGCGTCGTTGGCGTCGAGGATCTGCTTGGCCTTACGGGCTTCGTTGCCCGCCTGCACCATCGCGTTGGCCACCCGCTGCAGCGCCCGCAGCGCGTCGCCGTGCGCCACCACGAGCTGTCCGCGCGCGGTCATCGCCCTGGCGGACCGCCGGGCGAGATCGCTCAGCTGGTCGGCCGCGCGTTCGGCGGCCTCCAGGTCACGGATCTGCTTGTCGCGATCTTCGGCGTCGCGCCGCGCGGCGGCCAGGTAGCCGGTGTTGAGGAATTCGGCGATCGCGGCGTCACCGGCGTCGAGCGCGGCCTGCGCCGCGGTCTTCACGTGGTGCCCGGCGACGCCGAGCAGGGTGGTGACCCGTGCGCGCAGCTGGTCGGCCCTGGCCTGCGTCCCGGCGGAGATCTGCGTGTCCCGTTCCTGCGCGATCTCCTTGCCGTAGGCCAGGAACTGCTCGCGATCGGTGTCGGTACCCGCCAGCACCCGCTGGACCTCGGCCTTGAAGATCGGCCCGCCGGTGCCCGTCATCGCCTGGATCGTGGCCCGGTTCTGCCTCGCGGTCTCGGCCACGCGTGCCGCGGCGCGGGCCTTGGCAGCGTCGAGACCTTGTTCGAGGAATTCCTCCAGCGCGGCGGCGGTTCCGGCGGCCAACGCGGCCGCGGCGGCTTCGCGGACTTCCGGCTCCTCCGCCAGTTCCACGTAGTCGGCGACGATCTGACGGACGAACGGTTCGCCGACGAGGGAGGGGACGCCCGCCTGTCCGTCCCAGTTGCGGTACGGGTCTTCCGGCATCGGCCGTGCGGGCGACGTCGGTGGCGGGGTGACGGGTGGTGGATCGTCGGCCGACGCGGAACCGGGCTGGATCAGCCCGGCGAAAACGGTCAGGACCAAAAAGAGGACGAGCGCTCTCAGCGCGTGTTTGGGTTTTGACATCTGAACCCCCAGAAGTCTTCGTTTCCCGGAAAAGGAAAGGGGGCCTCGCCGGTTTCCCGGCGAGGCCACCGGTGTCACCTGGCGTACGCCCACGCGCCCTTCTGGGCGGTGTGATCGATGTTGCCGAACTGGAACATGCTCCGGCGCTTCCCGGGTTCACCCGGGACGTCCATCTCGTCGGAGATGGGATAGCCGAGCCAGCTTCGTTCCCAGCCCATCTTTTCCCAGAGTTCGCGGATGGCACCGAAGATCAGCCGCGAATCCGTGCTGGGACTCCAATAGATGGACCGGCCGCTTTCGAGATGGGTCGCCCGGCCGACCCCGTCCGGGAGGAAGAGGTTGTCGACGATGGGCAGGTTGGCGGGGGCCTTGTGCCCGCCCATGGACCAGTACTTGGTCAGGATCGGGTACAGGATGTTCTTCGGCCCCAGTGAAGGGTTCCAGAAGGCCGCGCCGTTCTGGAACTTCCGCAGCCGCACCCCGTTCTCGATGTACTCCGGCGTCACCGCGGGCCCGAAGTACTCGCGCCACCAGTCCTCGTTGAGCAGGCGGAGGTCGATCTTCGTGGAGATGTTCGGGTTCGGGTCGACGGTCTTCCACGACGCGTCGGTCGCGTAATTGCCCGTGGTGTCGAAGTTGTTCTCGGCGCTTTGGCCGTGCGCGGCCCACAGCTCGCCCCAGTACTGCCGCAGGTACCGGCCGGGGTGTGCCTTCGACTGCAGGCTCACGTTGCCCGCGCTGTTGTCCAGGCCCGGCCGCGCGCACCAGGTCGCGTTGAGCTTGAACCCGTCGGTGCCGTCGTTGCCCGCGAGCTGGACCCGAAGGTTCGGCGCCACCCGCAGGTAGCTGCCGACCCGGGTGGCCGATTCGAGCGAGAAGCAGTTCGCGTCCGCGAGCCCGGTGACGACCTTCCAGCTGGCCTCGCCGAGCGGGGCGGTGACGGTGTTCGCCGGCTGCGTCCCCGGGGTCGCCCAGGCGTCGCCTCCGCCGCTGCGCACGTGCCAGCCGCGGGTGTTCACCGTGACTCCCGAGAAACCCTGCTCCAGCGGAAGGTACTGACCCTTGGCGAGGAAGTCCTTGACCTGGTCCCAGCTCCCGGTCGTCGCGACCGAAGCCGCCGCCGCCGAGAGCCGCGGGCGCAGCCTGCTCGCATCGGCCTTCGTCTTGATGTCTCGCACCTTCTGACGGTCGGCTTCCTCGCGCTCGCGCAGGATCCGGGCGTCGTCGCGGGCACGGGCCTCGCCGATGCCGGTGACGATGAACCGCATCCAGTCCGCCGCCCCGGCGATCAAGGCGGCGTTCGCCGCGTTCTTGATCTCGCGGTGCGCGGGGTCGGCCAGTTCCGGCGTCTTCAGCAGCTCCCGGATGAAGTCGTCGTCGGGCAGCAGCAGCCAGCTCGCGACGGCGACGACCGGGATCTTGTGGCAAGCGTCCTTCTTGGCCGCGGCCGCTTCGGCGCGACGGCCTTCTTCGTCGCCCTTCTGCTTCTCCCGCTCGATGTAGTCGAGCTGGTCCTGGTGATGCAGCTCCCGGATCTTGTTCTCGATGAAGTCCTTCCAGACCGCCGCGTCGCCACCGAAGGCGTCGAGGGCACCGAGCTTGAGCTTGGTGCCCGCCGGAGCCCGTTGGTAGACCTTGTAGACGAAGTTCTGGTCGTTGTCGTTGAGGATGACGTCGTCGTAGGCGAGTTCGGCGTCGATCAGCACCTCCCGCCGGACGCGGACGGTCTCGTTCCACGCGTCCTGGCGGCGCTGCCGTTCGATCCGGTCCCGCGCGGCGAAGTCGAAGACCCCGGTGCGGATGAACGCCGTCGCGTCCGGCGCGGCGGGCGTCTGCACCATGATCCGGTAGACGCGGTACGACTCTTCTTTGGTGAGCGGGAAATCGGTGCCGTTGATCCGGTCGAAGACCTTGAAGACGAAGTTCATGTCGGTGGCGTTACGCCATTCGGACGTCGCGTCGCCGACCTCGATCTCGTGGACCGCCCTGACCTTTTCCAGTTCGGTCGCGGCCGGGAGTTCGGCCGCTGCCACGTCCGGGCTCTCCAGCGGGATCTCGGGCGCAGGCGGCGGCGGTGCGGCGCTCGCGACTGTCGGGGTGACCAGACCGGTCAGCGCGGTGGCGACGGTCAGGATCGCGAGCGTCCGGGTCAGTTTTCCGGTGTTCCCCAGTGTTCTTCGCATTTCGGAATACCTTCGTCGAGGAGAAGGGAAAGACCGGCCGGGGAACGGGACTCCCGGTCCCCGGCCGGATTCGGGCCGAACTCAGCCCACGGGAACGACCACGCGGCGGAATACCCTCATTTCGCCGTCGGCCGCGTTCCAGCTGATGGACCAGCCGTTCTGGAAATCACTGCGGCGTCCGCCGGGGATGTCGTACTCGTCGCTGGTCGGGAAACCGAGCTGACCGGTCTCCGCGCCGAGCGAATCCCATTTGCCGCGGATGGCGCCCATCACGAGCTTGGCGCCGGTCGCCGGGGTCCAATAGATCGCGACGCCCTGCTGCAGCGAGATCTTCGCCGAACCGCTCCCGGAGACCTGATGGGTCAGCGGCAGCAGCCATTTGTGCCCGCCCAAGGCCAGATACCGCGTGTGGACCTCGCCCGTGACGAACCTGGCGCCGGTCTCCGGGCCCCAGTAGACGCGCCCGTTCTGGAAGTCCCGGTAGCGGACGCCGGCGTCGTGGACCTCGGCGGCCTTCGGGTTCCCGGCCAGGGCACGCAGCTGGTCGTCGTTGTACCAGCCCAGCATCAGCGGGGTGGAGACCTCGGGGTTGGGGGCGACGACCTTCCAGCCCGAGTCCTCGTTGAACAGCCGTTCGGTGTCGAACCAGTTGCCACCGCCGAGTTGTGCGACCCACAGCTGCGCGTCGGTGTGTCGCAGGACCCGCCCCGGCTGCGCCTTCGACTCCAGCGCGATGCCCCAGCCGGTGCGCTTCGGGCACCAGGTCGCGTCCCGTTTGAACGCGTCCGTGCCGTCGTTGCCGTGCAGCTTGACCCGGAAGTCCTGCTGCCGCAGGTAGTTCCCGGTGCGGTCGACGGATTCGAACGAGTAGCAGAGCGGGTCGGCGAGCCCGCTCGCGACCTTCCACGTCGCGTACGGCAGCGGTTTGGTGCCGTCGCTACCGGCCTGCCCGGGGGTGATCCAGGCGTCGCCGCCGCCGGAGTGCACGTACCAGCCCTTCACCCCGGGGGTCACGGTCTGGAGCGACTGGTTCAGCACCTGGTACTGGCCTTCGCGCAGGAACGCGACGACGTCGGAGCGCGAACCGGTGAGCGCGGTGTCGGCGGCCGCGACCAGCCGGGGCCGGACACCGCCGTTCTCCGCCCTGGTCCTGATCTCCCGGACGACACGGCGGTTCGCCTCGTCCTCCTCGCGTTCGCGGCGGGCCTTGCCCCGGTCCGCCGCCTCCTTGAGGCCGGTGTTGACGAACGTCCGCCACACGGCCGGATCGGTGCTGCGCGAAGCGAGGTCGGCGGCGTCCTTGATCTCGACGTTCGCCGGGACCGCGAGTTCGGGAAGACGCAGCAGTTCGCGGATGAAGACGTCGTCGGGTGCCTGCAGCCAAACGGTCTGGAAGGTGGCGGGGATGGCGGCCACCGCCGAACGCCGTTTGAGTTCGCGCTCGACGCGCTGTGCCTCTTCCTCGCTCTGCTGACGCGCCTTTTCGATGGCGGCGAAGTCGTCCTGCTCGGCGAGTTCGAGGACGGTGACCTCGATGAAGGTCTTCCACACGGCGGCGTCACCCTGATACGCGGTGGCGGCGCCCGCCTTGACCTTGCTCCCGGTGGTGGCCCGGCTGAACACCTGGAACACGAAGTTCCGGTCGGTCAGGTCGAGCATCGCCGGGTCCGGGGCGATGTGCGCGTTCTCGATCGCCTTCATCCGGGTGGTGACGCGATGCTGCTTTTCGGCGTCGCGCAGCACCTGCTCGTCCTGATCGCGCTGGACGAATTCGTGGACGCCGGTCCGGATGAACACCGAGGCGTCGGGCACGGTGAGCCCGTAGACCCGGGAGGCCTCGGCCTTGGTGCGGGGGAACTTGTCGATACCGATCTTGTCGTAGATCCGGAAGACGAAGTTCTTGTCGGACAGCCGGAGCCAGTCGTCGGTCGGTTCCCCGACGTGGATGGCGTTGACCGCGTCGAACTTCTCCCGTTGCGTGGCGGGGAGAATGGTCGTCGAGCCGACGTCGGGTTCGGCCGTCGGGATCGCCGGCGGCACGGCCTGCCCCGGCGGTGGTTCGGCCGCGTGGGCGGGAACGCCCAGCAGCCCGGAGAAGGCGGCGGCGACGGTGGCCACCGCCAAGCCACGGCTCAACCGTGACGTGGACATAGTCGTTCTTCGCATACCCCAGTTCCTTTTTTCTCGAGAGAGACGGTCGTGATCAGCTCGGGTTCTTGACCCGCTGTTCGCCTTCGAGTGCCTGCCGCAGCAGCGATTCCCAGTACGCGGCCTGGTCGACGGCCATCGAGCGGTTGTTCTCCCAATCGGCCTCGGTCGCCTTCGCCGGGTCGATCATCGCGTTCCAGTTCGGGTTCTGCGCCTGCTGGGCCGCGAGCAGGATGGCGCGCCAGGTTTCGGCCTGCTGCCGCGAGAAGTCACGTGCCTCCTCCCATTTGGACTGTGCGGGCGAGGCCTGCGTGCCGACGCTTCGCCAGGCCGCGGCGGCCTTGTCCCTGGCTTCTTTCCCGGCTTCGCCCTCGGTCTCCCTGGCGGCCTTCTCCGCGGCTTCCGCGTCGGTGATCAGCCGCGTGATGGTGTGCAGCCACTGCTGGTTCTGGTCCAGCACCCGCTCACGGAACGACTCGATGTCCAGCCGCGCCGCGTGCGCCCAGCCCCAGGCGAAGAAGTCGGTCAGATCGTCGTCGGTCGCTCCCGCCCGGACGGCGTAGGAGGCGGCGAACCGCACCTGCGCGCCGGGATCGTTCTGCGCCAGCATCCGGATGTAGCGGCGGTCCTCCTCGACCAGCGCTCGTTTCTGCTCTCCGAGATCGGCGCGGAACTTCAGATCGCGGGCCTTGGCGGCCTCGTAACCACCGCCGTGACAGAACTCTTCGCGTTTCGACGGCGACTCGGTCAGGTAGTTCGATGCCGCTTTGTGGACCTCCGGCGAATACTGCCGGGTGTGCGTTTCCAGCAGCCTGTTCAGGAAATCGATGTTGCGTTTGTCGAGGTTCTGCGCCCTTTCCCTCGCGAAGACGAGGCCGCCGTCGGGAAGACGCAGGAACTCGATGGCCGCCGCGTCCGGATCCTCGCTCAGCAGTGCCACCCACGCGTCGGTCTTCACCGTCGCGTAGAAGCCGTATTTCGCGTGGTACAAGACTTCTCGCCGGGCGATCTCACCCGGCATCGAGGCCGAGACCGAGACGACGCCCGGCACGGCCGCGCCCGCCACCGGAACGGAGACCGTCCCGGTGAACAGGACGGCCGCGCACAAGGCACAGGACAGCATTCGTTGATACACGGAAGCCCCCAATCACTTCGGTGCAGAATGGATATTCGGTTATGAGTGGAAGGGTCAGCGGCGATAGGCCGATGTTTGCCCCGTCGCCGGGTAGTGCACGATCCAGCCGCCTTGGAAGTCGCTGCGCCTTCCGTTTTCGACGGCGTATTCGTCACTGATCGGGTATCCGAGATAACCCGCCCCACCGCCTTCGGCGATCCACTTGTCCTGGATGGCGCCGTAGACGAGTTTCGGTTCGATCGACTTGTCGCCCCGGTAGAGACTCGCCCCGTTCCGGAACTTCACGCGGTGCGCGCCGTCGGGGAGGGTCTCTTGGTCGGTCTCCGGGAACGAGAACTGGAGGCCGCCGAGGGAGACGTACCTCGCGACGAACGGCGAGCCCATCCACTTCGCGGCCGGTCCGAGCCGATCGTGCTGGTACATCCGGCCTTTTTCGAAGTCGCGGTACCGGAATCCGTTGCCGTCGTAGCCTTCGAACACCTCGGGGGCGGTGGGCGCGCCCACCGCCGCGGCGGCCGCGGCGTCGTTGTACCACCGGAGCATGAGGACCGTGGTGATCTCGGGGTCCGGTTCCCGGGTCGCCCACGCGATGTCGGCCGTGAAGGACGGGCCGCCGTCGAAGGCGTTGGACCCGGTCCGCGCCGCCGCCCAGAGCTTGTTCTGGAAATGGCGGAGGAACCGGTCCGGCTGGGCCTTCGATTCCAGGGCGACGTGGGCCGAGACGGGTTTCGGGCACCAGGTCGCGTCGAGTTTGAACTGGTCCGTGCCGTCGTGACCCTGCACCTTCACCGCGAGGTTCTGCTGCCGGAGGTAGACACCCACCTGACGGGTGGATTCCAGCGAATAGCAGCCCGCGTCGGCCAGTCCGGTCACCACCCGCCAGTTCGCCGCGGGGAACGGCCTGGTCCCCGTCGGCCGGTTCGGGTTGTCGCCGGTGCCGACGGTCCCGTCGCCGACCGCGTTGCCGGTCACGTAGTAGCCACGCCGCCCTTGAGAGGTGGCCATGAGCGACTGTGCCAGCGGAAGGAACTGCCCGTCCCGCAGGAAAGCGGTCACGTCGGCGGGAGTGCCCCGCAGTGCCGCGTCGGCGGCCTGGACCAGCCGCGGCCGCAACCGGGATGCCTCGGCCTTCGCCCTGATGTCCCGCACCTTCTGGCGATCGGCCTCGTCGCGCACGGCCTGTTCTCGGGCGCCGTCCCGTTTGACCGCGTCGTGGACGCCGCGGTCGATGTACGCCCGCCACACGAGCCTGTCGCTGCTCTGCAGCGCGGCCAGCGCGGCGGCCTTGACCTCCGCGTGGACCGGATCGGCGAGCTGGGTGGTCTTGAGCAGCTCGCGGATGAAGTCGTCGTCGGCCAGGCCGAGCCACGCCGCGTTCGGCGGGACCGGGACGGCGTTGACCGCGTTGGTGCGGGCGAAGTCGGATTCCAGTTTCTTCGCGGCTTCTTCGTCCCGCTCGCGTTCACGCTCGATGGCGTCGAGCTGGTCTCGCGTGTGCAGGTCGTAGATCGTGGTGGTGATGAACGTCTTCCAGTCCGCCGCTTCGCCGCCCCAGGCGTCGAGAGCGCCGTTCTTCACCTTGGGCCCGGAAGCGTGTTTCCAGACCTGGTAGACGAAGTTCTGGTCGGTCCCGTCGAGCATCGTGGCGTCGGCGGTGATCCCGGCCCAGCGCGCCGCGTCCTCCCTGGCCTTTCTGGCCAGCGCGAGTTCGCGGTCGCGCCGGATCTTCTCGTCGTGATCGCGGTCGACGAATTCGTGGATCCCGGTGCGGATGAACGCCGACGCGTCGGCGACTTCGAGTTTGTAGACGCGGTACGCCTCGGTCCTGGTCAGCGGGTACCGCACCGGGTCGGCCCGGTCGTACACGCGGAACACGAACGCCTTGTCGTCCAGTGAGGTCCACTCACCGGTGATCTCTTGGCCGATGGCCGTGACGGCTCTGGCTTTTTCGAGGACACCGGCAGGCGGGACTTCCGTCGTGGCGACGTCTGTCGCCACGACGGCGGCCATCGGTGACGCGATCGCGAGGTTTCCGGACAGAAAAACGGCAGCGGCCATCGCCGCGATCCCCAACGGGACCGATCTTCGGTACATGTTCAGTTATCCCCAGTTCCCGGAATTCCCCCAGTGAAATCCCGGTCGAGGTTCACCTAACCGCTGATGTCCGATTCGCGCAAGATCCGCCTGGACTAGTCAGGAAATCACTCTTGCGACGTGTGTCCGGAAAGGAACTGTCAGGCGCCTTCCACCCCGATGTCGAAGGCCGACTCGCTGTCCGCCTTCGAGTACGAGCGGAACGCGATGTGCGTGACCGTGCTCAGCACTCCGGGGACCTTGCCGATCTTCGCCGGGATCAGATCCGCGAGGTCTTCGTGGGCCGCGACGCGGACCGAAGCGATCAGGTCGACGTCGCCCGCGCAGGAGTAGACCTCGCGGACGCCTTCGATGTCCGCGATCGCCTGTGCCGCTTCGGGGATCGCATCGGCTTCGACCTGGATCAGCACGATCGCCGTGATCAAAGGGGCCTCCTGTGTTCGTGAATCCGGTGCCGCGATCCTAGCCCGCGACCCGCTCCAGCGCCGTCGCGCTCGCCGCCAGGTCGAGCCACTCCTGCCAGCCGCCCGCGACGGCCGCCTCCGCCCACGGGTGCGTGGTGCGCACGAGCCGGACTCCCGGGCGGGTCAGCCAGCGGAGCAGGATGCGGACCTCCTCCGAGATCGCGCCGAAGAGCGGCCCCGGACCGGGGATCACCGTCTCCGCCGAGGCCACCAGCATCTCGACCACCGGCATCGGCGGCACCCCGCGCCGGGCGACGCCCGCCGACGCGAGCCTGCCGTACCGGATCACCGCGAGTTCCCAGCCGCCCTTTCCGTCCGGCCCGGCGGCGATCAGTTCGGGAATGCCCGCCAGCGCCGACTGCCGGTGTGCCCTGCCGACCGCGCGGATCAGCCCGGCCAGCTGATCGCGGTGCTGGGCGGCCTGTTCGTAGTGCTCGGCCTCGGCGAGCCTGGCCAGCTGGTCGGCGGCGGCCCGCAGTGGGCGTCCGTCGGTCCCGGCGATGAGACCGGACACCGCCAGCACGCCGGGCCGGTACGCCTCGACCGTCTGCAGACCGGCGCACGGCGCCCCGCAGCGGCCGAGTTCGGCGAGGACGCAGGGTGTGCCGCTCGGCGCGGTGGCCGAGATGCGCTGGGTGCACGTCCGCAGCCCGGTGGCGCCGGCGAGGGTGTCCGCCGCAGACCGGGCGTCGGTCTGGGTGCGGAAGGGGCCCAGCGTCCCGTCTCGTGGCAGGCGGACCACCGAAAGGCGCGGGAACGCCTCCTCGGTCAGCGAGACCCACCAGGCGTGCCGTGGGTTCTTGGAACGGCGGTTGTACATGGGGCGGTGGGCGGCGATCAGCCGCAGCTCCCGGATGGAGGCCTCCAGCGCGTGCGCGCACTCGACCGCGTCGACCCGTTCGGCCAGCGCGACCATCTCCCGGATCCGCCCGCGGCTCTCCGAGCCGGTGAAGTACTGCCGGACGCGGCGGCGCAGGTCGGACGACGTCCCGACGTAGAGGACCTCCTCGCTCGGGCCGCGGAACAGGTAGACCCCGGGCCTCGACGGCAGATGCTCGGCCAGCGAACGTTTGCGGCGCTGGGCAGTGGTCACCTCGGGCAGGTAGTCCAGCAGCTCTTCGAGCGTGTGGACACCGACGTTGCCGACGCGTTCGAGCAGTGCGTGGAGGACGTCCACTGTGGCGCGCGCGTCCGCGAGGGCGCGGTGGTTGGGCGTCGTCCTGGCCCCGAACAGTGCGGCCAGCGCGGAAAGCCGGTAGCTGGGGGTCTCGTCGCGGGAGATGACCCGGCGGGCGAGCCGGACCGTGCAGACGACGGCCGTCTTGGGCCAGTGGTAACCGTGGCCTTCGCAGGCCGCGCGCATGAAACCGGTGTCGAAGGGGGCGTTGTGCGCCACGAGCACGGCACCGGAGATGAACTCGAGGAACGCCGGCAGGACGCGCTCGATCCGGGGGGCGTCGTAGACCATCGCGCTGGTGATGCCGGTGAGCTCGACGATCTGCGGCGGGATCGGCTTCCCCGGGTTGACGAAGGTGGCGAACTCGCCGACGATCTCACCGGCCTGGATCTTGACCGCGCCGATCTCGGTGATCCCGTCCGGCCCGGGCTTCGTCCCGGTGGTCTCCAGGTCGAATACGACGAAAGTGGTGTCCCGCAAGGGTGTTCCGAGTTCGTCGAAGGCGAGTTGCGCCGCCCCCGGCCGCCGTCCGGTGTCCATGGTCGGGCACAGTAGGGGTGGGCACCGACAATCTCAGTATTCGCGCACGGTGTCCCATCGAGCGCGCCCTGAGCCCATGGGGCCTACCCTGGAGCGATGCAGCCGCAGCCCGCAGTGCCCGAACTGCCCGAGGACGCCACTGGCGGCCCCTCGGGGGTCGTGGCGTCGTCAGGTGGGCCGTCCGACGAGGTCCCGGCCGAAGGCTGGACGTCCCTGCCGGAGACCGTACGTGAACGGATCGCCGAGCTGGCGGCCGCCGCCGTCGGCAAGCTGCCGGTCGCCGACGTGCCGAGGCAGCTGCGCCCGGTCGCCAAGTTCGCCCCGGCGAAACGCGCGAAACTCGGCGGGACGGCGTTGCTCGTCGCGCTGGGGGAGTCGTCGCAGTTCCGCGTCGCGGTCACCGAATGGCTGCGGGACCACCGCACGGACGCCCTCGACCCGAACGCCCCCGATTCCGTCGCCGCCGCGGCCGCCGCCGTGCTGCTGGGCGAAGCGGGTGCGGCGGGCCGGGTCCGGCTGGTGGCGAAGAACGCCGAGGAGACGGCGTTGCGCGCCGAACGCGACGCCGCGCTGGCCCGTAACCAGCGGCTCGAGTCCGAAGTGGCTCAGCTGCGTGAAGAGTTGCGCGAGGCCAAGGAGATCGCCGGTGGCGCGCGGGGTGAACGTGACGCCGAGGTCGAGAAGCTGTTGAAGCGCTTGCGGGAGCAAGGCGTCCAGCTGCGTCAGGCCAAGGACGCGGTCGTGCGGGCTCACGCCGAAATGGAGAGCGGCGGTGCCGAGCGCGCCGAAGAGGTCAAGGCGCTGAAGGCCCAGTTGGACCGTGAGAGGCAGCGAGTCGCGGCTGAGCGGGTGCGGGCGGAGAAGGCCGTCACAGACGCCGAGATCGCCCGTCAGTCCGCCCGCGAGGCGCGTCAGGCCGACGAGGTCCGGCTCGGGCTGCTGTTGGACACGATCGAAGGCGCCGTCGGTGGGCTGCGCCGGGAACTCTCGGTGAGCGCGCGAGGCCAGCGTCCGGCGGACATGGTCCGCGGTGCGACGTCGGGCCTGGGGGCGGGCGGCAAGATCCAAGACGTCACCGCGCTCGACAGGCACCTCGCGCTGCCCAACGTGCATCTGATCGTCGACGGCTACAACGTCACGAAGACGGGCTATCCGGAGCTGGCGCTTTCCGACCAGCGCGACCGGTTGATCCACCAGCTTTCCGCACTGGCCGCGCGGACCAGCGCCGAGGTGACCGTGGTGTTCGACGGCGCCGGGGTGCTTTCCGTGCCCGCGGCGGTGCCGCGCGGGGTGCGGGTGCTGTTCTCCGAACGCGGCGTGCTCGCGGACGACGTCATCCGGTCCCTGGTCGCGGCCGAGCCGCCCGGGCGGCCGATGGTGGTCGCGAGCACGGACCGCGCGGTGGCCGACTCGGTGCGGCGGAAGGGCGCGCATCCGGTGCCCTCGGCGGTGCTGGTGTCGAGGCTCAGCCGGGTTTAGCCGCCTGTTCGCGGACTTCGTGCCGGGCTAAGCGTTCCGGAGTGTCAGGAAAGGGGCTTTCAAGACGTTTTTCGTCCTGAAAGCCCCTTTCCTGACATCCAGGCCTCCACCAGCGCTCACGAGGTCCGGAAACTGTCGGTGGTCGCTCTTAATGTGCACCTCACCACTTAAAGTGAGGAGCTCGAGATGGACGACAAGGCCATCGCCGATATTGCGGACATAGAGACGTTCGTCATCGATTGCGACCGCTGCGCGGTCCGCGGTGACGCATGTCATGACTGTGTCGTCAGTGTTCTCCTCGGCGCGCCCCCGGCGCTCGAATGGGACGCCGACGAGCGGAAGGCCGTCGACGCGCTCGCGGAAGCCGGGATGATCCCGCGGCTCCGGATGGTCGAGATCGTCGGTCAGGAGCGCCGGATGACGGCTTGAGACACGCCGCGACCGGGGCATTCGACGAGTGGTCGATCCGATCGGGTGAACGGTAGGTAGTCGCGACAAGCCCCAGGATGTAACGCCCGTCACAACTTTCCGCTCATGCTGGTCCGAAGGTGTTTCGGCGCATCACGGAGAGTTTTAGTGGTGGGCATGGTGGACGTGGTGCCCGAGGTTTCGTAACCTGTCCGAGATCTCGTGGCCGGAAGTCGTCGCCAGATGACGACACGGGATCGCCACTGAAGCAGCTTTGTCGGGGAGTTGCACCAGAACCAGCCAAGCGCCAAACCTGTTGCGATAGCACTCGGCCAGGCGCAAGGCGGGAACGCGGGGAACCGCGCGGGCCTCACGGCCGGCGACGCGGCTTCGCGGAAGAGGGCCCCCGACCTCTTCGTCCCGGGTTCCGGAGTAGGTGGCCGACAGCAAAGGAGACACGCGCGACCGTGCAGTCGCATCCAGTCAAGCGCGTGGTGTCAGGAGCTTTGGCCGCGGCCGCGGTGATCACAGCCGTAACGGTCGCCCAGCCTGCCGCCACTGCCGCCCCAGCCCCCGCCCCCCAGCAGCCCCCCTCCGGATCGGACGCGCTCGCCAAGTACCGCGACCTCGCGGCACAGGCCGAGAAGGCGAACGAGGATCTCCTCAAGGCGAAGGACGACCTCACCGCGAAGCAGGGCGAGCTCGACAAGGCCACCGCGGACGCCGCCGCCGCCAAGGACATCGGCGTCAAGGCGGCCGGTGACGAGAAGACGTTCCAGGCCGAGGTCAACAAGTTCGCCGGTGCGTCGTTCACCAGCGGTGTGCAGCTGAACAAGCTGTCCTCGCTGCTGTCGGGCGCGTCGACCCAGGACTTCCTGGAGCGCTCCTCGGCGCTCGAGGTCCTCGCCGCGAACAAGAACACCGCCCTCAACAACCTGAGCGGTGCCGTCGCCCAGTCCGCGGCCGCCGCGAAGCAGGCGTCGGACGCCCAGGGCGCGGCCACCGCCGCCCGTGACTCCGCCTCCAAGCTGACGACGGACATCGAGGCGCGCAAGAAGACGCTGGACGACCAGCTCAAGGAGATCCAGCGGGCCAGCGGCAACCTGAGCGCCGCGGACAAGACCGCCCAGAAGGACAAGGGCGGCGCGTTCCCCAACCTGCCCGCCCCGGGTCCCGCCGCCGCTTCGGCCCTCTCGGCCGCGAAGAGCAAGCTCGGCAGCCCTTACGGCTGGGGTGACGTCGGCCCGTCGTCGTTCGACTGCTCGGGTCTGATGCTGTGGGCGTACAAGCAGGCGGGTGTCACCCTGCCGCGGTCCAGCCGTCAGCAGTCGACCTTCGGCGCCCCGGTGCAGCGCTCGCAGCTCCAGCCGGGCGACCTGGTGTTCTACAACTCGCCGGTTTCGCACGTCGGCATGTACGTCGGCAACGGCATGATGGTGCACGCGCCGACCACCGGTGACGTCGTCAAGGTGTCGCCGCTGCAGAACAACTACGTCGGAGCCCGTCGCCCGACGGCCTGATGAAACAGCGAAAAGGGGCGGTACCGCGCAGGCGGTGCCGCCCCTTTCGTGTGCCGGGGGCCAAGTAGCCTGCAGGGGTGCTGAGGACCCTGCTCGTGACCAACGACTTCCCGCCCCGGCCAGGCGGCATCCAGAACTACCTGAACTCGCTGGCCACCCGCCTGCCCGCGGACGACCTCGTCGTCTACGCCCCGTCCTGGGAATCGAGCACCGGCTCGCACGGCGAGTTCGACGCCGCCGCCCCGTTCGAGGTGGTGCGCCATCCGACGTCGCTCATGCTGCCGACACCGGACGTTCTCAAGCGGGCGAAGGAGATCATGCGGGCCCGCGACTGCGAGGCCGTCTGGTTCGGCGCCGCCGCCCCGCTCGCCCTGCTGGGACAGCCGCTGCGGTCGGCGGGCGCCCGCCGGGTCCTGGCCTCGACGCACGGCCACGAGGTCGGCTGGTCGATGCTTCCGGGCTCGCGGCAGGCGTTGCGGCGGATCGGCGACACCGTCGACGTGATCACCTACGTCAGCAAGTACACGCGCTCCCGGTTTTCGGCCGCTTTCGGCCCGATGGCGGGGCTGGAGATGCTCCCGTGCGGCGTCGACACCGCGCTCTACCGCCCGGACGCCGCCGCGGGCAAGGAGATCCGCGACCGGCACGGTCTCGGCGACCGTCCGACGATCGTCTGCGTTTCGCGGCTGGTGCCGCGCAAGGGCCAGGACATGCTCATCAAGATCCTGCCCGAACTCCGCAGGCGCGTCCCGGACGTGGCGCTGCTGATCGTCGGCGGCGGCCCGTACCGCAAGACGCTCACCGGCCTCGTCGGAGCGCTGGGGCTCGAGAACGACGTGGTCATCACCGGATCGGTGCCGTGGAAGGAGTTGCCCGCGCACTACAACGCGGGCGACGTCTTCGCCATGCCTGCGCGGACCCGCGGGAAGGGGCTCGACGTCGAGGGTCTCGGCATCGTGTACCTGGAGGCTTCCGCGACCGGGCTGCCGGTCGTCGCCGGGAACTCCGGCGGTGCGCCGGAAACGGTGCTGGACGAGGTCACCGGGCACGTCGTCGACGGCCGTGACGAACAGCAGTTGAGGGAGACGCTGGCCGCGCTGCTGGACGATCCGGTGCGCGCGCGGCGCATGGGGGCCGCCGGCCGTGAATGGGTCAGCGAGAACTGGCGGTGGGACACCATGGCGAGCAGGCTTTCCGGGCTGCTCGACGGCGACCCGGTCGCCGCGGTCCGATAGCCGGTCAGGGTTCGTAGCGCGCGGGGTGGTTCGGATCGTCGACGCGGATCACCACGTCGGACAGCGCCGTGGGGTCGACTTCCTGTTCGTAGCGCTCGTAAGCGGGTAGCGCCCACTCGTCGGGGACCCGCCGCTTGAGCGCGGACGGCGAGAGCCACAGGTGCACGCTCAGGTCGAAGGCGAGTCCCGCGCCGAACAGGAACTCGCCGTCCACCAGCACGACGCCGCCTTCGGGCAGTTCGACGCGTTCGGCACGGGTGGCGCGATCGCGGACCGGGTCCCACAGCGAGGGGAGGACCCGGCCGCTGCCGCCCTCGGCGAGCGGGTCGAGCACCTCGCGGCGCAGGGCGCCGAGGTCGAGCCAGTCGCTGTAGCGCGAGTCCGGGTCTTCCTTGCCGCGTTCGAAACGCAGTGAGGCGGGGCGGAGGAAGTCGTTCGCCGAGATCCGCAACGCCGCGTGACCGGCTATCCGCAGGGGATCGACCAGGGCGTCGGCGAGTTCTGTGGTGTCGGTCGCACCGGCCGCGCCGTCGACGGCGACCGCGATCCGGCGGCGGCCGGTGATCGCCGTGATGCGGTCGGTCAGTTCGGAGACCAGCAGAGCGGGAGAAATCGGACGGTAGCGCACAGACAGAGATCCTCCACCCGGACCGGTGACTGTCGCACGGTACACCCGGTGAGAGGATGGGCCGGTGACGAAAGCAGTGGCCAAAACAGCCGGAAGTGGTTGGCAGGTAGGGGTTTCCCAAACTGTGCCGCAGAGCAGCGCACAGGTGTGGGACTTCCTGGTCGGACGCGACGGGGTGGGGATCTGGCTCGGTCCGGGTGCCGAACTCGGCCGTGAGCTGGGCGAGCCGTACGAAACGGCCAACGGGACGACCGGCGAGATCCGCGGTCGTTCCGAGGGCGACAAGCTGAGGCTGACCTGGCGGCCGAAGGACTGGGATCACGACTCGACCCTGCAGATCACGGTGAGCGGCACCGAGCAGAAGACCACGTTCCGTTTCCACCAGGAGTGGCTCGCGGGCGCCGACGAGCGCGAGGAACAGCGGGCATACTGGACCGAGGTGACCGAGCGGGTGGTGGCCGCGCTGGCCGAACGCTGACCGGTCCTGCGCTACGACGGCGCGATCCACTTGGCGACCATCCGGTTCACCGGAGAGCCCTTGCCGGTCGGTGACGTCGTGATCCCGGAGGGTGAGTTCGTGCTCGTCTCCCTGATCGGCGCGAACCGGGACGCCGAGCGATTCGAGGACCCCGACCGGCTGGACGTCACGCGGCAGGCGACCGGGCATCTCGCGTTCGGGCACGGCATCCACCACTGCGTCGGCGCCCCGCTGGCCCGGCTGGAGGCCGAGATCGCGTTGCGCGGGCTGCTGGCGAGATTCCCGCTCATGGGCTTGGACGCAGAGCCGGAATCCTTGCGGTGGCGGGAAAGCACCCTCGTCCACGGTCTCGAAACCCTCCCTGTGCGTCTGCGCTGACGCGGGCGTGTCATAGGGTCGCGGGATGGACGCCGCCGAACTCCTCGCGCTCGACGCGGAACACGTCTGGCACCCGTACGGGCCGATGCCGAGCACGATCGATTCCCTGCTGGTCCGCGAGGCGAGCGGGGTCCGGCTCACCCTCGACGACGGCCGCGAACTGGTCGACGGCATGTCGTCCTGGTGGGCGGCGATCCACGGCTACCGGAACCCGGTGCTGGACGCGGCGCTGGCCGAGCAGGCGGGCCGGATGAGTCACGTGATGTTCGGCGGGCTCACCCACGAACCGGCCATCAGGCTGGCGAAGACACTGGTCGACCTCACCCCGGACGGCCTGCGGCACGTCTTCCTGTGCGACTCCGGGTCGGTGTCGGTCGAGGTCGGCGTCAAGATGTGCCTGCAGTACTGGCAGTCGGTGGGGCGCAAGGAAAAGCGGCGCCTGATGACCTGGCGCGGCGGCTACCACGGCGACACGTTCACCCCGATGAGCGTCTGCGACCCCGACGGCGGGATGCATTCGCTGTGGCGCGGGATCCTGCCGGACCAGCTGTTCCTGCCCAAACCGCCCGGCGGGTTCGACGACGAGCCCGATCAGGCCTACCTCGACGTCCTCGCGGCGGAGATCGAGCGGCACGCCGGCGAACTGGCCGCGATCATCGTCGAGCCGGTCGTGCAGGGCGCGGGCGGCATGCGGTTCCACCCGCCCGCGTATCTGCGCGCGCTGCGGGAACTCACCGAGGCCAACGACGTCCTGCTGATCTTCGACGAGATCGCCACCGGCTTCGGCCGCACCGGCAGGATGTTCGCCGCCGAGCACGCCGGGGTGACCCCGGACGTCCTGTGCCTCGGCAAGGCGCTGACCGGCGGTTATCTGACGATGGCGGCGGCGCTGTGCACGCCGGAGATCGCCGACGGGATCTCGCGGGGCGAACTGCCCGTGCTGGCGCACGGCCCGACCTTCATGGCGAATCCGCTGTCCTCGGCCGTCGCCAACGCCTCGCTGGGGATCCTCGCCGAGGGCGGCTGGAAGTCCGACGTCCCGCGGATCGAGGCCGCGCTGAAAGCCGGGCTCGAACCCGCTCGCGAACTGCCCGCGGTCGCCGACGTGCGGGTGCTCGGCGCCATCGGAGTGGTGGAACTGGACCATCCGGTGGACATGGCGATCGCGACCGAGGTCCTCACCGCGAACGGTGTCTGGCTGCGCCCGTTCCGGAACCTGATCTACACGATGCCGCCGTACATCTCCGACGCCGAGGACCTCGCGACGATCACGTCGGCCGTGGTCGCGGCGGCGCAAAAAGCCTGAAATGGGCCAAGTTCAACCTAAAGAGTGTGACGGCGGCCACAGCAAACCGCAAAGGCCACGCTCGGTACAGCGCGTGACCTCGAGCTGATCTCGGTCAAGCGATCGGGCGAGTCCGATCGGGAGGTTTACCCTGCGGTTCGTCGCAAAAGGCCGTTATGTCCCAGTTCTCCGGTGCACAAGCAAACCTGAGAAACCTTTGCGTAGCGGACTTTTGCGCGCCGATCAGGTTTCCTGCCCCCATGATCGACATCGTTGGTGACGAGCACGACACCGGGCCTCCGGGCCGCCGCAACCCCGCATCGACCCTCCTGAAGAACCTGCGCCACGACCTCCCGGCTTCGGTTGTCGTCTTCCTCGTGGCCGTTCCGCTTTCGCTCGGCGTCGCCCACGCCGCCGGTGCCCCTCTGCTCGCCGGACTCGTCTCCGCCGTCGTCGGCGGACTCGTCGCGAGCCTCTTCGGCGCTTCCGCTCTTCAGGTCAGCGGACCGTCCGCCGCGCTGACCGTCGTCCTCGCGGAGACCATCGCCACCTTCGGCTGGGCCGCCACCTGCGCCATCACCGCCGCGGCGGGCGTGGTCCAGATCCTCTTCGGCGTCAGCCGCATCGCCAGGGCCGCGCTCGCGATCTCGCCGGCGATCGTGCACGGCCTGCTCGCCGGGATCGGCCTGATCATCGTCCTCGGCCAGTTGCACGTCGCGCTCGGTGGCGCGGCGCACGGTTCCGCGATCGCGAACGTCCTCGCGCTGCCGGGCCAGATCGTCGGCCACCACGACCAGGCCGCGCTGATCGGCGTGGTCACCGTCGGTGTCCTGCTGGCGTGGACCCGGATGCCGCGTCCGGTGCGCCGCGTCCCCGGTCCGCTGGTCGCCGTCGTGGTGGCCACCGGGCTTTCCGTCGCGGCCGGGATGGACCTGCCGCGCGTCGACCTCCCGAACGGCTTGCCAGGGCTGGGTTTCGTGCCCGAGGCGCCGTCGGGGTCCTGGGCGGCGATCACCGCGGCCGTCTTCACCATCGCGCTCATCGCCAGCCTGGAAAGCCTGCTTTCGGTCATCGCCGTCGACAAACTGCGCGACGGTCCCCGCACCGACCTCAACCGCGAACTCGTCGGCCAGGGCCTGGCGAACGTCGCCGCCGGGTCGCTCGGCGGATTCCCGGTCACCGGCGTCGTCGTGCGCACCATGACCAACTTCGAAGCGGGCGCCCGGACCCGGATGTCGGCGATCCTGCACAGCGCCTGGATTCTCGGCTGCTGCCTGTTCCTGGCCGGCGCGCTGCGGCTGATCCCGCTCGCCGCCCTCGCCGGGCTCCTCGTCTACGTCGGCGCCAAACTGGTCAACGTCACCAGTCTCCGTGAGGTCCGCCGCCACGGTGACCTGCCGGTGTACCTGGCGACCCTGACCGGCGCGGTCGCCGTCAACCTGCTCACCGGGGTCGCCGCGGGGGTCGCGGTGGCGCTCGTGCTCATGCTGCGCCGGATGCTGTTCTCCGGGATCCACATCGAACCGGACGGCGCGCGGACCCGCGTCGTCATCGAAGGTGCGCTCACTTTCCTTTCCGTGCCAAGGCTCACGACCGTCCTCGCCGGAGTCCCCGCGGGTTCGGAAGTGACGCTGGAACTCTTCGTCGACTATCTCGACCACGCCGCTTTCGACTGCCTGCGCGGCTGGCAGCGCGCGCACGAGCGGGCCGGGGGAGTCGTGCTCGTCGACGAGATCGGGCATCCGTGGTTCGGACGCGGCAAGGCAGGCGTGCCGACCGTGCGGCGCGGTGTCGCGTCCCGGGTGGTGCCGCGCTGGCTCGCGCCGTGGTCGGAATGGCAGGCGGAGCATCTCGAACTGCCGGGCCAGCGCGGCGGCAGTGTTCCGTTGTGCCGCGGTGCTTCCGAGTTCCAGCGGCGGACGGCGCCGCTGTTGCGACGGACCTGGGACGGACTGGCGAACGGGCAGCAGCCGCATACGCTGTTCGTCACCTGCGGCGACGCGCGGATCGTGCCGAACCTGATCACCACCAGCGGACCGGGCGACCTGTTCACCGTGCGGAACATCGGAAACCTCGTCCCGCACGCCAGTGCCGAAGCGGATTTCTCCGTGGGGGCGGCGATCGAGTACGCCGTCGGTCTGCTGCGGGTGCGGGAAGTGGTGGTGTGCGGGCACTCCGGCTGCGGAGCGATGAAGGCGCTGCTCGGGGACGCGCCCACCGGGCTCGTGCACCTCGGCGGCTGGCTGCGCCACGGCGAGGCGACGATGCGGCGCAGGGAAAGCGAGGGGCCGGTCCTGCTCGACGGCGCCCGTCCTGATCACGAGGCCGATCGGCTCGCTCTGCACAATGTCGTGCAGCAACTGGAAAACCTGCGCTCGTACCCGGTCGTGGACGCCGCGCTGGCCCGGGGCGAACTCCGGCTCACCGGGATGTACTTCGACGTCGGCAAGGCGAACGTCTATCTGCTCGACGCGGCGCACCGGTCGTTCACCTCGGCCGCCACCCCGGTGAAGTCCTAGCCTTTCGCGACCCACCCGGTCCCCACCGAAACCCGAATGTCATTCGCGATCGACGGTCTTGAATCCCAATATTTGGGAGCCTGCAAGGCTTTTCGAAATGCTGAGGACATCTCAAAGCAACGAAAGAGCGCGAAAGTGGGCCACGCCACCCGCCTGTGGGGTGATATTCACTCGATCAGGTGGTGCATATCGGACAATTCACCAGTTTCCTGGTGATCATGCTGGCCAGTTCAGAAAAACCCCGACCACTCGCCGTGCTTCGTCACGACGTGCCCGCCTCGTTGGTGGTGTTCCTCGTCGCCGTCCCGCTGTCACTCGGGATCGCTCTCGCGTCAGGGGCGCCGATCGTCGCGGGGCTGATCGCGGCCGTCGTGGGAGGTGTGGTCGCCGGCGCGCTCGGCGGCTCCCCGCTTCAGGTCAGCGGTCCGGCCGCCGGTCTGACGGTGATCATGGCCGAAACGATCGCGACCTTCGGCTGGGCGACCACCTGCGCGATCACCGTCGCCGCGGGCGCGCTCCAGATCCTGCTCGGGCTGAGCCGCATCGCGCGCGCCGCGCTCGCGATCTCACCCGCCATCGTCCACGGCATGCTCGCCGGGATCGGCGTCACGATCGTCCTCGGCCAGCTCCACGTCGTGCTGGGCGGATCGGCGCAGAGCTCCGCGCTCAAGAACATCGCCGAACTGCCCGCGCAGATCGTCGGCCACCACGACACCGCCGCGCTGATCGGCGTGCTCACCATCGGCATCCTGCTGCTGTGGCCGCGGCTGCCCAAGGTCGTCCGCAAGGTGCCCGGCCCGCTCGCCGCGATCGCGCTGGTGACCGTGCTGTCCGTCGTCGCCGGGATGACCCTGCCCCGCGTCACGCTGCCGGGCGACCTGCTCAACATCCGCTTCGCGCCCGAATTCCCGAGCACCGGCTGGGGCGCGTTCGCCGTCGCCGTCATCACCATCGCCCTGATCGCCAGCGTGGAAAGCCTGCTCTCGGCCGTCGCGGTCGACAAGATGCACACCGGGCCGCGGTCGAACCTCGACCGCGAACTGATCGGACAGGGCGCCGCGAACATGACCTCCGGCGCGCTGGGCGGCCTCCCGGTCACCGGCGTGATCGTCCGCAGCTCGACCAACGTCGCCGCCGGTGCCCGCACCCGCACCTCGGCGATCCTGCACGGGGTCTGGATCCTGGTGTTCGTCGCCGCGTTCGCCGGGCTGATCCAGAACATCCCGCTCGCCGCACTGGCTGGCCTGCTGGTCCACGTCGGCGCGAAACTGGTCAACCCCGGTCACATGAAGCAGGTCCTCAAACACGGTGACCTCGGGCTGTACCTGCTGACGCTCGCCGGTGTCGTCGTCTTCGACCTGCTCACGGGGGTCCTGCTCGGCATCGCGCTGTCGGTGCTGCTGATGCTGCGGCGCACGGTGTGGTCCGGGATCCACGCCGAACGCGACGGTGAGGAGTGGCGCGTCGTCGTCGAAGGCGTCCTGACATTCCTTTCGGTGCCGAGGCTCAGCCGGGTGCTCGCGACCGTGCCCGACGGCGCGAAGGTGACTCTGGAGCTGGTCGTCGACTACCTCGACCACGCCGCCTTCGAGAGCCTTTCGAACTGGCAGCAGGGACACGAGCGCACCGGCGGTGAGGTGATCGTCGACGAGGTCGGGCATCCGTGGTTCGCCAACGGCAAATCCGGCGATCCCACCCTGACCAGGACGGACGCGGTGCGTTCGGTGCCGCGGCTCCTCGCGCCGTGGTCCGACTGGCAGGCCAAGGACGTCCAGGTGCCCGGCCAGCGCGGCGGTCCGACGCTGCGCGGGGCGACCGAGTTCCAGCGGCGTACCGCGGCGCTCATGCAGCCCGCGCTCAGCAAGCTGGCGGGCGGCCAGTCACCGCACACCCTGTTCATCACCTGCGGTGACGCGCGGATCGTGCCGAACATGATCACCACCAGCGGTCCCGGTGATCTGTTCACCGTCCGCAACATCGGGAACCTGGTGCCCGCCCGGCAGGCCGACCCGTCGATGGGGGCCACCGTCGAGTTCGCCGTCGGCGTGCTGAAGGTGCGCGAAATCGTGGTCTGCGGGCATTCCGGCTGCGGTGCGATGCAGGCGCTGGCCACCGGCGCCCCCGACGGCGCGCCGATGCTGGCCTCCTGGCTGCGGCACGCCGAGCCGAGCGCCAAGCGCAAGGTCACGGTGACCCTCGACGGCGAACGCCCGGACACCGAGGTCAACCGGCTGGCCCTGCAGAACGTGCTGCAGCAGCTGGAGCACCTGCGTCACTACCCGCTGATCGCCGAGGCCGAGGCGCGCGGCGAGCTGCACCTGACCGGGATGTACTTCGACGTCGGGGCCGCTCAGGTCTACCTGACCGATGACGGCAGCCCGTCGTTCACCCCGGTCGGGGCCGTGACCACCTCCGGGAGCTGAAGGACGCCTTACCCGCATGCGATGGGGTCGAAGCGTCCTTCACCCGATCGCATGCGGGGATGGTCCCCTTCAGCTCCCCTCCAGCCCGACCCACTAGATTCAACCCACGTGAGCATGCTGGTCATAACCGGCACCGGAACCGGTGTCGGCAAGACGATCACCACCGCCGCCATCGCCGCGCTGGCCGCCGGGCAGGGCCAACGCGTCGCCGTGCTGAAACCGGCGCAGACCGGGGTGGGTCCGGACGAGCCCGGCGACCTCGACGACGTCCTCCGTCTCGCCGGGCCGGTCACCACGCGTGAGCTGCGGCGATATCCGGATCCGCTGTCACCGGAGGCGGCCTCCAGGCTTTCGGGGCTGCCGACGTTGTCCCCGAGCGAGATCGCCGCCGCGGCGAGCGACCTCGACGGCGAACACGACCTCACCCTCGTCGAGGGCGCGGGCGGGCTGCTGGTCCGGTTCGACGCCGACGGCGCCTCGCTGGCCGACGTCGCCTGGTCTCTCGGTGCGCTGGTGATCGTCGTGGCCGAGGCCGGGCTGGGCACGCTCAACGCGACCGCCCTGACCGCCGAGGTCGCGACCAAACGCGGGCTCACCGTGGCCGGGGTGATCATCGGCTCGTGGCCCGACGAGCCTGATCTGGCCGCGGTGTCGAACCTGCGGGACCTGCCGGTCGCCGCCGGCGCCCCGCTGCTGGGCGTGCTGCCCGCCGGCCTGGGCTCGGCGGAACCCGAGGAGTTCGCCGCCCTGGCCAGGGCGGGTCTCTCGCCGTGGTTCGGCGGGGAGTTCGATCCGGAATGCTTCGTCGGCCGCGCGTCGGCGCAGAAGTGATCTGCGTCGCTGTGTCCGGGACACCCGGTCGTGCACGATGATGTGCCTTTGCTTTGACGCCCCACCCCGAACAGGAGCCGCCTCGTGACCACAGCCCCGGAGACCGTCGACATCCTCGCCGTGGCGCGTGAACAGGTCCTCGAGCGTGGCGTCGGCCTCGGCGAGGAGCAGCTCCTCGAAGTCCTGCGGCTCGGCGACGACCACCTGACCGATCTGCTGGCGCTGGCCCACGAGGTGCGGATGCGCTGGTGCGGTCCCGAGGTCGAGGTCGAGGGCATCATCAGCCTCAAGACCGGCGGCTGCCCCGAGGACTGTCACTTCTGCTCGCAGTCCGGCCGTTTCCCGACGCCGGTGCGTTCGGCGTGGCTGGACATCCCCGGCCTGGTCAAGGCCGCCCGTCAGACCGTCGAGACCGGCGCGACCGAGTTCTGCATCGTCGCCGCCGTCCGCGGTCCCGACAAGCGGCTGCTCTCGCAGGTCCGCGAGGGCATCAAGGCCATCCGCGAGGACGGCAACGACATCCAGATCGCCTGCTCGCTCGGCATGCTCACCCAGGAACAGGTCGACGAGCTCGTCGAGATGGGCGTGCACCGCTACAACCACAACCTGGAGACCGCGCGCTCGCATTTCGCGAACGTCGTCACCACGCACACGTGGGAAGAGCGCTGGGAGACCCTGCGCATGATCCGCGAGGCGGGTATGGAGGTCTGCTGCGGCGGCATCATCGGCATGGGGGAGAGCGTCGAACAGCGCGCCGAGTTCGCCGCGCAGCTGGCCGAGCTGAACCCGGACGAGTGCACGATGAACTTCCTCATCCCGCAGCCGGGGACGCCGTACGAGGGCTACGAGGTCGTCGAAGGCAAGGACGCGCTGCGCACCGTCGCCGCCTTCCGGCTCGCGATGCCCCGCCCGCTGCTGCGTTTCTCCGGCGGCCGTGAGCTGACCTTCGGCGATCTGGGCACCAAGCAGGGCATGCTCGGCGGCATCAACGCGATCATCGTCGGCAACTACCTGACCAACCTCGGCCGCCCGGCCACCGCGGACCTGGAGATGCTCGACGAGCTGAAGATGCCGGTGAAGGCGATCAGTGACGTCCTCTGACCGACCGGCGTTCTGCGTCCACTGTGGACAGCCGTCCGACGGCGCGGAACATCCCGCTTGCCACAATCCGAGAACGGCCCTCGAACCGCCGCGCTACTGCACATTCTGCGCGCGGCGGATGGTCGTCCAGATCACCCCGGTGGGCTGGACGGCCCGGTGCAGCCGTCACGGTGAACTGTCCGGCTGATTCCCGCGACTCGGTGCCGGGTTGCGTGCGCTGGGGGCGTCATTGGTTACGCTCTGCACAAGCTGCGTGAGGGAGGAGTCCGGGTTGGGCGAGACGTCGGGAAAACCGGCACACCTGTCTTCCAGCGTGTCCGACCCCTGGTCGGTGCCCGTGCTGCCGAGGCCGCGCCGCCCGCACCCGAAGGTCGTCATCAAGGCCGATCTGCTGCCGGCGATCAGCGTGCTGTCCACGGCGGGCCTGCTCGGCTTCCCGCTGGCCTGGCTGTGGGCACGGCTCGCGCCGCCGCAGCGGATGCGCGTGATCAACGACCGCGGCGGTCTCGCGCCGCTGGAACTGGAGAGCTGGCACCGCTTCGACGACCTCGCGATCTACGGTTTCCTCGCGCTCGGCGCCGGGCTGCTGATCGGCGTCGTGACCTGGATGCTGCGGGAACGCCGCGGTCCGGTCGTGCTGATCGCCGCGACCGGCGGCGCGACCCTCGCGGGCTGGCTGGGCGCGACGATGGGCGTCTCGTTCGCCAACAGCCGCTACGAGATCGCCGCGGCACCGGCCGTCGGCGACGTCATCGCGAAGGCGCCACAGCTCGAATCGACGTGGATCATGCTCGCCGCGCCGTTGATGACCACGCTGGTGTACACGCTGCTGACCGCGTGGAACGGACGAGAAGATCTGGGTCGCCGCCTCGGCTGAGCGTTTTCCTCTAGGGTGGGCCGGGACATCTCTAGGGGGCTTTTCTTGACTGAAGACATCGAGGTTTCCCGGCACAACGCCGTCCGCTTCCCGGGTATCAGCCCGCGTGCCTACGAACACCCCGTCGACCGCGGCGCGCTGGCCACCCTGCGCGCGATTCCCGGATTCGCGCAGGTCGTGAAGGCGGTTTCGGGCTTCTACTCCGAACGCGGCGAGCGGCTCATGGCGCTCGCGTCCGGCATCCGGGTGGGCCCGAAGCAGTACCCGGAGCTGGACAAGCTCCGCAACGAATGCGCCGAAACCCTTGACCTCGAACGCGTGCCGAACCTGTACGTCGCCCGCAGCCCCGAGGTCAACGCGCAGACGATCGGCATGGACGAGCCGTTCATCGTGCTCAACACCGCGGCCGTCGAGGCGATGGACATCGCGTCACTGCGGTTCGTGATCGGGCACGAGATGGGACACGTGCTGTCCGGGCACGCGGTGTACCGCACCATCATGATCCGGCTGATCGGCCTGCAGATGTCGATGTCGTGGACGCCGGTGAGCGCGATCGGCATCCGCGTCGTCATCGCGGCGCTGCGCGAGTGGTACCGCAAGGCCGAACTGTCGTGCGACCGCGCCGGGCTGCTGTGCTCGCAGGACCCGACGGCGGCGCTGCGGTCGCAGATCCTGGTCGCGGGCGGCATCGACCCCTCGAAGATCGACATCCCGGCGTTCCTGCAGCAGGCGGCCGAGTACGAATCGGTCGACGACATCCGTGACAGCTACCTGAAGCTGCGCTACGTCGAGACGATGTCGCATCCGCTGGCCGTCGTGCGCGCCGCGCAACTGCAGAAGTGGGCCGCTTCCGAGGAGTACCGGGCGATCCTGGCCGGCCAGTACCCGCGCCGCGACGCGGACTCGCCGTCCTCCACCTGGACCGATGACCTGAAGTCGGCCGCGAAGTCTTACAAGGATTCCTGGAACAGCTCGGCTGATCCGCTGACGAAGGTGTTCAGCGACGTCGGCGAGGCGGTTTCCGGTGCGGCGGGGAAGGTGTGGAACAAGTTCGGCAACGGTTCCGACAGCACCCCGGAGTCCGGTAAGTAGCCCTCGCGCGCGCTATGAAAGTCCCCTTCATTGCAAAATTTGCAATGAAGGGGACTTTCATGGCATCCGGCGGGTCCGTTCAGTTCAGGTTCGAGGGGCGCGTGAACTCGCCGAGTTCCCCCGGCGGCATCGGGACCGCGCCGAGCGTGCTGAGGAACCCGGCCTCCCGCGTCAGCAGCCGGCACGCGATCCGCAGCCGCCGCAGCGGGTTGGACTCCTCCAGCAGGCGCTGCCGGTCCTCCAGCGGGAGCAGGCAGTCGGAGGTGAGCCGGTACGCGAGCGCCGCGATGTCGCCGTCGTCGGGCGGGGTGGTCCAGTCGTCGGCGTGCCAGGCGGACTCGCAGTAGCGCCGGTGCGCGGCCTTGGCGACGTCGGCGAGCCTGGCGACGGTGTCGCCGTGCACCGACGAGACCCGGTCGTCGGGTATCCATTCGACCGAGCCGATCAGGTAGGGCGCGGAGACGCGGTCGATTTCGAGCAGCCGGAACCGGCGCCGCGCGGTGGTGACGACGTCGAATCTGCCGTCCGGCAGCCGTTTCGCCTCGCGCAGCACCGTGCTGCAGCCGACTTCGTGGACGTGCTCGGGCCCGCTCACCTCCCGGATCATCGCCGAACGCAGCGCGACGACCCCGAACTCGCGATCCGGGATGACGTCACCGACGAGGTCGGTCATCAGCTGCCGGTACCGCGGTTCGAAAATGTGCAGAGGGAGGTGTGTTCCGGGCAGAAGCACGGTCTGTAGCGGGAACAGCGGCAAGATCGCCTTCCCGGTGGACTCATCGCTCGGCTCGGTCACCCGTTCAAGGTACGGGCACGGCACGCACTTCGCAGGACGGTCACTTCGCGGCGGGCGGGCGGAACACCGCGAACGGGTCGGTGATCTGCATCCCCTTGCCCGCGAAGGAGAAGAGGGCCGCTGGACGCCCACCGCTGCGCCCGGGCGGAGCGGTGTGCCCGGTGGGGAGGAGCAGCCCTCGCCGGGACAGCACACGCTGCAGGTTCGTCGCGGACACCCGGTAACCCAGCGCAGCCGAGTAGAGCCCCCTCAACGCCGATACGGTGAACTCTTCCGGGGCAAGAGCGAACCCGAGATTCGTGTAGCAGAGCTTCGACCGGAGCCGGTCCCGCGCGCGCAGCACGATGGACTCGTGGTCGAACGCCGTCCGCGGCAGCTCGGAAACGTCGTGCCACTCGGTGTCTTCCGGGATCTCGGGGTCCACATCGGACGGTACGAGGCCGAGGAACGCCGTCGCCACGACGCGCGGGCCCGGCACCCGGTCCGGCGCGCTGAACACCGCCAGCTGCTCCACATGCTTCAACTGGCGTACGTCGACCTTCTCCGCGAGCTGCCGCCGAATGGACGCCTCGACGTCTTCATCCGGGCGAAGCCTGCCGCCCGGCAGGGACCAGCGGCCCAGATGCGGATCGAGCGCGCGCCGCCACAGCAGGACCCGGAGTGTGTCCGAGCGCACTTGCAGGACCGCTCCCAAAACCTCGTGGGCGAGGGGGGTCTGGGTGTTAAGATGACTTCGCACGGTTTTCGATTGTAAGGCGAAAACCGACTTTGGACAAATCGGTCCAGGAGGGCCAGAACGATGACGAGCACCCTGCAGAACGACCTGACTCCCTACGGTGGCGTCGTCGCCGACGCGGCTTGGGCGGAGGAGGTGCGGAGCCTCGCTCGCAAGCGCGACGCCGTCCTGCTCGCGCACAACTACCAGGTCCCCGAGATCCAGGACATCGCCGATTTCACCGGTGACTCCCTCGCGCTCAGCCGGATCGCGGCGAGCAGCGAAGCGTCCACCATCGTCTTCTGCGGCGTGCACTTCATGGCCGAGACGGCGAAGATCCTGGCGCCCGAGAAGACGGTCCTGATCCCGGACGCGCGGGCCGGCTGCTCGCTCGCGGACTCGATCACCGGTGCCGAACTGCGCGCCTGGAAGGCCGAGCACCCCGGCGCCGTCGTCGTGTCGTACGTGAACACCACGGCCGAGGTCAAGGCGGAGACCGACATCTGCTGCACGTCGTCGAACGCCGTCGACGTGGTCGCCTCGATCCCCGCTGACCAGGAGGTTCTGTTCCTGCCGGACCAGTTCCTCGGTGCGCACGTCAAGCGCGTGACGGGCCGCGAGAACATGCACATCTGGGCAGGCGAGTGTCACGTGCACGCCGGGATCAACGGTGCCGAACTGGCCGAGCGGGCCGCGGAGAACCCGGACGCCGACCTGTTCATCCACCCGGAATGCGGCTGCGCGACGTCGGCGCTGTACCTCGCCGGAGAGGGTGCCGTCGCCCCCGAGCGGGTCAAGATCCTCTCGACCGGCGACATGGTCCACGCCGCCCGCGACACCAAGGCGAAGTCGGTCCTCGTCGCCACCGAGATCGGCATGATCCACCAGCTGCGCAAGGCCGCGCCGGAGATCGACTTCCGCGCGGTGAACGACCGGGCGTCCTGCCGGTACATGAAGATGATCACGCCCGCCGCCCTGCTGCGGTCGCTGCGCGAGGGTGCCGACGAGGTCCACGTCGACATCGAGACCGCCGCCCGTGCCCGCGCTTCCGTGCAGCGCATGATCGAGATCGGGCAGCCTGGCGGCGGAGAATGACCGACCCGGTTACCGCCCTCCAGGCGAAAACCCGCCCGGAGTGGGAGGCCGCCGCCGATCTCGTGGTGATCGGCAGCGGAGTGGCCGGGCTCACCGCCGCGCTGCGCGCCCAGGAACTCGGCCTGCGCGTCCTGGTGGTCACCAAGGCGGCGGTCTCCGACGGGAACACCCGGTGGGCGCAGGGCGGGGTCGCGGTCGTGCTGGAGGGTGAGCACGAGCAGGGCGACTCGGTCGGCAAGCACGCAGCGGACACGCTCACCGCCGGTGCCGGGCTCTGCGACGAGGACGCGGTCCGTTCGATCATCGCGGGCGGCCCGGCCGCGGTGGCCAGGCTCCGGGCCGAGGGCGCCCGCTTCGACCCGGCGGTCGAAGGGCGGCCCGAACTCGCCCGCACGCGGGAAGGCGGGCACAGCGCTTTCCGGGTCATCCACGCGGGCGGCGACGCGACCGGGGCGGAGGTCGAACGGACACTGGTCGCGAAGGCCGGTGACCGGCGGATCCCGGTGCTGGAACACCACATCGCCGTCGACGCGATCCGCACCCCCGCCGGCGAGGTGGCGGGCGTGACAGTGCTGGACCACCACGGCGTTCCCGGGGTCGTCCGGGCGCCCGCCGTGCTGCTGGCCAGCGGCGGTCTGGGGCAGCTCTACCAGGCGACGTCGAATCCGGAGCTCGCCACGGGCGACGGGCTGGCGCTCGCGTTGCGCGCGGGGGCACAGCTCGCGGACGTCGAGTTCGTCCAGTTCCATCCGACGGTCCTGTTCACCCCGGGCGCGCGCGGCCGGTGCCCGCTGGTCACCGAAGCGGTACGCGGCGAGGGTGCGACCTTGCACGACGCGACGGGCGCTTCGGTCATGCGCGGGGTGCACCCGCTCGGTGATCTCGCGCCCCGGGACGTCGTGTCGGCGGCGATCACGCGCCGGATGGTGCAGGCTCCCGGCGGTGTCGACGACCACGTTTTCCTCGACGCCACAGGGATCACCGGGTTCGCGAAGCGATTCCCGACCGTGCACGCGGCGTGCGCGGTGATCGGTCTCGACCCGGCGAAGGACCCGATCCCGGTCACGCCGGCGGCGCATTTCGCCTGCGGTGGCGTGGTGACCACTGCGGACGGACGGTCGGGCGTCCGCGGCCTCTACGCGGCGGGCGAGGTCGCGAGGACCGGCCTGCACGGTGCGAACCGCTTGGCCTCCAACAGTTTGCTCGAAGGACTCGTCGTCGGTCGCCGGGTGGCCGAGGCGGTCGCGGCGGACCTCGCCACCGGGCTGCTCGCGGACCCGCGTCGCGGTGTGCTCAACCCGCCCGCCACGGTCGCGGTCACCGATCGCGACGCTTTGCAGCGCGCGATGAGCCGCTACGCCGCGATCGGCCGCGACGAGGAAGGGCTCGCCGTCGTCGGTTCGGTACTGGATCTTTCGGTGATCGAGAGTCCTTTGTGGACCCCTCGGATCGTCGAGGACGCCGCCCTCACGGTGGTGGCGGAGGCTTTGGTCGCGGCGGCCGCGCGCCGGACGGAATCCCGGGGCTGCCACGTGCGGACCGACTTCCCCGGACGTGACGACGACACCTGGCAACGCGGCCAGCTCATCCGGCTCAGCCCGTCCGGGCAGCCGGTACTGGCCGATCCGATCGCTTTGGAGGGTGTGGCATGAGCGAATTCTCCCACTGGGTCACCAAGGCGCTGGTCGACCACGGCCTCGACGTCCCGGACGTCCACCGGGTCGTCACGACGGCGCTGGCCGAGGACCTCCGCTACGGGCCCGACGCGACGACGAACGCCACCGTGCCCGAGTCCGCGCACGCGCTGGCCGAACTCACGCCCAGGAAAGCGGGCGTGATCGCCGGGATCCCGGTGGCTCTCGCGGTTTTCGACGTCGTTCTCGGTTCGGGCCTGGAGATCCTGGCCGCCCGCGACGACGGCGAGCGGCTGACCGCCGGGGAGCCCGCGCTGGTCGTACGCGGTCCGGTGCGCGGCCTGCTCACCGCCGAACGCACCGCGCTGAACCTGCTGTGCCACCTTTCCGGCATAGCCACCGCGACAGCCACCTGGGTGTCCACTGTGGACGGCACGGGCTGCCGCGTCCGCGATTCCCGCAAGACCCTGCCCGGGCTGCGGCTGCTGGAGAAGTACGCCGTCCGCGCGGGCGGCGGGGTGAACCACCGGCTCGGCCTCGGCGACGCGGTGCTGATCAAGGACAACCACGTCGTCGCCGCCGGTTCGGTGACGGCGGCGCTGGCCGCGGCCCGCGAGCACGCGCCCGAACTGCACTGCGAGGTCGAGGTCGACGACCTGGCCCAACTGGAGGAGGCGCTCGCCGCGGGCGCCGACGAGGTACTGCTCGACAACTTCACCCCCGACGAATGCGCGAAGGCCGTCGACCGTCGCGACGAGGTCTCGCCGAAGACCCGCCTCGAATCCTCGGGCGGACTGCGGCTGGACGTCGCGCGGGCCTACGCCGAGTCCGGTGTGGACTTCCTCGCCGTCGGCGCGCTCACCCATTCCTCACCCGCACTCGACCTCGGGATGGACCTGCGCTGACCTGAGTGGTCACCATCGGAAGTCCTCCTGGGGTCTCGACGGCCCAGCTTCCCGCTGGACGCACGGCCGTGAGACCCGAGTACAACCCGGTACGAGGACCTCACGGCCGCACGCCCAGCGGAAACCTGGATCCGCCGAATACCCCAGGAGGACTTCCGATGGCAACCACTGGCAAACTAGAATTCCCTTGTGTGACAAGGAAATTCTGGAGGAATGGTGCGCATTGCCGGTAAAAGTGCCGTCGCGGGAGGCGTGGCCTTCGTGGCGCTGCTCGGCACCCCCGTCCCGGGGACGGCGGTCGCCGAGCAGTGCGCGAACCCGACGGGCACCTACACCGCGGCCGTCCCGTGGGGACAACGGCTGATCGATCCCGCGCGGATCTGGCCGCTCTCTCGCGGCACCGGCCAGCTCGTCGCGGTGATCGGCACCGGAGTCGACGGCCGCAACGGCCAGTTCGCGCCCGGTCAGCTCGTCGGCGGCCAGGGCACGGAGGCCGAAGACTGCGACGGCCGGGGCACGATCGCCGCCGGGATCGTCGGCGCGCAACCGGATCCGTCCACCACGTTCGCCGGGATCGCGCCGGGCGTCAAGATCCTCCCGATCCGCTACACCCAGGTGAACGGCGGCGGCGACCCCGGGCAGCTCGCGTCCGCCATCGAGACCGCGCTGAACCGCGGCGCCGGGATCATCCTGATCGCCGTCCCGGCCGCTTCCGACGGGCCCGCGCTGACCGGCGCCGTCTCGCGCGCCAGGGAGAAGGGCGCGCTGATCGTCTCTCCCGCCGCGGGGACGCAGCAGGGCCAGACGTCCTATCCGACCGCGACCCCGGGCGTGCTCGCCGTGGGTTCGACCAACCAGGCCGGCGAGGCGGTGCAGACGGAATCCGGTGCCTACGTGGGGGTTTCGGCGCCCGGCGCCGAACTGGTCAGCACGTCGGCGGGCGCCGGCGGGACCGTGGCGCACCGGTGGCCGGTGAGCGATCCCAGCCTGGCCGCCGCGCACGTCGCCGGTGTCGCGGCGCTCGTGCGCGCGTATCACCCGGAGTTGTCGCCGGAGCAGGTCGTCGCCCGGCTGACGCTGACCGCGCACCGCGGTCCGGGCGGGGGACACGATCCCCGGCGGGGCTGGGGCGCGATCGATGCCTACGCGGCCGTTTCCGCCGCCATCCCGCCCGGTACACCCGGTCCGGGAGGGCCGCCGAGCGTCGGCCCGGACACCTACGTGGTCCCCGCGGCCGCCCCCGCGCGAGCGAACGCGGACAAGGTCGCGGGCGTACTCGCCGTCGTCGGGGTGGCCGTCGCCATCGCGGCGGGAGTGGTGGTGGCCGCGGCCCGGCGGGGCAAGCGCCGGGGCTGGCGGCCTTCGCGTTTTCGCGCCTCGTGAGCGGCAGCGGAGTACTGGGGGACACCACTGCCGCTCACGAGGTCTTTTTGCGACCCCCGGGGTTCTAGGGGACGGATACGCAGGCTGTCGAGCCCACGATGGCCACGCCGTCTCCGGCGCGGGAGACGTGCACGTTGAAGTCGGCGCCGTCGCGGCTGAACTGCGCGATCAGCTCACGCGGGTTGCTGCGGTCGCGCGCCCGCCAGCCCTGGCTTTCCAGCAACGGCAGGACGACGTCGACGAGCTTGCGGACCGCGTCGGACGCGTCGTCCACGCGGAGGCCGTACTGCCAGCAGAGCAGCCGCCCCGGCTGGGTCGGGTCGCAGTCCAGTTCGCCTTCCACGGTGCGCTCCGCGCTGGTGCCGAAGGTGCCCGCGACGCCGTCGATGACCGCTGTCAGATCCTCGGCCAGCGGGTCGAGTTCGGTGTTCCTGGTGATCATGACCAACCCCTCACAGGCCTCGGCCGACGCCTTCGACGGCCATCTCCCGCAGCGAGCCGCTCGTGAAGCCCTCGTTCGTGAGCGGTCCGCCCGTGATCACACCGTAGATGTTGTTCCACGAATCCGAACCGGGCTTGAGCACCCCGCTGTGGGAATCCATGCCCCACTGCAGGTCGCCGTTCGCGTCGCGGCCGGTTTCCAGTTCGACGACGCCGGGGAAGCGGTCGGGGTCCGCTCCGTGCCCGGCGCCGAGCCATTCGATGAGGCCCGCGTTGCCCTGCGCGACCACGATCGGGTCGAAGGGGGCCGTCATGGAGTATCGCTGCACACCGGCCTGGCTGGCCGGAAGATCGTCCGGACCCCAGATCCCGTGCCCCATGCCCGCGGATTCGACGTGCAGCACCTGGTCGGCCCGGAGCCCGAGCTGCTCGGCGAGCCCCACGGTCGCGCCGCCGTAGCTGTGCCCGACGGCGGTGACCACGACGCCGGGGCCGGCGTGGCTGTCGATCTGGCCGCGCAGTTCGTCGCCGAACGCCTTGAGTTCGGGCGCCATCGTCTGCGCGTAGTGCGCGGCGGGGCCTTCGGTGATCACGTTCTGCGGGAAGACGCCGTCGGCCCAGACCACCATCGCGGTCCGTCCGGTGGCGTCCGCGGCGACCAGGCTCTTGCCGAGGTCGGCGTAGCTCTGGAAGTTGTCGAACGAGGTGTTGACGCCCGGGACGAACAGCCCGACGTTGCGGGTGCCCGGTTCGATTCGGCCGACCAGTTCGGCGATACGCCCGTTGCCGGATGGATCGAATCGGAGGATCTGTCGGTCATTGGCGATGATGTCCTCGTACAGCGCGACGCGGTTGCGCGCGTTCGCGATGTCGTCGGCATTTCCGCCGTGCGCCAAGAGGTTCGCGAGCCGCTCGCGCTCCGACGTCAGCGCGTCGGAGACCTTGGTGCGGTTCTCGGCGATCGCCGCCGCCCACTGCCCGGTGTCGGCCGCGCCGCCGACGCCCGCCGGATTCCCGGCCTTGGGCAACGGGTTCTCCGGCATCAGGGCGCGGTACGAGGCGGCGACCTGGACGTCGGCGCGCCGGTAGCCGCCCGCCGCCGCGCTGAGACCCTGGTGGATCACCGTGGCCTTGGTGAGCTGGCCGTCGAGTTTGCCCGCGACGTCCTTGATCGTCTTGGTGAACGTGGCCGAAGCCGCGCTGGAGGCCGAAACCTGGCCGAACGCGGTGGCGGGGACGTTCTCACCCGCGAGCGCGGTCTGCGCGGTCTTGAGCACGCCGGCGCGCTGTTCGAGTTCGGCCGCCGCCGCTTCGAGCCTGGAGGGGGCGACTCGGTAACCGCCCGCACTGGATGCCATCACCGAGCCGCCTCTCCTGTTCTGTTCTTCTCAGGGAAAAAATCAGTACTGTTCGGATTCTTCGCCGAGCACGGCGGGAGCGACCGGGGACGACTGACCCCAGACGTTCTCGGTCTCCACGAGCCACGGCGGGATCCGGCGCCCGGAGCCCATGTCGCCGCCCGCGCCCATGCCCATCGGCATCATGGGCATCATCGGCATCGCGCCCTTGGCCGCCGCCGCGCCCGCGGCACCGGCTGCTCCGCCCGCCAGCCCGCTCATCGCGCTGCCCGAGGAACCGTCGCCCGCCAGACCGGAGAACGCGGCCGGTGCCTCGCCGGGGCCGGAGAACCCGCCGCCCGCGCCGATCGCGCCGCCGTCCAGCGAGGGCGCTCCGCCACCGCCGATCGGGATGCCGCCACCGGCACCGCCCGCGGTCGCGCCGGCCGCACCGGCGCCACCTCCGGCGGCGTCACCGTTCTTGTCCTTGCCGTCGTTCGGGTTCTTGCCGTTGGCCCAGCCCGGGACGCGCGGCATGATCGAGCCGAACCGGCCGAACGCGGCGGCCGAGGCCGCGGCGAGACCGGCGGTGAACATGTCGCCGAACAGCGGGTTCGACTTGGGAGGCTGGGGCTGCCCGGTGGTGGGCGGGGAGGAGCCGTCCGACGGCAACGGGTGCGTGTTGTCGCCCGGCAGCACCCCGACGCCGGGCGTCCCGCCGATGTTGTTGCCGATGGAGCCGCCGCCGGGGGCCGTGCCGCCACCGGTGACCGGCGGCGGGGCGACGGCGTTCGGCGAGGCCGGAATGGACTCTTCGGCCGTGGAGTACTCGCCGGCGAGCTGGGTCATCACCACGATCGCCTTGCTGTGCGCCGCGTTGGCCGCGCCCGCGGCCTGCTGCTGCGCCTCGACGTTCGAGATCGCCTGCTGCCGCTGCTGCGCGGCGGCGATGACCGTCGCCTGCGACGAATCCGGGGGCAGCAGCGGCGGGTTCACGGCCAGCGCGAGGTCGGCGGGGGAGACGTCGGGCACCGCGACCGGCGGCGGCATCTCCTTCTTGGCCTTCACCAGCGCGTCCGCCGCGTCCTCGAGGAGGTGGTTCATCGCGTGCGCGGTCTGGGCGACCTTGCGGATGCCGCCGACCAGGTCGGAGATCATCGTGTGGTACTTGTCGGCGGCGCCGCCGGTCCAGCTGCCGGAGAAGTCCTTCAGCTCGCCGGTCAGGTTCTCGGCCTGTTCGAACAGCCCGGAGCCGGTGGACTGCCATTTGTGGGCCGCGTGCCGTGCCGTGTTGGGGTCGCCCGCCTGCAGCATCGCGTAGAGCTGCTGGTGCGAGTAGGCGGCGAAGTTCGTGTGCGCGGTGCTGGTCATCCCTTGTTCCCCCCGCCGTTCGAGCCGCTGTTGCCACCCAGCACCCCGCCGAGGACGTTGAGCAGGGGATCGAGCAGCCCGGTCTGCTGGCTGGAGTGGTTCATGTCGCCCGCCACCGATTCGTCGGCCGCGGCGTAACCGTCGGCGACGGTCGTGGTGACGTCCTGCGCGAAGGTGATCGCACCCTTGACCTGGTCCAGCAGGCCCTGCATCTCGGCGACCGCGGCCTTGTGCGCCTTGTCGAGGGAACCCGCCTCCCCGAATTCGCCGAACAGCAGCGGCTGCTCGCCCAGGGTCAGCAGGAAGTCGTTCGGCTTGGACATCGCGTGGATCTGGGTCTCCAGTTCCCGCACGAAGTCCTTCAGTGATTCCAGATGGACGTAGTACGACTGGTCTTGCATTGATCCCGGCTCTCTCGTGATCGGCCATGCCTACAAGGGACGACTACGCGCAAAGCCGGCCGGCCGGTGCCGAGGGGGGTGAAAGCACCGGCCGGCCGACGGATGGGGACTCAGCCGGCGAACAGCCCTTGGTTACGGTTCTCCAGGCTGTGCTGGATATCGTGGGCGTCGCCGACCTTGCCGCCGAACTGCGCGATGATCGCCACGATGTCCGCGGTGGCCTGGCGCAGGCGGGTTTCAGACGCACGGGCGGCCTCACCGGCGGAGCTGCCGGAGGCGTACCAGGTCTGGGTGATCGGCTGCAGGTTGGTGTGCAGCTGTTCGAGCTGGGAGGTGAGCGCCTTCGCCTTGGCGGCCAGCGAGGCCGAGCTGTGCTGCAGCGCGGCGAAGTTGATTTCGACGACGTCAGCCATGATTGGTGGTCCTCTCGCGGATCAGGGGTTGAGCCGGTGGATCACGGTCTGGTCGACGGTCCCGCTGACCCCGGTCAGGCTTTCCCGGACCTGCTCGTCACCCGAGTTGTAGTTCCGGTTGCTTTCGTGGACGAGGCGCGACATCGTGTTGAGCTCGTTCACGGCGATGGTCATCTTCTCCTGCAGGCGGCGCTGCAGGTCCCAGAACGCGACGGCCTGGTCACCCTTGTAGTTGTGCAGGGTCTGGGTCAGCTCGCTCTCCAAGCTGGCCATCGTCGTTTTGGCGTTCGACGCGGTTTCCTCGAACCCCTGGACGGCGCGCGCCATCGCAGCTGCGTCTGCCTGATATCCCGTACCGGTCATGGATGGGCCACCTCCTCTCATCTCGCTGGAAATCCCGGTGAGCACCAGGGGACGCCCTGTCTGCTCTTGTGAAGGACACGCTAGAAAAGAGGCGAGTGTGGTCAAACGGCACAACTGCCGGTCAGGGTGACGGCACTATTACCCACAGCTCGGGGGTAGGGCCTTCCCCACCTTCGATCCGGGGGAGTACTCCAGTGTTCGAAGTGGAGCCTCCCGGCACCCTCTAATCCATGGTGGACAAGGGATCCAGGACGGTACTACATCGCCCGTTGATGATCTTGGCGGCGGCGATGGCGGTGCTCGGGACGATCGCGCTCGGCGGTCTCGTTTTCGACGATCGCAGCCTCGTCAACGCGCCCATTTGGCTCAAGCCGCTCAAGTTCACGATCTCCGTGGGGCTCTACGCGGTGACACTGGCCTGGCTGATCGGACAGCTGACCAAGGGGCGGCGGCTGGGCTGGTGGCTCGGGACGGTGTTCGCGGTCGGCCTCGGCCTCGACATGGCGCTGCTGTTCTGGCAGGTCATCGTCCGCGGCCGGACGCTCCACTTCAACCAGGAGACCCCGGCCGACCAGTGGATCAACAACATGGTCGCGAACGGCGCCTTCACGGGCTGGGCAGCGACGGCGGCGATCGCGGTTCTCCTGCTGTTCCAACGTCTTCCTGACCGGGCGATGAACTCCGCGTTACGCGCGGGTGCCGCGTTGTCGGTCGCCGGCATCGGGATCGCGCTGCTGATGTTCGGGCCGAACGAACAGCAGTCGGCCCAGTTCCGCTCCGGGGAGAAGCCGTCGATCGTCGGCGCCCACGCGGTCGGTGTGCCCGACGGCGGTCCGGGACTGCCCGTGGTGGGCTGGAGCACCGTCGGCGGGGACATGCGGATCCCGCATTTCGTCGGGATCCACGCGATCCAGGCGCTGCCGCTGGTCGCCTACGGTCTGCTCGTGCTCGCCCGGCGGTATCCGGTGCTCGAATCGGAATTCGTGCGGCGGAATCTGGTCCGGACCGCTTCGGTGGGTTTCGCGGGATTGCTCGTGCTGCTCACCTGGCAGGCTCAGCGGGGACAGTCCATCGTGCACCCGGACTTCTGGACGCTGGTCACGGGCGCCGGGATCATTGCCGTCGTGGCGGCCGGTTCGATGTTTTCGCTGCGGGTTCCGAGGCCGATGCACCAGCTGACGTGATCTTCACCGTATCTCCGCGAAATCCACTCGGGACTTCCCTCGCGATCGGATAGTTTCCGGGCGATGAAGGGGGCAAGCGTGACTGGAACGCGGACTTATCGGCGGTTTTCGGGCAGACGCGCGGGCGTACTGGTCACCGCGGCGGTACTGAGCGGTGGGGCGGTGCTGCTCGGCGGGGTGGCTTGTTCGTCGGGGTCCTCTCCCGACGCGGCCGCTCCGGCGGCACCCGAGGCGTTCGGTCCGGCGGGGTATCGCGGGCTGACCTTGGGGATGGCCAAGGACGCCGCGCTGGCGGGCGGGAAGCTCGCCTCGGCGCCGACGTCCAATTTGGACGGTTGTACCGATTTCTCCTACACCGGCGGCCCGGCACCCGACCCGGCGCGGATGAAGGCTGAGGCCGACGTCGAAGCCAAGGCCAAGGATCTGAACAAGAAGGCCGACGAACTCGAGGCCGATCCGGAGTCGAAGCCGGGCGCGTCCGCGGAGGAAAGCGCCAAGTCGGCGGAGAAGTCCGCCAAGGACGCTCTGCTGTTCGCCGACGCCGCGCAGGCGTCCGCAGATCTGGCGGGCAAGCGGGAGGAACGCGACAAGGCGTTCGTGGCCGCCGGTGGTGCCTCCTTCGGCAAGGACGGGCTGCGTGAGCTCGCCGCGCCGTCGGACGCCAAGACGGCCGAGGGGATCGGTGCCGGTTCGTCGTTGGCGGAACTCAAGACGGCCTACGACGCCAAGGGGATGAAGACCGGCGACAACGGCCGGTTCCAGGTGCCTGTCGACGGGAAACCGGACTGGGTCTACGAGTTCACCGTCGCGGGGGACAAGGTCGGCTCGGTGTCGATGGTCAACCCGAAGGCTAAGTGCGCCTGAGTTTCGTGGCGTGGACGACGAAGGTCACGAATACTGCAAGGTCTTTCTTCAGGTGAAGGAAGACCTTGCGGTCGATTTCTTGACCGGCTTGCTGGGTGTGCGAGACCGGCTCGGGGTGTTCTCCTTGCCGGAGGCGATCGTGGACGTCTCGCAGAACCCCGACAGGGGCAGTGTGTGACTACGAAGACGAACTGCCATGGCAGCGTGGAATCGGGCGGCTGGAAACGTGAAGGCGATGGGGCCGTTCGCGTTCGAACGACCCCATCGCCTCAGTGTCAGACTCCCGCGGTGGTGCGGATCCAGCTGCGGCTCGCCGCGACGCTGGCGTAGTTCTGGGTGCCCTGCGGGTTCGTGCCGGAGTTGCTGCCGGTCGAGCAGACGCCGACCTGGACGCCGCCCGAGAGCTGCGGGCCGCCCGAGTCGCCGTGCCAGGCCGAACCGTTGACGCCGACACTGGCGATGGCCTGGCCGCCGTACGCGTCGCTGCTGGTTCCGGTGATGCGGACGTTGGCCGTCTTCAGGACGCTCGACGGCGGGTTGTTGCCCTGCGTGCGACCCCAGCCGTAGATCTGGTTGGTGGTGCCGCTGGACGGGTTCGCGGTGCCGAGCTTCATGTACGTCGTGCTGACCGCGGTCGTGAGGTGCAGCAGCGCGATGTCGCCGCTCGGGGCGGCTTTCTGCTGGTCGACGTCGGCTTCGGTGCCCTGGTTCAGGTTCACGTTGCCGACCTTCACGTGCATGCCGGGCTTGTTGAGGCAGTGCTTCGCGGTGAGGACCCACTGCGGGGCGATGATCGTGCCGGAGCAGTTGAAACCGCCGAACGCGGTGGCGTCGTCCCAGTAGATCTGGGCGCCCCACGGCGCGGAACTCACGGTGCCGCCGCCGATGATGTCCTGGCCCGCGTTCGCGGCGGGGGTGGCGGCAAGGGTCAGCGCCGCGGCGGCGCCGGCCACCGTTGCGACGATCTTGGACATACGCATGAATACGCCCTTCGGCCTGCGTCGGGGAGTTCGTTTCGACTTGAAACGGTTTCACCAAGTTAGGCGGCGGTAAGGGCTTTTGTAACCTACCGAAGTCGGTAAGCGTTGCGAGGAAAGTATTGGGCCGTCCGGGTCGGGGCGGTCGGTGTCTGATTGGGATCGTGACGCCGGATCGTGAGGCTGGGGTATTTCGGGCGGATTCTCCGATTTCTCCGGGAAGGTGTTTCTTGGCGCGGTGGTTCCGCGTTGGCCGATCGAGCCGCCTAGGGTGTGGTGGGTGACGACTCGGGTGATCGTGCTGAACGGTGGGTCCAGTTCGGGTAAGTCGGGGATCGCCCGATGCCTGCAGGCGGTGCTGCCGGAGCCTTGGCTCACTCTCGGCGTCGACACCTTGATCGACGCCATGCCGTCCACTGTCGACGACGGGATCGACTTCTCGAGCGACGGCGGGGTGAACGTCGGCTCCGGGTTCCAACGTCTCGAAAACGCGTGGATGGCCGGTGTCGCGGCGATGGTGCGGTCAGGTGCGCGGGTCATCATCGACGACGCGTTCCTGGGCGGTGCGGAATCGCAGCGGCGGTGGCGTGAGGCGCTGGACGGGCTCGAAGTGCTGTGGGTCGGGGTTCACTGTGACGGTGTTGTCGCCGCCGGACGGGAGATGGCGCGAGGGGATCGGGTCGCGGGGATGGCGGAGGCACAGGCCGAAGCCGTGCATCGGGGTGTGGTGTATGACTTCGAGGTGGATACGGGGCTGAACGAGGCTTTGGTCTGTGCGCGGGAGATCGCCGCACGGGTCGAGTGAGTAGTTGGGCGAACCGCACGTCTACCGCCAAGAGGAACCGACCAGCGCAATCGTCCCTGGGCTGGTGTTTTGATTTCAGGGTCCCGGAATGATTGCTCAGCACGACTATCCGCGTGCGGGTGCGCCTGCGCTCACAGCTCGGAATTGCCGTGTAATGCAGTAAGCGCGGTCAGTCGGCTGGAGTGTCGTCCTCTGGTTCTTCGCGTGGTTCGTGGAGTGGCTCCGGTGTCGCGTGGTAGGTGTGCCCGGTGGGAGTGGTGATGGTCGTGCCGCCGTTGCCGGTGGGTGTGGTGGTCCAGCCGGGTTCTTCTTTGAGCAGGTTGTGAATTTTGCAGTTGCCGTGGCAGTTGTGGTGATTGGTTTTGCCGTCGCGGGCCCAGCCGGTGATGTGGTCGATTTCGGAGAATTCCGCGGGGCGGTGGCAGCCGGGGTGGGTGCATTCCCGATCCCGTGCCTTGATCAGCCGGGCGAGTGAGGCCGGTGACCGGTAGGTGCCGGCACTGGCTTCGAGCAACTGCCCTGTCGCCGGATCGGTGATCAGCCGAGACCAGGTCGAATCGGGGTCGGAGGAGATCTCCCGCACGAGCCAGTCGGGGATGGGCCCGTATCCGGCGAGGATCGCTGGATCGTCGCGGGCACCGGTCAGAGTCAGGAAGTCGACGTAGACGTGGATGTGCGCGCGGGGTTTGCCGTGTCCGTCTTCGGCGAGGAGGCGTTCGGCGAACACGTCGGCGCGGTGCTGCTCGAGGGTGCGGGCTTTGTCCTGGTTGCGGCGTGTTCGTGCGGCGCGGCTGATCGAGGCGTAGATCGAGGAGGCCACTTCGGACGGCAGGAAGCCGGAGAGAGTGGACATGGTCTCGTCATCGTGTTCCAGCGAGATGTGCCGTCGGGCGCGTTTCTTCTCTGCTCGTTCCCGGTAGCCGTCGGGGTCGAATTTCTGTACCGCGTAGTTGACCGACCCGCGGATCGCGGCGGGGTCACGCTCGGCGAGCCGGGTGGCCATGAACGCGTCCACCAGTGCGGCGACGTCGTCGGAGACTTCCCGGGTCAGCTGGGTGACCTTGGACGCCTTGAACAGATCGATGTCACCCTTTTCCAGTGCCGCCAGCGTGTTCGGCAGCCGAGCCACCAGAGCACAGGACACTTCCAGTAGCAGGGTGGCGCGGTTGCGAGAGACCGAGAAGCACAAAGCGACCTCCTCGGTCACCGATCTTCGGGAACCACCCACCGCGACGAACTCGGCCAATGCATGAACCTGACGGCCCTGCGCCTGGCGAAGCAACACCTCCTCGTCGTAGGCGGCATTGAGAACACGAGCGGCTTTCGGGTTGAAAGCAAGAGTTATGGTCATGCTCAAGATCATACTCGAACATGAGTTCGATCACCATTGGATCAGTGACCGGATTTACGCGGAGAGTGAACGGGCGGTTATGAGCCTATTCGTCACCCATCGCCGACGACCTGATCAGTCATTCGCATCGAGCCGGGACAGCGTCCGATACGTCGCGAAGGAGATCTTCGACGTGCTGCCCCAGTGCGAAGCGATGACGAGGTCGCGGGCCGGGTCGATCCAGAGCAAATGCTGGTCGGCGTTGCCGCGAGCGCAGCGCCCGGTCGGCGGAGCGGTCGGGAAGACCGTCCACCGGTCGTTGAGCCACCAGAGGTAGCCGTAGTCGGCGTTGTGGGGGCAGGGCCGCCAAGTGCGGTCGCGCCAAGCGGCACTGAGCAGGTGGCCACCGTCGCCGAGGTAGAGCCCGCCGAGCAGGGCGAGATCGTCGGCGGAGATCCAGAGGCCGCCTCCCCAGTGTGCGCCGCCGCTGACCACGGGGACGTCCATGTCGCCGATCGTCGTGAACGAGTTGTGGTAGCCGTGCCACGACCAGGTACTGGACGCGCCGAGCGGGTCGAGGACACGATCGCGCAGCACCGTGGGCAGCGCTTGCCCGAAAAGACGGGTGAGGGCCAGGCAAAGCAGATTGACGCGGACGTCGTTGTAGGTCCAGCCGGACCTCGCTGGCGCGTCCGCCGTCCCGCTGTCGCCGTCCGCCCAGGCCGGCTTGCCCCAGAGTTCGCCGTCCCATTGGCTGGTTTGCTGCAGGAGGTGATGCCAGGTGATCCCGTGCGCGCCCGCCGGTTCCGGGAGCGCCACGGGCCGGTGGAGGTCGGGTATCAGTCCCAGGTCGAAAGCGACTCCCGCGACGGTGGACACGACGCTTTTCGTGACGCTGTAAGCCATTTCAGGAACACTGGGATCACCCCAGGAGGCGATGCGCTCTCCATGGTGAATGATCACGCCGCTGGCGCCGGACGCGGGCAGCAGGGGACCGATCGCCTCCCGGTGCGAGCTGTCCCGCACCTGACCCGCCAGGTAGGCGGCCATGTTCTCGATGCCCGGCGTGACCCGCTCGCACTGTGCCGCCGCGGCCGCGTGAACCGCGGGCAGATCGAGTGGCATGGCTCCGAGAGTAAACCGATCCCGGTTCAGTCCTCCACGGGTTTCGTCCAAGCCACCTGGACCAGCCCCGTCCCATGCCTCCGCGAAACCAGCACGCCCCGCCCGGCAGGCTGCGGCCCCGGCTTCACGTCCCCGAGCAGCGCACCCTCTTCCCGCGACCCGGACATCACGAGACCAGGCGACCCCAGTTCGCGAATCCGTTGCAGCACCGGCTCGAACAGCGAACGCCCGGCCCCGCCGCTCCCGCGCGCGAGGACGAGGTGCAGGCCGATGTCCCGTGCCTGCGGCAGGAATTCCAGCAGCGGCAGCAACGGGTTCCGGCCCACGGTCGCGACCATTTCATAGTCGTCGACGAGCACGAACAGCTCCGGTCCCCGCCACCACGACCGGTTCCGCAACTGCTCGGGCGTGACATCCGAACCCGGAAGCCGGTTCCGCATGGCCTGCTGGCACTGTTCGATCAGCCCGGTCAGCGCGGTCTCGGAACCCGCGTAGCCCAGCAGATGCGACTCCGGCACCGCGCCGAGCAGCCCTCGCCGGTAGTCGGCGACGATGATCGCGGCCTCTGTCGGCGAATACTTCGAAGTGATGCCTTGCGCGATCGCGCGCAGGAGCGAGCTCTTTCCGGATTCCACATCGCCGAAGGCCACGAAATGCGGTTCGGTGGCGAAATCGAGGTACACCGGACGCAGATTCGATTCCGCGATGCCGAGCGTGACCTGTTTGCGCGGTCCGGCCTCCAGCGAGTCGAGAGGGATCTCGGGCGGCAGCAACCGTACGGCCGGAGCCGGCTTTCCCTTCCAAGCGGCGGAAATCCGCCGGTTCAGATCCAGGCCGCCCGCGCCGACGGTGTCCGGCCGCTGATCCGAATCGATCCGCGGGAGCGCCGCGAGGAAGTGCAGTTTGTCCGCGGTCAGCCCGCGACCCGGCCGGTCCGCCGGGACGTTCTGCGCGATCTTGCGGTCGATCAGCGAGTCCGCCGGTTCACCCAGCCGCAGTTCGAATTTGGTGCCGATGGCGTCGCGCAGCGGCGCCCGCATGCCCATCCACTGGTTGATCGAGACGACGACGTGGATGCCGAAACCGAGCCCGCGCGAAGCCAGGCTGGTGATCTGCTCCTCCAGCTGCTCGTATTCCTGCCGGATCGTGGTCCAGTTGTCCACGAACAGGAAGACGTCGCCGAATTCGCGGCCCTCCGTGCTCTCCTTGAACTCCGAACGCCGCTGGCGGAACGTCGTGATCGACTCGATCCCGTTGGCGGAGAAGAACTCCTCACGCTGTTCGAGCAGGGTCGTCAGTTCCGCGACGACCCGGCGGCAGCGCTGGGCGTCGCGGCGCGTCGCGTAGCCGGACACGTGGGGCAGCCCGGCGATCGGCGCCAGCGCGCCACCACCCATGTCCAGGACGAACAGCTGGACCTCTTCCGGCGTGTGGGTGAGCGCGAGCATCGCGGCGATGTCCCGCATCAGCGTGCTCTTGCCGCTCTGCGGCGCCCCGACGATCAGCGCGTGCCCGGCGGCACCGGAGAAATCGGCCCACAGCATGTCGCGCCGCTGCTCGAACGGCTTGTCCACCAAGGCGACCGGGATCATCAGCTTGCCGTTCCCGCCCCAGCCCAGCGGGCACAGACCGCGGGAAGCGTCCTCGCCGAGCGGTGGCAGCAGCTGATCCAGCGTGGGCGGTTCGGCCAGCGGCGGCAGCCAGATCTGGTGCGCTTCCGGGCCTTTGCCTTCGAGCCGCGAGATCATCGCGCCGATGATCGTCTCACCGGTGCCCTTTTCGACCGGTTCCTCCGCTTCGACGGTCACCGGGATCTCCACCGGAGCCAGCGTGAACGGCATCAACCCCAGACTGCGGCCGTCCTTGCGCACGATCTTGCTGCGCGGCGGCAGCTCCCCCGAGACGTACGCGGCCTTGAGCCGGATGAGGGTGTCGTTGTCGGACTTCAGATACGCCGAGCCCGGCACGGGCGGAAGCTGGTAGGCGTCCGCGACCCCGAGCACCGCACGGCTTTCCGACGCGGAGAACGTCCGCAGGCCGATCCGGTACGAAAGATGCGAATCCAGCCCGCGCAGCCGTCCTTCCTCCAGTCGCTGCGACGCCAGCAGCAGGTGGATCCCGAGACTCCGCCCCAGTCGTCCGATCGCGACGAACAGGTCGATGAACTCCGGCCGCGACGACAGCAACTCGCTGAATTCGTCGATGATCACCAGCAGCGACGGCATCGGCCGCAGGTTGACGCCGGATTCCCTGGCCTTTTCGTAGTCCCGCACCGACGCGTAGTTCCCGGCCGCGTGCAGCAGCTCCTGACGCCGCAACAGTTCGCCGTTCAGCGCGTCCGCCATGCGGTCGACCAGCGCGAGATCGTCGGACAGGTTGGTGATGACGGCGCAGGTGTGCGGAAGCCCGGTCATCCCCGCGAACGTCGCGCCACCCTTGAAGTCGATGAGCGCGAGGTTGAGCTTTTCCGACGAATGGGTGACGGCGAGCGCGGTCACCAGCGTCCGCAGCAACTCGCTCTTGCCGGACCCGGTCGCGCCGATGACCAGCCCGTGCGGGCCCATCCCGCCTTCCGCGGACTCCTTGAGGTCGAGGTCGACCGGCCTGCCTTCGGGATTGATGCCCAGCGGGATCCGCAACCGGTCCCGCGCCGAACGTGGCGCCCAGGTGACCTCGGTGTCGGTGTCGCGCGGGTCGCCGATGCCGAGCAGCCCGGCCAGCCCGAACGTCGCCGACATCGGCGCTTCGCTGACCACCGCGGCCCCCTGGAACAGCGGCGTCAGCATCCTGGCCAGCGCTTCGGCGGCCCCGCGGTCCAACGTGTCCGGGGTGCCGAGGAACCCGAGCCGCTGCTCGCTCCCGTCGCCGACGACCATCCCGAGTTGTTCGGGGCTCATGTGCAGGCTCAACAGCCGTTCGGACGAAACCGACCGCGGCTGCTCCGCGCCGATCTCCACCACCGTGACGCCGAGCCTGCCTTCTTCGGCGACGAGCCGCGGGTCGGCGAGGGTGTGCCCGCCGTCCACGATCACGACGATATGCGGCAGGTCCAGCCGGGAATCCGGCCGCCGGGTGAACGCGGGCCGGTCGCCGAGGTCGGGGCCGAGGAGGTCGGCGAGCTTCCCGGAGTCGGCGTCGACGAGCCGTCGCGGACCGGCCGCGTCGGCGGCGGTGGAGGCGACGTGCGGCAGCCACTTCGCCCATTCCCAGTCGTGCAGCCGGTCGTCCTTGACGCACAGCGCGATCCGCAGGTCGCCGGGTGAATGGAAAGTCGCGAGCTGGGTCAGCATCGCCCGCGCCGTCCCGAGCGTGTCCGGACGGCGGCCGGACAGACTGACCTGCGCGAACGACCTCAGCGAGACCGCGACCGGGAGACCGTCGACCGTCGAATAGGTCCGGATGAAGTGCTTGAGGTTCGTCGAGCACACCGGGTCGAGGTCTTCCAGCGGCACGGTTTGCGGCGCTTTCAACGGCGTCGCGAGCCGCTGCGGCCCCGTCCCGACGCGCACCTGCCCGAACTGCGAGTCGGACCGGCGGCGATCCCACAGCTTGCCCGTCTCGATGTACGCCCAGAGATCCGCCGGATCGGGCTGCAACGCCGCCATGGCCGCGCGCTGGTTGTCCGCGATGTCGCGGACCTGACCGCGCAAACCGGTCAGATAGCGCTGGTAGTCCCGGCGCTCTTCGTTGATCTGCGCCTTCTTCGCCGCGCCGCCGCGGCCGAGCGACATCACCACCATGCCCGCCATCGCGGTGAGGAACAACGCGCCGAAGATGTAGGTCATCACCCCGCCGTCGCGTCCGATGTAGACGAACGACATGGCGCCCATGCCCAACATCATCGGCATGAACATCAGCAGTTGCATGGCTCCGCCGGAGGAGCCCTTCGGCAGCATCGGCGGGGACTGCAGGACGATTTCACCGGGCTGCTCGCCCAGGGCCGGCATGCGGTCGCGAGTGGCGCTCATCAGGGTCTTTCTGGCCGCGTGTGGGTAATCCTGCCGATCATTCTGGCCACTCGTGCCGCCGTTGCGGTGGGTACTTTTGCCGTCCGCTCGCGTCTGGTGGCGAACTTACGCTGCTGGTCAACGCAGACGTGGGGGAACGAGAAAAGGAGAACCATGGTCGGCACGGGCGAGTACCGGGCGGAGCCCGAGGCCATGCGCTCGGCGGTCGGGAACCTGGGCGGCATCATCATGCAGGGCATCAATGTCGTCGGCGACCTCGAGCGCACCGTCCTGCAGCCGATGTCGTTCGCCACGTTCGGCAGTGCGGTGGCGGCCGCCAACACGGCCATGCAGAGCCAGCAGGTGGTCGCGGTCCGCACCCTCCTGCAACTGCTGCAGCAGATCAACGGCTTCATCAAGAGCAGCGCCGACGCCTACCAGGCCGCCGACGAGGCGGTCGCGGGCGGCTACGGAGGCCGTCCCGGTGGCGGCGCGGGATCGACCTCGTCGATCTGGGGGAACTCGCACGCGTCCGAACTGGCGACGCTGGCCATCAACGACAGCGCCGGGAGCAACGGCGAGCCGTCGTCGGTCGGCAATGTGCTGCGCTACCTGGGGGACGCGCGGCTGGGCCAGCTCGGCGACCACCCGATCACCGACGCGCGGTTCCACGGCGTCTCGGACTTCAACGACTGGCTGGCCGGTGACGCCGACAACCAGGCGCGGGTCGGGGTCATCGAGGTCTACGCCGGTACGGCACGCAACTTCGGCGACGTGCCCGGCGGGGTGCACAGCGGCGACGTCGTCGTGGTCGAACCGCTCCTGTTCTCCGACAACAAGCCGGTCATCGCCATCGCCGGAGAGGGCGGACTGCTCTACAACCACGGACTCGTCGAAGCGGACATCAACGGCCTGGCGAAGGTCAGCGTCTACCGCCCGGCTTCCGTCTGACTTCCGGCCTGAGGAGCGACATGCTGACTTACCCGAATTCCAGCGCGATGGACGCGACAGCGTCCTCGGGCGGGCCGATCACCATTCTGCCGCAGATCCTCACCGGTCAGCCGGAGCAGATCGCGAAGCACGTGCTCGAGGTGCTCAAGAAGGCCAACGAGTTCCTCACCATGTACAACGAGGTGACGAAGGCCGCCGAGCAGCTGAAGAAGATCTGGTCCGGTGGCGCTTCGGACTCGGCGATGAAGAAGATCACCGACTCCCTGAACTCGCTGACCAAGATCGTCCAGGTCGTGCAGAAGGGCGCGGAGCTGCTCGGCATGGCCGGGACGCTGATCAAGACCGCCCAGGCCGCCTACAAAGCGGTGGTCTCGGCGGTGAACCCGACGGTCGCCGGACTGATGTCGAATCCGTGGACCTACGGCGCCGCCGTCGCGCTTTCCACCGCCACCAGTGCTTCGCTGCGCGCGTTCATCACCGCGATCGGCGCGCTGCTGAAGGCGCTCGGCGTCGTCGACCTCGCCAACCAGATCACCCAGATCGCCAACATCATCGGCGAGGTTCAGAAACTGTTCGGGCACAGCGATTCCGGCAACGGCTCGGCGGGCAACGCGGCCATCTCCGGCACCCCGGTCACGAACCCGCAGGCGCCGGGTTCGGTCGCCAGCGGCGCGGGACAGGCCGCTGTCGGCGGTTCCGGTGGCGGCGCGGGCGGAGGCGCGAGCGGTGGTTCCGGTGGTGGCACGAATCCGGGCGAGACGCCGCCGTTCACCCAGTACCGGCCGCCCGCGCTGGGCGGCAACGGCGCCCAGGGCAACTGGCCGGGCGGCGCCGACTCCTGGATCCCGGTGGACAGACCGTCCGGTGGCGGCTCGGGTTCCGGCTCCCTGCCGGGCGCGGGTGCGGGCATGGGCAACGGGAACACGGTCACCATCACCACCGACCTGAGCACCGGGAAGTCGACCGTTCAGGCGCCGGGCGGTCAGGACATCGATATCGACATCGACATGAACTACGGCGGCAAGCACTTCGAACAGCACATCGACATCGATGCGGGAGCCGATTCACCGGCGAAGGGCAGGTAAACCGTGTCGGGGAGCGGTGTGGTCGACGCGTCGGGCGTCGTCAGCTCGATCTTGTCGAATTACCGGCGGCTCGTGGTCGAGTACCAGCGGCGGGTCACCGGCGACCCCTCGGCGCTGAACGCGTCCGCCCAGCGGTGCGGCGAGCGGGCGTCGACGGTTTCGGGCCGGGCGGACGAGATCGGCAAAGCGGCGAAGGCGCTCAACGCGTCTTGGGAAGGTGACGCCTACATCGCGTTCGCCACGGCCGCGGCGAAACTGAGCCAGGAACTCGGTGAGCTCGGCGCCAAACTGAGCGACCAGTCGAACCGGCTGCGGGCGGGCGCGCAGGCCCTGCAGGGCGCGAAGTCCTGTGTGGACTCGATCCTCGCGCAGTTCGACCAGTACGCCGCGCAACTCGTCAGCCAGGCGCGGACGGCGAACGCGAACGCGGTCAACGCGTTCATCTCCGCCGCCCGCCAGCTCGGCGAGCGCGCCGCGCAGGCGGCACAGGAGATCGCCGACGAGCTGAGCGAGGAACTCGCGCGGCTGTTCCCGCCGGAGGGCGCCGGCCGGATCGAGCACGAACTCGGCAAATGGGGCCGCGGCCCGTTGTACTGGCTCAACGGTGAAGCGCTCGACGGCCGCAAGCGCCCGCGTTCGCATCCTTCCTGGTTCGGCAATTCCGGCTGGAAGAAGCTCACCTGGGACGGTCTCGAAGGCACGCGCGCGCCGCGTGCCGGCGACACCCCGTTCGGCAGGCCGAAGCCGGAGGGCCTGCGCGACAAGGCCTGGGGCAACACCGAGATCACCTATGCCAAGTGGAAGCAGGAGCAGGACGGTTTCACCCCGGGGTGGGACGCCAAGGTGTCCTCGCAGGGCTGGGATCTCAAGGCGTCCGGCCACGCCGAACTCGCCGCCTTCAAGGAAGAGGTCGAAGGCAAGAAGGAATGGGGCGTCGCTTCGGGCAGCGCCAAGGGGACCGCGTTCGTCGGCGGCGAGGTGAACGGTTCGCTCCAGGCGGGCGCGCACGGTGTCGGCGTGCACGCCAACGCCTTCGTCGGGGGTAAGGTCGAAGGCGAGCTCGCGGCGGACGTGGCCGGGGTGGGCGTCGGCGCGAGCGGCACCCTCCAGTACGGGATCGGCGCGCAGCTCGACGGTCAGGCGGTCTACGACGCCGGGCACATCAAGGTCAACTTCAAGGCGGGTGTCGCACTCGGTCTCGGTGCCGGGATCGGCGCGAAGATCGACATCGACCTGCCGAAGATCGCGGACACCGTCGGCGAGTACGGCGGCGCGGCCGTCGACGCGGTGAGCGGTGCGGCGGGCCAGGCGGCGGACGCCGTCGGCGAGGCGTGGGACGACGCGGTCTCCTACGTGGGCACCTGGTGACGGGATGAGTGAAATGGCGACGCAGGACCGGATTTCCCTCCCGCTCGGATTCGACATCCCCGACGGCTGGGTGCCGGTCGAACCCGCGTCGGTCGGCGCCGAGGGCGCGGTCTTCGTCGCCGTGCACTCCGTCCCGGACGCGGAGTTCACCCCCAACATCACCTTGAGCGTCGGGCAACGGCCGGACCAAGCGCAGATCACCGACATCGCCGACGAGGCCGTCGAACGGCTCGGCCGGACCATGGCGGCGCTCGAAGTGGTGCGGCGCAAGGTGATCGGCACCGGGCTCGCGCCCGGGGTGACACAGGTACTGCGCATCCGCACCGGCGAAGGACAGGATCTCGTCCAGACGCAGGTGCAACTGACCGTGCCGGGCGCGAGCCCGGCCGAACGGCTGATCCTCGAGATCGCCTGCACCGCAACGCCCGAGGCGGCCCGCCGTCTCGGTGACGACTTCCGGCGGTTCGTGGGCAGTGTCCACGTCCGGCGGGATTTCACCGCAGATGAAGGAGAAGACTCGTGACCACCGACCCCTACGCCATGCCGGACATGGACGAGCTGCTGGACCAGGTCCGCAAGCAGACCGAAGAGGTGCAGCGCATCCAGCGTTCGGTCGAGGCGATGGAGGTCAAGGCGCACTCGCGGCAGAACGAGGTCACCGTCGTCCTGCGCGGTGACGGCCGGTTCACCTCGATCGACATCGACCCGCGCGCGCTGCGCCAGTACGACGCGCGCAACCTCTCGGAGATCGTGCTGGAGGCGGTCAACAACGGGCTGCAGAAACTGGCCGAGGCCAGCAGCGCCAAATTCGCCCCGGTCATCGAGTCCGCCAAGTCGATCGAAGCATGACGGCCGCGATCGCGGGCTCCACCCGCCGCGTCACGGTGGTGACACCGCGGGCGCGGGTCGATGTGGCGCTGCCGCAGCAGAGCACGTTCGCCGAACTCGTCCCGCAGCTCGTGCGGCTCGCGGGTGCTTCGGGGCAGGCGTCGGCCGAGCATCCCGGCTGGGTGCTTTCCCGGCTCGGCGGTGCCCCGCTCGCGCTCGGGCTCACGGTCGCCGCGGCCCAAGTGCGTGACGGAGAAGTCCTCCACCTGACCCCGCGGGAACGCCCGCGGGGTCCGCTGCTGTTCGACGACGTCGTCGATTCGATCGCCAGCGTCGCCGAGTCGGGCACCGGTCGCTGGGGACCTTCGGTGGCGCGCAAGGCGGGCATCGTCGCGTCGGTGGTGCTGCTGCTCGCCGGTGGCCTGCTGGTGCAGGCGGCGGCGTCGGGCAGTGTGCTGGCGCCGATCGGGACCGGGCTGCTGGCGCTCGTGCTGGTACTGGGCGGTGGCGCGCTGAGCCGCGCGTACGGCGACGCGGAGGCCGGTGCCGCCGGTGCGCTCGCCGGGGTCGGCGCTGCGCTGCTGGCCGGGATGTCGATCCTGCCGCCGCATCCGTTGTTCTCCTTGTCGGCGGGACCGCTGGCCGCCGGGCTCGCCGTGGTGACCGTGTACGGCGTGATCGCGGCCGTTTCGGTGGCGGACCGGCTGCCGTGGTTCGTCGCGGTGACCGTCTCGGCCGGACTCGGCGCGATCACCACCGCCATCGTCCTGCTGGCCGACGTGCGCGCGGTTTCGGCGGCCGCCGTGGTCGCCGTCGTGGCGACGGGGCTGGCCGCGGTGGCGCCGATGATGGCGCTGCGGCTCGGCAGGCTGCCGTTGCCCCGGGTGCCCGACGACATGGACGCGTTCCGTGCCGACGAGAACCCTTCGCTCGGCGAAGACATGGTCGGCGGGACGACCTACGCGCAGGCGTTGCTCACCGGGCTGCTCGTCGCGCTCGGGCTCACCGTGGTCTCGGCTTCGGTGGTCCTGGCGTCTTCAGGCGGGGCTTGGGAAGCGGGCCTGTGCGCGCTGCTGGGGTTGGCGCTGATGTTGCGCTCGCGCGCGTTCGCCGGCCGCTCACAGCGGCTCGTGCTCATCGGTTTCGGCGCGGCGGCCCTGGCGGCGGCCGGTTTCTGGCTCGCCGCGGGCGGGCCGCGGTCGTTCGTGTTCGGCGCGGGCTGTGCCGTCGTCGTCGCGGCGTCCGTCTGTCTCACGTACGCGACGCGGGTCGCGAAGGGACGCCGTTCTCCTTACTGGGCAAGGACTCTGGACATCGTCGAGTTCCTGGTGCTGCTCTCGCTGATCCCGTTCGTCGGTATGATCGCCGGGGTCTACGAGGCCGTCCGGGGCTGACCCCGGTGTCCGTCCCTCTATGCGTTTAGTCCTCTAGTTGCGGTACTTGCGCTTGGCAAGGACCGCAACTAGAGGACTAAACGCGTTTACGTCCGTGAAGGATTCCTTCCCTACCCTCAGAGAGGAAAGGAATCCTTCACGGACAGTCCCCTCAGTTCTCCAGGGCCAGCGGCAGGGTCCGCCGGACCGCCGCCGCGTGCCGTCCGTGCAACGGGGTCACCGCGATCCCGTCCGGCCGGGCCGTCTCCGCTCCCGGCCGTCCGCCGACCCGGATGGTCACTTCGGACTTCTCCCGTCCGCCAGGGGTCCGGTGCAGCGTGTACGAAGTCGCGGTGAACGCGGAGCCGGGCACGTGAAGATCCAGCGTCCGCGCGAGATCCCGCTCCGTCCGAGGCCGGTAGCAGACCTGCGAAGCGCCGCCCCAGTCCCACGAACGCCAGCCGTTCACCGGCGCGTCCTGTCCACTTCCGATCGCGACGCGCAGTTCCTCCGCCACTTCACCGGCTTCGAGCACGGTGCTTTCGAAACCGGCTTCGGCCAGCGCGCCCATGAGCGACAGCGCCGCGCAGGCGGTGCTCCGCAGCGCGCCGAGTTCCCCGCCGCCACGGGCGAGCGCCGCGATCGGCGCGTCTTCGGGCCGGTACCGGACGGTGAGCCAGCGGACCCGGAGCACCGACTGTCCATTGGGGACGGTCCAGGTCAGCAGTTGCGCGCTGGACAACGGGATCCCGGTACTCGCGTAGGCCTCGCGCAGAATGCCGACCAAGGCGTCCGGACCGGGTGACATCGCGCCGGGCTTGAGCCGCACGATGGCGCTCCAGCCGTCGCGGACCTCGGCGACACCGAAGCGGTTGCCCGCGCGGTCGACGTGCTGGCGCACCCGGACGGGACCGGCGAGCCGGTGCAGCGGGTCGGGGACCTCGTGCTTGTCGCGGCGCTTCAGCCGGTATCCGGCCCACGTGAGCAGCCAGCCCGCGGCGTGGCGTCCGGCGAAACGGACCGACGTCGTCAGCACGAGGACGCCGGCCGCGGCGATGATGCCGATCCACGCGGCCTGGGGGAGCCCGTCGATGGTGAGCGCCAGCAGGATCGCGATCCCGGCGATCTCCCACAGTGCCGCCTGGAGCGGCCGGATCGGCAGCAGCCAGGGCAACGGCGCCGCGCCCGCGGGGCCGCGAGCCGGGGCCGGGCGGGGTGTCCCCACCGCTGGGGCGTCAACCGACAACGAATTCCCCTCCTCCGTGCACGTGCACGACGGTAGTGGGCTCCCGCGCGGGGGAGGGCGTAAAAATTACCCTCACCGTCAAGCGGGTCGGAACCTAACGTGAGCACCCTCGAACGGGGTGGGTAAGAACGGCGGGGTACGGGAGCGTGTGGACGCAGCGGGACCAGATCCAGGCCTACCAATTCCTCCGCAGGAGACTGGTTTCGGCACTGGTCTCGGCGGACGCCAACCATCCCGTCGCCCCGAGCCGCAGGCTGGTCATCGGAACCCTGTGCGGCCTCGGCGTGGCCTTGCTGATCACCGCGGTCTTCGGCGTGATCGGCCTGCTGAACCCCTCCGGCGGTAAGGACTGGCTGGCGGGCGGCAAGGTGATCGTCGAAGAGGGCACCGGCGCGCGCTACATCCTCGGCCAGGACGGCGCGCTGCACCCCGTGCTCAACTACTCCTCCGCCCGGCTGATGGCGGGCGGCAACGGCGAAGCCACCGTGACCGTCCCCGCGGACAAGCTCGCGAAGGCGCCGCGCGGCGCGCAGGTCGGCATTCCCGGCGCACCCGATTCGCTGCCCGCGGCCGCCGCGCTGCTGAAGACCCCGTGGACGAGCTGTTCACGGACGACCCAGGACGCGCCCGCGTCGTCCGAACCGGAGACGACGGTGCTCCTCGGCGCGCCGGCCTCCGGGGTCGACCTGCCGAGGGATCAGGCCGTCGTGGTCCGTGTCCCCGAGGGAGAGCGCTATCTGGTGACGGCGGGACGCCGCTACAAGCTCACCGCGGAAGCCGCCACGGCGTTGCAGTTCGACACCTATCCGGCGATCGCGGTTTCGTCCCGGTGGATCGGCACCGTCGCCGCCGGACGCGATCTGGCCTACCGCGCGGTCGAGGACGCCGGGCGGACCGGCCCGAAGGTCGGCGGCACCGCGACGAAGGTCGGTTCGGTGCTCGGCGTCGTCGACGCGATGGCGTCCCCCAACGACGCGACGTCGTACTACCTCGTCCGCGCCGAAGGGCTCGAACCGATCGGCCAGACCGAGGCGAGCCTGCTGATCAACACGCCGCAGAACGCGGACGCCTACACGGGCGTCCCGGCCCCCGTCGCGGTGCGCGCGGCCGACGTCGCCGCGGTGCCGAAGGTGGGCACGGCGAGGACGGGCGGGGCCGATCCCGCGGAGTATCCGGACCGCATCCCGCGAAAAGCGCCCGTTACCGGACAGTCCGTGACGTTATGCGCACAGGGTTCTCGAATCGTTATCTCCGCACAGGTCCCCTTGCCGCAAGGTGCGAAGGCGATCCCGGTGACGGCGCGCACGGACGCGCTGGTCGCCGACGCGGTTTTCGTGCCTCCGTCGGGAGGCGCGGTGGTGACGGAATCCGGTTCCGGCACGGCCTACGTCGTGACCGACACGGGCCTGAAGTACCCGGTGGCGAGCAATGAGGCACTCGCTTCACTCGGATACGGCCAAGCCGAACGGCAACCGGTTCCGAATGGGTTGCTGGCACTGGTTCCGCGCGGACCCGCGCTGGATCCGGCGCAGGCGGGCCGTGCGGTGTCCGCGGCAGGTGGGACGGGGTGAGCGGGAACGTGCAGATGACTGAAGACAGGCCGGAGACCGACCGGGTCGACGTCGCGGTGATCGAGGACCATCCGTTGTACCGGCATGCCGTGGTCCGGGTCCTCACCGAGGCCGAAGGGATCGAACTGGGCGCCGTGGTCGATTCGGTCGCCCGGTTCCACGTCCATCCGCAGCCGCCCGGCAGCGTGGTGCTGCTCGACCTCGGCCTGCCGGGGATCGCCGGCGCGGCGGCCGTGCTCCAGGTCTGCGAACTGGGACATCACGTGCTCGTGGTGTCCGCGCAGGCGGAATCCGAGCAGGTGCTCGGCGCGATCGCGGCCGGTGCCAAGGGATTCCTGTCTAAGGACGTCGACGTCGACGAACTCCTGATCGCGATCAGGACGGTCGCGCAGGGCAGGGCCTACGTTTCCGCGGTGGTGGCCGGAATGATCATCAAGGACAACGCCGACCGTCCCGTGCGGGCTCCGGACATCGCGCTGTCGGCGCGGGAAAAGCAGGTCCTGCGGCTGGTCGCGGCGGGCGAACGCGACGTCGACATCGCCCGGATCCTGGGTATCGGAGTCCGGACGGTCCGTGGTTACCTGGACCGGATCCGTGACAAACTCGGAGAGAGAAGGCGGGCCGGTCTGGTCCGCAAGGCCATCCAGCTCGGGCTCGCGTCTCCGCCGGAGGTGCCCGGCCCGTCTCGGCCGGTCGCGCCCCGCGACGACGCGGGCGGATTCGAAGGACGCCGGTGAACGCAGACGAGCAGCAGCCGAAACGCAGCACACCCATCAACGTCGGGGTGATCGAAGATCATCCGTTGTACCGGGACGCCGTCGCGCGTGTCCTCACCGAAGCCCCCGACATCGCGCTGGGCGCCGTCGCCGACTCCGTCGCGCGGTTCGCCGTCCAGGAACAGCCTCCGGGCAGCGTCGTCGTCCTCGACCTCAAGCTGCGCGGTGTCCAGGACGCCGCCGCGGTGCTCGAAGTAGGGCAGATGGGACACAAGGTGCTCGTGGTGTCCGCGCACGCCGAGCAGCCCGAGGTGCTGGGAGCCATGCAGGCAGGGGCGAAGGGCTTCCTGTCGAAGGACGTCGACGGCGACGAGCTCCTGCGCGCCATCCGCACCATCGCCGACGACAACGCCTACGTGTCGCCGACGCTGGCCGGAATGATCATCCAGGACAGCGAAGACCGCCACGCCGGACCTAAGATCGTCCTGTCCGAACGGGAGAAGCAGGTGCTGCGGCTGGTCGCGGCCGGTGAACGGGACGTCGACGTGGCGGAGATCCTGAACATCAGCGTGCGGACGGTGCGGTCCTATCTGGACCGGATCCGGGACAAGACCGGGGAACGGCGGCGTGCCGGGTTCGTGCGGGTGGCGATCCGGGAAGGCCTGCTGCGCTGACGCCGCGACCTCGCGGCCTTCAGGAGAACCGCGGTCCCGAGAAGTTCACCCGCAGCGTGTAGACCGAGCTGGACGCCGTGACGAACAGATCGTTCCGTCGCGGCCCGCCGAAGGTCAGGTTCGAACAGACCTCCGGCACGTGCAGCTTCCCGATCCGCGTGCCGTCGGGGGCGAAGCAGTGCAGGCCGTCGTGCGCGGCGGCCCAGATCCGGCCGTCGGCGTCGAGGCGGACGCCGTCGAAGACGCCGGCGTCACAGGTCGCGAAGATCCCGCCACCGGAAAGTTGTCCGTCGTTCACGGTGAAAACCCTGATGTGACTGGGATTCCGCCGGGTGTCCACGATGTAGAGCAGCGACTCGTCGAGGGAGAAGGCCAGTCCGTTCGGCCGCGTGAAATCGTCCGCGACGATCCGTACCGAGCCGTCCACCGGGTCGGCGCGGTAGACGTGGCAGGCACCGATCTCGCTCTCGGCCCGATGGCCTTCGTAGTCGCTGTCGATCCCGTAGCTGGGGTCGGTGAACCAGATCGCGCCGTCCGAACTCTCGACGACATCGTTGGGGCTGTTGAACTTCTTCCCCTGGTAGGTCTCCGCGAGGACGGTGGTCGTGCCGTCGTGCTCGGTGCGCGTCACCCGGCGGCCGCCCTGCTCGCAGCTGACGAGCCTGCCCTGCCGGTCGACGGTGTGCCCGTTGTGGAATCCGGCGGGCTCGCGGAACACCCCGACCGCGCCCGTGGTCTCGTCCCAGCGCAGGACGCGGTCGTTCGGGATGTCGCTGAAGACCAGATACCGGCCGGCGGGGAAGTAGGCGGGCCCCTCGGTCCACCGGCAGCCGGTGTGCAGCCGGTGGAGCCACTCATCGCCGTTGACGCGCGCGAACCGCTCGTCGAGGACCTCGAAACGCGCTTTGACCTTGTCCACGCTCACCCCAGAGATCTGAACCAAGTATTGCAATCATCATGAACTGCTGAACTTGATATGGTCAACCCATGGATGATGTGGATCGCATACTGCTCACCGAGTTGCAGCAGGACGCGACTCAGGCGTATGCCGCGCTCGGCAAGGCTGTCGGATTGTCCGCGGGCGCCGCGCACGAGCGGGTCCGCAAGCTGCGCGAACAGGGCGTCATCCGGCGCACGACCGTCGACGTCGACCCGGCGGCGGTCGGTCGCGGGGTGATGGCGTTCGTACTGGTCGAGGCGGGCTCGTGGATGGGTGACCCGCCGACCAAGGCCGCGCTGGAGGCCCTGCCGGAGGTCGTGGAGGCGCACGTCATCGCGGGCCCGGCCTCGCTTCTGGTGAAGGTGCGCACGCCGACCACCGAAGAACTGCAGGCGTCGCTGCGCAGGCTGTACGCCATCGAAGGCGTCACCGGCACGCAGACGATCGTGGTGCTCGAATCGTTCTTCGAACGCTCCGTGGACGCTAAAGGCGACGATTCGCCAGCGCGCCCGTCGCCGCCCGGGCTTTCCCGCTGACCGCCGGATCCACGTCGACGACCACCGCGTCCGGTCCGGCGCCCAGCTGGGCGTGGACGCGTCCGAAGCCGTCGGACACCGTGGAATAGCCGATCCCGGTCGGCGCCTTCGGGTTCACCGGCGTCCCGCTCGCGGCCGGATCGGCCTGCCCGCAGCCGAGGACCCAGCAGCCGGAGTCGAGCGCGCGGGCGCGCACCAAGACCTCCCACTGCTCGCGTTTGCCCTCGCCCGCGCCCCAGGACGTCGGCACGAGGACGATGTCGGCGCCGTCGTCGGCCAGCCTCCGGAACAGCTCGGGGAAGCGGACGTCGTAACAGGTCGCGACGCCGAAGGTGACCCCGTCGATCTCGAAGGTGGCCGGAGCGGCCCCCGGTGCGACGGTGTCGGACTCGGCGAACCCGAACGCGTCGTACAGATGGATCTTGTCGTAGCCGAAGTGGTGGCCGGAGCCGGTGACGAGGAGCGTGTTGCTCACGCGTCCGTCGGGCGACGGCGTGAACATGCCCGCGACGATCACGACGCCGTGCTCTTCGGCGACGGCCGCCACAGTGGACGCCCACGGACCGTCCAAGGGTTGCGCGAGGGGTTTCAGCGGCACGCCGAAGCGCGCCATCGTCGCTTCGGGGAAGACCACGATCCGCGCGCCGTCGGCCGCCGCGGCCATTACGCCTTCACGAATCAGCTTCAGGTTCGTTTCGGGATCCTCGGCGGCGGTGAGCTGGCACAACCCGATTCGCGGCACGGTGGCCTCCCTCATCGTGGGATCGCTGGTCACCACCCCAGTGTGCCTGCTCGGGGCGATCGGGCCACCTCGTACCCTTGACCCATGCTGAACCGTACCGACCTGCGTGGACAGGTCCCGTCCGTTGCCGAACTCAGGAGCACGCTCCCGCGTGCCGAGTACGACGTGGACGCGGCACTGCATCACGTACGGCCGGTGGTCGAGGCGGTCCGCGATCGCGGCGTCGAGGCGGTTCTCGAGTACACCGAGAAGTTCGACAAGGTCCGCCCCGCCGGTGTCCGTGTGGCTGCGTCCGAGCTCACGAGCGCGCTCGAGAACCTGGACCCGGCCGTCCGCGAGGCGCTGGAGGAGTCCATCGTCCGCGCCAGGAAGGTCCACGGCGATCAGCGCCGCCAGGACGTCACCACGGAGGTCGTCGACGGCGGCACCGTCACCGAGCGCTGGATCCCGGTCGAGCGTGTCGGGCTGTACGCGCCGGGCGGGCTCGCGGTGTACCCCTCGACCGTGGTGATGAACGTCGTCCCGGCGCAGATCGCCGGCGTCGGCACCCTCGTACTGTGCTCGCCGCCGCAGGCCGCGTTCGGCGGGCTCCCGCACCCGACGATCCTGGCCGCCGCCGAGCTGCTCGGGGTCGACGAGGTGTGGGCCGTCGGCGGCGCGCAGGCCGTCGCGCTGCTCGCGTACGGCGGCACCGACACCGACGGAACGACGCTGGAGCCGGTCGACATCGTCACCGGGCCCGGCAACATCTACCTGACCGCCGCCAAGCGGTTGCTGCGCGGCATCATCGGCATCGACTCCGAGGCGGGCCCGACCGAGATCGCGATCCTCGCCGACGGGACCGCCGACCCGGTGCACGTCGCCGCCGACCTGATCAGCCAGGCCGAGCACGATCCGCTCGCCGCGAGCGTGCTGGTCACCACGTCCGTGGAGCTCGCGGACGCCGTCGACAAGGAACTGACCGGCCGCGTGGCCGCGACCAAGCACGCCGAGCGTGTGACAGAGGCCTTGAGCGGCAAGCAGTCCGGCATCATTCTTGTGTCCACTGTGGACGACGGTCTTCGTGTCGTCGACGCGTACGCCGCGGAACACCTGGAGATCCAGACCGCGGACGCGCGCTCGGTGGCGGCCCGCGTGCGCAACGCCGGCGCGATCTTCGTCGGGGCGTACGCGCCGGTTTCGCTCGGCGACTACTGCGCCGGGTCGAACCACGTCCTGCCCACCGGCGGTTTCGCGCGGCACTCGTCCGGGCTTTCGGTGCAGAGCTTCCTCAAGGGCGTGCACATCGTCGACTACGACGAGAACGCGCTGCGCGAGATCGCCGGCCGCGTCGTCGCGCTGGCCAACGCCGAGGACCTGCCCGCGCACGGCGAGGCCATCACGGCGCGGTTCGAGGGGGAACGGGCATGACCATCGGCGAGGAGATCACGCTCGACGCGCTTCCGCTGCGGGACGACCTGCGGGGCAAGACCCCGTACGGCGCGCCGCAGCTCGACGTGCCGATCCGGCTCAACACCAACGAAAACCCGTACCCGCCGCCGGACGCGCTGGTGGCCGACGTCGCCGAGGCCGTCCGCGCGGAGGCCGCTTCACTGCACCGCTACCCGGATCGTGACGCCGTCGCGCTGCGGCAGGACCTCGCGGACTACCTCGCGGTGTCGACCGGTGTGCTGGTGTCGGAGTCGAACGTGTGGGCCGCCAACGGGTCCAACGAGATCTTGCAGCAGATCCTGCAGGCCTTCGGCGGCCCCGGCCGCTCGGCGCTGGGATTCGAGCCGTCGTACTCGATGCACCCGATCATCTCGGCGGGCACCCGCACCGACTGGCTGCCGGTGCCGCGCCGCGGCGATTTCACGCTCGACACCGAGAAGGCCGCCGCGCTCGTGCGCGAACGCCGTCCGGACATCGTGTTCGTGACCAGCCCGAACAACCCGACCGGCGGCTCGATCCCGTTCGGTGAACTGCGCGGGCTGCTCGAAGCGGCGCCGGGCATCGTGGTGGTCGACGAGGCGTACGCGGAGTTCTCGTCGCAGCCGAGCGCCGTCGAGTTGCTCGAGGAGTACCCGGCGCGGCTCATCGTGTCGCGCACGATGAGCAAGGCGTTCGCCTTCGCGGGCGGACGGCTCGGCTATCTGGCGGCCGCACCCGCGATCGTCGACGCCTTGCAGCTGGTGCGGCTGCCGTACCACCTTTCGAAGCTCACGCAGGCGGCCGCGAGGGCCGCGCTGCGGCACGCGGACGCCACACTGGCTTCGGTCGCCAAACTCGCCGCCGAACGCGACCGGGTGATCGAATCGTTGCTGGGCCTGGGATTCACCCCGGTCCCGAGCGACGCGAACTTCGTCCTCTTCGGACGGTTCGCGGACGCGCCCGCGACCTGGAAGTCCTATTTGGACAATGGCGTGCTGATCAGGGACGTCGGTATCGAAGGGCACCTGCGGGTGACCATCGGGACGCCGGAAGAGAACGACGCCTTTCTCGAGGCCAGCAAGGAGGTGCCGCGATGAGTCGCGTCGGCAAGGTGGATCGCACCACCAGGGAATCGTCCATTTCGGTCCAGCTCGACCTGGACGGCACGGGACAGGTGGAGATCGACACCGGTGTCCCGTTCTACGACCACATGCTCACCGCGTTCGGGGTGCACGGTTCGCTCGACCTCAAGGTGCAGGCGACCGGTGACGTGCACATCGACGCGCACCACACCGTCGAAGACACCGCGATCGTGCTCGGCCAGGCGCTGCGGCAGGCGCTCGGCGACAAGAGCGGCATCCGCCGCTTCGGCGACGCGTGGATCCCGATGGACGAGACCCTCGCGCACGCCGCGATCGACGTCTCCGGGCGCCCGTACTGCGTGCACCTCGGCGAGCCGGAGCAGTTCAACAGCTTCACCATCGGCGGGAACTACCCGTTCGTGCTGACGCGGCACGTGTTCGACTCGCTGTCGTTCCACGCCCAGATCGCGCTGCACGTGCGCGTGCTCCACGGCCGGGACCCGCACCACATCGCGGAAGCCGAGTACAAGGCCGTCGCCCGCGCGCTGCGCGCCGCCACCGAACCGGACCCACGCGCCGGTGGCATCCCTTCCACGAAGGGCGTCCTCTAACCCCGCGTTTCGTCCTCTGGTTGCGGTAGTTGCACGCGCAAGGACCGCAACCAGAGGACGAATTGCGGAGTGCACCCGGGGAAGTCGGGCGGGTGAGGGTGTGGCAGCCTGGCGGGCATGAGTAACACGACCATCGCCGTGCTGCTGCTCGCGCTCGGCGGCTTCCTGATCGGCGGCGTCTACGCGACCTGGAAGAGCGTCAAGTTCCTGGCCGTGGTGCTGGGCATCGGTGCGCTGCTGGCGATCGGCGGCGCCATCGCCTGGCTGGCCTGACAAAGCCCGCGCAAAGCTGAAGGGGCCTTTCCCCGCATCTCATGCGAGGAAAGGCCCCTTCACCGCGTCTAACTCGGGTAAAGCGTCCTTCAGCTCCGGACCAGCTCACGCTCGTCAGGGGCGTCCAGCTGCTTCGTGAGCTTCTCGCCTTCGACATCGACATCGGGCAGCACGCGGTCCAGCCACTTCGGCAGCCACCAGGCGCCGCGGCCGAGCAGCGACATCAGCGCCGGCACGATGGTCATCCGGATCACGAACGCGTCCACCAGCACGCCGAAGGCCAGCGCGAATCCGATCGACTGGATCAGCGAGGATTCCGCGAGAATGAATCCGGCGAACACGCTGATCATGATCAGCGCGGCGGCGACCACGACGCGGGAGCCGTGCCGGAAACCGGTGACCATCGCCTGCTGCGGGTCGGCGCCGTGGACGTACTCCTCGCGCATCCGCGTCACCAGGAACACCTGGTAGTCCATCGCCAGCCCGAACAGCACGCCGATCAGCAGGATCGGCAGCATGCTCATGATCGGCCCGGTCGTCTTCACCCCGAGCAGGTCGGTGAGCCAGCCCCACTGGAACACCGCCACCACGGCGCCGAACGTCGCGACCACGGAGCCGAGGAAGCCCAGCGTCGCCTTCAGCGGGACCACGACCGAGCGGAACACCAGCATCAGCAACAGGAACGCCAGCCCGACGATCAGCGCGAGATAGGGCAGCATCGCGTCGGCGAGTTTCTCCGAGACGTCGATGTTCGCCGCCGTCTGGCCGGTCACCGCCAAGGACGCGCCGGTCGCCGTGCCCAGTCCCGCGTTCAGGCCGCGGATGTCGCTGACGAGGTCTTCGGTCGCGGTGCTGCTCGGGCCGCTCTTCGGAATGACGGTCAGCAGTGCCAGGTCACCGCCGCGGTTGACCTTCGGCGGCGTGACGATCGGGCGTTCCTCCAGGCCGCTGATCCGGGTGGAGGCCTGCTGGAGCGCGGCCTGCCGGTCGGTGCTGCCCGTCAGGTCGACGACGATCACCAGCGGGCCGTTGGCGCCCTCCCCGAAGCTGCGGCTGACGGTGTCGTAGGCCTTGCGCTGGGTGGTGTCCGGCGCGGCGGTGCTGTCGTTCGGGAGGCCGAGCTGCATGCTCGCGGCCGGGATCGCGACGATCGCGAGGCCGGCGATCGCGGCGATCAGCACCGGGATCCGGCGGCGGGCCACGAAACGCGCCCAGCGCTCGCCGTGCGTCGTCGCGCTTTCCTTGCGGCGCAAGCGGATCTTGCCGCCCGCGAGTTTGCCGCCCGCGAAACCGAGGATGGCGGGGAGCAGGGTCAGCGCGATGACGACCGCGATGGCGACGGTGATCGCCGCGGCGATACCCATCTCGCCGAGGAACGGGATGCCGACGACGGTCAGCCCCGCCAGCGCGATGATCACGGTCAGCCCGGCGAACACCACGGCGGATCCGGCCGTGCCGGTGGCGCGTCCGGCGGCTTCCTCTGGATCCCTGCCGATCTCCAGTTCGTGCCGGTAGCGGGAAACGATGAAGAGCGCGTAGTCGATGCCGACGGCGAGGCCGATCATCAGCGCGAGCACCGGCGTGTTCGTGTTCAGTTCCAGGAATCCGGACGCCGTGGTGATGCCCGCCATGCCGATGCCGACGCCGATGAGCGCGGTCAGCAGCGGGATCCCGGCCGCGAGCAGCGAGCCGAAGGTGATGATCAGGACGACGGCGGCGACGGCGACGCCGAGGCCTTCGGTGGCGTTCGTGGCGGGCATCGCCTGGACGGCGTCACCGCCGAACTCGACGGTGTACCCGGCCGCCTTGGTGGGGTTCGCGGCGGCCATCAGGCCCTCGCGGTCGGCGTCGGTGAGCTCGAAGCCCGGCACTCGGTAGCTGACCTGGGCCAGCGCGACGTGTTTGTCGGGCGAGACCGCCTGCATCTCCAGCGGGTTGACCACCCCGGCGACCTTCGGCGCGTCCTTGAGCCCCTTCACCAGGCCCGCGATCGCCGCCTGCCCGTTCGCGTCGGTGATGTCACCGGGTGTCGAGATGACGACGCGGGCGGTGGCGCCACCGGCGGCGGCCTCCGGGAACCGGTCCGCGAGCTGGTCGATCGCCTTCTGGGACTCGGTGCCGGGGATGGTCACCGAGTTCGAAAGCTGGCCGGACAGGGTCAGCGCCCCCGCGCCGAGGGCCACCAGGACAACGGCCCACACCGCCGCCACCAGTGCCCGGCGCCGGAACGAGAACCGGCCCAGGCGGTACAGGAAGCTGGCCACAAAAGTCTCCCGTTCACTCGATCAGGTTCATTCCAAGCTAGCCGATCGGCTAGTGGCCTACAAGCCGATCGGCAAGTGTGTGACTAGCCGCACGGCTAGTACTCGTTTGGCCCGACGGCCACGCTTGACGTAATCTCCGACGGCTGAACGAGGAGGGATCATGGACGTCGTCCACGCGGAGGACACCCGCACGCGACTACTGGGAACGGCGTTGCGGTTGTTCACCGAACACGGCGTGGAAGGCACCTCGCTGCAGATGATCGCGGACGCCCTCGGCGTCACCAAGGCCGCCGTCTACTACCACTTCAAGACGAAGGCGGAGATCACCGAATCCGTCGCCGAGCCCGTGCTGCTGGAGCTGGAGGGCATCGTCGACGACGCCCGCGCCCAGCGCACCCGCGGCGCGCAGATCGACCATCTGCTCGACGGGTTCGTCGACCTCGTGGTGCGCCACCGCGCGCTGGTCGCGCTGTTCTCCAGCGACCCCGGCATCGCCCGCGCGATCGAGAAGTCCGTGCACAGCTCGGAAAGCTTCAAGAATCGCCTGCTGGAGGTCCTGGTCGGCCCGGAACCGGACCTCACCGCGATCGTGACGGCCCAGGTACTGCTGGCGGGCATCGCCATCGCGGGCGGTTCGCCCGAGGTCGCCTCGCTCGACGACGAGACGCTGCGCGAAACGCTCCTCGGCGTCGGCCGCAAGCTCTACAACCGCCCGCGCCGCCGCACGTGACCGATGTGTTCAAGACAGGCGCCGCGATCCGCGCGACGCTGTGGTCATGAACAACGTGCTCATGACCATCGATCCGCACGAGTCGGCCACCTTCATGGCCACCCAAGCGCGGCTGCTCGACAGGCGCCGTTTCGAGGTCCTCTTCCGTGACGGCGATTCGGCGGCGGCGCTCGCCGCGCTGGAGGGGTACCGCAATCCCGACGGCGGCTACGGGCACGGGCTCGAACCCGACTGCCGCTCGGCGACCAGCCAGCCCGGCGGCGCTCTGCACGCTTTCGAGGTCTTCGCCGACGTCGGCCCGGCGACCAGCCCGCGCGCGGCCGAACTGTGCGACTGGCTCACCTCGATCTCCTTGCCGGACGGCGGGATCCCGTTCGCCCTGCCGATGCCGGACCCGGTGGGCAGCGCGCCGTTCTGGGCCGGCGCCGACCCCTCGGTCTCTTCACTGCAGATCACGGCGATCGTCGCGTTCACCGCGCAGCGCGTCGCGGCGCACGATCCCGCGGTCGCCGCGCATCCCTGGCTGGCGAAGGCCACGCGCTACTGCCTCGACGAGATCGAGAAGCTCGACGAGGCCCCGCACGCGCTCGTGCTGGCTTTCGCGATGAAGCTGGTGGACGCACTGGGTGACACGCGCCTGGTCGAGAAACTCGGCCGGTTCATCCCGGACGACGGCGTGGTCGCCGTCGGCGGCGGGATCGAGGGCGAGGCCATGCGCCCGCTCGACTTCTCCCCGGTACCGGACGGCCCGGCGCGGAAGCTCTTCCGGCCGGACGTCGTCGAAGCGGATCTGCGCCGGGTCGCGGACGGCAGGCATGACGACGGTGGCTGGCGGGTCGACTACATCAGCTATTCGCCCGCGGCCGCGCTGGAGTGGAACGGGCTGTTCACCGTGAACACGTTGTCGCTCCTGCGGAACAACGGCCTGGCCTAGGGCAGGCGCCGCAGGAACTCCGGGGGAACGGCGGCGGTGAGCCAGACGCCGTTCGCGCTGACCTGGAATTCGTGCCCGGCGGCGGCCATTTCGCGGGCGTCCACGGCGAGCAGCACCGGGACGCCGCGCCGGGCCCCGACGGTCCGCGCGGTGTCCACGGTGGCCGAGAGATGCACGGCGTGCCGCTTCATCGGCCGGAGGCCTTCGGTCATGATCGCGTCCAGGAACCGGGACACGGTCCCGTGGTAGAGCACGCCGGGCGGGGTGGCGCCGGGCAGCGCGAGGTCGACGTCGACGCTGTGGCCCTGGCTGGCCCGGATCCGCAGCCCGCTTTCGTCGAAGGCGAACCGCCGTTTGTCGTTGCTCTCCACGACTTCGTCGAGCTGGTCGCGGGTCAGGTCCAAGCCGTGGCGCCGCAGCGCGGCCAAGAGCGTGCCGACTTCCACCCAACCGTCAGGGGTGAGGGTGATGCCGATGTCGCCAGGGGCGTGCCGCAGGTGCAGGGAGAGTCGTTTCGAGACTCGGATGAGATTCTTCTTGTCCATTTCGAGTCACAGTGACGCACATCCGGCACCCGCGTGGCAACGGAATTCAGAAGCCGCCTTCGGAGGCCGGGCGCAGTTTCCCCGCGCCGGGGCCGAATCGGGACATCTGGTCGTCGGCGTTGTACAGCCCGCAGCTGCGCAGGGACAGGCAACCGCAGCCGACGCATCCGGTCAGCCTGTCGCGCAGGCGCTGCAGCGCGTCGATCCGCGCGTCGAGTTCGTCCTGCCAGCCACGGGACAGGCGGGCCCAGTCGGCCTTGGTGGGGGCGTGGTCCCTGGGTAAGGTCTCCAGTGCCGAGCTGATGTCGTCCAGGCTGAGACCGACGCGCTGCGCGGCACGGATGAAGGCGATCCGGCGCAGCACCGAACGCGGATACCGCCGCTGGTTGCCCGCCGAGCGCTCCGAGCTGATCAGCCCTTTGTCCTCGTAGAAACGCAAAGCCGTATGGGGCACGCCGCTGCGGTCGGCGACCTGCCCGATGCTCAGGTGTTCAGCCAATCTCGTCACGTCGCCAGGCTAGCCTTGACTTCGACCTAAGTCGAGGTTGCAACCTCGGTACATGACCACTGACACCAGGACCGGCTACGAGGATCTGCCGCGGCTGATCTCGCTGATGACCGGGGACGAGAAGCATCAAGCGGCCGCGGAGTCCACTGTGGACGTCTTGTGGGTGCTCTACGACCGTGTGCTCGACATCACCCCGGAGACCTTCCGTGATCCCGGCCGGGATCGCTTTCTGCTGTCGAAGGGACACGGCCCGATGGCCTTCTACGCCGTCCTGACGAAGAAGGGCTTCATCCGGGAGGACGAACTCGCCGACTGGACTTCGGCCGAATCCCGGCTCGGGCACCATCCCGACCGGGCGAGGCTGCCCGGCGCCGAGATCGCCAGCGGCTCGCTCGGGCACGGGCTCCCGCTGGCCATCGGCACCGTGTTCGGGCTGCGCGCCAAGGGGTTCCGTGACGCCAGGGTCGTCACCCTCGTCGGTGACGCGGAACTCGACGAGGGCTCCAACTCCGAGGCCATCGCGGTGGCGGGCCGCATCGGCATGCCGCAGCTGACCACCGTCGTCATCGACAACTCCTCGGCGACGCACGGCTGGCCGGGCGGGATCGCCCGCCGGTTCGAGGTCGAGGGCTGGGTGACCCGCACCGTCGACGGCCGCGATCACGAAGCGCTCTACGAAGCCTTCACCACCCCCCATTCGGACCGGCCGCTCGCCGTGGTCGCGACCGTCGAGCGAAAGGCCTGAACCCGTGAACATGCGTGAGACGTTCCTCGACGCCGCCGCCGAGGTACTCGACACCGACCCGAACGTCGCCGTCGTGCTCGCCGACATTTCGGCGGCACAACTCGGTTTCGCCGCCAGGAAGCATCCGGACCGGGTGCTCAACGTCGGCATCCGCGAGCAGCTGATGATGAGCACCGCGGGCGGGCTGGCGCTGGCCGGGATGCGCCCGATCGTCCACACCTTCTCGTCGTTCCTCGTAGAGCGGGCGTTCGAGCAGGTCAAACTCGACCTCGGGCACCAGGACGTCGGTGCCGTGCTGGTGTCTTCCGGCGCGTCCTACGACATGCCGACCGCCGGGCGGACGCATCAGGCTCCCGGGGACGTCGCCCTCATCGACACGCTGCCGGGCTGGACCGTGCACGTACCGGGTCACCCGGAAGAAGCGCGGCGGCTGCTGCTGGAGTCCATTCCGGGCAACGGGCGCGTGTACCTCCGGCTTTCCGCGCAGGAGAACGCGAAACCGTATCTGGGCGCCGGCCTGCAGACGGTGCGCGAAGGTGGCCGGGGTGTCGTGGTGGCCGTCGGGCCGATGCTCGACCGGGTGCGGGAAGCGACCGACGATCTCGACGTGACCGTGCTGTACACCTCGACGATCCGGCCGTTCGACGCCGCGGGGCTGCGCTCGGCCGTCGAAGCCGCGGGCGCGAGCGACATCGTGCTCGTCGAGCCCTACCTCGCCGGGACGTCGGCGCATTCGGTTTCGGGCGCGCTGTCCGAAATCCCGCACCGGCTGCTCTCGCTCGGTGTCCGGCGTGACGCGGAAGTCCGGATCTACGGCGAAATGGCCGACCACGACCTCGCGCACGGTCTCGACGCCGGGTCGATCGCCTTGTCGATCAAGGAATTCCTCCGCTAGCGTCACCGGGATGACGAAGATCCGCCCGCTCGTGCTCGGGGTCATCCGCCGCGGCGAAGACCTTCTCGTGTTCGAAGGCCGGGACAACGCCAAAGGCGAGACCTACCACCGCCCGCTCGGCGGCGGCATCGAGTTCGGGGAGACCGCCGTCGAGGCGCTGCACCGCGAGTTCCAGGAGGAACTCGCGGCGGAGCTGACCGCCGTCGAGCAGATCGCCGTCCTGGAGAACGTGTTCACCTTCGAGGGCAGGCCGGGGCACGAGATCGTGTTCCTGTTCGCCGCCGAGCTGACCGACAGGGCCTTCTACGAGCGCGACGAGGTCGGCGTGGTGCTCGACGACGGCGCGCGTGTGCACTGGCTGCCGATGGCCGACGTGGTGAGCGGCAAGGCGATCCTGTACCCGGACGGGCTCACCGAACTCCTTTCAGCGCAGGAGTGAGCGCGGGGTCGGGGTGAGTTCCAGCCGCTGCCACGGGCGTTCGAGCCTGCCCGAGAGCCCCTCGCCGATCCGGTCGAGAAGGTCCCGGTGTGCCTCCGTGTCGCCGGTGGATTTGGCGAACCAGACGAACACCGTCTCGTTCTCTCGCACGGGAAGGCGGGGGAAGGTGTTCTCGGCGGGTTCGGTCTCGAAGTGGCCGAAGGTGTCCAATCCGGCCTCACGCAGCTCCGGAGCCACGGAGTCCGCGAAGTACTCGGAGAACTCCTTGACCGGCCCGAGGGGATGGCAGATCGTCGCCAGCACCCGGGAATCCGGGGCGCCGTCCGGAACGGGGAAACCCGGCCCGGACGGCCGCAGCAGCAGGACGTCGGAAGCGTCGATCATCGTCTCGTTCGCCGCCGGGCCGTGCTCACGCCACACCGGCCCGTAGTAGAACGACTCCAGGGCCGCCCGCCTGCTCTCCATGTCCCGGAATCCGCGCAGCCACACGAACCTGTCCGGTGCGGCGGGTTCACGGAACAGGCCGAACAGGCGCATGCCGGAGGCTTCCAGCGGCTCCACGAACTCGCGCTCGAAGAGCTCGATCAGCTCGTCCCGGCGGCCGGGGTGCAGCGTGTACCGGCGCAGCTCGACGACGGACTGGAACTCGGCGGAATCGGTCATGCGCCGGACCCTAGAGGCCCGCACCGACAGTTTCCTGCGGCCGGCTTTTCGGAGGCTCAGCGGAAGGCGGCGATCCCGGTGACCGACTGGCCGAGCGAGAGCGCGTGCATCTCTTCGGTGCCCTCGTAGGTCAGCACGGTTTCGAGGTTCGACATGTGCCGCATCACCGGGTACTCCAGCGAGATCCCGTTGGCGCCGAGCATGGCGCGCGCGGTCCTGGCGACCTCCAGCGCGGAGCGGACGTTGGCGAGCTTGCCGAAGCTGACGTGGTTGTGGTGCAGCGTCCCGGCGTCCTTGAGCCGTCCGATCCGCAGCGCGACCAGCCCGGCGCGGTTGACCTCGACGACGAGGTCGGCGAGCTTGCGCTGCGTGAGCTGGAACCCGGCCAGCGGCTTGCCGAACTGCTCCCGGCTCAGCGTGTACTCCAGCGCGGATTCGTAGCAGGAGCGAGCGGCGCCGACGACGCCGAACAGGATCCCGTAGCGCGCCTCGTTCAAGCAGGAGAGCGGTCCGCGCAGGCCCCTGACGTCGGGGAACGCGGCGGACTCCGGCAGGCGGACGCCGTCGAGCACGAGTTCCGCGGTCAGCGAGGCGCGCAGCGACAGCTTGTGCTTGACCTCGTTCGCGGTGAAGCCCGGCGTGTTCGTGGGGACGACGAAGCCGCGCACGCCCTCGTCGGTCTGCGCCCAGACGACCGCGACGTCGGCGACCGTGCCGTTGGTGATCCACATCTTCGTGCCGTTCAGCACCCAGTCCGAGCCGTCGCGCACCGCGCGGGTCCGCATGGCGCCCGGGTCGCTGCCCGCGTCCGGCTCGGTCAGGCCGAAGCAGCCGAGCGCCTCGCCCGCGGCCATCCGCGGCAGCCATTCCTGCTTGTGGTCCTCGGTGCCCCACTTGTGGATCGCGTACATCGCCAGCGAGCCCTGCACGGAGACGAAGCTGCGCAGCCCCGAATCGACGGCTTCCAGCTCGCGGCAGGCGATGCCGTAGGCCACGGCGCTGGTCCCGGCGCAGCCGTAACCCTCCAGATGCATGCCGAGCAGCCCGAGCTGACCGAAGCCCTTGGCGAGCTCGGCGGCGGGCAGGTCGCCCGATTCGTACCATTCGGCGACATTCGGGAGGAGCTGGTCCTGCGCGTATGCGCGGACAGCGTCCCTCATGGCCCGGTCTTCCTCGGAGAGTTCGGCGTCGAGATCGAGGAAGTCGCGCGGATCCGGGCTGCTGCTCATGCGGTCACTCCTGGTCGGCTCGGTGGGTCACGACCTATGAAGAAAACCACACACATGACCGGAGTCGGGTGTCAGAGATCGCGCCATCCGGTGGTCTTCGTCACCTGAACCGATGCCGTGGCCGTCCGGCTGGGGGCGGAGCGCTGCTTCTGCTGGGGGATCAGCAGCTCCGCGAAGGTAGGAAAAGGCACGCTGTCGATGTCCTCGCGCCAGGCTTGGAACAGGCCGGTCAGCTCGTCGGTGTCCTGCATCGATCCTCCAGAAGTGCAGGGCGGTCCTGCGCCGGCCTCACTCGGAGGCGTTATTACCCAGACGAGTGAAGGTTGAAACAGGGAATCCGGAGAAAATCCGGTCCGCTAACCTGGGCGCGTGCCTACTCCCCGCGTGGTGATCCTGGACTACGGGTCCGGCAACCTCCGATCCGCCGAACGCGCCGTCCAGCGCGCCGGCGCGGACGTCGAGGTCACCGCCGACCCCCATGCCGCGCTCGAGGCCGATGGCCTGGTCGTCCCCGGTGTCGGCGCCTTCTCCGCCTGCATGGAGGGGCTGCTGTCGGTGTCGGGGGAGAAGATCATCGGCAAACGCCTCGCCGGTGGCCGTCCCGTCCTGGGCATCTGCGTCGGCATGCAGATCCTCTTCGAACGCGGCGTCGAGCACGGCGTGGAGGCCGCGGGCGCCGGTGAGTGGCCGGGCACGGTCGACAGGCTGGAAGCCGACATCCTGCCCCACATGGGCTGGAACACCGTGCGCGCGCCCGAGGACTCGCAGCTGTTCGCCGGTCTCGACGCGGACGCGCGGTTCTACTTCGTGCACTCCTACGCCGCGCGGACCTGGGAACTGGACTCCGGCCTCGCCGGGCAGCAACCCAAGGTGACCTGGGCGAACCACGGCCAGGACTTCGTCGCCGCCGTCGAGAACGGGCCGCTGTGGGCAACGCAGTTCCACCCGGAGAAGTCCGGGGACGCCGGGGCGCACCTGCTGCGCAACTGGCTCGAGACCCTCGCTTAGAGTGGGCGCGTGACTTTCACGCTCCTTCCCGCCGTTGATGTGGCCGATGGCCAGGCCGTGCGACTCGTCCAGGGCGAGGCCGGCACCGAAACCTCCTATGGCAGCCCGCTGGAGGCGGCACTCGCCTGGCAGCGGGACGGGGCGGAGTGGATCCATCTGGTGGACCTCGACGCCGCGTTCGGCAAGGGCTCCAACCGCGAACTGCTCGCCGAGGTCGTGGCGAAGCTGGACGTCCAGGTGGAACTGTCCGGCGGCATCCGCGACGACGCCTCGCTGGAGGCCGCGCTGGCCACCGGCGCCCGCCGGGTCAACCTCGGCACCGCGGCGCTGGAGGACCCGGAATGGACCGCGAAGGTCGTCTCGTCCTACGGCGACCGCGTCGCCATCGGGCTGGACGTGCGGATCACCGAGGCCGGGCACCGGCTGTCGGCCCGTGGCTGGACGCAGGACGGCGGTGACCTCTGGGAGGTCCTCGACCGGCTCGACCGCGACGGCGCGCAGCGCTACGTCGTCACCGACGTGAGCAAGGACGGCACCCTCCAGGGCCCGAACATCGACCTGCTCCGCGAGGTCGCCGCCCGCACCGACGCGCCGGTCATCGCCTCCGGCGGCGTGTCCAGTGTGGACGACCTCCGCGCGCTGGCCGCACTGGCCCGCGACGGCGTCGAGGGCTCCATCGTCGGCAAGGCGCTCTACGCCGGGGCGTTCACCCTGCCCGAGGCGCTCGCGGCCGTCGCGGAGTTCTGAGCTTTACCTCCGGGGTAATCGACGCCACGCCGTCGTTCGGTCAGGATTCCTTCCAGGACAACAAAACCTGGAGGGACATCATGACCGCCTACGGAATCGCCCACCTTCGCCCGACCGGCGCTCTGGTGGAAGAGGTCTTCGAGTACCTGGAGCGGATCCAGGCCACGCTCGATCCCTTCGGCGGCAAGTTCCTCGTGCACGGAGCCGAGGTCGAGGTCGTCGAAGGCGAGTGGCCCGGGGCGCTCGTGATGATCTCGTTCCCGAGCATGCCGATCGCGCGGGAGTGGTACGACTCGCCCGCGTACCGGGAGATCCTGCACCTGCGGGCGGACCACATCCCCGGTGACCTGATCCTGGTGGAGGGCTGCGGGCCGGACCACGACTCGGCGGCGATGGCGGCGGGGCTGAGGGCGCTCCAGGCCGCCTGATCGGGGTGGGTCGCGTCTCCGCCAGCTTGAGTGCGAGGGCATCGCGCCTTGATCACATGCGGACGATTACGGGCGCGAGAACCTTGATCAGTTCGGTCGTCGCAGTGGTCCGGAGGCTGTGGCTGGACGCGGCGTTGTTGTCGTCCTTGTTGAGAGCGGACCAGTCGAGTCGCCAGCCCGCCGCTGCCGACAGTTGTCGCAAGAAAGCTCGCAACGTCCGTCCATTGCCCTCGCGAAACGGGTGCATGGCGTTCAGTTCGGAGTAGTACCAGGCAAGGCGTTCAAGGAAGTTGTCCCGATTCAGGCCGAGTAGCCAGCCATCGGTTTCGAGGTTTCCCAGCACCGCCGATGTCTGCTCATCAACGAATCTCCAGGGGCAGAAGTTCGACGCCCCTTTGGAGATGTTCACGGTGCGGGTCTTTCCTGCCCAGTCGTAGACATCCTTGAACAGGGCGTGGTGAAAGCCCTGTAAGTGCTCGAGGGTGTATTCACCAGGGAGACTTTGACGAGCGAGTTCGACGTCTCGAATACTGACGATGCGCGCCTCGACCTGCTTGAAGGTCGAAGGATCTTCGATGTCCAGCTTGTTGCGAAGGCACTTCCCGTCGGGAAGGCTGTACGGATCGCTCACTGCCGACGGGCTCGCTCTATTTCTTCGGCGATCAGGTCGTCGGCGGAGCGTGTATTGGTCGCGACTTCGCGGAGAGTTCGCTGCCAGTCGTCGTCGAGATCGATACCTTCCATGGCCGCGCTGGCCGCGGCCTGGGCGACCGCGACGTCGACATCGGCGATCTGCCGCGCGTAGAAGTGACGCATCTGGTCGTGCGCTATCGGCTGCGAAGACTTCTCGTTTTCGGCGACTACCCCTCTCGCGACTCGCCATGGGGACTCCATGTGAGTCATCCGCGACAAGGTTTCAGCCGAGTAATGAGCGTACTTGTCCATTACCCAGGTCAACGTCGCGTTCTCGGGTTCTGTCAGCGCTCCGGCATGACCGCTCGGCCAGCTCGTTACCTGATACTGCTTTCGGTGCCCGGCGAAGATCGACGGTGTGACGGGCCCCTGAGGCCATGCTTCGATCTTCTCGTCGAACATCGGTTCACGCTGAAACACCAGATGCCACGCCTGTGAGTAGTAAAGCAGCTTCTGCAGCTTCATCGTCGTGATCGGGCCGGTGCGGGTCAGTACGGCAGCAGCCACGTCACGTGCGCTGGCCATGGCTACCACCTCCTCTGATGCACTTCATCCTACCGTGCCGCGGTCTCGAATCGGGCATCCGAGAGCCGTCAGGCGAGCAATGATCGAACTTGTGTTCGAGAATGTCAAGTGTAGTGAACGGAGCTACCCGGCCAGCTTGATCGCGATGCCCACCGTCCGGTCCTTCGGCCCCCGCAGCTTGCTGAAGAACATCGTCACCCGCCCGGTGACGCCGTATTTCCGCGCGATCACCTTGCGCACGCGTTCGGTCCCGTCGAGGTCCAGCAGCCGCGCCTCGCCCACGACGACGTCGCCGTGGGTGTTCTTGCCGCGGAGGTCGCAGGCCTGGACCTCGACCCGGCCGCTGTTGCGGATGCGCTTGACCTTGCCCGCCTTGCGTTCGGACCAGAGCACCAGCTCGCCGCCGTCGCCCGCCGCCCAGACCGGGGTCGGCACCGGAGTGCCGTTCTTGCGGAAGGTGGTCAGGACGACGTACTTCTCGGCGGCGATCCGCTCGAACTCCGATCCCATGTGGAGAGTCTAGGCCGTTCGACGGCGCAGCGTCGCCGCGCCGAGCATCAGCGCGGCCAGCGCGCACGCCCCGACGACGATCAGGTTCCGGATCAGTGTCGCGTCCACGGTGCCCGATGTGGTGACCCGGGTGAGCGCTTCGACGGCGTACGAAAGCGGCATCACGTCCGAGAGCCGGTTCAGCAGCCAGCCCATCTCCCCGCGCGGCACGAACAGCCCGCACAGCAGGATCTGCGGCAGCACGAACAGCGGCATGAACTGCACCGCCTGGAACTCCGTCCGCGCGAACGCGCTCACGAACAGGCCGAGCGCCATCCCGAGCAGGGCGTCGAGGACGGCGATGAGCAGCAGCATGCCGATCGAGCCCGCGATGTCGAGGCCCAGCCACGCCAGTGAGATCCCGGCCGCGACGCCGACCTGCACGATCGCGATCGAGCCGAACGCGATCGCGTAGCCGAAGAGCAGGTCCAGCCTGCCGATCGGCAGGGTCATCAGGCGTTCCAGCGTCGCCGTGGTCCGCTCGCGCAGGGTCGTGATCGAGGTGATCAGGAACATGATCAGGAAGGGGAAGACACCGAGCAGTGCCGGGGCGACGCGGCTGAACACCGCTTCGGAGTTGAAGACGAAGCGCAACAGCACCATCAGCAGCGACGGGACGACGACCAGCATCACGACGGTGCGCGGATCGTGCCGCAGCTGCAGGAGGATGCGCCGGGCCGTGGCCAGCGTCAGGGCGGGATTCACGGTCGCGTCACCTCCGTCTCGCGGACCAGCCGCAGGAACGCCTGCTCCAGATCGCCCGTCCCGGTGCGTTCGCGCAGCCCGGCCGGGGTGTCGTCGGCGAGTATCCGGCCCTCGCGCATGAGCAGCAGCCGATCGCATCGCGCGGCTTCGTCCATGACGTGGCTGGACACGAGCAGTGTCGCCCCGCCGTCGGCGAGACGGCGGAACAGTGACCAGAGTTCGTCGCGCAGCACGGGATCGAGGCCGACGGTCGGTTCGTCCAGCACGAGCAGTTCGGGTTTCCCGAGGAGCGCGACGGCGAGGTTCGCGCGGTTGTGCTGGCCGCCCGACAGCGAGCCGACCAGCTTCCCCGCGTGGTCGGCGAGGCCGACCTCGCCGAGCGCTCTGTCCACATCGGACATCGGCGCGCGGAGGACGGAAGCGAAGTAGCGCAAGGCTTCCGTGATGGTGAGGTCGGCGTAGATGGCCGGATTCTGGGTGGCGTAGCCGATCAGCCGCCGCAGCGGCGGACTGCCGGCGGGATGGCCGAGCACGGTGACCTCGCCGCCCGCGACGATCTGCACGCCGACGATCGAGCGCATCAGCGTCGTCTTGCCGCAGCCGCTCGGCCCGAGCAGGCCGGTGATCCGGCCGCGCGGCGTCTCGAAACCGATTTCCCTGACGACCTCGCGGCCGCCGCGGACGACCCGCAGGCCTCTCACGGAGATCGCCGAATTAGTCATGCGTTTAATTCTGCGCCCGTTGAGAAGCCCGAGTCAAGAGGCCGTGTTTCAGGGCAGCCGGACGGCGATACCGAGCCGGATGCCCGCGGCTGGGAGGGTCACGGCACCAGGACGAGCTTGCCCCGGACGTGCCCGGCTTCGCTCTCGTCCTGGGCCGCGGCCGCTTCGGCGAGCGGATAGACCCGGGCGATCGGCAGGTCGAGCTTGCCTTCGGCGGCGAGTGCGGCCCCTTCGTCCAGCGCACCGGGAACCTGCTCCGCCGGACTTCCCGAAGTGAAACGGACGCCGTGGTCGGCCGCGTCCGGCGCGGCGATGGTGACGACGCGCTTCGGGCCACCGGTCAGCTCGACCAGCGTCGAGAGCGAGCCGCGCCCGGAAGTGTCGAAGGATGCGTCGACGCCCTGCGGCGCGACCTCGCGGACGCGTTCGGCGAGTCCTTCGCCGTACCGCACCGGGACGGCGCCCAGCGAACGCAGGTACTCGTGGTTCGCTTCGCTCGCGGTACCGACGACGGTCAGCCCGCGCGCGACGGCGAGCTGGACGGCGATGGTGCCGACACCGCCCGCCGCGCCGTCGATGAGCAGCGTCTCGCCCTCGCTGAGCTCCAGCAGGTTGAGCGCGCGGTAGGCGGTGCCGACGACCACGGGCAGCGCCGCGGCCAGTTCCCAGGACAGCGCCTCGGGCTTGCGGGTCAGGCCCGCCGGATCGGCGAGCACGAACTCCGCGTATCCGCCGTTCCCCCTCCCGAGGACCTCGTCGCCGACGGCGAAGCCGGACACACCCTCGCCGACGGCGTCGATCACGCCGGCGACGTCTCCACCGGGGACGGCCGGGAACGTCGTCGGGAACACCTCGGCCATCAGCCCGGACCGGATCTTCCAGTCGATCGGGTTCACCCCCGCGGCGCGGACGGCGATCCGGACCTGTCCCGCGCCCGGCTCGGGAAGCTCCCGGTCGAGGACGTGCAGAACCCCGGAGTCGCCGTATTCGGTGAACGCGATGGAGCGGTAGGTGTCCGTCATGCCGTCGACAACCTTCGCCCGCCCGCGCCTATTCCGGCGGCTTCCCGAACCAGCTGTAGTCGCCTTGGATGATCTGGAGGCTGTTCGCGACGTCGAGCAGGGTTTCCTGGTCCCGCTTGCCCGACACCGTGAGCCACCGTCCGCCCTCGAGCTGCACGGCGACCGTCCCGTTCTGATGCCCGAGCGGCCCTTCCCGCTCCGGGAGAGAGAAGCCGTCGAGACCCCGGACCTTGAGCGGAACCGGTTCCGCGCCGCCGGGCGCCGGCCGGTCGCCGCTGAGCGAAGCCGTCACGACCGCCGCCGCGGTGGGCTGCCCGGCGCTGGTGGCTTCCAGCTCGGTCACGCCCCCGGTGACGTTCATGAAGGTCTTGACCCCCGACAACTCCAGATCGGCGGGCAGCCTGCCGAACCGCAGTTCACCCGAGACCCGGGCGCGCCCGTCCTTGACCATCGCTTCGGCGATCCGTTCACCGACCGCGCGCGGGTCTTTCATGTTGGACAACGTCATGCTCAGCAGATAGACGTCGTCGGGGGACCAGGTCAGCATCGTCGACCAGGCGTTGATCTCGGTCGCCATGCCGACCTTGCCGTGCACGACGATCTGGTTCGGCGCGGGCGCGATCGTCCACGGCGCGGACCGGTCGCTCATCGGCGTGATGAGCAGGTCGATCTGGCCGAGCTCACCGCCTGCCCAAGACCTCGACAACGGTGCGGGATAGGGCTTCCCGCCCCGGCTCGCCTCCTTGAAACCGTCGGGGAGCCAGCCGGGCTTGTACGGCAGCACCGACCAATCGGCGTTGCGCGCCGAAGCCGGGGGAACCGATGTGAACGCCCGAAGGCCCAGCGGGACGCCGAGCGCGATGATCGCGACCGCCGCCGCGACCAGCGCCAAGGCCATCGTCGGACGGCTTCGCGTCCGTTGGGACAGCGCGTCGCGGATCTCGGCCCCGTCGGGCGCCCGCGTCGCCAGGTGTTCGAGGCTCTCCCGGATCAGGTCCTCGGTGTTCTCTTCACTCAGTCGGGTCATTTGCGGGCTCCCGTGGGCTGAACAGACGAGGACGGGCCGGTTTCCCGCAGCGTCGCGAGCGCGCGCGAGATCTGGCTGCGCACGGTCGACGTCGCGCAGCGGAGTACCGCGCCGATCTCCTCGTCGGTGTAGTTCTCGTAGTAGCGGAGCACGATCGCGGCGCGTTGTTTGCGCGGGAGCTTCGCGAGCCGGTCCAGCATCGCGTCGCGTTCGTCGTATTCGATGGCGTGATCGGAGACCGGCGGGCTCATCAGGTCGAGCATCTCCGGCGACGACGGCACCACACGGCGGACCGCGAGGCGCCGTCGCCACGACAGGTACTCGTTCGTCACCATCCGGCGGACGTACGTCGGCGGCGAGTCGATCTTCGGCCAGCGTTGCTGAGCGCGCAGCAGCACCTCCTGCACGATGTCCTGCGCCAGATACGGGTCGTCGGTCAGGACGGTCGCGTAGCGCAGGAGCCCGTCCAGGCGATCCGCGACGAACTCGTCGAAGGTCGCAGGCACGTGGTCCCCCTCAGCCGATGGTCTCGCTCTAGTGACGCACGAGACCACCCGGCTGATGCATCGGGAGCGGAACTTTTCCGGGTGAAGGTGATCACCGCACGGCGGTCTCCAGCCGGACGAAGGCGAATCCGGTCGTCGCCGGTTCCTCACCCGTGGGGCCGGTGGCCGCCGGATGGCGTTCGCCGTCGTGCACCACCAGCAGGCCGTGCGGGAACAGCGGGCCCAGCGGCGCGGTGGTGATCGCGGCGCCGTCGGAATGCTCGACCGAGTCGGTGCCGCGTCCGGCGACGATCCGGAAGTCGCGCCGCGGGGCGTTGCGGCCGGTGCGGTCGTAGACCACGAACCGGGAGTCGCCCTGGCTCGACGCGAGCAGCTTGTCGGCGGCCAACGTCAGCCCCTCGGCGTCCGCGGTCAGCCACTCGCCGCCGAAGCCGGGGTCGGGGCCGTCGGCGACGCATTCCTCGGTCGTCTCGTCGAAGCGCTGCGGCGCCCCGAAGGAACGGACCTTGTCGATCAGCGCGGGACGGCCGAAACCGTCGCCGTGCACCGGGATCCGCCAGATCCCGACGTCTTCCTGCGCGGTGTAGAGCACGCGATGCTCGACGTCGAGCACCGAACCCTCCAGCTGCGGGCGCTCGTCCGGTTCGCCGCACGGCGACCACGTCGCGCCGTTCGGCAGGCGGAACGACGTGGGCAGGTCGATCGTGCCGATCGGCGCGGTGCCGACGGTGCCGCCCGGTTTGTCGACAAGTCGCAAGAGCGCCACGCGGGTTTCGTGCCGCCGGGTCACCGCGACCCAGCGCGCGCCGGTGCGCGGATCGCGTCCGGCGGTGAGCCCGTACGCCGTCCGCTGTTCGTCCACTTCGGACTCCGAGGCGGAGAAGACCGGTGCGGCGGAAGGATCCGTGACGTCCCGCAGCACGTGCGAGCCGGCCGCGGCGCCGGCCGGGTCGATCCGGTAGACGCGGACGCGGTCCCGGCCGCGGTCGCTCACCACCGCCAGGTCGCCGACGACGTCGACGTTGTTGAACCGCCCGCCAGCGGGCACGGCGAGCTGCTGGAGCTGCCGCGCCCTCAGGTCGAACGCGGCCAGCCCGCCTTCCTTGAGCGTGCCGAGCACGACGCTCTGGGAGGGGTTCTTCGGATGGACCCAGATCGCCGGGTCGTCGGCGTCGGCGTTGGCCGGGTCCGCGCCGGCGTCGTCGACGAACGCCCTGGTCTGCGCCACGGGCGAGGGGTTCGGGCTCGCTTCGGCGGGCACTCCGGAGAGCAGGGAGGCCGCCAGCAGGGGGAGGGGAAGGAGAGCAGCTATGCGCATCCAGGGGAAGCTAGCCGCGCGAGTTGTCCGGCCGGTGAACGTCGGCGGTCAGGTAGTACTGCGCGACCGGCGCCAGCATCGCGACGACCTCGTCGTCGGAGGCCTCGACCAGCGGCGGGAGCTGGATGACGTAACGCAGCAGTGCGAACCCGACCATCTGCGCGGCGATCCCGGCCACCCGGACCTTCGGCACGCCGCGTGCTTCGGCGACCCGCGCCAGTACCGTCCGTTCGAGGAACTGTCGCATCATGGTCGCGACCTGCTCGTTCGTGGTCGCCGACCGGATCATCGCCAAGAACGGCTCGCGGCCCGCCGGGGCCTGCCAGATGCCGAGGAACGCGCGGACGAGACGTTCGCCGACCTCGTCTTCTGGGCCTTCGAGGATGCGGGGGACCATCTCGCCGGGGTCGATCGGCAGGTTCATCGACGCGGCGAAGAGCCGCTGCTTGGTGCCGAAGAAATGGTGCAGCAGGGCGGCGTTGACCCCGGCGTCGGCCGCGATGCCGCGCACGGTCGCCCCGTCGTAGCCCTGCTCGGCGAACCTGCGCCGAGCCGCGTCGAGGATCTCCTCCCGCGTCTCGGTCTGCCCCGGCCGCCGCCCCGCCTGTGCCATTCCGCGAGCTTAGAACGCCCTTGACTACGCTTGTCCCCATGTCAGTCGCAGTCAGGGTCATCCCGTGTCTCGACGTCGACGCGGGCCGAGTGGTGAAGGGCGTCAACTTCGCCGACCTGCGCGACGCCGGCGACCCCGTCGAGCTCGCCCGCCTGTACGACGCCGAGGGCGCGGACGAGCTCACTTTCCTCGACGTCACGGCTTCCTCCGGGGACCGCGAGACCACCTTCGACGTGGTCCGCCGGACCGCGGAGCAGGTGTTCATCCCGCTCACCGTCGGTGGCGGCGTGCGCACGAACGACGACGTCAACCGGCTGCTGCGCACCGGCGCGGACAAGGTGAGCATCAACACCGCGGCCATCGCGCGGCCGGAGTTCCTGCGCGAGGCGTCCCGCCGGTTCGGCGCGCAGTGCGTCGTGCTGTCGGTGGACGCCCGCCGCGTCCCCGACGGGACCGAACCGACGCCGTCCGGATTCGAGGTGACCACGCACGGCGGGCGCCGCGGCACCGGTATCGACGCCGTCGAGTGGGCCGCGCGCGGTGAAGAACTCGGCGTCGGTGAGATCCTGCTCAACTCGATGGACGCCGACGGCACCAAGAACGGCTTCGACCTCGAACTCCTGGCCAAGGTGCGCCGCGCGGTCCGCGTCCCGGTGATCGCCAGCGGCGGCGCCGGCGCGCTCGAGCACTTCCTGCCCGCCGTCGAGGCCGGTGCGGACGCGGTGCTCGCGGCCAGCGTGTTCCACTTCGGACAGTTGAAGATCGGCGAGGTCAAGGGCGCCCTGCGCGCCGGGGGAGTCGTGGTCCGGTGATCATGGACAAGTGGAAGGCCGCCACCGAGGTCAAGGTCGTCTGCGCGCTGATGCTCGGGCTCGGCCTCGCCTACGTGGGGATGGCCGTGATCCTCATGTTCGCGCCGTACTCCACCGCGCGGACGTTCCTACTGCCCGGGACGTCGGTCGTGCTCGGTGGTCTCGTCGTGGCGGGTCTGGTGCTGAGGATGTCTTCGGCGCGGTTCGCCGGTTTCGCCGTCAGCTTCCTGTTCGCCTTGCTGCACGCGCTGTCCATGCTGGCGGCGGAACTCTTCTGGGTGAAGATCGTGTCCGGGCTGCTTTTCGCCGGATACATCTACTCGGCGGTCCTGCTCAACTCGATGCCGGTGAAACGGTACCTTCTCGGAGCCACGAATGACGCTTGATCCCGCCCTCTCGGATCGCCTGAAGCGCAACGCCGACGGGCTGATCGCCGCCGTCGTCGTCGAACACTCCACCTCGGACGTCCTGATGATGGCGTGGATGAACGACGAGGCGCTCGAGCGCACCCTCACCACCCGGCGCGGGACGTACTATTCGCGCAGCCGCAAGGAACTGTGGGTGAAGGGCGAGACGTCCGGCCACGTCCAGCACGTGCGCGAGATGCGGATCGACTGCGACGGCGATACCGTCCTGCTGCGCGTCGACCAGACCGGCCCGGCCTGTCACACCGACACGCACACCTGTTTCGACACCGACGAACGGCTGCTGCTGGCCGACGAGAGCGAGTAGGCCCGTGAACGTCGTCGCCAACGTCCTGGTCGGCATCGTCGCCCTGATCCACCTGTACATCGTCGTGCTCGAGATGTTCCTGTGGACGACCCCGCGTGCTCGCGCCGCCTTCGGCACCAGCGAGGAATTCGCGAAGGAGAGCGCGCCGCTCGCGGCGAATCAGGGGCTGTACAACGGTTTCCTCGCCGCCGCGCTGATCTGGGGGCTGATCGCGACCGGCGGTACCGCTTGGCAGTTCAAGATCTTCGGCCTCGCGTGCGTGATCGTGGCAGGGCTCTACGGGACGGCGACGGCGAGCAAGCGGATCTTCTTCGTGCAGGTGGTCCCGGGCACGCTGGCGCTGATCGCGGTGCTGATCGCGGGATAGGACCTTGGTCCCTCCCGGTAGCCTCTTCTCAGGCGTAAAATCCGTGTATGAAACTGGGGACTGGGGAAATTTCGACGGATCGATACCACCGCCGGAGAGTGGGCTACCGCTTCGCGATGCTGTTCAGTATCGCGGTGGCGAGCGCCGCGGCCATCGGACTCGTTCTGCAGCTGACGGGCGAGGAATCCAACTGGGGAATTACCGGGTTCGCCGATGAGATCGCACTCTTGATCGCGGGTCCGGCGCTGGCGGCCTTCGCCGGGTATCGCTTCAAGGTCAACGACAAGCTGTTCGAAGCCGCGCTTGCAGAGCGAGCGGCCTCGCCGGTGCCCGTACCGGAATCGACCGGGATCGGGGTCACCGATCCGGACGCGGAGACCCCGCGCCTGCGGAAGCTGGCGCTGCGGTCCACGGTGCTCGCGCCCCTGTGCCTGCCCCTGGTCGCGGCCGGGATCTACGTCATCGCCTTGCCGTCAATCCAGTCCACCGACTTGCTGGAGCACGGGAACCGCGTCAACGGCACCGTGGTGGACGTTCCGGATCGCGGCCACATGTGGGTCGAGTACTGGGTGCGGGCCGAACGCCGGGAAGTACTGATCCACAAGCATTACGACCACGAGTACGAGCCCTACCAATCCGTCGTGGTCTATCACGATCCGGAAGATCCGGACCGGGCGCGCACCGACGTGGAGTCCAACACGGAGGACTTCGGCAAGGCCGGCGCGTTCCTGTTGGCACCCGGGTTCGTCGGCTTCGTGTGTTCGGTGCTGTCCGCCAAGGGCTGGCGCTACCGGCACCGCCTGGTGACGGAGACCGGATGGCGTCCGGCGATCGCGACGGTGAAACGGGACTACAGCCGGGGATCATGGCAACAGCTCGAGATCCACCTCGTGTTCGAGGACGGTTCCGAGACGGTGGTGCGGTCGGCGGGCTGGTCGGTCCGCTCGGCATTCTGGTATCGGAAGAAGCCGGGGACGCGGGTCCAGGTCGGTGGTGAGGGCGGAGACGTGGTCGTCCTGTTCCCCCGCGGCGGGCTGAGCGGGAAACCGTACGTTGTCCCCGCGGGAACGACGCGGGACGGCGACGAAGCCAGGCCGAAGACAAAGGTCTGAGTCCGCCTGCTCACTTGCACGCCCGAAGGGGGATCACGGTTGCCCTGGAGCGATAGGGGACTCGTTTGGCCGGGAAAGCCACTTTTCCCGGCTAGCATCGGTGCATGAAACCGGGGCGAGCGAAGAGAAGACCAGCCGGCCGCGACCGTGTGAGACGGCTTCCGCGCGTCGCTGGGCAGCCTCTGTCCTCTTCGGATGTCGACGACGTCAAAAGCCTTGTCGCGCAGACGGTACACGAAGAAGTGGCCGCTCCTCTGATCGAGAAATTGTCGCACTTCAAGGTGCGAGCGCTGGCTTTGTCGGTCCTCTGGCTGGTCTTCTTCGTCACCTGCCGGGTGAGCGACGTGCCGTTCCCGCTGTCCTTCTTCGCGTTCCTGGGCTTTCCGGCGTGCCTGGGTGCCGCTTGGCTCTGGCGGAGCCGGTATCGCTCAGTCTCGAAAACCGGCCTGCGTGAGGCCACGGCGACGGTGCGGCCGGGGTGGTTGTTCCCCCGTGTCGACGTGTTCTTCGAAAACGACTACAAGTTTCTCGCCACGCGCCGTTCGCTGAGGGTCGCGCCCCGGGTCCGGAAGGTTCCCGTCTTCATCGGCGGTGAGGGAACGGACATGATCGTGATCTTCCCGCGCGGACGGTTCGGCAAGGACACGCTCTACGCGGTGCCTGTCAAGGAGATCGAGCCGGACACGGCCTGACATAGGACTGGGAGAAGGCGAATTGAGGCGAAGGACGAGAGGTCGCGACGGCCTGTCGCTGTGGTCGTCCACCAAGGACGATCAGATCGAAGAGCATGTCCCCGAGCCGGAAGAATCGAGTTCGGCCGCGCCGGCTCGTGCCCGGGCCGAGCCGTTTTCCCTGGATCGGGAACAGTGGGATGATGTCAAGAAAGCGGCGCGAAGGCATCGGCGCAGGGAAATCGGATACCAGGCAGCCGAGCTGATCTTCATCGCGATCTTCTTGGTGTGGACGGGCGGCACGATCTATTCCTTCGCCGTACCGGACTACCCGTGGGAAGACTACGAACTCGCGGCGAACATCACGATTCTCGTCGTGGCTTCGGTATCGGCCGCCTTCGCCGCGTGGCGAGCCAGGGTGAACGGCGCCCGGTCCGTCGTGCCGACGGGATCGCAGGAGTGGCTGCCGCCCGAAGAAGACCTTCCGGCCGACGACCGGGTCGATCTCGAACGAGAGATCTCACGCCTGCGAACCTTGAGGTTCCGCGCGTTCCTCATCGCTCTTGGCTGGGCCGCGGTGCACATCGGAGGCTTTCTCGGCATGGTCGGGGTGGAGCGCTCGGCAGCGGAACTGCTGGAGACCGGTGCGCAGGTGCCCGGCAGGGTGGCGAGTCTCCACGATCCGGACGGAGGCCGGGGTGGTTGGTCGATGGAGGTCAATTACGTCGTCGGTGGAAGGCGCTACAACACCGACGTCTCCCTCGAAACAGATCGGCACTACGTGACCGGGGAATCGGTGACGGTGGTGTACGACCGATCGGATCCGGGCCGGATGCGGACCCTGGAAGAGCCCAACGAAAACCAGTTCTGGGTCGGGGTTTCGGTGACGGCGGCGATCGTGGCCCTGATCGCCGTCCCGTTCTCTCTCGTCGCGGCCGGGGCGTGGCGGCGGCGCCACCGATCGGTGCTGGCCACCGGGTGGCGGACGGCTTCGGTCACGGTCGCGCCGGACTATCCGATCCGTTCGGGCCGCAAGATGCCGTCGATCGAGGTCGAATATCGCGACGGCAGCAGGATCACCCTCCGCGCCTCGACGTCGACGCATGGTTCGACCCCGTTGAGGAACCGGCCGAAGCGATGGGCTTGGGTCGGCGGCGAAGGCCGGGACATGGTCGTGCTGTTCCCGCACGGTCGTTGGCGGGAACCGCCGTACGCGGTGCCCGCGTGGGCGGTGACGGAACGCTTTCAGCCGGACGAACAAGCCACTTCGTGAGTGGTAAGGACGGTTAGAACCGTCAGTACCACTCACGAGACCCCGCACTGACCGCAGCTTTCAGTCGATGTCCCCGGTCAGGTACCGCTGCACTGTCGGCGCGATCGCGGTCACCAGCGGCTCGATCTCGCTCGTCGCCATCGGCTCGAACTTCGCGACGTACCGCACCAGCCCCATCCCGACCAGTTGCGAAGCGCAGAGCGAAGTCCGCAGTTCGACGCGGTCCGAGCCGAGTCCGGCGATGATCTTCGTGAAGAAGTTCTGGAAGAAGCCGCGCAGCACCAGCGCGGCCTGCTCGTGCCCGGCGACACTGCGGACCAGTGCCTGGAAGACTTCGCCGCCCGCGCCGTCCCAGCGGGTGAGGAAGGTCCGCACGATCCGCCGTCCGAACTCGTCGTCGGGGCCGTTCGTCAGTTCCGCGAGCAGTTCGTGCGGGTCGAACGGCAGTTTCAGGACGGCTTGGGCGAACAGCCCCTCCTTGCTGCCGAACCAGTGGTTGACCATCGCCGCGTCGACGCCGGCGCGGGTCGCGATCGCGCGCACCGTCGCACCGTCGAAGCCGCTCTCGCCGAACACCGCGCGGGCCGCTTCGATCAGCGCGACGCGCGTGTCCTGTCCACCGGGCCGCCGTCCCCGGCGGCGCGCGGTACTGTCTTCACCGGCCATGGCGCCATCATGAACGGGACCGGCGCAAAATTCAACAAGACTTGAATTCATCCCCCGGTCCCCGGCCTCCCGGCCATTGCAGCACAATGGGCGGCATGGTCAGCGCCGCACATGCCAGCCCGTCGGGGCTCGGCTCGGTCAGCCCTTCGCGCGACGATTTCCGCGCGCTCGCCGAGGGCCGTCGCGTCATCCCCGTTGTCCGTCGCGTGCTCGCCGACGGTGAGACCCCCATCGGGGTCTACCGCAAGCTCGCCGCCGACCGGCCGGGGACGTTCCTGTTCGAATCGGCGGAGAACGGTGCTTCCTGGAGCCGATGGTCGTTCATCGGCGTCGACAGCCCCGCCGCGCTGACCGTGCGTGACGGCAAGGCCGTCTGGACCGGCACCCCGCCGGTCGGCCTGCCGACCGAGGGCGACCCGCTCACCGTGCTGCGCGAGACCGTCGCCGCGCTCCACACCGAGCAGCTGCCCGGAATGCCGCCGCTCACCGGCGGGATGGTCGGTTACATCGGCTACGACGCCGTCCGCTGGCTCGAGCGGCTCCCCGAGCTCGCCGAGCGCGACCTCGACATCCCCGAGCTCACCATGCTCCTGGCGACCGATCTCGCCGCCTTCGACCACCACGAGGGCACGGTCACGCTGATCGCCAACGCGGTCAACTGGGACGACTCGGCCGAGCGGGTCGATGCCGCCTACGACGACGCCGTCGCGCGGCTCAACGCGATGACCAAGCAGCTGCACGTCGCGGCCCCGGCCACGGCCGCGGTCTTCGACCGGCCCGCGCCCGAATTCACCCGCCGCCGCTCCAAGCCGGACTTCCACGCGGCCGTCGAGAAGGCCGTCGAGGCGATCAAGGCGGGCGAAGCGTTCCAGATCGTGCCGTCGCAACGGTTCGAGATCGAGACCCAGGCCGACGCGCTCGACGTCTACCGAGTGTTGCGCACGTCCAATCCGAGCCCGTACATGTACCTGCTGCGCCTGGACGGCTTCGACATCGTCGGGTCCAGCCCGGAGTCGCTGGTCACCGTCCGGGACGGCCGCGCGACCACGCACCCGATCGCGGGCACCCGCTGGCGCGGCGCCGATCCGGAAGAGGACGCGCAGCTGGCCAAGGACCTGCTCGCGGACGAGAAGGAGCGCTCCGAGCACCTGATGCTGGTCGACCTCGGCCGCAACGACCTCGGCAAGGTCTGCAAGCCCGGCACCGTGCGCGTCGTCGACTTCTTCGGCGTCGAGCGCTACAGCCACGTCATGCACATCGTCTCCACGGTCACCGGCGAACTCCTCGACGACAAGACGGCCTTCGACGCGGTCGCCGCCTGCTTCCCGGCGGGCACGCTCTCGGGCGCGCCGAAGGTCCGCGCGATGCAGCTGATCGAGGAGCTGGAGCCGACCCGCAGGGCGCTCTACGGCGGTGTCGTCGGCTACCTCGACTTCGCCGGGGACGCCGACACCGCGATCGCCATCCGCACCGCGCTGATGAAGGACGGCGTCGCGTACGTCCAGGCGGGCGGCGGCGTGGTCGCCGACTCGGTCGCCGACTACGAGGACACCGAGTCGCTCAACAAGGCCCGCACGGTGCTTTCCGCCGTCGCGGCGGCGCAGACGATGATCGCGGCGGACGAGCTCGACCCGGCGGGTGACAGCGCTCGTGTCTGAAGCGCCGGAAGACACGGCTCCGTCCGCCGGGAAGGCCAAGCGTCCACTGTGGATCGCCGTGGTGGGCCTGCTGCTGGGCGCGGCCGCGTTGTGGGGGGCCTCCCAGCTCGTGTGGTTCGCGGAGTTCCGTGACGGCGGGGTGCGCGGCACCGTGCTGTACACGGAAATCGGTTCACAGCGTGCGGTTGCGCTGATTCCGCTCGCCCTGCTGGCGCTCGCGGGCACGGCGGGGCTGATCGCCACCGGCGGATGGCCACGCCGGGTGCTCGGCGTGGTACTCGCCGTGTCCGGCGTCGCGGCGGTGTGGATCGGCGTGGCGGGCGGCTCGTTCAGCGGATTCGCCGACGGACTGCCCGTCGCCCAGATGGTGGGAGCCCGCGGTCTCGCGATCCTCGGGGGAATTCTCGTGGCGGCGGGCGGGTTGGCAGCCATCAAGGGCGCGGGCCGGATGCCACGCCTCGGCGCGAAGTACGCGGCGCCGGGGACGAAGAAGCGGGCCGCGAAGGATCCGGAGACCGAGCTGTGGGAGGCGCTGTCCGAAGGCGAAGATCCCACCGCGACCCGGTGACGACCGCGGATTTCGCGGGTTTCGGAGATCTTTCCCGGCAAAGATGACACGGTTGGCATTCGGAGTAACGGACATACCCGGAACCAGGCCGTATTCGTGCGGGGGTTAGCATCGTTTCGGCGGGAAGGGGAAGGTTTTTGTGAGCGACCTTGCGAAGGAATCCGTGAGTACGACGGCTGGTGAGGGACTCCGGTGAGCGTGCTCGAAGACATCGTCGCCGGCGTCCGCGCCGATCTCGCCGAGCGCGAGGCGGTTCTGCCGTTCGACGAACTGAAGAAGCGTGCGACCCAGGTCGCACCTCCCCGTGACGTGCTCGCCGCCCTGCGCGAGTCCGGCATCGGCGTCATCGCCGAGGTGAAGCGGCGCAGCCCGTCCAAGGGCGAGCTGGCCGAGATCGCGGACCCGGCCGCGCTGGCGAAGGACTACGCCGACGGCGGCGCCCGGGTGATCAGCGTGCTGACCGAGCAGCGGCGGTTCGGCGGTTCGCTCGTCGACCTCGACGCGGTCCGCGCGGCGGTCGACATCCCGGTGCTGCGCAAGGACTTCATCGTCAGCCCGTACCAGGTCCACGAGGCCAGGCTGCACGGCGCGGACATGGTCCTGCTGATCGTGGCGGCGCTGGAGCAGAACGCCCTGATCGCGTTGCTCGACCGCGTCGAATCCCTCGGGATGACGGCGCTGGTCGAGATCCACAACGCCGAAGAGGCCGACAAGGCCCTCGAAGCGGGTGCGAAGGTGATCGGCGTCAACGCCCGCAACCTGCACACGCTCGAGGTCGATCGGGACGTCTTCTCGCGGCTGGCCCCCGGCCTGCCGATGGACGTCTTCAAGATCGCCGAGTCCGGTGTCCGCGGTCCCGGCGACCTGATGTCCTACGCGGGTCACGGCGCCGACGCCGTCCTCGTGGGCGAAGGGCTCGTCGCCTCCGGAGACCCGAAGGGCGCGCTGGTCAAGCTGGTCACCGCCGGTTCGCACCCCGCGTGCCCGAGGCCTTCTCGATGACCACTGAGTACACCGAGACACCGCACGGCGAGCACGACCCGGACGACCGGGGCTACTACGGCCCGTACGGCGGCCGGTTCATGCCCGAGGCGCTGATCGGCGTCGTCGACGAGGTCGCGGCCGAGTACGACAAGGCCCGGACCGATCCGGAGTTCGTCAACGAGTTCCGGCGCCTGCTGCGCGACTACGCCGGCCGTCCGTCGCTGCTCACCGAGGCCAAGCGCTTCGGTGAGCACGCCGGCGGCGCCCGGATCTTCCTCAAGCGCGAGGATCTGAACCACACCGGTTCGCACAAGATCAACAACGTGCTGGGCCAGGCGCTGCTCACCAAGCGGATGGGCAAGAAGCGGGTCATCGCGGAGACCGGGGCCGGGCAGCACGGCGTGGCCACCGCCACCGCCTGCGCGCTGCTCGACCTGGAATGCATCGTCTACATGGGCGAGGTCGACACCGAGCGGCAGGCGCTGAACGTCGCCCGCATGAAGCTGCTCGGCGCCGAGGTCATCCCGGTGAAGACCGGTTCGCGCACGCTCAAGGACGCGATCAACGAGGCGCTGCGCGACTGGGTCACCAACGCCGACACCACGCACTACCTGTTCGGCACGGCGGCGGGCCCGTACCCGTTCCCGATGATGGTGCGGAACTTCCACAAGATCATCGGCGAGGAGGCCCGCGTCCAGATCCTGGAGCAGGCCGGACGCCTGCCGGACGCCGTCGCGGCCTGCGTCGGCGGTGGATCGAACGCGATCGGGATCTTCCACGGCTTCATCGACGACCCCGAGGTCCGCCTCGTCGGTCTCGAGCCGGGCGGCGAAGGCATCGAGGGCAACCGCCACGGCGCCACGCTGACCAAGGGCACCCCGGGCAACCTGCACGGCGCGATGACGTACCTGCTGCAGGACGAGGACGGCCAGACCGTCGAGTCGTACTCGATCTCGGCCGGTCTGGACTACCCGGGCGTCGGCCCGGAGCACTCGTGGCTCAAGGACAGCGGCCGCGCCGAGTACCGGCCGGTCACCGACGCCGAGGCGATGGACGCCTTCAAGCTGCTTTCGCGGACCGAGGGCATCATCCCGGCGATCGAGTCGGCGCACGCGCTGGCCGGCGCGCTCGTGCTGGGCCGTGAGCTCGGCCCCGAGGGGCTGATCATCGTGAACCTGTCCGGTCGTGGCGACAAGGACATGGACACCGCCGCGAAGTACTTCGGCCTGGTGGAGAACGCATGAGTGGGTTGGACGAGGTCTTCGCGAAGACTCGCGCCGAGGGCCGCGGAGCACTGATCGGGTACTTGCCCGCCGGGTTCCCCACGGTCGACGGATCGAAGGACCTGCTGGCCGCGGTGGTCGAGGGCGGCGCCGACCTGGTCGAGGTGGGCGTGCCCTACTCGGACCCGGTGATGGACGGCCCGACCATCCAGGCCGCGTCGGTGAGCGCGCTTTCCGGCGGTTTCAAGCTCAAGCACCTGTTCGAGGTCGTCGAGTCGGTGTCGTCGCGCGGCGGCAAGGCCGTCGTGATGACCTACTGGAACCCGGTGCACCGCTACGGCGTCGACCGTTTCGCGCGGGATCTCGCCGCCGCGGGCGGACTCGGCATGATCACCCCGGACCTGATCCCGGACGAGGCCGACGAGTGGATGGCCGCGTCCGAGCAGCACGGTCTGGACCGGATCTTCCTGGTCGCGCCCTCCTCCTCGGAGGAGCGGATCGCGAAGACCGTCGCGGCCTCTTCGGGCTTCGTGTACGCCACCGCGGTGATGGGCGTGACAGGCGCTCGTGACCAGGTCGGCGTGCACGCCGAGGACCTGGTCGAGCGGACTCGCGCGCACACCGAGCTGCCGATCGGTGTCGGTCTCGGTGTCCGCTCCGGCGCTCAGGCGGCGCAGGTCGCAGGGTTCGCGGACGGCGTCATCGTCGGCTCGGCGCTGGTGACGGCCGCGGCGAGCGGGCTCGACGCGGTGCGCGAGCTCTCGGCCGAGCTGTCCGCCGGGGTGCGGAAGACCGTCGCCCCCGCTTGATCTCTTAGCGGGGGGGGGGGGGGGACCGCCTGCGCCCCTCAAAAGAGAGGGGGAGTGAGAAAGCAAAGGGC
>NZ_JBVILA010000023.1:29678-170453 GCF_055580625.1 Amycolatopsis sp. NPDC031561 | reverse complement strand
CTGGTCGCCACGCAGACGAGCAACCCGCTGAAGCCGCTCGCCGAGTTCCTCGCGCAGGCGAAGGACGTCGGTCTGCACGTCATCGTGGTGCGCCGAAGCGGTGGCGCGAGCCGGGCGATGTTCGACCCGATCCTCGGCAAGCTCAGGGAGATCGCGGCGCCCGGTATGGTCATGAACGGCTCGCGGGACGAAGGCAACCTCGTCTCCAACGTGAAGCCGAGCCAGATGCCGCCGGGCCGAGGAAACCTCGTCACCCGGAAGCACGGCAAGCAGCTCATGCAGGTCTCGTGGATCCAGCCGGACTGACCTCCCGCGGAACCAGCTGAGGTACGGGCCGGGCTTGGGGTGACGACGACGATCTGCGGGAGTGGCTAGTGACTGTGCGGGTAGCGGTGGACTTCGGGACATCGAGCACCTGCGTAGTCGCTTCGATCAACGGCCGCGAACCGCAGGTCGTCGTGGTGGACGGGCAGCCCCTGATGTCGTCGGCGGTCTACGCCGCGCCGGACGGGACGCTGTTCGTCGGCCAGGAGGCGGAGCGGCAGGCGGCGGTGGATCCGTCGCGTTACGAGCCGAACCCGAAGCGCCGGATCGACGAAGGCGACCTGCTGCTGGGCGACAACGTCCTCCGCGTCACCGACGTCGTCCACGCCGTGCTGAAACGCGCGGTGACAGAGGCTCGCCGGCTCGCCGGTGACGCCGAGGTCGAGTTGCTCGTCCTGACCCACCCGGCCGACTGGGGCGCGACACGGACCCGCCTGCTCCGGCAGGCGGCGGGCGGGCTCGCGCGTCAGGTCGCCCTCGTGCCGGAGCCGGTCGCCGCTGCGGTCTATCACGCGGCGACGTTCGCCCCGGCCGATCTCAATTCCGAGCGCACCGTCGAGTTCAGCGGCAGGCCGGGGGACGCCCTCGCGGTGCTCGACCTCGGCGGCGGCACCGTCGACGTCTCCGTGGTCCAGCGCATGCCCGGGAGCCCGGCGGATCGCAGTTTGCCCGCTAAACGCGCCGGGTTCCAGGTCCTGGCCACCAGGGGGGACCCGAGCTTCGGGGGAGCTGACGTCGATCAGACGCTCCTGGAACACGTGGGTTCGCTGGTGTCGTCCGTGGATCCGCCGGAATGGCGGAAGCTGGTCGAGGGCCGCGAGCTCACCGACAGGCGCCGTCGCCGCGTCCTGCGACAGGACGTGCGCGGCGCGAAAGAGACGTTGTCCCGGCACGCGTACACCGACGTGCCGATGCCGCCGCCGTTCGCCGACGCCCATGTGACCCGGGAAGACCTCGAGCGGCTCATCGCGGGCCCGCTCGGGCGCGCGGTCGAGCTGACCGTGGCCGCGATCGGGGATTCCGGGCTGCGGCCGAAGCAGCTGACGGCGATCTTCCTCGTGGGAGGGTCGAGCCGGATCCCGATGGTGTCGCGGCTCGTGCACGAGCGGACCGGCGTCGTGCCCACGACCCTGGACCAGCCGGAGACCGTGGTCGCCCGCGGCGCCCTGCGCGCGGTGCTGATCGACCCGGACCGGACGGGATCGCTGGCGGGCTCCGCGGTCTCCCGCGTCGGCGGCGCCCCCACCCCGGCCCCCGTCGACCGGCGCCCTCAGTTCCCACCCGGCCCCCACCAGCCCGGCCCGCCCCCGCAGAGCGCGTTTAGCCCGCTAAACGCGACGCGGCAGGGGCCACCGTCGCCTCCGATGGGACAACAGCAGGGGATCGCGACACCGCCGCCGTGGCGGCCCGCTGAGCCCTCTCGCGAGACCAAGCCCGCCGAGCGGGGCGGGAAGAGCAAGAAGACGCCCTGGATCATCGCGGCGGCTGTCGTGGCCGTGGCGGCTGTCGTCGGCGGCGTCCTCTTCGCGGTCAACAGCGGGGAGGCCGAGCCGGAAGGCCGGCCCCTCGCCCAGTACGACTACCGCTTCATCGCGCCGATGGACTGGACGCAGACCGACGACCGCGTCGCCAAGCGCCAGGTGGTGATCCATCCGAACGACTCCCTCGCCGGGGACGACCTCGTGGTCGCCCAGGAGTACGTGATGAACTACGACGCGACGGCCGACAGACAGAAGCTCGTCGACGATCTCAGTGCCGAGGCCGGGCGAGAGCCCGAGAAGTACAGTGGCTTCAACGGTTCCGCGAACTACGCCGGCAAGACCGTCATCTACTACCGCGAGACCAAGCCGAAGGCACGCGTCGACTGGTACGTCGTCGCACAGGGAAAGATCCGCGTCCACATCGGTTGCCAGTACGGCACCGGCTCACCGCTCGAACCGCGGGTGAGCGCGGCCTGCGAGCAGGTCGTCAAAACGATGGTGGTCGTCAACTGAAGGGGGAGGCACATGCCACCCGAACCCGAGACCGCCGCAGAGAATTTCGCGCGCACAGGGCGCGACGCGGTCACCTATGCCCGGCAGGTCGCCCGCAGCGCCAAGGCGCGGTTCGAACGCCGCCGGGGTGAGAACGCCGAACTGGCGAAGCAATTCGGCAAGGGACGGCTCGCGGGCGGCGAGACCGCGCCGACCCCCGCTGTCGTCCGGAACGCCGCGAAACGGTTCCGCGCGGGCGCCGGTCTTCCGGTTCCCGCTTTGCCCTCGGCGGCAGACTTGGTTCCCTTTCGGCCAGAACCCGCGGCCAGAAGGCCACGTGTGGGTGAAGACGACGAGGACTTTTCGCAGTCGCGAATCATGCGCCGCGTCGAATGATCGATCGCTGTGCGTTTGCGAAATCCCGTGGTGAAAGCCCATTTCCGCGGACGATTCGCAAGGTGTGGACGGCTCGTCGAGGCCCGGTTCCCAGGGGGAGCGTTCACGCAAGCAACTACTTGAAACCAAACAGCGACAAGGGGGAACCAGACGTGGCAGGGTCTCCGTCGTAGGTCCGTACGAAACGAACACACCAAGTGCGGATAACCACGAACGAAGGGGGTAGCTCCCATGGCTGCTGGTTTTCAAGGAAGCGTCGAACAGTTCACCCAGTCCGAGAAGCGGGTGACCGAGGTTCGCGTCTCGATGGACCAGAACCTGAGCAAGCTTCGCGACAACATCGAGGCCACCCGCGCGGGGTGGACCGGTGACGCGGCTCTTGCGTTCAACAACGTGATGAAGCGCTTCGACGAAGCGGGCCGGGGGCTGAACCAGGCTCTCCAGAACATCGGTGAACTGCTGGAGCAGGCGGGCTCGAAGTACAACGCTTCGGAGCAGCAGCAGCAGGAACTCATCAACTCGGTCAACAAGGGCTTCGGCGTCCTCGGCTGATCTTCTGTTCCACCCTTTTTCAAACCCAAAGTCTTTCTTAACCACTGGAGGAAATCATGGCCGAGATGAAGGTCGATTACGCCACGATCCACGCGGCGGCGGACGACTGCTCGAGCACCGGCGGCGAACTGGAGTCCCTGTTCGGTCAGCTGAAGAGCGACCTCGCCCCGCTGGTCAACACCTGGCAGGGTGACGCGCAGACCGCGTACCTGGCCGCTCAGCAGGAGTGGGACAACAAGTTCGACGAGCTCAAGCAGCTCCTCGCGCAGGTCGCCGGCGTGCTGCCGCAGCTGGCCGACGGTTACCAGAGCACGGAGCAGGGCGTCACCGGCCTGTTCTGAGTCTCACGCTCCGAACGAGCAACGGCGGGCAGGCATCTTCGGATGCCGAGCCCGCCGTTTCGTTTGGGTGAAAGAAAAAGCCGCGACGGGCGTTCCCGTCGCGGCTTCCGTCGTTTTCAAGTGGCGGTCAGTGCGGGGCGCCGACCTCGAATTCCGGGGTGGTGTTCAGCACCCGGACGGTGACCTTCTTCCGCTGCCCCGAAAGGTCGATCGAGCAATCGAAAGTGGTGCCGTTCACCACCGGTTGCCCGGAAGGACATTCCGCGTTCTTCACGTCCGGTTCCCCGTAGTGCTCGTTGAGCACCCGGACGACACCGTCCTGGACCGACTTCTGATCGAGACTGTCGCCCGCGAACGCGCCGAGCAGCCAGGCCCCGACGCCGCCCCCGATCAGAACGACCGCGGCGATCCCGCCGATCAGCAACGTCTTCTTCGAAACCTTCGGCTTCTTTTCCGGCTCCGCACCGAAAGCGCCGAGTCCGCCGTACTGGGACGACTGCGCGGGCTGGAACCCGCCGCCGTACTGCCCCTGCGGAGGAGTGCCCGGAATCTGGTGCGGCGCCTGCCAATCCTGCTGCTGCGGCATCGGCTGCTGCTGCTGTTGCGGTTGCCACGCTTGGCCCGGAGCCGGGGCGCCGGTTTGCTGCCAGGGCCCGGAAAACGAACCGGTGACACCGGGCTGGGGTGCCTGCTGCCACTGCCCCGTGTAGGAACCGGTGGCCGCCGCGCCCGCGTCGTTCTGCTGCCACTGCCCGGCATGCGGCCCGGTGGCCTGCCCCTCCTGCTGCCAGCCCTGCTGCTGGTTCCCGGGATTCGCCGGTGGCTGCCACCACTGCTGCGGCTGTTGTGGCTGTTGCGGTTGCTGTTCGGGCGGCTGGCTCATCGGTGGTCACCTCGGGGCTTCGAGAACTTCACGGCGTCGGAACGAAGGCGTTCGGTCATCCTTCAGACGCCCTTCAGTTCGGTGAACCGGCGGTAGAAGTCGTCGCGGGCGGCCTTGTCCGGCAGCACGGTGATCTGTGCCGCGTCCGGCAGCTTCGGCAGGTCCTGCGCGGACGCCTTGCCCGAGAACCGGAAGTCGTAGCGCAGCTCGATCTTGTGCCCGCCGCCCTCGAACTTGGCGTCCATCACGATCTGGTTCAGCGTCCCGTCCGCGTTGAGGGAGACGGTCGTCGGCACCGGGGACTTCTTCATCTCGTCCGTGATCGCGTCGCTGATCGACGTCGGCAGGATCTCCACCCGCCGCTCGAGGAACTTGCCGAACGGGACGTCGGCGGTCAGCTCGATCCGTTTCTCCGGAAGGCTTTTGGCGCCCTTCACGATCTTCTTGTCCGCGTTGTAGGCCACGGCGATGGCGTCGGCCATCTTGCAGGCGGTGATGATCCCGCTCCACGCGCACGGAATGGCCAGACCGGCTTCGGGTTTGGGCATCGAGATCCACGGCGTCGGCGCGAGGCTCTTGTAGGCCGGTCCGAGGTACGCGTACTCGACGGCCCCGTCGCCCGGGGTGTACCAGTCGATGCTGTCGTCCGGGTTCTTCTGCGAACGGTGGCGGCTGACCCGGCTCTCCGGCGAACCGGTGCGGGCCGAGGAGATCGTGCTGCGGATGTACTTCTCGTCGAAGCGGAAGTAGGCGCCCGATTCGCTGGTGACGTCGCGCTGGTCGCCGATGGTGTCCTGCAGCTTGTTCATCGCCGCTTCGAACTTCGTGCCGACGTAGGTCGCCGCGTCGGCGCCCTTCGGCACGGCGGTGCCCGCACGCGCCTGGCCGCAGGCGGTGGTGAGCGCCAGCACGGCACCCAGCACGCACAAGATGGTCGTTGGCCGTTTGTTCATCGCCGTTCCCCTGATCGAGTCCCCGCGCGCGGTGCGCGTCCGGATCGTCTCATCCTCTCCCGCGAAGGACGATGCCGTGGGCGGTTCCGCCACACCGGCGAGGTACAGTTGCGGGGCGCCCGCCGGGCGCCGGTCCTAGTATGGGACCCCGGACCGACCCCCGCTTCGCAGTAGGGTCGGGCGTGGGGGTATCTTCATATGTCGTTGTGCGCTGCGGCGCGTAAGCGCTAGGCCCGCACAGAACCCACACGCAATGTTGACGACGAGGTAGACCCTTGCCCACGTACAGCCCCAAGCCCGGCGACGTCACTCGTGCCTGGCACGTGATCGACGCCGAGGATGTCGTGCTCGGCCGGCTCGCGACCGAGGTCGCCACGCTGCTGCGCGGCAAGCACAAGCCGACCTTCGCCCCGCACGTGGACACCGGTGACTTCGTCATCATCGTCAACGCCGAGAAGGTCGCGCTCACCGGAAACAAGCGCGAGCAGAAGTTCGCCTACCGGCACAGCGGTTACCCCGGCGGTCTGCGTAAGCGTTCCTTCGGCGAGCTGCTCGACACCAAGCCCGAGCACCTGCTCGAGAAGGTCGTCAAGGGCATGCTCCCGAAGAACAAGCTCGGCCGCGCCCAGGGGAAGAAGCTCAAGGTCTACGCCGGCCCTGAGCACCCGCACGCCGCGCAGCAGCCGCAGGCGCGCGAGATCACCAAGATCGCGCAGGTCGCGCAGTGAGTGAGGAACAGTCTGTGACCAGCACCGAGGAGACCGCGACCGAGGCCGTTGAGGCCGTCGCGACCACGGAGACCCCCGCAGTCGGCGACGCTGTCGCGACCAGCGAGACCCCGGCCGCCGCGCGCCCGTCGCGTGCCGCCGGTGGCAACGCCCAGACCGTCGGCCGCCGCAAGGAAGCCGTCGTCCGGGTCCGCGTCGTCCCCGGTACCGGTGAGTTCAAGCTCAACGGCCGCACGCTCGAAGAGTACTTCCCGAACAAGGTGCACCAGCAGCTCATCCGTGAGCCGCTGGTGACGGTCGACAAGCCCGACTCGTTCGACATCTTCGCCAACCTGCACGGTGGCGGGATCTCGGGCCAGGCCGGTGCGCTCCGTCTCGCGATCGCTCGCGCGCTCGTCGAGGTCGACGCCGACGACCGCCCGGCCCTGAAGAAGGCCGGCTTCCTCACCCGTGACGCCCGCGCCACGGAGCGGAAGAAGTACGGCCTCAAGAAGGCCCGTAAGGCTCCGCAGTACAGCAAGCGCTGATCGCGCCTCTGGCGCAACCCGCGGAAGCGCCCATCCGTCTCTCGGATGGGCGCTTCCGTGTTTCCGGGGTCTTTCGGTCTCGTTTTCCCGGTGGTCCCACCTGCCCCATGCGCCTCAGGCGTATCACGTTTAGCCCGCTAAACGCACTTTTTCGGGGCTCGCTAGGTTGTCGTGGTGGTTTTTCAAGGAGGTCGACAGATGGCTCGTCTATTCGGTACCGACGGCGTACGTGGCCTCGCCAACGAGGAGCTGACCCCGGAGCTGGCGCTCTCGCTCGCCGCCAGCGCCGCGCGCGTCCTCGCCGCCCACGACCGTTCGCACCGTCCGGTCGCGGTCGTCGGCCGTGACCCGCGTGCCAGCGGCGAGATGCTCGAGGCCGCCGTGGTGGCGGGCCTCACCTCCGCCGGCGCCGACGTCCTCCGTCTCGGCGTCCTCCCGACGCCCGCCGTCGCCTACCTGGTGGGCGCGCTCGAAGCCGACCTCGGCGTGATGATCTCCGCCTCCCACAACCCCATGCCCGACAACGGCATCAAGCTCTTCGCGGCGGGCGGCCACAAGCTTCCCGACGGGATCGAAGACGAGATCGAGGCCGGTCTCGCCGCTCCCGTCGCCCGTCCGACCGGGACCGGCGTCGGCCGCGTCAAGGACGTCCCCGACGCGGGTGAGCGCTACATCCAGCACCTGCTCTCGGCCACCCCGCACCCGCTCGCGGGCCTGCGCGTCGTCGTCGACTGCGCCAACGGCGCGTCGTCCTTCGCCGCCCCCGAGGTCTACCGCAAGGCCGGAGCCGAGGTCATCGCGATCCACGCCGACCCGGACGGCGTGAACATCAACGAGCACTGTGGGTCGAATCACCCGGACGCGTTGCGCGCGGCCGTCGTCGAGCACGGCGCCGACCTCGGGATCGCACACGACGGTGACGCGGATCGCTGCGTCGCCGTCGACGCCGCGGGAGAGCTCATCGACGGCGACCAGATCATGGCCGTCCTCGCGCTCGCCCTCGCCGAGACCGGCGAGCTCACCAAGAACACCCTGGTCGCGACCGTGATGAGCAACCTCGGCCTGCACCTGGCGATGCGCGCGCACGAGATCAACCTGGTGACCACCGCCGTCGGAGACCGCTACGTCCTCGAGGAGCTCCGCGCGAGCGGGCTCGCCCTCGGCGGCGAACAGTCGGGCCACGTCGTCCTCCCCGCGTTCGCGACCACCGGCGACGGTCTCCTCACCGCGCTGCGGGTGATGAGCCGCATGGCGTCCACCGGCAAGTCGCTCGCCGACCTCGCCGCCGTCATGAACCGCCTGCCGCAGGTGCTGGTGAACGTCCCCGTGGCGGACAAGGCGGCGGTCGCCGTCTCGGCCGCGGTCCGCGACGCCGTCGGCGCCGTCGAGGCCGAACTCGGCGACGAGGGCCGTGTTCTCCTGCGCCCGTCGGGCACCGAACAGCTGGTCCGCGTCATGGTCGAAGCCCCCGCGCACGACACCGCACAGGCGGCCGCCGACAGGCTCGCGGGAGTCGTTTCCTCCGCCTCGTAAGCCCACTCACGATCTCTCCAAGTCGCTGCGCCCCGGTTACCGGCCCGGTACATTCCGTGTGCGGGTCACCGGCACCGAAACGGTGCCGCGCGCGTCCGATCATGGACTGGACGTGAGCACTCAGGGGAGGGTGAAGAGTGACGGGCAAAGGGCACAAGGTCGATCCGGCGCAGCTGAACGAGGCCGCCAAGGTCCTGCAGGATCTGCCCAAGCAGGCCTGCGAAGGGCCGATCGGGGCGGTCGAGCAGATCAACCTGAGCGCGGCGAGCTTCGGGCCGGCGCACGGTGACTGCTTCACCGGTTACTCCGCGAGCATCCAGCGCCTCGCGAAATGCGCGCGCAGCTATCTCGCGGCGTCGGACGAGTTCGGCCGCAAACTCGCGGCGTCCAAGGACCTCTATCAGTCCAATGAGGACGCCAACGCGGCCGAGATGAGGAAGCACTGATGCCTCTCGCGGACGTCGGTGGCGACACCGGGCACGACATTCCCAGCCGGGCCGAAGTCGAGAAGATCCTCAACGACCCGAACATCGACCGCGACACCAAACGCGAACTCGCCCTCAACTACATCGACTACATCGAGGACGAGTCGCCGGAAAGCTGCGGTTTCGCCAGCGAAGCCGAGCGGAACGGCTTCCGGGACTACATCAAGTCGATGAACGGTGACTGGATCACCGAAAGCGACATCGGCGACAATGACGGCTATCTCGAAGATGTCCAGGCGGCCTACAAGACCGCCCAGGAAAAGTACGACGCGAGCCAGGCCGCGGGACGGCAAGGCGATCGCGACGCGCTGAACAAGGACGCGGCGAAGAGCCAGGAGATCGCCGGGCGCGCCACCGAGACCGATCCCGGCTGCGCGAATTCGAACGACATCATGGTGCCCGGCCTTTCGGGGTTCAAGGTCTACGAAAACTTCCATCCGCTCTACGTCCGTGCCGTGAGCCTGTCCAAGGCCGTCGGCGCCGTCGTGGCGATCGAGACCTTGCGAACCGCCTACCACGAGCAGGACAACATCCCGTTCAACCTGTTCAAGGCGAGTGCGGACGAACTGACCGCGGTCAGCACGGCCATCGCCGGATCGGCGCAGGACGTCTCCGGGAAACTGGGGAACTCGCTCGGCACCTGGGACGGCGCGGCGGCCGATCAGGCGCGTGCCTATCAGAAGGCCTATTCGGACAAGACCGGTCTGGTCGCCGAGGCTTTCAAAGCCGCCGGTGACGGGCTTCTGCGCACCAATGCCTCGGTGGGCAAGTTCTGCCGGGAGAAGGTCGATTGGCTGCAGAAGTGGTACACCGACAACATCGACGGTGCCACGACGCAGGACATCGAGCGGATCATCCGCATCGCCGACGGTTCGTGCAGCCAGAACGACATCATCCACTGCATCAAGTTCCTGAGCATCGATGCCAAGAACGCGTTCAACGACGACGGTGGTGACATCGACCAGAGCACCATCGACGAGGTCCTCAAACCTCAAGCGGTGGAATGGCTCGGGAAGGTCTTCGTCGGCTGGTTCGGCAAGCACATCGAGAACTTCCAGCTGGTGTGCAAGAACACGCGCGACGCGATCAACGGCGCGTGGAAGGCGTACTTCGATTCACTCGGTCAGGTGGTCGAGAACCCCTACGGAGACCTGGGCAAAACCCCGGAGACGGGTGGCGAAAAGCCCGTCGAGAAGGGCGGCGGAGGCAAGGACACCGGTGGCGGTGGCCCCTCCTCCGGCGGCGGTGGAAAGTCTTCGGGTGGCGGCGGGCAGATGCCGCCGCCGAGCGCCGTCGAATACAAGCAGCCGGAACCACCGGAAGTGCCGGGACAGGAGAAGAACCCGGTCACGGACAAGCCGCTCGACGTCGACCCGGCCACCGGGGAGCCGTATCCGATCGATCCCCGCACGGGTGCGGCGATCAAGAGCGACACCGACGGCACCCGGCCCGAGACTGTGACGGTCGAGCAGGGCGACCGCAAGATCTCCATGGCCGAGCCCGGCGCCGACGGGAAGATGGGCATCTCCGTCCAGGACGGAGCCGGTCAGGCCAAGGACTACAACCTCGATTTCGGCGACGGCAAGGCCACGCCGGGCACCGGCGACGCGGCGGGCGGGCCTGTGCACCGGGACACCGCCGAGCGGCTCGACCAGCAGTCGGCGTCGCGTCCCGCCGCGAATCCCGGGCAGGTCCATCAGCCGGGCCCCGACGGCAAGATCCACATCGAGGACGGCGGGCTCAAGATCACCGCGGAACGGCCCGGCGGTCCTGACGGGCCGACGCTGGTGACCGTCGACGACGGGTCCGGGCACCCGTCGAAGTACACCTTGGGCGAAGACGAACCCGCGGGCGGCCGTCACGCGAGCCCGGACTCCACGCCGCAGCCCGCCGCAAGGCACGCCGCGGAAGGCGCCGCGGCCCGGCCGGTCGAAGACGTCGCTCGTCAGCAGGCCGAGCAGGGCGTTCGTCCGCACGACGCGACGTCCGGCGGTGACGGCGGCGGAGCACCCGCCCCGGCGCCCGGTCACCCGGCCGAACCGGTGGCCGCGGTCGCGGCGGCCGATTCCGAATCGACGACGGCCCAATCGCTGAGCGACCCGTTCGGAAGTGATCTCGGCGAGACGTCGGATCCCGCCGGAGCCGGTGGCGGCGCGTCCGCTCCTTCGGCGCCCGCCGGGCTCGGGGCAGCGCCCGGCGGGGGCGCCCAGGATCCGGCCGCGGCCGGTGCGGGGATGATGGGCGGCATGGGCATGATGGGCGGCGGAGCGGCCGGAGGCGGGCAAGGGTCCGGTGAAGACCAGCAGCGCGCGTCCAGCGGATACCGGGTCGACGGCGGCCTGTTCGACACCGCGACGACGACGGGCAGCCGGATCAGCGGTTCGCTCGACGACGACGGCGTCATCGGCTTCCGCTAGCGGTCAGGGGAGGGGATCAGTGAATCCTGAGGAGGATCTCGCCAGACTCCGGCACAAGCTCGCCGGACTGGAGCGCGAGAACGGCGACCGGATGTACCTGGTCGACAACCGGGCGAGCAAGGCGATCGAGGAGACCCAGGCCGCGGGCGAAAAGCTCAAGCAGGAGACGAGCGCGGCGCTGACCGCGCGTCTCGAGCAGAAGCGGCGGGCTGAGGCCGCGGGAGGCTGGGAGACCGAGTCGACCCTGGGCGACAAGGTCGAAGACGACGGCGACTTCGGGTTCGAGGAAGACGAGGCCGAGAACGAGCGCCGTGCCGGATACCGGACGGCCGACGAACCGCCGATCTCGTTCCGGCCGCCGCCCGCCGTTCCCGCGCCTCAGGTTCCGCCGCCACCCCCGGCGCCGGTGCCGGAGGAACGTCCGGCCGGACGGCATCGGCGGGCGGCCGCGAGGGGCGACGACGACGATTTCGCCGACACCGACTGGCTGGCGACCTGAGCCGTCAGGTCCGCAGCGTCACGATGGCCCGCTCCACGCCGTGGAAGACGGCGTGCGTCTTGTATCGCACGTCTTCCACGACGTGGTCGGGAGTCAGGACTTCGGCTAGGGCGCGAAGTGCCACTTCGCCCTCGGCGACCGCGATGCGCGAGCCGGGGCAGGTGTGGCGGCCGAGGCCGAACGCGAGTTCGGTGCCGGGTCCCAGCGGGACGGCCAGTTTGTCGTCTGCGGTGAAATCCTTGTCTCCCAAGGAGAACGGCGCTGTCACGCGGCGGGCGGCGAAGCGGGTCGGGGCGACTTCGTGGATCAGGCCGCGTACGTCGTCGAGGACGTCTGGGCGGCGGAGGAGTTCGAGGCCGGCGAGGGCGAGGAAGTTCATGGAGTTCTCGTACGCCGCGTGGGCGAGCATCACCGGCGTGATCATCAGCTCGTCCTCGGTGATCCGGCCCGCTTCGTGCGCTTCGCGGAGCAGCGCCAGCCCGCCTCCTTCGACGGCGGTCGCCTTGAGGAAGAACATCGCGACCCGGAGCGCGGCCATGTCGGCTCCGGCCGGTCCGCCCGACCAGACGTCCAGGTTCGCGGCCGTCTCCGACAGCTTCGTCAGCAGCTTCTCGCCGAGTGGCTCGACAGTGCCGAGTACCGCTTCGGTCACCCTGGCCGCCGCAGGCCTGGCGAAGTCGGCCACGAGGTCGAACCGGGCGCGCGACTTTAGCGGGCAAATCGCGACGCGCAGGTCGGTGACCAGGGCGTTCGGCAGGGGCTCGACCAGGGCGATGACCTCCTTGACGACCGCGCGCAGCCGACGGTGGTCCGCGCCGTCCATCAGCAGGAGGTTCGGGGTCTCGGCGGCGGCACCGCCGGGGTTCGAGCTGAGCTCGCGATCGCGCAGGGCCCTGACGCGGTCCGCCGGATCGTCCAGCACGAAGAAGTCGTCCACGTTCGTATGATGCCCAAGCCGCGGCCGGAGGATGTGCCAGTGCCCGAAGAAGTGCCGGAAGAAGTGTTGCGGACCCCGCTCGTGCTCCGCCTGCTCGAACGCGCCGACATCGAGCGCCCGGCGTACACGCACCTCGACTGCTCGAACCGGCACGAGCCGGTCGAGGACACGCTGACCTGGGCCGACCTTCTTGTCCACGTCCGCGCTGTCGCCGCGAAGCTGCGTGAGGTGATCCAGCCGGGCGACCGCGTCGCGATCACGGCTCGGCAGGACCTTTCCTACGTCGTCGCGTTCTTCGGCGCGCTGTACGCCGGGGCCGTCGCGGTGCCGCTGTCCGCGCCGGACGTCCGCGCTCACCGCGAGCGGCTCGTCGGCGTCCTCAACGACTGCGACGCCGACATCTGGCTCACGTCGGAAGCCCTGGTCGAGCGGCTCACGGAGTTCGCCGAGGCCGAGCCGGTGCCGTCACCCCGCGAGATCGTCGCCGTCGACACGCTGCCGCTGGATCCGGCGGACCGGTCCGGGCCGGCGCGGGTTTCCCCCGAAGACCCCGCGTACCTGCAGTACACGTCCGGCACGACGCGATCGCCCGCCGGCGTGATCATCACGCAGCGGGCCCTGTCGGCCGCGTGCTGGCAGATCTGCGACGCCTACGACGTCGGCGAGCACACCACGTGCGTCGGCTGGATCCCGTTCTTCCACGACATGGGGCTGGCGCAACTGCTCGCGGGGACGATGCACTCCGGCGGCCGGACGGTGTTCATCGCGCCGCTGGAGTTCATCCGGCGCCCGGAGCGCTGGCTGCTGCTGATGTCGGCGTATCCGAACACGCTCACGGCGGCGCCGAACTTCGCGTACGACCTGGTGACCGAGGCCGTGCCCGAGCCGAAGCGCGCCGAGTACGACCTCTCGACGGTGTCGATCGCGCTCAGCGGCAGTGAACCGGTCCGGGCGGCGACCGTCCGGGGGTTCCTCGCCGCGTACGAACCCCACGGGTTCCCGAGGGGCGCGTTCCGGCCGTCCTACGGCCTGGCCGAGGCGACGGTCTACGTCGCCAGCGGCGACTCCGGCGGCCCGGTGGTGACCGAAGTGGACGGCCGCGAGGTCGTCGAGATCGGCTGGCCGAGGGGACAGCGGGTCCGCGTCGTCGCGCAGGCGGATCGCGATTTGCCCGCTAAAGTCGACGGCCCACCGGAGCGCGGTTTGCCCGCTAAAGTCGACGCGGGCGAGATCTGGGTCAAGGGGCCCAACGTGGCGGCGGGGTACTGGCGGCGCCCGGAGTTGACCGCCGAGGTGTTCGACGCCGAACTCGACGGGGAGGGCGGCTGGCTCCGCACCGGCGACCTGGGCTCGATCCGGGACGGCAGGCTCTCCGTCACCGGACGCCTGAAGGACCTGATCATCATCGACGGCCGTAACCACAGCCCTCACGACATCGAAGAGACGGTCGCCGACGCCCACCCCCTTCTCGGGCCCGAGCGGGTCGCCGCGTTCTCGGTCGACGGCGACGAAGGCGAGGGCGTCGTCGTGGTCGCCGAACGCGCCCGGAAGGCCCCCGACTTCGACGAACCCGAGATCGCGCGCGCTGCCACCCGCGCTGTCGCCGAACGGCACGACGTGCGCCTCCGGGCCTTCCTCCTGGTGAAACCCGGCGGGCTGCCGCGGACCTCCAGCGGCAAGGTCGCGCGTTCCGCGGCCAGAACGCGGTACTGGCTCGCGGATGGGACAGAATCCCCCCATGGCAGCTGACGGGAGCGAGTACGTCGACGAGATCAAGGCCCTCGTCTGCGAGACCTTCGACGTCGATCCGGACACCATCGACGAGAACACGCCCTTCGCCGAAATGGGCGTCGACTCCCGCCGCCGGGTCCGGCTCCTGGCGACGGTCGAGGTGGAGTTCGGGATCGACATCGACCTCGACGAGCTGGATCGCCTGGTCGACATCCGGGGCGCGGCGACCGTTCTCGCCGAGGCGGTCGAGGCGGGCGCGAAACCACGAAAACGCGGTCTACCAGGCTTCTTGCGCCGGAACCGTTTGAGTTAGCAAAGGTGTGAATGTTCCTGCGGCCTCGGTGACCGGTGGGTACATTCTGTGTGCATATGCGACGGCACCTGATGCCGTCGGCGTGCGTCGTAGGTAGGACAACGAGGCGGATACAGAGCGGGACGAAGGGGGCACCGGTCATGCCGGACGGGGGCTACAAAGCCGATTCAGAGGCGATGCTCACGGCGTCGACGTCGTTGGAGCGCGCGGCTGAGAAAACGACGTCCGAGGCGGGGAAGGTGGGGCCGACCCAGGTCGGGCCCGAGAACTTCGGCCGAGTCCACAAGGACCACCAAAAGGGCTATGCCACCGGGATTCTCGCCATTTCCGACGCGATGAAGGGCTACGCGGGCCAGCTCACCCAGCTCGCCGGCGGGGTCAGCACCGCGTCGACCCGCTACACCTCATCCGACCAGGCGAACGCCGCGGCTGCCAACAAGGCGGGGACCCAGTAATGAGTGAACCGACGCCCGCACAGATCAAGGAAATGCTGAACGACCCCTACGTCACTCAGGGCACGAAAGACGCTTTGATGTTGCCGTGGGCCAGGGAAGCGGCCTACAAGAAGGCCGTCGCCGAACGTGACTCGAACGCCGCGGGGGACAAGAAGCAGGCGGCCGAGACGAAACAGGCCGACAAGGACCTCGACTCCATGTCCCGGCCTGCCGCCGGAGGCGCGACCACCAAATCCGACCAGGTGCTCGACCTCGGAAAGCCGGCACTGGACTTCTTCTCCGATTGGGCCGAGCAGGTCTGGAACAAGATGCCGGAGAAGTCGGGCGAAATCAGCTACAAGACCGACATCTGGGACCGGTTCCACGAGAACCGTGAGATCAATTTCCAGAAGATGTTCGACGAGGTCGAGGATCTCGGCGACGCCAAGAAGATCGTCGAGCAGACCCAGAAGGACGCGACTTCGGCGCTGACCACGCTCTTCCACGACTGGAAGGGCGAGGGCGCGACGGCCGCGAAGGTCAAGTACGAGCAGCGGATCCAGCCCGACGCGAAGGAACTCATCGCGCAGATGGAGGGCGCCATCAAACTGGTGCCCTCGACCATCGACAAGATCTACACCGCGCTCAAGCTGAAGGTCGACGAAACGCTGAAGCTCCGGGTCGACAAGGTCGCGACGGCACCTCTGTACATCGCGAAGCAGGTCGTCGACATCGCGAACGGCAAGGTCGGTTCCAAAGAAAAGCTCATGGACGTCGCGTACTGGCTCGACTCCGCGTGTCCGGGCAACAACCTCGCCGAACGGCTGCGTCACGACGACTGCAAGCTGAACGACGAGAACAAGGACTATGCGATCGGGGCCGCGAAGCAGTGGCTGAAGGGTTCTTTCGCCACCGAGTTCGGTGAGCGGTACGAGAACTTCAAGAAGCTCTGCAAGAACGCGACCGACACGATCAACACGCAGTACCACGAGCTTTCGCGGTTCATGGAGGACTACACGAACCCGTTCCCCGCGGCCGGGTCCGAAAAGCCGCCGGGCAACGAGAAGCCTCCGGGCACCGAGAAGCCGCCGGGCAACGGGACCCCGCCCGGTGGTGGCGGTGGCACCCCGCCCGGCGGCGGGGGCGGCACGCCTCCCGGTGGCGGAGGCGGCAGCAGCACACCGCCGGCGGCGGAGGTGCCTGAGGCGCCGAAACCGGAGGACAAGCCCGCCGAGGGCACGAACCCGGTCACCGGGAAGCCGCTTGAGCTGGACCCCGAGACCGGCAAGCCGTACCCGATCGACCCGGCGACGGGCGAGGCGATCAAGGACGGCATCGACGGTCAGGACACCATGACCGTCCAAAAGGGCGACAACAAGATCGAGATGACCGAGCCGGATAAAGACGGCAAGATGGACATCAAGGTCGACGACGGCAAGGGCAACGAGAAGGACTACAAGCTCGACTTCGACGATCCCAAGGGCGAAGAGGGCAAGGACGGCGAAAAGGCCAAGGACGGCAAGGACGGCGACTTCGGTCCGCAGGGCGCGGTCAAGGAAGGCGAGCCCGGCAAGGACGGCGTCTACCGGCCCGGCCCGGACGGCAAGATCCACATCCAGGACGGCAACCTCAAGATCACCGCCGAGCAGCCGGACGGCCCGAACGGCCCGACCGTGGTGACCGTCGACGACGGCAAGGGCGAGCCGACCACTTACACCCTCGACGAAAAGGGTGAGAAGAAGGAACTCAAGCCCGGCGACGTCATCGACACCGACGACGTCAAGAACGGCCTGGACGACCGGAATCCCGGCAATCCGCAGCCCGGCAAGGTCGACGGGGTCGGCGAGGTCCGCACGATGCCCGCGCCGGCGGACGGCGCCGGTTTCGCCGCTCCGGGTGGCGTCGAGGTCGGTGCTGGAGTCAGTGGTGGAGTCAGTGGTGGCGAAGGGACCGCCGCGGTTTCCGCGGAGGCCGAGGCCGCCGGTGGCGCCGCGTCGGGCTCGGGTGGTGAGGGCACCGTGCCGACCGCGAGCGGCGGCGGCGGAGGCGGTGGCAGCTTCGAAGGAGCGCTCGGCGGTGTCGGCGAGGGTGGTTCGGCGGGGTCGCTGAACGAGGCCGGTTCGCTCGAAGCGGGCATCCAGACCGGGGGCGGCGCGCAGCCGGCCGCCGTCGAAGGCGGTCTCGGGATGGCGCCCGGCGGGATGGACCCGGCGCCCGCGGGAGCCGGTGCCGGAAGCTCGTCCGCCGGAATGGGCGGCATGATGGGTGGAATGGGTGCCATGGGCGGCGCGGCCGGTGGTGGCGGTGGCGGCGGTGACACGCAACGCGGCTCGAGCCAGTACCGCGTCGAGGGTGGCATTTTCGAGACCAGCGGCGCGGGCGGCCGGATCAGCGGTTCGCTCGACGACGATGGCGGCGACCGTTCGATCAGCTACGAGCGATGATCGGTAACCGGGGAACGAGGGAGGACCGATGAGCGCTGTCGACCGGCTGGCGGCCGCCATGTCGAGGCAGGACGCCGCCATCACCGAGCAGCTGGAGCAGCGCGGACTGCGGGAGCGGCACCTCGCCGACGCCAAGGCCCAGGCGATGGAAACCATGCAGAAGGACGCCGCCGTCCACGACAAGTACGCGGCCCACATGCAGGAACTGGGAAAGCGGAGCAAGGAGGCGGGCGGCTGGCTGACCGGCAAGACGACCGCCGACCGCAGCCACACGATGGGCTTCGGCATCGAGGACGACGACAAGCCGGACGCCCGGTTCGCCGAGTTCAGTGGCCAGCCCAATGCATCGCGGCCTGCGCCTCCGCCCCCGCCGCCTCCTCCGGTCGCGCCCGGGGTGCCCGGAATGCCGGCGACGGTGGACGTCCCGCCGGCTGCGGCGGCGCCGCCCGCTCCGAGTGCCGAGACGCCCGAAGCGCCTGGCACGCCCGCGCGTCGTCGAGGTCGTCACGCCCGCGACGACAAGGGTTTCGACGACGACGACTTCTCGAACAACTCGTGGATGGTCGACTGACCGTCTCACCGCACTTCAGGGCCCGGCTCAGCAGAGCCGGGCCCTCCTTTTACTCGCTCCGCTCGCCCGGACCGCGTCGACTTTCGCGGGCTAACCGCGATCTGGCCGTACGGCCAGCCCTCCCGGGACCGTGTCGACTTTCGCGGGCTAACCGCGACGCGTAGGCAGGCTAAGTAACGAGGCGCGCGTCGGGGCCCGGATCGCGATTAGCCCGCGAAACGCAGGTCGGCCGGGGTCAGGCGGCGGGTTCGTCCTGGGTCTCGATGGGGGCGCGTTTGACGTCGGCGTCCAGGAGAGGCTGGTACTTCGTCGTCCCCGTCAGGTGAGTGAGGAAGAACGCGGTGAACAGGGCCCTCGTCAACTGCTGGGTCCCGCGGTGCGGCTTCCCGTGCAGCAACAGCTGGCTCCAGTGCCTGCCCTCGGTGACACCGAGGTGCGACGACTTCCCGAGCGTCCGCAGCTGCACCGGCCCGCCCCACGCGTCCGCGATCGCCTCTGCATGTCCGACAGGCGGCGCGACCAGGTCTTCGCTCGCCGCGAGATGCAGGCCGGGCGCGGTCACCGACTGGGCCGACACCGTCGCGGGAGGCAGCGTCTGCGCGGGAGTGATGGTCGCGACAGCGCGAATCCGGGGCCGCTCGTCGTTCTCGGCTGCCTGAGCGGCGGCGAGAATGGCCGAGCCGCCACCGGTCGAGTGCCCGGCCAGGCCGAGTTTCGCCGGGTCGACGCTGATGCCGTCCGGTCCGAGACGGACCGTCGTGATCAGGTCGAGCGTGGTCAGCAGGTCTCCGGCCAGTAGCCGGTGCGACGGCAGCGGTCCGCGCTGGGTAGCCGGGGCCGCCGCGACGATGCCCCAGCTCGCGAGGTGCCGGAGCAGATGCCGGTAGCTCCCGGTCGGCTGCAGCCATCCATGCCCGAACGCGATCGCGGGCAGACCGAGCCCTGAGCGGGGGGTGAACACGACGCCGGGGAGCCCGACCAGGGCGAGGTTGCCGCGCAGCACCTCGTGCGGACCTGGGTGGGACAGCTCCGCGAGCAGCTGTTTGGGCTTGCTGGCCATGTTCGTGACCTTACTGCCCGCACCCCCGTCCGGCCCGCGCGCCGCCCCGCGGATCGCGTTTAGCCCGCTGAACGCGAGTGCGGGCGCCCGCGCGAAACGGCCGGATTTCCGTCGTTAGGGTGGTGGCCGTGTGTGGAATCGTGGGATACGTAGGACACCGCCCGGCCCTGGACGTCGTCATCGGCGGCCTGCGCAGGATGGAGTACCGCGGCTATGACTCGGCAGGCGTCGCGGTCCTCGACGGCGCCGGTGCGCTGAACGTCGAGCGCAAGGCGGGCCGCCTGGCCAACCTGGAGACCCAGCTCGAAACCGTCGGCAGGGACGCCTTCACCGGCACCGCCGGGATGGGCCACACCCGCTGGGCCACCCACGGCGCCCCGGTGGACCGCAACTCGCACCCGCACCGCGACGCCTCCCAGCGCGTCGCCGTCGTGCACAACGGCATCATCGAGAACTTCGCCGCCCTGCGCTCCGAGCTCGAGGCCGACGGCGTCGAGATGGCGAGCGACACCGACTCCGAGACCGCCGCGCACCTCATCTCCCGCGCGTACACCGAGGGCGACACGAAGGGCGACTTCTCGGCCAGCGTCGCCGCGGTCTGCCGCCGCCTCGAAGGCGCGTTCACCCTGGTCGTGACCATCGCCGACCAGCCGGACACCATCGTCGCCGCCCGTCGCTCCTCGCCGCTGGTCGTCGGCGTGGGCGAAGGCGAGCACTTCGTCGCTTCCGACGTCGCCGCGTTCATCGAGCACACCCGCGAGGCCGTCGAGCTCGGCCAGGACCAGCTCGTCGTGATCACCCGCGACGGCTACGAGGTCACCGACTTCCACGGCGACGCCGCGCAGGCCAAGCCGTTCACCGTCGACTGGGATCTCTCGGCCGCGGAAAAGGGCGGCCACGAGTACTTCATGCTCAAGGAGATCGAGGAGCAGCCCGAGGCGCTGGCGAACACGCTGCGCGGCCACTTCGACGGCGGCCGGATCATCCTCGACGAGCAGCGCATCTCCGATCAGGACCTGCGCGACGTCGACAAGGTCTTCGTCGTCGCCTGTGGTTCCGCGTACCACTCCGGCCTCGTCGCCAAGTACGCCATCGAGCACTGGACCCGCCTCCCCGTCGAGGTCGAGCTGGCGAGCGAGTTCCGCTACCGCGACCCGGTGCTGGACCGCGCGACGCTGGTCGTCGCCGTCTCACAGTCGGGCGAGACCGCGGACACCCTCGAAGCCGTCCGTCACGCTCGCGAGCAGAAGGCCCGCGTCCTGGCCGTCTGCAACACCAACGGCGCGCAGATCCCGCGCGAGTCGGACGCCGTCCTCTACACGCACGCCGGTCCGGAGATCGGTGTCGCCTCGACGAAGGCGTTCCTCGCTCAGATCGCGGCCAACTACCTGGTCGGCCTGGCGCTCGCGCAGGCCCGCGGCACGAAGTACCCGGACGAGGTCGCCCGCGAGTTCGCCGAGCTCGAGGCCATGCCCGCCGCGGTGCAGAAGGTTCTGTCCACTGTGGACCAGGTCCGTGACCTCGGCCGCCGGATCGCCGACTCGAAGGCGGTGCTGTTCCTCGGCCGTCACGTCGGTTTCCCGGTCGCCCTCGAAGGCGCGCTGAAGCTCAAGGAACTGGCGTACATGCACGCCGAAGGCTTCGCCGCCGGTGAGCTCAAGCACGGCCCGATCGCGCTGATCGAAGACGGCCTGCCCGTCGTCGTGGTGATGCCGTCGCCGAAGGGGCGCGCGGTGCTGCACTCGAAGCTGGTGTCGAACATCAGCGAGATCCAGGCGCGCGGCGCCCGCACGATCGTGATCGCGGAGGAAGGCGACGAGACCGTCCGCCCGTTCGCCGACGAACTGATCGAGATCCCGGCCGTCCCGACGCTGCTGCAACCGCTGGTTTCGACGGTTCCGCTGCAGGTGCTGGCCGCGGAAATCGCCCGTACGCGCGGGTACGACGTCGACAAGCCGCGTAACCTGGCGAAGTCGGTCACCGTCGAGTAAGGACCGGAGGCGTCGTGCAGGGAATCTGGACCACGGAACGGATTCGCGCGGCGGAGGACCGGTTGCTCGCCGTCACTCCCGACGGCGGGCTCATGCGGCGAGCGGCGTTCGGCCTCGCGGTGCACGCCGCGGCGATGCTGGAAGACCAAACGGGTTCGGTGTCCGGACGGCGGGTGACGCTGCTCGTCGGGTCGGGCAACAACGGCGGTGACGCCTTGTGGGCCGGCGCGTTCCTGCGCCGCCGCAACGTGGCCGTCTCGGCGATCCTGCTGAAGCCTGAACGAGCTCACGGCCCGGGTTTGGCCGCCTTGAAGCGATCCGGCGGCAGGGTGGTGTCCGTTGAGGACGGTCCACAGTGGATCATCCGTGCAGATCTCGTCCTCGACGGGATCGTCGGGATCTCGGCGCGAGGTCCCTTGCGGGCGGATGCCGCCGCGCTGCTGGAGCACGTGAGTTCGCCCGTGCTGGCCGTCGATCTGCCGAGCGGGGTGGACCCGGACACCGGCGCCGTCGACGGTCCGGCGGTCGTCGCCGACCGCACGGTCACTTTCGGCGCGCTCAAACCGGTGCACGTCCTCGCGCCCGCGTCCTGCGGCGAGGTCGCACTGGTCGACATCGGCCTGCGACCGGAACTCGGCGAACCCGATCTGCGGCGGCTCGACACGGCCGACGTCGCCGCGGCGTGGCCGGTGCCAGGGCCGGGTGACGACAAGTACAGCCAAGGCGTGGTCGGGGTGGCCGCGGGATCCGCGACGTACCCGGGTGCGGGCGTGCTCGCCGCGGGCGCCGCCTTGCGGGCGACGTCCGGACTCGTGCGGTACGCCGGGCACGCCGCCGACGTGGTGCGCGGGCGCTGGCCCGACGTCATCGCGACGGGTTCGGTGACCGATGCCGGACGGGTCCAGGCGTGGGTCGTCGGACCGGGAATCGGGACCGGGAACGAGGGGCGGGACGTGCTGCGGTTCGTGCTCGGGCGTGGCGTGCCGGTGTGCGCGGACGCCGACGCGACGACGATCATCGCGCGCTCGCCCGACGTGCTCGACGCGCGCGATCCGGACACGCCGCTCGTGCTGACCCCGCACGCGGGGGAGTTCGAGCGGCTGATGGGTTCGCCGCCGGGGGCGGACCGGGTCGCGGCGGCGCGGTCGGCCGCGCGGAAGTACGACGCCGTCGTGCTCTTGAAGGGGCACTGCACGGTGGTCGCGGCGCCGGACGGACGCGCGCTGGTGAACACGCCGCGGGGATCGTGGCTCGCGACGGCGGGATCGGGGGACGTGCTGTCCGGTCTCATCGGCGCGCTGCTCGCGGCCGGGCTCGACCCGTGGCTGGCGGCCGGCGCCGCCGCGCACGTCCACTCGCTCGCCGGGTCGCTGGCCGCCGACGGCGCGCCGACCTCGGCTTCCGGCATCCTCGGTGCCGTCCCGGACGCCATTCGGGCTGTCCGTTCTCTGGCGTCCTGACCTGCGTTTAGCCCCCTAATCGTGCTCTGCTGGCAGCCGCCTCCAGAACGCGATTAGGGGGCTAAACGCACTTCGGTGCGCTGAGGCGCGGGGTGAGGGGAAATGCGAGAGTTATCGAGTTACGTGTTAACTCCCGGCGAATAATCTGGTAAGAAGCAGGTGTGAGCGCCGACACCCACCCCGCCGAGACCACGATGGTCCGTGTCGTGAACGGTGTCGCCCATGTCTAAGACCAGGCCCTCGGACGCCGCCGTCGAGCACCGGCGCCAGGAGATCCTCGACCACGTCATCGCCACCGGCGAAGCCCGCATCGACGATCTCACCACCCGCTTCGGCGTCAGCCTGATGACGATGCACCGCGACCTCGACGAACTCGCCGAGCGCCGCCTCCTCCGCAAACTGCGCGGCAAGGTCGAGGCCTACCCGGCGACCACCATGGAGTCGGCCGCCCGTTTCCGCGACACCTTCAACCAGGCCACGAAGGACACACTGGGCGAGGCCGCCGCGGCACACGTCCACTCCGGCCAGACGGTCTTCGTCGACGATTCGACGACGCTCTTCCCGCTCGTCCGCCGTCTCGGCGCGATCGAAGACCTCACCGTCATCACCAACTCGCTCGAAGCCGCCCGCATCCTCGGCCCGGTCAAGAGCGTCGAGGTCGTGCTCGCCGGCGGCCGGTACCACCACGAGTACGACTCGTGCGCCGGTCCGGACGTCCTCGCGTTCCTCGAGCGCACGCACGCCGACATCGCGTTCGTCTCCGTCGCCGCGGTCGCGGTCGGCCGCCTGTTCCACCCGGTCCAGGACTACGCCGCGCTCAAGAAGGCCGCGCTGCGCACCGCGAGCCGCAACGTCCTGGTCGTCGACAACTCCAAGTTCGGCCGCACCGCCACCTTCGCGCACGGCGACATCGGCGACTACGACCTCCTGATCACCGACGACCTGACACCGACCGAGGAGATCGAGGCCGCGCTGAACGCGGGAACGGCCATCGAGCAGGTCGAATGCGATCCGGAAGGGCCGGAGTATGAAATCTGACCTGGTCGCCGGAATCGACTCGTCGACCCAGTCGACGAAGGTCGTCGTCTGCGACGCGGAAACCGGCGAGATCGTCCGCACCGGCCGCGCTTCGCACCCCGATGGCACCGAAGTCGCCCCCTCCGCGTGGTGGGACGCGTTCCGCGAGGCCACGGACGGCCTGCTCGACGGCGTCGCCGCCATCGGCATCGGCGGTCAGCAGCACGGCATGGTCACCCTCGACGAAGACGGCGAGGTCGTCCGGCCCGCGTTGCTGTGGAACGACACCCGGTCCGCCAAGGCCGCCGAAGACCTCGGCCGCGAACTCGGCCCCGACAACTGGGCGAAGTCCGTCGGCTCACTGCCGGTGGCCAGCTTCACCGTCACGAAGCTGCGGTGGATGGCCGAGAACGAGCCCGAGCTGGCCGATCGCGTCGCCCGCGTCCTGCTCCCGCACGACTGGCTGACCTGGCGGTTGCTGGGCGAAGGCGCCGAGCCGGTCACCGACCGCGGCGACGCCTCCGGCACCGGGTACTTCTCGCCCGCCACCGGCGAGTACCGCCAGGACCTTCTCTCGCACGCCTTCGGCGGCCGCACTCCCGAACCGCCCAAGGTCATCGGCCCCGCCGAAGCCGCGGGCCACACCCCGGACGGGATCCTGGTCTCGGCGGGGACAGGCGACAACATGGCCGCCGCGCTCGGTCTCGAACTGGCTCCCGGCGACGTCGTGGTCTCGCTGGGCACCAGCGGCACCGTCTTCGGTGTCTCCGAGACCGCGAGCGCCGACCCGTCCGGCATCGTCGCCGGATTCGCCGACGCCACCGGCCGGTTCCTGCCGCTCGCCTGCACGCTCAACGCCGCCCGCGTGCTCACCGCCACGTCCGCGATGCTCGGCGTCGAACTCGCGGAGTTCGACAAGCTGGCCCTCGCGGCCGCGCCGGGCTCCGGCGGTCTCACCTTCCTGCCCTACCTCGATGGTGAGCGGACGCCGAACCTCCCGGACGCCAAGGGCACGCTCTTCGGCCTGACCCGCGCGAACATGACGTCCGAGAACCTCGCCCGCGCCGCCGTCGAAGGCATGTTGTGCGGACTCGCCGCCGGTCTCGACGCCCTTCGTGAGCAGGGACTCGAAGTCCGTCGAGTGCTTCTGATCGGCGGTGGCGCGCAGTCGGCCGCCGTCCGCGCGGTCGCGCCGATCGTGTTCGGCGTGCCCGTCGTCATCCCCGAAGTCGCCGAGTACGTCGCGGTCGGTGCCGCGCGGCAGGCGGCCTGGGCCCTCGCTTCCAGCTCGGAACCTCCCCGCTGGCAGGAAGACCACGGCGCCACCCCGCTCGAACCGACCGAGGCGGACCGCGCCGAGGGACACCGGATCCAGCAACGGCATCTCGAGGCCCGCGAACTCGGGCACGGCATTTCCGCGAAACCGAAAGAGGACTGAACCGATGGCCACGATCACCTACGACAAGGCGACCCGGCGCTACGCCGGTTCCGAGCGGCCCGCCGTGGACGCACTCGAACTCGAGATCGCCGACGGCGAATTCCTCGTGCTGGTCGGGCCTTCCGGCTGTGGCAAGTCCACCAGCCTGCGGATGCTCGCCGGCCTCGAGGACATCGACGAAGGCGCCGTCTGGATCGGCGACCGCGACGTCACGCAGCTGCCCCCGCGTGCCCGCGACATCGCGATGGTGTTCCAGAACTACGCGCTGTACCCGCACATGACCGTCGGCCAGAACATGGGCTTCGCGCTGAAGATCGCGGGCCGTCCGGCCGCGGAGATCAAGCAGAAGGTGCTCGACGCGGCCAAGCTGCTCGACATCGAGCAGTACCTCGACCGCAAGCCGAAGGCGCTCTCCGGCGGTCAGCGCCAGCGCGTCGCGATGGGCCGCGCCATCGTGCGTGAGCCGCAGGTCTTCCTGATGGACGAGCCGCTGTCGAACCTCGACGCCAAGCTGCGTGTCTCCACGCGTACGCAGATCGCCGCCCTGCAGCGCCGTCTCGGCGTCACCACCGTGTACGTCACGCACGACCAGGTCGAGGCCATGACGATGGGCGACCGGGTCGCGGTCCTCTCCGACGGTCTCCTGCAGCAGTGCGACACCCCCCGCGCGCTGTACGACAAGCCCGCAAACGCTTTCGTCGCCGGCTTCATCGGCTCGCCCGCGATGAACCTCGTCACCGCGAAGCTCACCGAAGACGGTGCTGAGCTCGGTGGTGCGCGAGTGCCGCTGACCCGCGAGATCCTCGCCAAGGCCGACGGTGACACCGTCACCCTCGGCTTCCGGCCGGAATCGCTCGAGGTGACCACCAGCGAAGACGGCACGCTGCCGATCAAGGTCGACCTCGTCGAGGAGCTCGGCTCGGACGCGTACGTCTACGGCAAGCTGGCCGAGACCGACGCCGAGGGCACGAAGTCCAACGTCGTCACCCGGGTCGACCCGCGCAAGCCGCCGGTGATGGGCGACACCCTGCACCTGCGGGTCCGCCCCGACGAGCTGCACGTGTTCTCCGCCACCACCGGGGCACGCCTGTCCTGAGCCGGGTCCGTGGGAAACTGGTGGTCGTTATGACCGCCAGTTTCCCGCGTGCCGAGGTCGTCATCGACCTGTCCGCCATCCGGCACAACGTCGCCCTGCTCGCTTCCCGCGCTCCAGGGGCCCAGACCATGGCCGTGGTCAAGGCCGACGGCTACGGCCACGGAGCCGTCGAGGCCGGGCGTGCCGCCATCGAGGGCGGAGCGACCTGGCTCGGCACCTGCTCCCTCGACGAAGCCCTGAAGCTGCGCCGCGCCGGAATCGGCGCCCGGCTCTTCAGCTGGCTCGACACCCCCGAAGCCGACTTCGCGCCCGCAGTCGCCGAAGACATCGACGTCGCCGTCAGCTCCCTCGACGAACTCGCCCGCGTGGCCGATGGCGCGCGCCGGGCGCGCGACTTTAGCGGGCTAAGTGCGATCTGTCGGGTGCACCTCAAGATCGACACCGGGCTGTCCCGAAATGGCTGCCCACCTGCGGAATGGCCGGCGCTGGTCAAGGCCGCGGCCGCCGCGAAGCCGCTCATCGAGGTCGTCGCGATCTGGTCGCACCTCGCCTGCGCCGACGAGCCCGGCCACCCGTCCGTCGACGCGCAGGCGAAGCGGTTCGACGAGGCCTACGACATCGCCCGCGCGGCGGGCCTGAACCCGATGCGGCACCTCGCGAACTCCGCCGCCGTGCTGACCAGGCCGGACCTGCACTTCGACCTCGTCCGCCCCGGGATCGCGATCTACGGGCTGAACCCGATCCCCGCCGCCGAGGACCTGCGCCCCGCGATGACCTTCAAATCGTCCGTCGTGCTCACCAAGCGGATCGCGTCCGGCGAATCGGTTTCCTACGGCCACACCTGGACCGCCGAGCGCGACACCACCCTCGCCCTGGTCCCGGTCGGATACGCCGACGGCGTGCCGCGGTCTCTGTCCGGGCGGATGGACGTCTGGCTCGGCGGACGCCGTCGTCCGGTGGCCGGACGCGTGTGCATGGACCAGTTGGTCGTCGACTGCGGAGATGACGAACCGGCCGTCGGCAGCGAAGTGGTCCTCTTCGGGCAGGGCGCGTTCGGCGAGCCCACGGCCAGGGAATGGGCCGACAAGCTGGGGACGATCGACTACGAGATCGTGACTTCGATGTATCGCCCGCGAATCCACCGGACGTATCTGGAGGCAGGCTCGTGACACCTTCACGACGACTGCTGGCCATCGTCGGCGGCGTCGGGGCGGTGGCCACCGGCACCGCCGCCGCGATCGCCGTCGCTGCACAGCAGCGGCGGCAGAATGAGGATCCGTTCGTGGACGAACCGTTGGGGGATCTTGAACCGGACCGGACATCGACAGTGGCGGCGGAGGACGGAACGCCGCTCGCGGTCGAGGAGATCGATCCGGCTGATGGGGGCGAACCGGAGCTGACCGTCGTCGGCGTGCACGGTTTCGCGTTGTCGAAGCGCTGCTGGCATTTCCAGCGGCGAGACCTCGCGTCGCTGAAGCTGCCACGCGTGCGTCAGGTTTACTACGACCATCGCGGGCACGGGCAATCCGGCGCCGCGAACGCCGAGACCAGCACCATCGAGCAGCTGGCGCGCGATCTCGACATGGTCGTGCGCTCGGTGGTGCCGGAGGGGCCCATCGTGCTCATGGGGCACTCGATGGGCGGCATGGTGATCATGGAGCTCGCCGCGGAGCATCCCGAGCTGTTCGACGACCGCGTCGGCGGCGTCGCGTTCATCGCGACCGCGGCTGGCGAAGTCGGCGCTCGGGGACTGCCGCGATCGCTGCTTTCGAAGTACAACCCGCTCACGCGAGGCGTCGGCGGGCTGGCGGGCTGGCAGCCCGGACTCGTCGAGTTCGTGCGCGCCGCCGGAGGACAGCTGACCCGGCAAGCCGTGCGCAGGCTGGCTTTCGGCAGCCGGGACGTGTCTCCGCGTCTCGTCGACTTCATGCTGGAAATGCTCGAAGTGACGCCGGTGCGCGGGCTCGTGAACTTCGTCGACACGCTCGGCAGCCACAACCGGTACGCCGCGCTCGCCGGGTTGAAGCACGCGCATGTGCTGGTCATCGGCGGGGATTCCGACCGGTTCACGCCGATCGCGCACGCCGAGCGGATCGCGGCGGAGCTGCCGGACGCGGAGCTGGTGCGTGTGCGCGGCGCGGGGCACATGGTGCAGCTGGAACAGCCCGAACTGGTGAACAGTCACCTGATCGACTTGATGCAGCGGTGCACGGGCACCGATGGTGAAGATCCTGACCGGCGAACCTGGTGGTGGCAGCGCTGATGAATTTCGCTTTCCCGACTCCCGAGTCGACCATGGACTTCGGGCGATCGCTCGGACGCTCGCTGCGCGCGGGCGATCTGGTGCTGCTCGCCGGACCGCTCGGAGCGGGCAAGACGACGCTGACCCGCGGGATCGCGGACGGTCTCGGCGTCGGTGGACGGGTCAGCTCGCCGACGTTCGTGATCGCTCGGGTGCATCCGGCGGGCGAAGCCGGGGTCGCTCTGGTGCACGTCGACGCGTACCGGCTCGGCGGGGATCTCTCGCAGCTGGACGACCTGGACCTCGACACCGAACTTGAGCGGTCCGCCCTGGTCGTCGAGTGGGGAGAGGGAGCGGCGGAGCGCCTTTCGGACGACTACCTCGTCGTGCGCCTGGACCGTCGCGAGGACGACGTTCGCGTGGTCACCTTGGAACCGCACGGCACCTGGGCGTCCCGCACGCCCGACTTGCGTTTAGCGGGCTAAACGCGATCTCACCCGGATGCCGCATCAGGGCCATCCCGGCGGAGCGTCCCCTCCATGCCCCCAAGCGGGCTTGGGGTGCGCATGCCGCTGGTACCCACAGCGGCATGCGCACCCTGCCTCCCTAAACGGCGGGGGCCGGCTCAGTCCGCGGCCCGCGCCGATGGTGAATCCACCACAATCCGCACAGGCCGAGCACGCCGGTTTGCGCGGCGGGCGTCGCGACCACGGCCAGCGCGAGAAGCGCGGCGATCAAGGCGAACCAGTAGAGCAGGACACGCCTGGCGTTCTCCTTGCTGCCGAAGAACGTGCTTCGCCAGAAATCGGGCCACTGGGCCGCGGGACGCAGATGAACCCGACGGCACGCGGGGTCGGTGACCATGCCGACCGGTTCGCCCGCCAGATCGAGCAATTCGTCGAGAGTGACTTCTGCCGGGTGACACCCGCCGCGGTGATCCTGGTTCTTATCCGGGGTCATCGCCTGCGACTGGGGTGGCTCCTCTGGCATACCGCCGGAACACGGCGCTACGCTGGGCATGTTTGACGCCTCCATGGGACTTGTTCGGGTTGATGGAGCTGTTGAACCTCAAAGCGGCTCCCCCTTGCACGGGGAGCCGCTTCCTTTTGTGCGGCATTCGGCAGTTGCCCGACCGCAACACAAGCCATTGTGGACGAACTTTCCGGACCTACGGGGCGGTAAGTAAAAGGTTGCTGATCCTTGCGCCGAGCGGTCGGCGCACTTCACCCCGGGTCATCGGATTTCGCTGCTGTAACTCGAAAGAGTAGTTGCGGCCGTGGGCTACCAGCACGTTGGCGAGATAGCGGGAGCTGAGTACACCTAGAGTGTTTCGAATTCACGCTATCGAGTGGATTGCAGTTGTCGGCGCGGAAAGAAATGTTCAGTAACGGACGTTCGAAAGCAGCATTCGCACATGCAGATGGTCATGCTTCGCACAAAGCGTCCGCTCAGCGCCGATCTCCGACCGTTTGTCGCTTCCCATTCCGCGCCGAAAGGCCATCGCCGACATCGACACGGAAGGTATCGATGATTGTTCAATCACCCCGCACGGATCGCGTTTAGCGGGCTAAACGCGATCCGCCGGGCCGACCACGGAACGCGCGATTCCCAGGTCGACTAGGTCTTGGGGGCGTAGCCGCAGACGGTCCGCGAGAGCGGGGACGTCGTCTGCGGGCAGCTTGAGGATCGCCGCGGCCGCCTCGGGCGTCGTGACCGAGAAGTACGCGTTGGGCGTCACCCAGGTCGATCCCGGCGCCGCGAACGCGAGCGCGCCACCGGATCCGCCTTCGCCGATCACCAGCGTCGTGATCGGCACGGCCGCGCTCGCGACCGCCTCGAACAGTTCCGCGATCGCCGCCCCGGCCCCGGCCTGCTCGGCCGCCGCGTCGTTCGCCGCACCGGGGGTGTCGACCAGGGTGAGTACCGGGATCCCGAGCCTCGACGCGAGCCGCACCAGCCGCGCGGCCGTGCGAAAGCCCGCGGGCAGAGTCGCCGTCCCGCGCTGCGCCGCGTACGCGATCGTCCGGCCGTCTCGCCGGCCGAAGCCGCACAAGACACCAGAGTCGACTCCGCCGCACCTGTCGCCGGAGACGTCCTCGCGCCAGTCGAAGTACGCGTCGAGGTACTCGGCCGCCCTTGGCCGATCAGCGGAGCGTGCCGCCTGAACCGCGGCCCACCCGCTGTCGGGCAGTCCCGCAGATCCGAGCGCTCCGGGAGGTTCAGCTGCTTCCGGCGTCGGCGAGGTCAGCAAGCGCACCCACCGTTCCAGGACCGCGGGAAGGTCTGCGGGCCGCACGATCCTGTCGACCTGGCCCCACGCGAGCTTCGCTTCGGCCGTGTACGCCTCCGCGGGCGCGTCGGAAGGCCGAACCCGGGAACCGGCGAAACCGACCTGCGCCCCGGGCAACGCGAGAATGACGTCGGCGCTCGCACCGAGTGTCGCCCAGCCGCCGCCCGTGGTCGGATCGCGCAGCACCGAGATCTGCGGCACCGACCGGGCTCCGGCCGCCGCCCGCGCGACGCGCTGCAACTGCGAAAGCGCGCGCATCCCGTGCTGCATCCGGCTGCCGCCGGTCGCGATCAGCGAAACCACCGGCAATCGGGACTCCACCGCCCGCGCGAACGCCGCCTCGACGCGATCACCGGTCCGCTGACCGATCGATCCGCCCAGGAAACCGAATTCGAAGGCGATCACGACCGCCTCGACCTCGCCGATCGTGGCGGTTCCGCAGACGACGGACTCGTCTTCGCCCGATCGCTCGGCAGCGGCTTCCCGTGCCGAGCGGTAGCCCGGCCAGCCGATCGGCCCGTCTTCCGGCTCGTCGGACCGCGGAACGTCCAGATCTTCGAAACCGGTCGCGATCTCCTTGATGACGGACCGTGCGGAAGCCCTGCTCATCCGAGTGCCCGCTTCAGGACCTTGCCCATGTCGTTGCGTGGCAACGCCTCCAGGTAGCGGACCACACGAGGTCGTTTGTGCGGCGACAGCAGGCGCGAGACGTGGTCGGCGAGTTCCGACTCCGTCGGGCGTTCTCCGTCGGGCACCACCCAGGCCACGATGCGCTCGCCGAGGTCGTCGTCGGGCTCCCCGGTCACGGCGACCTCCGCGACACCGGGGTGTTCCATGAGCGCGTTCTCGATTTCGCCCGCGCCGATCTTGTAACCGCCGCTTTTGATCAGGTCCGTGGCCTTCCGGCCGACGATCTTCACGTAGCCGGCCTCATCGCGGGTCGCCATGTCGCCGGTCCGGAACCAGCCGTCGTCAAAGGCGGCTTCGGTGGCGTCGGGGCGGTTGAGGTATTCGGTGAACAGGTTCGGCCCGCGGACCTGGATCTCGCCGACGGTCTCGATCTCCTCGACGGGCTTTCCCACCTCGTCCACGAGCCGCAGCTCGACGCCGCCCAGCGGGACGCCGACGGTGCCGGGGACACGCTCGCCGTCGGCGCGAACGCTGGTGTTCATGAGGGTCTCGGTCATCCCGTAGCGCTCGATCACGCGCTGGCCGGTCGCCGCCGTGATGCGCTGGTGGTCGGGGACGGGCAGCGCGGCCGATCCGGAGACGAGCAGTCGGGCGCCGCTGAGAGCCTCGGCGAGCGACGGGTTGTCGCCGACCTCGCCCGCGATGCGGTGGTACATGGTCGGGACGCCGAACATCATCGTCGCTCCGGTCGAGAGTTCGCGTGCGACGCCCTCGGTGGAGAAACGGCCGAGATGCCGGACCGAGCCGCCGCGCCGGAGCGGTCCGAGGATACCGAGGATCAGGCCGTGGACGTGGAACAACGGGAGGCCGTGGACCAGGACGTCGTCGCCGGTCCATTCCCAGGCGTCTTCGAGGGCGTCGAGGGTGGTCGAGATCGCGCGGCGGGGGAGGACGACGCCCTTGGGCGGGCCGGTGGTGCCGGAGGTGTAGACGATCAGCGCCGGGGCTTCGGCGTCCGGTTCCGCGGGGAGAGCGACGGGCGTGCCTTCGAGGGGGATGTCGCGGCGTGGCAGGCCGTCGAGACCGGCGGGCAGGTCGGCGCCCGGTTCGGCGAGGACGAGGACGGGCTCGCTGTCGGCGAGGATGTGCGCGAGTTCGCGCTCGCCGATCTTCGGGTTGAGCGGGATGGCGGGGACGCCGGCGAGCAGCGCGGCGATCACGGCGATGCTGGTGTGCACCGTCGGTGTCGCCCAGACGGCGACGCGGCCGCTCGGGAGGTCGCGCGCGAGGGTGCCGGCGACGGCCGCGACCTCGGCGTAGGTCAGGGAGGTGCCGCCGAAACGGAGTGCCTCCTTGTCGGAGCCGCTCGCCAGCGTGGGGAACAACCGATCGGGCACCGTGTGACCTCCTGCTCGACTCCGCCGGGCCGGGGCGCGAGGGCCCTCGCCGAACCGTACCGTTCCGCCCGCCTTCACCCCTGCGACCTGGTTCACACCCCTGCTCGCTCCTGCCACCGACGTGCGTTTAGCCCCCTAATCGCGATCTGGGCCGAGGTCAGCGGGCCCCCGGCGGGAGCGACTTTCGCCCCCTAATCGCGATCCGGCGTCGGGACGCGGGGGCGGAGCGGCGGAGCGCGTTTAGCGGGCTAAACGCGATCCGGCGGCAGGGGAGCGGCCACGGCGCCGGATCGCACTTAGGCCGCTAAACGCACTCCGGGGCGCTGGTCGTAGGCTGGGTAACCGTGCTGGTACTGGCCATCGACACCTCGACCCCGGCGGTCACCGCGGGCCTCGTCGCCCTGGACGGCGACACGCTCGAATCCCGCGGCGACCGCGTGACGGTCGACCCGCGCGCACACGGCGAGCTGATCACGCCCCACACCCTCGAAGCGGTCAAGGCCGCGGGCGTCACGCTTCGCGACCTCGACGCCATCGTCTGCGGCGTCGGCCCAGGCCCCTTCACCGGCCTGCGCGCCGGCATGGCGACCGCCGCGTCGCTCGCCCACGCCCTCGGCATCCCGGCCCATCCGGTCTGCAGCCTCGACGCGATCGCCGCCGACGTCGCCCCCGGCGAAGCGCCCTTCCTCGTCCTCACCGACGCGAGGCGCCGCGAGGTCTACTGGGCCGCGTACGCCGCCGACGGTTCCCGCACCGACGGCCCGCACGTCCAGCGTCCGGCCGAGCTAGAGACCACCGTCAAGGTCGCGGCGGGCGACGGCGCCCTCCTCTACGCGGACGCCCTCGGCGTCCAGCCGATCGAGCCGCGTTTCCCGTCACCCGTCGGGCTGGTCAAGGCCGCTCGTGAGGCACTCCAAAACGGAAGCGACCCCGCCCCGCTCACCCCGCTCTATCTCCGCCGCCCGGACGCCGTCGAACCGGCCGCGCGCAAGAAGGTGACCACGCCGTGAGGCTGGAACCCTTACGCCGCAAGGATATTCCCCGCTGTGTCGAGATAGAGAAGATTCTCTTCCCCGGCGATTCACCCTGGAGCGCCTACGCCTTCCACGCGGAACTCGACGCCGGCGGCCACTATCTCGTCGCGCGCCCGGACGAAAGCGACGAGGTCATCGGCTACGCCGGGCTCGCCGTCGTCGGCCGCCGCGGCGACTACGAGACGAGCATCCACACGATCGGCGTCGACCCTGGCTGGCAGCGCAACGGGATCGGCACCACGCTGCTGAAGGCGCTTCTCGTTCGTGCGGACGAGCTCGCCGCGCCGGTGTTCCTCGAGGTCCGCACCGACAACGAAGCGGCGATCACGCTCTACGAACGGCACGGTTTCGAACGCGTCGGCCTCCGGAAGCGCTACTACCAGCCTTCCGGCGCCGACGCCTACACGATGGCCCGCCCGCGGGCCCAGGTCCGAGACGAGGTGGCGGGCTGATGCCACGCATCATCATGGGCATCGAGAGTTCGTGCGACGAGACCGGCGTCGGCCTCGTCCGCCTGCACGACGACAACACGGTCGAACTCCTCGCCGACGAGGTCGCCTCCAGCGTCGATCAGCACGCTCGCTTCGGAGGCGTCGTCCCCGAGGTCGCCAGCCGCGCGCACCTGGAGGCGATGGTCCCGACGGTCGAGCGAGCCTTCGCGAAGGCCGGGCTGAAACTGTCCGATGTGGACGCCATCGCGGTCACCGCCGGACCCGGCCTCGCCGGCGCGCTCCTGGTCGGCGTCGCCGCGGCCAAGGCTTACGCCGCCGCGCTGGACCTCCCGCTCTACGGCGTCAACCATCTCGCCGGGCACATCGCCGTCGACACCCTCCAGCACGGACCGTTGCCCGAACGCTGTCTCGCCCTGCTCGTCTCCGGCGGGCACACGCAATTGCTTCTGGTGGACGACATCGCGTCCGAGATCACCGAACTCGGGTCCACTGTGGATGATGCGGCGGGTGAGGCCTACGACAAGGTCGCCCGTGTCCTCGGCCTGCCGTACCCCGGCGGCCCGCCCATCGACAAGGCCGCCAAGAACGGTGACGGCGAGGCCATCGCGTTCCCGCGTGGCATGACGGGACCGCGCGACGCCAAGTTCGACTTTTCCTTCTCAGGCTTGAAAACCGCCGTCGCGCGTTGGGTCGAAGGCGCCGAGCGCCGCGGTGAGGAGATCCCCGTCGACGACGTCGCCGCATCGTTCCAGGAAGCCGTCGCCGACGTTCTCACCAAGAAGGCGATCCGCGCGGCCAAAGAACACGGCGTGGACACGCTGGTGATTTCCGGTGGCGTGGCGGCGAATTCGCGGCTGTCCGAACTCGCCGCCGAGCGGTGCGCGGAGGCCGGGATCACGCTGCGAGTCCCGCGGCCGCGCCTGTGCACCGACAACGGCGCGATGATCGCCGCGCTCGGCGCGCACGTGGTCGCCGCCGGACGTCCGCGGCCATCGCTCGATTTCTCCGCGAATCCCGCGCTGCCGGTCCAGATCGTCTCGATCTAGCGCAATTCGGCGGCGGTGCGCGGCATCGGGGCGAGATTGAGCAGGTTCTCCAGCGCGGCCACCGTCAAGGCGGCGGCATTGCCGTCGCCGTAAGGATTTCCGGCGTGCGTCGGATGCAGATCGCCGCGCAGGATCTTCGCGGCGGTGTCGGCGATGAGGGCGGTGTCCGTCCCGACCAGCCAGGCGCAGCCCGCCTCGATGGCCTCGCGCCGTTCGGTGACCTCTCGGAGCACGAGGACAGGTGTGCCGAAGGTCGGCGCTTCCTCTTGGATACCACCGGAATCGGTCAGGACGAGTTCGGCCAGCCGCAGCGCGCGCACGAGATCGGGATACTCGAGCGGTTCGGTGATCGTCACCCGCGGTGTCCCGCCGAGTGCGGTCAAGACCTGCTCCCGCACGGCCGGATTGGGGTGCACCGGGAACAGCACCTGGACGTCGGCGTGCTCGGCGACGATCAGTTCGATGGCGGCGAGCGTCCGGCTCAGTGGCTCGCCCCAGGACTCACGCCGGTGCGACGTCACGAGCACGAGGCGTTCGTTCGCTTCGGCGATTTCCATCTCCAGTAACGCGAGCGCGGTGTCCCTCGCCGGGAGATCCCGTTCGGCGATCGCGATCACGGCGTCGACGACGGTGTTGCCGGTGACGGCGATCCGTTGGCGCGGAACACCTTCCGTGCGCAGCGCGGCCGCGGCACCCGTGGTCGGCGCGAGGTGCAGGGCGGCGATGCGCGAGATCATCTGCCGCGTGCCCTCCTCGGGGAACGGCGCGGCGAGGTCGTGCGTGCGCAGTCCCGCTTCGAGATGCACGACCGGGATGCCCAGCCAGAACGCGGCGAGCGCGCCGACCAGCCCGGTCGTCGTGTCACCCTGGACGACGACCGCCGACGGCGCGACCCGTCGCAGCACCGCGTCGAGCGCGGGGAGCAGTCCGGAAACCAGTTCCGCCTGCGTGCCCGTGGTCCGCGGCGGGGTGTCGAGCCAGGCATCGACGGGCAGGCCGAACGGGATCAGCGCCTGCTCGACCATGCCCTGATGCTGTCCACTGTGGACGATGAAGGGCCGGAGGTGCGGGTGCTCCGCCAGCGCCAGTGCCAGCGGCGCGAGCTTGACCGCCTCCGGCCGGGTCCCGGCCAGCAACATCACATCCACGCGTTCGCGCTCCTCGTCCACGATTTCGAGTGTCCCGAAAAACCCGGGTGACGGCCGCCGGCGTGCGAAGGGCCCACGCCGGCGGCCGGTCCTGCCGAAGGGAGCGATCAGCTCCCCACCTTGCCGAGCCGTTTCGTGCGGCGGTAGCCGGCGATGACCGCGATGGTTCCGAGAACCAGCAGGATCACGCCGACGGCCAGCCACCAGCCGACATCGGCCCCGGTGGCGGCGAGAGCACCCACCCCACCACCGGCGACGCCGACTCCGGCGCCAGGCAACTTGTACATCTGGACCTCACTTCACCCAGGTCAGGCGGTGGTCGCCGGACGCCGGTTGCGGACGACGCGGATACCGACCGGAACGGCGATGGCACCGAGCAGGCCGAGACCGATCCACAGCCCCGCGCCCGAAGCGAGCGGCACGGGCAGGCCTGCCGGGCCACAGGTGGCCGACGAGACGATCACGTCACCGGAACCGAGCGGGTTGAGTGCCTGGCCCAGTAGCTTCACGTGGATCGCGTTGACCGTCAGGCTGCCGTCACTGTTCTTGATCTGCTCGTTCAGGATGATCGTCGCGACATTGATGTTGCCGAGACCGACCTTGACCTGGGTGTTCGGTGCCGGGGTCGTGTCGACGGCGCCCGCGCTGCCGAGGTTCGCCCCGACCAGGTTCGTCGCGCCCTGCACACCCTTCTGGGTCGCGGTGCAGGTGGCTTCGACGACCTTGACGCCGACGTCGCCGAGAGCGCCCTTGAGCAGCGGCAAGCCGACATCGGCGGTGCTGGCCTTGGCCGTCACGGCGCCGGAGTTGTCGTCCCGCTTGGCCTCGGTGTTGATCGCGCCCGCGGTGAGCACACCGGTGAGGTTCGCCTTCGCGAGGCTGTTGGTGGTCGGGCCCGCGGTCTTCGCTTCAGCGAGCGGCCCGGCCTTCACCGCGTCGAGGCCGAGGAGTTGCACATCGACCTTGACGCCATACGCGGAGCCGTCGCCGGGGGCCGCCGAGGCGGGCACCGCACCGGCGAGAGTCACGCTCGCCACCACAGCGGCGAGCAGTCCGCCTCGTCGCAAGAGGTGCGTCTTCTTCAACTGGTCCTCCGAATTGATTGGTGGGGGTTTCTCATCTTCGGTCGGCGAGGGGGCACGACCGTTACTGACGAATCCTCAGTCGAGCCTGACTCGGCTCGCGGACCGTCTATCGCTGAGTGTTTCTCAATTTGCACAGAAAACTGTCAGGATCACCGGATCAGGTGGTCTTGCGGACATTTTCCGCAGGTCGCCGGGGACGTCACTCCTTCGGCCTAGTCAGTTTCTCCACGATCGTGCCGAAAGGGCCCTTGATCATGTTGGAAATGCGAACCCCGGTCGAAAGGGTGGGTTCCCGCTGACTTACTCTCGTCGGCGAGGTCCCTGTCCGCTTCGCCGAATCCCGTTGTCTGCTGCGCCTTTCCTGAGAGGGTCACCGTGGCCGTTGCGAGCGCTCCCTTGCCCAGTTCCAGCCGGTTTTCGCTGCGTATGGCGGTGCTGGCGGTGATCGCCGTCGCGGTCGGCCTCGTGCTGGCCGAACGCCTGTATCGGGTGTTCGAAGTGCAGCTCGCGGGGCTGATACTGAGGGTTATCACCACATCGGGTGTCTTCGTCGCCGGTGAACGCGAGACTGTCTACTTTGGGTTGTCTGGCGATACTCCACTCGGGTTAAGAATGACGCCGGAATGCTCTTCGGCATTCATGTTGCTGCCGCTGCTGTTGGTGACCGCCGTCATGTTGTATTTCCGGCCAAGAAATGCGAAGAGACTGTTCATCTCGTTGGCCATTTCCGCGGCCGTGGTCATTCTTGTCAATCAGATGAGGGTTTTGGCGATCGTCGGACTCGTGAACTGGCTCGGTGTGGACGAAGGTTATTACTGGGGACACACTTTGCTCGGTTCGATGGTGAGCGTCATCGGCGGCGCGGTCGCCCTCGTGCTCTTCGTCTGGCTGGGCACCCGCAAGTCCCGTGCCGAGCGCGAGGCCGTCTGATGGGTGGCGGCTCGCTCAAGATCCTGCTCGCGATCACCCAGGCGTTCGCGCTCACCATGAGCGTGGCGTTCATCGTGTACGTGGTCGTGATCGTCGTGCCGTACCTGCGGCGCAAACCCGCGCCAGTCGGCGATCCCGCCGACTTCACGTGGCACTTCTTCGTTCCGTGCCGGGACGAGCAGACCGTCATCCGCGAAACGGTGCGGTACCTGCGTTCGACGTTCCGACACGCGCACGTCTGGGTCGTCGACGACGACTCCGAGGACCGCACGGCCCGGGTGGTCAAGTCGATTTGGCGGCGCAACGGTGGTTACGACCCGTACCTGCACCTGGTTCCCCGGCGCCGTCCGGAGGCGAGGACGGGCAAGGGCGACGCGCTCAACGCCGCCTACCAGGCGCTCAACGACTGGATGGGTCCGGACGCGAGCCGGGAGGACGTGGTCGTCGTGGTGGTCGACGCGGACGGCCGCCCGGCGGAGAACTGCCTCGAAGTGTGCGCCGCGGACCACCTGTTCGGCGACGAGACGATCGGCGCCGTGCAACTCGACGTCTGGATGGGCAACGCCGACAGCCGTCCGCCGGGGAGGAACTGGTTCTCGCGCGCCTTCGGGCTGAAGCTGGCCCAGATGCAGGATCTCGAGTTCCGCACGGCCATCGCGGCGATCCAGACCTCGCGCGGGTTCACCGGCACGATCTCCATGGGCGGCAACGGTCAGTTCACGCGACTGTCCGCATTGGACTCGATCGCCGGGCCGGACGGACAGCCGTGGCGCGGTTCGCTGCTGGAGGATTTCGAACTCGGCGTGCACCTGCTGACCGCGGGCTGGCGGACCGGCTACACGCCGGATTCCCATGTGAAACAGGAAGGGCTGTACAGCCTGCGGCGGTTCCTGGTGCAGCGCACGCGCTGGGGCCAGGGCACGATGCAGTGTTCGCGGTACCTGCGGCGGATCTGGGATTCGCCGCACGTGAGCACGCTGGGTGCGGCGGAGATGATGTACTACCTCGCGCAGCCGTGGATGCAGTTGCTCGGCTCGCTGCTGTACCCGATCCCGTTCATCCTGCTGCTCTTCACCACCGCGGGGGATCCGGCGCAGGTGTGGACCTGGTTCGCCGACGACGGCGCTTGGATCCTGTTCGCGATCTACGGCTCTTTCGGGCTGCTGCCGTTCATCGTGTGGGGCCCGATCTACCAGTTCAAATGCCTGAAGAGCCGCAATCTCCTGCGTGGCATCGGGATGGGTTTCGCCTACGCGCTGTACATCTACACGTTCTACATCACGTCGTGGCGGGCGCTGTTCCGCTTGGTGCGCGGCCGGAACGGCTGGTCGAAGACGCGGCGGAACACCGAACACGCTCCCGGGGTCAAGGTCGCCCTCGACTCCTGACCCCGGGACCGGGCGTCAGAACGCGGGCAGGAGCCGGACGTCGTCCGCCTTCACGAACGCGACGCGATGCCCGAACTGGATCTGCACGTAGCGCGTCTTTCCTTTGACGACAACGTGATTGGCCGGATCGAACGTCGTCGCCCAGTAGTACTCGGAGCCGAGCACGTTGCCGACCGAGTACCGCTGCCCCGCTGAGAAGGTGTAGGGGAGCGGGACGACCTGCTGCACCGGCACGTTCGCCGGGTAGGCCTCAGGCTCGGGGTACGCGCGCCCGAACACCGGCACGGTCGCCAAGCCGGGCTTCGGGGTGACGACCAGGCCGAACGCCGGGCTCGTCGTGCGCGTGTCGCGGAACCAGCCCTTCTGACCGAGGTACCAGATCGCCGTCCAGCCGTCACGCCGTTCGGCGACGACGTAGCGCTGGCCGGTCTCCGCCCGGCTGCCGATGTCGGAGACGGCCATCGTGCTCGCCGAGCCGTCCGGGCGCAGGCCGATGTCCTTGAGCAGCGGCGCCGCGTCGTTCGGCTCGCTTCGCAGCACGACAGAACCGGAACCCCTTGCCGGGCAGGGCTTTCCAGCGGTCTCGCAGCCGGTGAAGGCGGGCTGGTTCGTGGCGAAGTCCGGTGTGATGGTCACCAGCGGCGAACCGGGACGCCCGAAGCCGGACAGGGGAGCGCCCATCAGGTCGAAGTAGTGCGACCAGTCCCAGTACGGGCCCGGATCCCAGTGCATTCCCTTGATGGTCGAGGGAATCGTGCCCGGGACGTTGTCGTGGCCGAGGATGTGCGCGCGGTCGAGCGGGACGTCGTACTTCCGCGCGAGGTAGCCCACGAGCTTCGCGGAGGTGCGGTACATCGCCTCCGTGTACCAAGTGCCCTTCGCGGCGAAGCCCTCGTGCTCGATGCCGACGGACTTCGCGTTGACGTACCAGTTGCCCGCGTGCCAGGCGACGTCCTTGGTCGGCACGTGCTGCGCGATCTGGCCGTCGGCGGAGCGGATCGTGTAGTGCCAGCTCACGTACGTCGGGTCGGTGACGAGGTCCATCGCCGTGTCCCAGTAACCCTCGGTGTCGTGGATGATGATGTATTCGACCTTCTGGCTCTTCGGCCGATCCGCCTTGTCGTGGTTGCCGTAGTCGTTGTCCGGCAACTCCTGGTACGGCGCCGGCACCGAAAGGCACGAGAGCTTCTTCGGGCACTCCGCCTTCGAGACGTCGGCCTGCGCGCGGGGCGCGCTCGTCGGCGTCGCCGCGAGAGCCACACCTTGGCCGTCGTCGGTCTTGCGGCTGACGCCCTTGGAGATGGTGTCGAAGACTTCGTCGGCGAAGGACTGCGCTCCCGCTTCGTCCTTCGCGCCGCTGTAGCGCGCGACGGCGTCGTACCAGTCACCCGCTTCGCGTTGGTACTTCGCCAGAAGCGCGGCGCCACCGCGGATGTTCTGCGTGGTGTTCGTGCGCAGCGTCGCGACGTCTTGGCCGATCAGCGCGGACGCCTCGTCGATGGTTTGGAGGCCGGGCGGGGGAGGCTTCGGAGCCGGTGTCGCCGGGAGTTTCGCCCGGCGGGCGTCGTCGCCGCGCGGGTCCTCCCCGCCTTCGTCGTGATGCGTGCCGGTGCCCGCTTCGCGCAGGTCGGTCAGGTGCATCGGGCCGTAGCCGGCGGACGTGCTCGGGGTGCCGGCGTTGAAATCCCAGCGAGATTCCAGGAAGGAGACGCCGAGCAGGACGTGCTCGGGGACGCCGAACTCCCGCGCGGCGGCCGCGAAGTCCCGCTGACGCTGCTGATCCGCTGGGGCGGCGTCGGCGGGGATGGCGGCGAGGAGTCCGGCTGCGAGGGTGAGGACCGCGAGTCCGGCGGTCCGTTTGGACCGGCGCCGGAGCGGTTCGAGGGCAACGGGACGGAAGGGACGCGGCATGGGCGTGTACCCCCAGTGTCTAGGTCTGCTGTACAGGACCGACCCCAATGGTCGGAACCTAACCAGAAACCCGCCCCGTCCGTAAGGTCTGTCCAGGACTTGCGTTCAGCGGGCAAATCGCGATCCGGTGGCAAGGTGGGGGCATGACCGGGGTGAAGGAGCTTCTGCAGGAGAAGGACCATGTCTTCCTCGATTTCGACGGGCCGGTGTGCGACGTGTTCGCCGAGTTGCCCGCGCGGGAGGTGGCCGATCGGCTCAAACACCTCGTCGGACCCGATCTGCCCGCTGACGTGCGCGCCACCGCCGATCCGTTCGACGTGCTGGAGTACGCGTGGTCGTGCGGTCCGAACACCGCGCACGTCGTCGAGCGGCAGCTCGGCCGCCTGGAGGGGGAGGCCGTCTCGCTGATCGCGCCCGCGCCGGGTGCGCAGGAGACGATTCGCGAGTGGGTCGCGCAGGGCTTCACGGTGACGATCGTCAGCAACAACTCCGTCGACGCGATCCGGTCGTTCCTCACGGTGTACGAACTCGCCGAGCAGGTCCGCCGGATCAGTGCGAGGAGCACGAGCGACCCGGGACAGCTGAAGCCGAGCCCGACACTGATCGAGGCCGCGATGCGCGCTCTCGGTGCTTCGCCCGGGCAGTGCGTGATGATCGGCGACTCCGCCGCGGACGTCCTCGCCGCTCGCGCCGCGGGCGTCGCTTCAGTCGCCCTGGGGGTCACGCCCAAGAAGCGCGCGGCCCTCGCCTCCGTCGACCCCGACGCCCTGGTGAGCGACCTGGCGGACTTGCGTTCAGCGGGCTAATCGCGATCCGGGCGGTGGGGACGTGCGACCGTGGGCCAGGCGACTTTAGCGGGCTAAACGCGATCCGCCAGCAAGCCCAGGAGGAGCACCATCCCGACCTGGTTGTTGTTCATGAACGCCTGGAAGTAGCCGTCGCGCCCACGACGGGCGATCAACTTCCGCTGGTGGACGAACAGCGCGCCCGCGACCACGACGGCCAGATGGAACTTCCAGCCGAGCGAGCTCAACAGGCCGACCGCCACCAGGAGCACCAGCATCGCGCCCTGCAGAACGCCGATGGCCAGCCTGTCGTGACGGCCGAACAGGATCGCCGTGGACTTCACGCCGATCTTCAGGTCGTCGTCCCGGTCGACGGCGGCGTACTGCGTGTCGTACGCGACCACCCACAACAGGTTGGCAAGGAACAAAAGCCAGCAAACCGGCGGCAGGGATCCCTCCGTGGCGGCGAAAGCCATCGGGATCGACCACCCGAACGCCGCTCCCAGCACCACCTGCGGCAGATGCGTGTAGCGCTTCGCGAAGGGGTACACGCACGCCAGCGCCAGAGCCGCCACCGAGAGCGAGACGGTCAAGAGATCGAGCGTCATGGCCACCAGGAAGGAAAGCAGCACCAGGACGCCGAACAGGAAACGCGCCTCTTTCCCCGTCGCGGCACCGCTGGGCAGCGGCCGGTTCGCGGTGCGCTGGACGTGACCGTCGAACCCGCGGTCCGCGTAGTCGTTCACCACACAGCCCGCCGCGCGCATCAGCCACACCCCGGCCACGAAGGCTGCGAGGATCAACGGCGACGGCGGACCGGCGATCCACAGCGCCCACAACGTCGGCCACAGGAGCAGCAGCGCGCCGATCGGCTTGTCCGCCCGCATCAGGCGCAGGTACACCGGGAGCTTGTTCCGTGCGAGGAGCAGCGACATCGTCCCTCCAGCCCGGTCACAAGCTAGTGGGCCCGCCACGCGCGTCGCCCGAACTTGGCACTATGGGCCAAGAGGCCGTCAACGGACGGGCACGCCGGACGAGTGCGATCGAGAGCGCCGAGGAACCCTGGCGGAACAAAACGGCCGGTCAGGCGCCCGGAGACCGAGTTTTCGCAAGGTGATCGGACCCTCCTTGCGAAGCTGGCACTCACATGGCTAGAGTGCTAATTGCACGGCCCGAACACGCCCCGGCACCCGCGACGGCGGGGGTGGTAGGAGCCGTAACTCATCCTGCCAACGCTTTCGACGACCGTGGAGGTCAACCCGGTGAGCGTGAACATCAAGCCGCTCGAGGACAAGATCGTTGTCCAGACGAGTGAGGCCGAGGAGACGACCGCTTCCGGCCTCGTCATCCCCGACACCGCCAAGGAGAAGCCCCAGGAGGGCAAGGTTCTGGCCGTGGGCCCGGGCCGCATCGACGACAAGGGCAACCGCGTCCCGCTCGACGTTTCCGTCGGCGACGTCGTCATCTACTCCAAGTACGGCGGCACCGAAGTGAAGTACAACGGTGAGGACTACTTGATCCTCTCCGCTCGCGACGTGCTGGCCGTCATCAACTGACGTCCGCTCTCAGCGCATGACGCCCCGGGCCCCGCATTGCCGGGGAACGGGGCGTTCGTGTTTTCCGAGCAGTAAGACTGGAAGGTAAGCGGAACAGGCATGCCCAAGCAGATCAGTTTCGACGAGGACGCTCGTCGCGCGCTCGAGCGCGGGGTGAACAAGCTCGCCGACGCGGTCAAGGTCACCCTCGGCCCGCGCGGTCGCCACGTCGTGCTCGACAAGAAGTTCGGTGGCCCGACCATCACCCTCGACGGTGTCACCGTCGCTCGCGAGATCGAGCTCGACGACCCGTTCGAGAACCTCGGCGCCCAGCTCGCCAAGAGCGTCGCCACCAAGACCAACGACGTCGCCGGTGACGGCACCACGACCGCGACCGTGCTCGCGCAGTCGCTGGTGAAGGTCGGCCTGCGCAACGTCGCGGCCGGCGCGAACCCGACGGCCGTCGGCCGCGGCATCGAGGCCGCCGCGGAGAAGGTCATCGCGATCCTCAAGGAGAAGGCGACCCCGGTCAAGGGCCGCGACAACATCGCCCAGGTCGGCACCGTCACCTCGCGTGACGCGGCCATCGGCGCCCTGCTCGGCGAAGCCGTCGAGCGGGTCGGCGAAGACGGTGTCATCACGATCGAGGAGTCGTCCACGCTGGCGACCGAGCTCGTGATCACCGAGGGTGTGCAGTTCGACAAGGGTTTCCTGTCGGCGCACTTCGCGACCAACCCGGAAGAGCAGAAGGCGATCCTCGAGGACGCCTTCATCCTGCTGGTCCGCGAGAAGATCTCGTCCCTGGCCGACCTGCTCCCGGTGCTGGAGAAGGTCGTCGAGGCCAAGAAGCCGCTGCTGATCATCGCCGAGGACGTGGACGGCGAAGCGCTGTCGACCCTCGTGGTGAACTCGCTGCGCAAGACGATCACCGCCGTCGCGGTCAAGGCGCCGTTCTTCGGTGACCGCCGCAAGGCGTTCCTGGACGACCTCGCGGTCGTCACCGGCGGCGAGGTCATCTCGGCCGAGATCGGGCACAAGCTGTCCGAGACCACGCTGGCCCAGCTGGGCGGCGCGCGCCGGATCGTCGTCACCAAGGACGACACCACGCTCGTCGACGGTGCCGGCACCAAGGACGACATCGCCGGGCGCGTTTCGCAGATCCGCAAGGAGATCGAGAACACCGACTCCGACTGGGACCGCGAGAAGCTGCAGGAGCGGCTGGCGAAGCTCGGCGGCGGTGTCGCGGTGATCAAGGTCGGCGCGGCCACCGAGACCGAGCTCAACGAGCGTAAGCACCGCATCGAGGACGCCGTGGCTTCGACCAAGGCGGCCGTCGAAGAGGGCATTCTGCCCGGCGGTGGCTCGGCGCTCGTGCACGCGGTCAAGGAGCTCGAAGGCGGCCTCGGTCTCGAGGGCGACGAAGCGACCGGTGTCCGCATCGTCCGCGACGCGCTGTCCGCCCCGCTGTTCTGGATCGCGACCAACGCGGGCCACGAGGGCGCTGTCATCGTGAACAAGGTCCAGGAGCAGAGCTGGGGGCACGGCTTCAACGCCGCCACCGGTGAGCTCACCGACCTGCTGGCCGCCGGCATCGTCGACCCGGTCAAGGTGACCCGGTCCGCGGTGGCGAACGCCGCCTCCATCGCCCGGCTCGTGCTCACGACGGAGAGCTCCGTCGTCGAGAAGCCGGCCGACGAGGAGCCCGCCTCGGGCGGTCACGGCCACGCGCACTAGTTCCACCGTTCCACTCGAAGCGGGGCGGCACTTCCACCGGAGTGCCGCCCCGTTTTGTCGTCCCGACCACCCCGTCGGCGCGACTTTAGCCCCCTAATCGCGATCCGCCCTCGGCCCGTCTCGCCCGGTGACCGGATCGCGATTAGGGGGCTAAACGCAGGTCGGCGATGGGGGAGCGCGGCGGCGGGCGGATCGCGTTCAGCCCGCTAAACGCGACGCGCACCCGGGTCTGGACGCGCGGAAGGGCGGCACCCCACCCGGATGCCGCCCTTCCGCGTTGCCGACCCGGCCGGATCAGCCGTTCGACATGCTCAATGTGCGCTTGTCCGCCTTGATGATGTGCTCGCGTTCCGACTCCGACAGCCCGCCCCAGATCCCGTAGGGCTCGTGCACGGCGAGTGCGTGGGTCCGGCACATGGCCAGCACCGGGCAAGCCAGGCACACGGCTTTGGCCCTCGCCTCACGGCGGGCTCTGGCGGGCCCGCGTTCGCCGTCAGGGTGAAAGAAGGACGCGCTGTCCATGCCTCGGCACGACCCTTCGAGCTGCCAGTCCCATACATCGGCGTTGGGTCCCGGGAGCCTGCGTGTGTCCGCCATCCTGACCGCCTCCGTCATCCGGTCGAAGCGTTTAACCTGCTCTGCTGCGCTGCGGCTACTCCATTCGGTGCAACGGCCGTAACGTTAGAAGCGCGCCAATACTTGTTCAAGGGATTCAAGACGATTCAGCCGTTAGGCATCCCCCGGATGTGTGAGCGGTACTTTCCGTTCCGGTTGCCGGGGCACCGGCCTGCCTGGATATTGGGTCGAGTGGGATCTCGGATCAGCAGTGAAGAACCCACCCTGCCGGTGGCCTCCGTCGCACGCCGGCTCGGGGTCGCACCGTCCACCCTGCGAACCTGGGACCGCAGGTACGGCGTGGGACCGAGCCGCCACACCAACGGCCGTCACCGCCGCTACGGCAGCTCCGACATCGGTCGTCTCGAACTGATGCAGCGCGCGTTGCTCCGCGGCGCTTCGACGGCCGAAGCGGCGAAGTACGCACTCGAGCAGATGCCCCGAGCGGTAGCGGAGAGCCCCGAAACCGCTGTGGTCCAGGTGGAGGAACAGGCCGCCTCACCGCCGGCCGAGGATCACGACGTCCCGTCGCGCCTCGCCAGACGCTTGAGCACCGCCGCGCTCGCGATGGACTTCGGCGCGGTCCAGCGCATGCTCGCCGACACGATCCGCGAACTCGGCGTCCTGCCCGCGTGGACCGGCGTCGTGTCGCCGGTCCTGACCGCGCTCGGCGCCCGCTGGCGCGGGGTCAGCGCCGGAGCCGAGGTCGAGTACCTGCTCGCCGAATGCGTGTACGCCGCCCTCGTCCGCGCGACGCCGGTGCTCCGCGAACCGCGAAACCAGCGGCCGGTCCTGTTGACCTGCGTTCCGGACGAACGCGACAACATGCCGATGTACGCCCTCGCCGCGGCGCTCGCCGGACGCCGGATCGGGACGCAGCTGTTCGGCGCCTCCCTGCCGGCCGAGGTGCTCGCGGTGACCGTCCGCCGCAGCGTCCCCGCCGCGGTGGTGCTGTGGTCGGGCAGGCCCGCGACCGCGGACCCGCGCCTGTTCGCCAGGGTGTCCCGCGGCCGTCAGCGCAGCAGGCTGTTCGCCTGCGGTCCCGGCTGGGATCCCGCGACCCTCCCGGACAAGATCGAACTGCTCGGCGAGCTGACGACGGCCGCCGACCGGATCGAGCACGTTCTTGTCGGTGCGAGGCGATAGAAAGGACCGATGGAAGCGTCCTTGCGGTCCGCCGCGTTCGGCGACGGCGTGCCGCCGCCGAAACCCTTCGAGGTGCCCGCGTCGCCTCGCGGACGGCTGCTCGCCGCGATCGTGCTCGGCGGACGCGGCCGGTACGCGGCGGCGGCCACCCTGCTGAACGGTTTGCGCACGAGCAAGGACCCTGTGCTCGCGTCGTTGGCCGCGAGCACGCTGGCGTCGCATCGGCGGCAGTTGGGCGGGCACGCGGCGGCCCTCGTGCTCGACGGTGAGGCGCTCGCGCTGGCGATCGCGGTGCCAGGGGGCGAACCCGATCCCGACGGCCTGGACGCCGAAGGGGCGCGGGCGGACGCCCTCCTCGGTCTCGCGGCGGACAACCTCGGGCGGGGAAGGCTGGCCGCCGCCCGGCGGCTGGTGTCGCGTGCGGGAGCGCACACCGGCAACTGGCGGAGCCGGACCAGGGCCGGTTGGGTGGGCGCGGAAATCGAACTGGCGAGTAACCTTTCCGAGGCGGGGATCGCACCTGCGGAAATGGCGTGGGAAACCGCGCGGATCCGGGGCGCGTGCCGACATGTCGTCAAATCGCAGCTTGTACTCGGCGTGACGATCGCGAATGGGAGTTCCGCTCAGCGGGAGCGGGCGAAGGCACTGGTCGAGAGCGCTCGCGAAACCGCCGAAAAATACGAATTCAATTCACTTCTGTGGGTGGCCTGCCTGCTCGCGGCCGACCTCGGGGCAGGACACGCCGATGAGTATCGATTCAGAGTGCCCGAACTGTTGCACGCAGTGTTACGGCACGCAGATCCTTGCGGGAGGTGGCTCGCCCGGGAATCTCCGTGGGTCCCCGCCGGAGGCGTCTAGCCTGTTGGAGGGCCCATTCCGGCAACTGGGCTAAGAGTTTTCAAAAAAAGCCACCGGATCGTGTCAAGGTTCGGGCTAAAGCGTCCGATAGGGGAAGTGGAATGTCACCCGGCTGCAGGAAGGAAACCCCGTGACGACGGTCTTGATCTGCGACGACCGACGCAGTGTCCGTGAAGGGCTCACTCGAGTGATGTCCGCGGTCCCAGGGGTCAGTCGCATCGACTGCGTAGCGCACGGTGACGAGCTGCTGGCCCGGTACTCCCGTCAGCCGGTCGACGTCGTGCTGGTCGGTACCCAGCGCGCTGTCCCGACTGGCGTCGAAGCCACCAGGCGGCTCGTCTCAGCGAACCCCCAAGCGAACGTGATCGTGTTCGGCGCCCCGGACGATGCGGGCAGCATCGCCGCCGCCATCGCCGGCGGAGCCCGCGGCTACCTGCGTTGGGACGCCTCGCGTCCCGAGCTGGTCGCCGCACTGGCGCACACCCTCGCCAGCACTTCGGTGCCGGCGCCGCGCCAGCCGTCCGACCCCGGTGTCCAGCTCACCGAGCGCGAGCTTCAGGTGCTCCGCGGAATGAGCCAGGGCAAGAGCAACGGGCAGATCGGCCGCGAGCTGTACCTGTCCGAAGACACCGTGAAAACCCACGCGCGCCGCTTGTTCCGCAAGCTCGGCGTGCGAGACCGCGCTCAGGCGGTCGCCCACGGATTCCGCCGTGGACTCGTTTCCTGACAATGCTTTCCTGATTTCACTGGCTGGATTGCGCAACGGGTGACAACGGGCCGGGGGCGAACCCCCTGGCCCGTACCTGTGTTCCCTGTCACGCTTCGTGCCTTTATGCTCACCGCTCGGGCACTCTTGCCCGAGCGTGTCCGCCTTCGGGTGGACCGTCGTATCCCACTGCGTTCCAGCTCGTTGAAAGTTCGACTACGAGCGAAGGGAACCCAGGAAGACCCGGGTCTCAGCGTGCTCGCCGGAAAGGCGGCGCGCCGGTGGCGGCCGTCAGCGAAGGCGGCGGGCCCGGGCGGTACGGTAGCTATCACCGGTAGTGGCCTCCGAAGTCACACGCCGGACTCTTTGCACACCTATACGTAACACTGGGACTGTTGTCTGCGATGGCCAATGTGGGGGATGGACTGGATGAGCCGGTCGCCGCTGCTGTTGAGGGTGATCCTCAAGCGGTCGAGCGGTTGCTGGCGGCCATCCGTCCTTTGGTAGTGCGGTACTGCCGCGCTCGGGTTGGCAGGCAGGAGCGTTCGTTCGCTTCCGCAGACGACGTTGCTCAGGAGGTGTGTCTCGCGGTGCTCACGGCATTGCCTTCGTACCGTGATCAGGGCCGCCCGTTCCTGGCCTTCGTCTACGGGATCGCCCAGCACAAGGTGGCCGACGCGCATCGCGCCGCCGCCCGTAACCGCGCCGAACCGGTCGCCGAAGTCCCCGACGAGATCGAGGGCGGCGTCGGTCCCGAGCAGCGTGCCCTCCAAGGCGAGCTGAACGAGCGTATGTCGCAGCTACTCCGTGTACTTCCCGACAAACAGCGCGAGATCGTCGTCTTGCGTGTCGTCGTCGGACTGTCCGCCGAAGAGACGGCCGAAGCCGTGGGGTCCACCCCCGGCGCCGTCCGGGTGGCCCAGCATCGCGCCCTGGCGCGCCTACGTAAGGTTCTGGCCGCTGAGGAGGTGATCTGAGTGACCGATCGCGACCATCGGTTCTCCCCTGGGACCGATCGTGAACTGACGGCCTTCGAAAGAGGGCTGACGTCCTCCGAGGCGGAGTTCGCCGCTGATCTTTCGGCCGTTCAGGCCGATGACGCGCTGCTCGACGCTCTCGGCGGCTCGGACCCGAAGATGGCCGACGACCTCGGCGATCAGGAGCTCAACGCGCTCCTGCTGGCCTGGCGGCGTGACATCGACAGCGAACCGCTCGCGGAGCTCGTCGACGTCGACACCGCCGTCGTCACCGTGAAGACGGCCGCGCTGGCCCGTAAACACGGGGGAAGACGCCGGCTGCTGGTCCCGGTGGCCGCCGCGGCGGCCGTCCTGGCCATCGCCTTCGCCGGTACCGGTCTCGCCGCGAAGGACGCGCAGCCTGGTGACACGCTCTGGGGCCTGACCAAGGTGCTTTACGCCGACCACGCCCGGTCGGTCGAGGCCGCGGCGGCGGCCAAACTCGATCTCGAGAAGGCCAACCTCGCACTCGCCGGAGGACGCCTCGACGACGCGCGCAAGGCGCTCGACGAGGCACAGGCCGCGCTGAGCCAGGTGACGGACGAAGAGAACCGCGATCAGCTGCTCGAACAGCATCGCCAGTTGAGCGCCCAGCTGCAGAACCCCGGCCAGCAGCCACTGCCGCCGGATCAGCAGTCGCCGACGCAGACCCCGGTCGCGACGACCCCGCAGCCCACTCCGCAGCCGACAGCTCCGCCGACGTCGCTGCCGGGAGGCGGCAACCCGGGGACGACCCTGCCGGGCACCACGACCCCCACCCCGACTCCGCCGACCACGACGAGTGAGCCTCCGCCGCCCACCACGTCGACGACGCCGCCCGCCTCGGGCAACGACCCCGGTGGCTCGCGTAACGAGCCGTCGCCGGGTGCCGGAGCACAGGCGCCGGGCGCCGCGGTCGAGACGCCGTAACACCCCAAGAACGCCGAAGGGCCTGGTGAGATCCCTCTCACCAGGCCCTTTCGCGTAAGTCCCAAATCGCCTTTAGCGGGCTAAACGCGATCAGTAGGCACTCTCGTTGGCTGTGACGCCGTCCGCGAAACCGCGGCAGTAGTCCCAGCTCACGTAGTCACCGGGGTTCGGATCGAACGCGGGCTCGTGCGGCCGCATCCGGCCGTCGGCGAGCAGCTGCTCGAGACTGGCGCGCAGCAGATGCCAGTCGTGATAGTGGGGTTCGTCGCATTCACCGCAGTCGACCACGATCCCGCGTACCCCGCGCGGTTCGAGAAGCGCCTGGTAGACGGCGAGATCGGAGAGGTCGGCCAGCAACTCGGTGCGCTCTTCGTCGCTGATCGGCTCGTCGAGCCGGTCGGCGTCGTCGATGAACGCGCGGGCCGGGTCGTCCGGGTCATCCGCGAACGGGTCTGGGGGCAACGCATCTTGCGGCACGTCTGCACGCTACCGGGCGCCCACCCGGGCCGAGCGGCCGCCCGGCCCGGATATCATGAGGGGCAGGCCCTCGCCGTGATGTCCTCAGCCACGGCGGCCCCCATTAGTCACCGCTAGGAAGGCCCCTCGCCTGCTATGACCAGCGACAGCGTCACCGCCCCCGTCCCGAGCAAGTTCGCCATGCTCGGGCTGACCTTCGACGACGTGCTGCTGCTGCCGGCCGAGTCCGACGTGGTGCCCAGTGCGGTCAGCACCCGCACCCGGCTCTCCCGCAACGTCACCCTGAACATCCCGCTGGTCTCCGCCGCCATGGACACGGTCACCGAAGGCCGCATGGCGATCGCCATGGCGCGCCAGGGCGGGATGGGCGTGCTGCAACGCAACCTGCCGATCGACGACCAGGCGTCCGCCGTCGAGGTCGTGAAGCGTTCGGAAGCCGGCATGGTGACCGACCCGGTCACGTGCTCGCCTGAAGACACCCTCGCCGAGGTCGACGCGCTCTGCGCGCGGTTCCGGATCTCCGGTGTGCCGGTGACGGACGCCGCCGGGACGCTCGTGGGCATCATCACCAACCGCGACATGCGGTTCGAGGTCGACTACACCCGTGCGGTGCACGAGGTGATGACGAAGCTGCCGCTGGTCACCGCGCAGGTCGGCGTCACCGCGGAAGCCGCGCTCGGGCTGCTGCGCCGTCACAAGATCGAGAAGCTCCCGATCGTCGACGGTGCCGGCAAGCTGCGCGGGCTGATCACGGTCAAGGACTTCGTGAAGACCGAGCAGTACCCCAACGCCTCCAAGGACACCAACGGCCGCCTGATCGTCGGTGCCGCCGTCGGCGTCGGCCCGGACGGGCACAAGCGCGCGATGGCGCTGGCCGACGCCGGGGTCGACGTGCTGATGGTCGACACCGCGCACGGGCACTCCCGCGCCGTCGTCGAGACCGTCGCGCTGCTGAAGAAGGAACTGGGCGACACCGTCGACATCGTCGGTGGCAACGTCGCGACGCGGGCGGGCGCGCAGGCGCTGGTGGACGCGGGCGCGGACGGGATCAAGGTCGGTGTCGGCCCGGGCTCCATCTGCACCACCCGCATCGTCGCCGGGGTCGGCGTGCCGCAGATCTCCGCGATCTACGAGGCCGACCAGGCCGCTCGCCCGGCCGGGATCCCGGTGATCGGCGACGGCGGCATCCAGTACTCGGGCGACATCGCGAAGGCGATCGCGTCCGGCGCGTCCACCGTGATGCTCGGCAGCCTGCTCGCGGGCACCGCCGAATCGCCCGGTGACCTGATCCTGGTCAACGGCAAGCAGTTCAAGACCTACCGCGGCATGGGCTCGCTGGGCGCCATGCAGTCGCGCGGCCAGGCGAAGTCCTACTCGAAGGACCGCTACGCGCAGGACGACGTGCTGAGCGAGGACAAGCTGGTCCCCGAGGGCATCGAGGGACGGATCCCGTTCCGCGGGCCGCTCGCGAACGTCGTCCACCAGCTGGTGGGCGGGCTGCGGTCGGGGATGGGCTACGCGGGTGCGTCGACGATCCCCGAGCTGCAGGAGGCGCAGCTGGTGCGGATCACCGCGGCCGGGCTCAAGGAAAGCCACCCGCACGACATCACGATGACCGTCGAGGCGCCGAACTACACCACCCGGTAGTCCGCCCTTTAGGACACTTACCCATCCGGTTCCGTTCCCAGGAGACTTGGTCCGCTGATCAAGTCTCCTGGGAGGAACCCGATGTCTTTCTCGCTGACCACTTCACGGCGGACCGCGCTGGCCGTCTTCGCCGCCGCGGCGCTCGGCCTCGGCGGCGGGGTGGCGGCCTCGGCCGTACCCGCCGCTTCCGCGGCGCCTTCGACGCCTGAGGCCGTGGGGCTCCAGGCGTCGCCGGGTGAGCTGTGGAAGCGCACCGAGCTGTACTTCGGCACGACGAAGCCGGGCGGCGGGGAGCTGACCGACGCCGAGTTCACCGCCTTCACCGACAAGGTCGTCACGCCGCGGTTCCCGGACGGGTTCACCGAGCTGACCGGGCGCGGGCAGTGGCGCGGCTCGGACGGGAAGATCTCGCGGGAGAAGTCGAAGGTGATCGTCGTCGTGTACCCGTTCAGCGACCGCGACGCGAACCGGGAGATCGAGGAGATCCGGACCGACTACAAGAAGGCGTTCTCGCAGGAATCCGTCCTCCGGACCGACTCCGTGGAGAAGGTCTCGTTCTGACCCTCCAGCCCCACTCGCCCCACCGGCGCGCCTTTAGCGGGCTAAACGTGAAACTGGTGAGGCAGGTGGGGCTGGTGTGACTTCGGGGCCGGTTCGGGAGCCCCGTGCGCAGGTCACCCACGCGGCCTAGCGACAATGGGGTGTAACGGTCGTCGTTGAGAAGGGACTTGACGTGCGGGATCTGGTCGAGATCGGCATGGGCCGCACCGCGCGGCGGGCGTATGACCTCGATGACGTGGAGATCGTGCCGTCGCGGCGCACCCGGTCGTCTTCGGTCGTGTCCACCGCCTGGCAGATCGACGCGTACCGGTTCGAGTTGCCGCTGGTCACGCACCCCACCGACGCGATCGTGTCGCCGGGGACCGCGGTGGCCGTCGGCGAGCTCGGCGGGCTGGGCGTCCTCAACGCCGAAGGGCTCTGGGCGCGGCACCCGAACGTCGAGGACGCGATCTTCCGCCTCGTCCGGGCCGCCGAGGACACTTCGGACCCGACCGCGATCGTGCGTGAGCTGCAGGAACTGCACTCCGCCCCGATCCGGCTGGACCTGCTGACCGAGGCGATCAAGACCGTCCGCGAATCCGGCGTCACGGTGGCTGCGCGGGTCAGCCCGCAGCACGCCGCCGAGCTCACGCCGGACCTCCTGGCGGCGGGCGTCGAGATCCTGGTCGTGCAGGGCACGATCATCTCGGCCGAGCACGTCCAGCGCGACGCCGAGCCGCTGGACCTGAAGGACTTCATCGGACGTCTCGACGTCCCGGTGATCGCGGGCGGCGTCAGCGACTACCGCACCGCGATGCACCTGATGCGCACCGGCGCGGCCGGCGTCATCGTCGGTCACGGTGCCAGCCGTGGTGTGACGAGCACCGACAGCGTGCTCGGGATCGGGACGCCGATGGCGACCGCGATCGTCGACGCCGCCGCCGCGCGCCGCGACTACCTCGACGAGACCGGCGGCCGGTACGTCCACGTGCTCGCAGACGGCGGCATGAGCGTTTCCGGCGACATCGCCAAGGCGATCGCCTGCGGTGCCGACGCCGTCATGCTGGGCGCGCCGCTGGCCGCCGCCTCCGAGGCGCCGGGACAGGGGCTCTACTGGACGTCCGCGGCCGCGCACCCGTCCCTGCCGCGCTCTCGCGTGGCCTTGGGCCCGGACTACGCCGTCGACCTCAAGACGCTCCTCTTCGGGCCGTCCTCGGACGCTGAGGGCGTCGTAAACCTCTTCGGAGCGCTTCGCCGCGCGATGGCGAAGACGGGCTACTCGGACCTGAAGGAGTTCCAGCGCGTCGGTCTGACCGTGCGCCGCTGACATCCGACCCCGGACCGGAGCGCGTTTAGCCCGCTAAACGCGCTCCGGCGCCACGGTCGGTGCCGGATTCGTCCGTATCCAGGACAAAGATGATCTTCCGTCGATAAGGTGCTCCCGCTAGGCCATTTGGCCTTGTGATAGTCACTGGAGGGATCATCAATGCTGCGTAAGGTTCGTGCCGTGCTGCTGGGGGCAGTGGCGATTTCGGGACTGGCGGTGGTGTCCGCGCCGGCGGCGCAGGCCGCCAGTTACACCGCGGTCGTCCAGCAGGCGGGTTATGGCCGGACGGTCATCCTCTGGCGGAACAACGACACCCAGTGCTTCCACGCCGAGGGGAAGAACCTGCTGAGCCGTGAAGTCGTCGCCGTGGTCAAGAACGAGTCGGAAGTGCTCAGCGCGACCTCCCCTGCCGACGGCTCGAACGTCAGCACGGGTTCGTTCTGCAGCAGGGGCTCCTCGTACCACGGTGCACTCGATCTGCGGGCTCCCGACGTCTTCGTCAAGACGCAGCCCTGGGCCTCGTGACCCTGGCTGGGTGAGGTGACGACCGGAGCGCGTTTAGCCCGCTAAACGCGCTCCGGCGCCGCCTTGGCCGCGCGCTCGATCTCCGCGCGCCTGTCCGCCCAGAACGCCGCGTCCTGTCCCGGCCGGGACGGGCCTTCCACTTGGCCATCCAGCTGTTCCCGCAGGATGTCGGCGTGTCCGGCGTGCCTGTTGGTCTCGGTGAGGATGTGGACAAGAACGTTGAACAGCTTCACGTCGGGACGCGGCCACCAGGGCACGTGGCCGGGCGAGTCGACGGCGAGCGCGGCGATGGTCGCGTCGGAGTGCTCCCAGGCGCGCCGGTAGAGACTGATGATCTCCTCGCGGGTTTCCTGCTCGGTCGCCCACAGGTCGGTACCCCGCTCGGGGATGGCCTCGGGAAACGGTCGGCCGAAGACCTCTCCGAAGTAGCGGGCTTCCCAGGCCGCCAGGTGCTTGACCAGGCCGAGAAGGTTGGTTCCGGTCGAGGTCATGGGGCGGCGGATGTCGTACTCGGACAGCCCGTCGAGCTTTCCGAGCATCGCCTCACGGATCTCCTTCAGGTCACCGTGCAGGTATTCCTTCGCGAATTCGTCGATCACGACTCCGAGCATGCACCATCCGGGTGGCAGGTAACCGGCCAGTAACTTACCTCTGGTCAGAAGAGGTGGCCGGGGTTACAGTCGAGGGTGTGACTGCCAGTAACACCACCACTGAAGACGATTTCGACTACGACGTGATCGTCGTCGGCTCCGGGTTCGGCGGCAGTGTCGCTGCCCTGCGCCTGACCGAAAAGGGCTACCGCGTAGCCGTCATCGAGGCGGGCCGCCGCTTCGCCGACGACGAGTTCGCGAAGACGTCCTGGGACCTTCGCCGCTACGTCTGGGCGCCCCAGGTCGGCTGCTTCGGCATCCAGCGCATCCACATGCTCAAGGACGTCATGGTGCTCGCCGGGGCGGGCGTCGGCGGCGGCTCGCTGGTCTACGCGAACACGCTGTACCGCCCGTTGAAGCCGTTCTACGTCGACCCGCAGTGGTCCCACATCACCGACTGGGAGTCCGAGCTCGGTCCGCACTACGACCAGGCCAGCCGCATGCTGGGCGTCGTCACCAATCCCAGCGTCACGCCGTCGGACGTCGTGATGAAGGGCGTCGCCGAGGACATGGGCGTCGCCGGTTCGTACCACCCGACGCCCGTCGGCGTGTACTTCGGCAAGCCGGGGGAGCGAGCCGAGGACCCGTACTTCGGCGGCGCGGGCCCCGCGCGCACCGGCTGCACCGAATGCGGCGCCTGTATGACCGGCTGCCGCGTCGGCGCCAAGAACACCCTGGTCAAGAACTACCTCTACCTCGCGGAGAAGGACGGCGCGAAGGTCATCCCGCTCACCACCGTGAGCGCGATCAGCCCGCTGAACGCAGGTGGGTACGAGGTGAGCATCAAGAAGACCGGCACGACCTCGCGCAAGTTCCGCCACAAGCTCACCGCCGCGCAGGTGGTGCTCGCCGCCGGCACGTGGGGCACGCAGAACCTGCTCCACGGCATGCGCGACACCGCCAAGTTGCCGAAGCTCTCACCGCGCCTCGGCGAGCTGACCCGCACCAACTCCGAGGCCATCATCGGCGCCGCCCGCACCTCGGTCGACGAGGAACGGAACTTCAGCCGCGGCGTCGCGATCACGTCGTCGATCCACCCCGACGACAACACGCACATCGAGCCGGTCCGCTACGGCAAGGGCAGCAACGCGATGAGCCTGCTGCAGACCATCGCCACCGAAGGCGATTCGGCGGTCCCGCGCTGGCGCCAGGCCGTCAACTTCATGGTCAAGCACCCCGTCCAGACGGTCCGCCTGCTCAACGGCTACCGCTGGAGCGAGCGCACGGTGATCCTGCTGGTGATGCAGAGCCTCGACAACTCCATCACCACCTACACCAAGCGCGGTCTCTTCGGCCGCCGCAAGTACACGTCCAAGCAGGGCCACGGCGAGCCGAACCCCAGTTTCATCCCCGCCGGGCACGAGGCCAACCTCCGCACCGCCGAACGGATCGGCGGGATGGCGGGCGGCACCTGGGGTGAGATCTTCGACATCCCGCTGACGGCGCACTTCATCGGCGGCGCGCCGATCGGCACGGCGGCCGACAACGGCGTGATCGACCCGTACCACCGGGTCTTCAACTATCCCGGTCTGTCCATTGTGGATGGATCGGCGATCACCGCCAACCTCGGCGTCAACCCTTCGCTGACCATTACCGCGCAGGCCGAGCGCGCGTTCTCGCTGTGGCCCAACAAGGGCGAAACGGACAATCGGCCGTCGCAGGAGCTGCCGTACGCGCGTCTGGAGCCGATCGCGCCCAAGAACCCGTCCGTTCCGGCGGACGCACCGGCGGCTCTTCGGCGGTAGGTTGGGGCTTGTGACCGCCTCAGAACGCGCCCACGTCCTGCTCGATCGCGTCCGTGCCCTGCATGACGAATGGGCACTCGTGGCCCGCGGCCTCGGCGAGGACGCCGTGCACGCCCCCAGCGCGTTGCCCGGCTGGACGAGGGCGCATCTGCTCTCGCACGTCGCGCGCAACGCCGACGGCCTCGGCAACCTGTTGACCTGGGCGAAGACCGGCGTCGAGACGCCGATGTACGACACGGCCACGGCTCGCGACGAGGGCATCGAGGCCGGAGCCGACCGCTCCGCCGCGGTGATCGTCGCCGACGTCGTGGACTCCGGTGAGCGGTTCGAGGAGCTGGCCGCGTCCATGCCGGACGAGGCGTGGACCGGTGAGGCTCGTGATCGGCTGGGCAATCGCCTCACCGGTGAGGGAGTGCTGCTCAAACGGCTGTCCGAAACCTCGATCCACCTCGTCGACCTGGACTCCGGTTACGACTTCGACCGGGTCTCCGGGCTGCTCGGCCGGGAGTTCGAGGTGGTGGTGAGCGGCGCGATCGCCTGGTACGGCGACGGATTGCCCGCGGTCCTCCTGGTCGCCGTCGACGGCGACGGGACGCGGCACGAATGGCGGATGGGTACCGGCGAACCGGCCAAGGTGACCGGCGCGCCCGGTGACGTCCTCGCCTGGATCACCGGCCGCTCCGATGGGTCCACTTTGGACGGCGAAGTGCCGCCGCTGCCGCATTGGCTCTGACTCGGTCGGGTGAGCCTGGCAACCTGGCCGGCGTCCACGCGTCTTCACAAGTATGAAGTTGGGGCGAAGGAACTTCCTCAAACTCGCCGGGGCGGCCGCGGCGGGGGCGGCCGCGACGGCGTGTTCCGCCGCGCCTCCCGCACAAGCGCCCACCTCGGCTCCCGGAACCTCGTTGCCGCCGAGCACCAGTGTCGCGCCGCCGTCCGGTCCGCCGGACTGGGCTGCCTTGCGGAACAAGGTCTCGCTGTTCTTGCCGGGTGATTCCGGCTACGAGAACGCCAAACGCGTGTTCAACCCGGCCTTCGACGGCCTCAAGCCCGCCGCGATCGCGAAATGCGCCAAACCGGAAGACGTCCAGGTGGCGATCGAAGCGGCCGCGCGACGCGTGCCGATCGCCGCTCGCAGCGGCGGCCACAGCTACGCCGGGTATTCCGTTCCCGATGGTGGCCTGATGATCGACCTCGGCGGAATGTCCTCAGTGGACGTTCAGGGCGAACAGGTCGTGATCGGCGCGGGCGCGAAACTCAAGGATGTCTATGCCACCCTCGGCGGCGCGGGACGCTGCCTGCCCGCGGGATCCTGCCCCAGCGTCGGCATCGCCGGGCTGACGCTCGGCGGCGGAATCGGTGTCCTCGCCCGCAAATACGGACTCACCTGTGATCACCTGGTCTCCGCGCAGGTCGTCACGGCGGACGGGAAGCTCCGGACGGCGTCGGCCGATTCCGAGCCCGAGTTGTTCTGGGCGTTGCGAGGGGGAGGCGGCGGCAACTTCGGTGTCGTCACCTCGTTCACCTTCCGCACCGATCCGTCGCCGTCGGTCGTTTCGGTCTTCTCCCTGCATTTGCCGGCGGGGAGCGCGAACGAGGTCCTCGCCGAGTGGCAGCGATGGCTGCCCGAAGCGCCGCCGGAGTTGTGGGCGAACGTCGTGTTGGCGGGAGGATCTCCGGTCGGTGCGCGGGTTTCCGGCTGTTATGTCGGCGATTCCGCCTCGCTGGGCCGGGAACTCGACAAGCTGACCGGCAAGGTCAAGGGCACGCGGACGGTGAAGCAGCTCGACTATCTCGGTGCCATGAAGTACTTCTCCGGCAGTGAGAATCGACAGTCCTTTGTGGCCTCATCGCGCATTCTCGGTGAAGCGGTGGATCCCGCGAAGCTGACGTCGATCCTCAACGGCAGGCGAGGAATGGACCTCCTGGTCGACGGTCTCGGCGGAGCGGTCGCCGACATCGCCCCGGACGCCACCGCCTTCTGGCACCGGAAGGCGATCGGCAGCGTGCAGATCTACAGCCAGGCGGATACGCGCAACCGTTCCGTGGCAACGGATTCCGTCGCCGAAGTGGTGACGGGGATCGGGCTGGGCGGGGGCTACGTCAACTACATCGACCCCGCCCTGCCCGACTGGATGACGGCCTACTACGGCGACAACGCCACCCGCCTCAAGCAGGTGGCGAAGACCTACGACCCGGACAAGGTGTTCGGTTTCGCGCAGGCCGTCACCCCGGCCTAAAGATCGATGCCGGTGAAGACGGTGACCCGTTCCTCGGTGAGGTCGTGCATCGCGGCGAGCACGCCTTCCCTGCCGACGCCCGATCCCTTGACGCCGCCGTACGGCATCTGGTCCGCGCGATAGGACGGGACGTCGCCGATGATCACGCCACCGACCTCGAGCTCGGTCGACGCGTAGAAGGCGAGATGCACGTCGCGAGTGAACACTCCGGCCTGCAACCCGTAAACGGATTCGTTGACCGAAGCAAAAGCCTCGTCGACACCATCCACAATGGACACGGCGAGCACCGGTCCGAAGACCTCCTCGGCCCAGGCCTTTGTGGACGGTGGGACGTCGGTGAGCACGGTCGGCTCCACCGTCGCGCCGTCCCGCTTGCCGCCGGTGAGGATCTTCGCGCCCGCGGCGACGGCCTCGTCGATCCAGGCCACGATCCGCTCCGCGGCGGCCTCGTCGACGACCGGCCCCACGTCGGTGTTCTTGTCGTAAGGGTCACCGGTTCGCTGTTCCCGCACGGCTTCCACCAACGCGGGCACGAACTCTTCGGCGACCTCGCGTTCGACGATCACCCGCTGCACGGCGATGCAGGACTGCCCGGCCTGGTAGTTGCCGAAGGTCGCGATGCGGTGCGCGGCGCCTTCGGGATCCGGCCAGTCACGGAGCACGACGGCGGCCGCGTTGCCGCCGAGTTCGAGCACGACGTGCTTGCGCGGCGCGGCGTCCGCCAGCGACCAGCCGACCGGACCCGAACCGGTGAACGACACCACCGGCAGCCGGGGGTCCGCGACCAGCGCCGACGTCTCCTCGTTGCCGAGAGGCAGCACTGAGAACGCGCCTTCCGGCAGGTCCGTCTCGGCCAGGATCTCGCCGAGGATCAGCGCGGAGAGGGGCGTTCGCGGCGCGGGTTTGACGATGATCGGCGCGCCGACCGCGAGCGACGGCGCGACCTTGTGCGCCACCAGGTTCAGCGGGAAGTTGAACGGCGCGATGCCCAGCACCGGGCCGCGCGGGATCCGGCGGGTGAGCGCCAGCCTGCCTTCGCCCGCCGGGTCGGTGTCCAGGCGTTGCAGGTCACCGCTGAACCGGCGGGCCTCTTCGGCCGCGATCCGGAAGACCGACACCGCGCGCCGCACCTCGGCGTCGGCCCACTTGAGCGGCTTGCCGTTCTCGGCGGTGATGACCTCGGCGATCTCCTCGGCGCGGCCGGCGAGAACCCGCGAAACATGGTCGAGCGCCGAAGCGCGGCTGTGCGCCGAGGACCGCCGGAACTCCTTCGCGACGCTCGCCGCCGCGCTCACCGCTCGTTCGACCTGCTCCGGTCCGGGCACCGCGACGGTGGCGACTTCGCTTCCGTCGAACGGGTGGTGCACGGTGAGCGTCGAAGCGCCCTGCTCGGCGCGGCCTGCGATCCAGGCGGGGCGCGGCTCCGGGGTGATCATGTCCATGGAAGACAAGGTATTCCAGTCAGGGCTTGACGAGCACCTTGAGCGCTTCGCGGTCCGCCATCGCGCGGTAGCCGTCGGGGACTTCTTCGAGCCCGATGGTCCGGTCGAACACCTTGCCCGGCAGGTACCTGCCCTCGACGACGTCGTCGAGCAGCTCGGGGATGTAGTGCCGCGCCGGGGCGACGCCGCCGGTGACGGTGATGTTGCGGCGGAAGAGCGGCGGGCCGATCGGGCCCTCGTCGTACTGCGGCACGCCGACGCGGCTGATCGTGCCGCCGGGGCGGACCGCGCCGACGCCCATCTCGAAGGCGGGCTTCGTGCCGACGCACTCGAGAACGGTGTGGGTGCCTTCGCCGTTCGTGAGCTCTCGGACCTTCTCGATGCCTTCGTCGCCGCGCTCGGACACGACGTCCGTCGCGCCGAACTCGCGGCCGAGGTCCGTGCGGGCCTGATGACGACCCATCAGGATGATGCGCTCGGCGCCGAGGCGTTTCGCGGCGAGGACCGCGGAGAGCCCGACGGCGCCGTCGCCGATGACGGTGACCGTCGTGCGCTCGTTCACGCCCGCCTTGGTCGCGGCGTGGTGGCCGGTCGGGAAGACGTCGGACAGGGTGAGGAGTCCCGCGAGCAGTTCGTCGTCCTCGGTGTGCGGCAGTTTCACGAGCGTGCCGTCGGCCTGCGGGACGCGGACGGCCTCGCCTTGGCCGGCGTCGACGCCCTTCGCGCCCCAGAAGCCGCCGTGGACGCACGAGGTGTGGAGGCCTTCGCGGCAGAACTGGCAGGTGTTGTCGGAGTAGACGAAGGGCGCGACGACCAGGTCGCCGGTCTTGAGCGTGGTGACGTCGGAGCCGACGGCCTCGATGACGCCGAGGAACTCGTGCCCGATCCGGACGCCGCGGTCGCGCGCGGGCATGCTGCCGTACGGCCAGAGGTCGCTGCCGCAGATGCAGGAGCGGACGACGCGGAGAAGGGCGTCGGTCGGCTCGCTCAGTTTCGGGTCCGGGACGGTCTCGACGCGTACGTCGCCGGCGCCGTAGATGACAGTCGCTCGCAAGACGGGTCCTTTCCTGGGCTCGCCTCAGTATGAGCGCGTCGCGGTTAGCCCGCTAAACGCGACGTGGGCCGGGAGCGCGTTTAGCGGGCTAACCGCGACGCGCGTGGAGGTCGCGCAGCAGGAGGACCTCGGCGCCGTGGTGGATGGCCTCCCGGTTGATGTGCAGGACCAGGGCCACGAACGGGTACTCCGCGTAGGGGCCCTCGGCCTCGCCGCAGGGGCGCTCGAGGTCTTCGGCGGTGAGGCCGCGGACGCCGTCGCGCCAGCGCGCGTGGGCGTCGTCGAGCTGCTCCAGCGCCTCCTTGGCGGAGGCCGCGTACGGGAAGGTCTGGTAGTCGACGGGTTCGGCGCCGAAGTGCGACGCGTTCCGCATCGCGAAGACGCCGATGACGATGTGGGCGAGGCGCCAGGCGATCGTCGTCACCGGCGGCGGTGACGGCTCCGGGTACGCCCAATCGATCATCAGGCGGCCGCCCTCCTGAGGACGGATCGACCAGCAGTCCTCGGCGGGTTCCCAGAGGTATTCGTCGTCGGTGAGAGTGTTCAGCCGCGGGCGGAAGTGCTGCGTCCAGTGCCACTCGAGCTGTTCGGAGAGTTCCTTGCTCCAGTCGATGCTCATGTCCGCCGACGGTAGGGCCCCTAGCGGTCAGCCGCTGTCCTGAATCGTGAGGGGGTTGGCGGCGAGGTGACCCGGCCCACCTGGGACGATGGTGGGGAAGCGTACTGCTCTGATCTGGAGGTTTCAGGTGCCCAGTCCCACCGGTCCGGTAATCGTCGTGGACTTCGGGGCGCAGTACGCGCAGCTGATCGCGCGCCGCGTGCGCGAGGCTCAGGTCTACTCCGAGGTCGTCCCGCACACCGCCACCGCCGAGGACATCCTCGCGAAGGATCCGGCCGCGATCATCCTTTCCGGTGGTCCTTCCAGCGTGTACGCGGAGAACGCCCCCGCCCTCGCCCCCGGGCTGGTCGACGCGGGCGTGCCGATGCTCGGCATCTGCTACGGCCACCAGGTGCTCGCGCAGGCACTCGGCGGCACGGTCGAGCCGACCGGGATCCGCGAGTTCGGCCGCACCGAGGTCCGCGTCACCGGTGAGGGCGGCGTCCTGCACGCCGGGCTGCCGAACAACCAGCCCGCGTGGATGAGCCACAACGACAGCGTCACCAAGGCTCCCGAGGGCGCCACCGTGACCGCGTCGAGTGACGGTGCCGCCGTCGCCGGGTTCGAAGACGTCGAGCGCCGCTTCGCCGGGGTCCAGTACCACCCCGAGGTGCACCACTCGCCGCACGGACAAGAGGTGCTTCGCCGCTTCCTGCACGACATCGCGGGCATCCGGCCGCAGTGGACGACGTCGTCCATCGTCGACGACCAGGTCAAGCGCATCGCCGAACAGGTCGGCGACGGACGGGCGATCTGCGGCCTTTCCGGCGGCGTCGACTCGGCCGTGGCGGCCGCGCTGGTCCAGCGGGCCATCGGTGACCGGTTGACCTGCGTGTTCGTCGATCACGGCCTGCTTCGCTCCGGCGAGCGCACCCAGGTCGAGCGCGATTTCGTCGCCGCGACCGGGGTCAACCTGGTGACCGTCGACGCGCGCGAGCGGTTCCTCGACGCGCTGGCCGGGGTCACCGACCCCGAGGAGAAGCGCAAGATCATCGGCCGCGAGTTCATCCGCGTGTTCGAGCAGGCCGAGCGCGACCTCAAGGCCGAGGGCGACTACAAGTTCCTGGTCCAGGGCACGCTGTACCCGGACGTCGTCGAATCCGGCGGCGGCGAGGGCGCGGCGAACATCAAGAGCCACCACAACGTCGGCGGGCTGCCCGACGACCTGCAGTTCGAGCTCGTCGAGCCGCTGCGCCTGCTGTTCAAGGACGAGGTGCGGCGCGTCGGGCTGGAGCTCGGGCTGCCGGAGACGATCGTGCAGCGGCAGCCGTTCCCCGGCCCGGGTCTCGGTATCCGGATCATCGGCGCCGTCGACGCCGAGCGTCTCGAGACGCTGCGCGCGGCCGACGCCATCGCGCGCGAGGAGCTCACCGCGGCCGGGCTGGACGGCGAAATCTGGCAGTGCCCGGTGGTGCTGCTGGCCGACGTCCGCAGTGTCGGAGTCCAGGGCGACGGGCGGACCTACGGGCACCCGATCGTGCTGCGGCCGGTGTCGTCCGAGGACGCGATGACCGCGGATTGGACGCGGCTGCCCTACGAGGTCCTGGAGCGGATCTCGACCCGCATCACGAACGAGGTCGCCGAGGTGAACCGGGTGGTCCTGGACGTCACGTCCAAGCCGCCGGGCACCATCGAGTGGGAGTGACCCGCACCCGCTCCGACTTGCGTTTAGCCCCCTAATCGCGATCTGGCGGTCCCGGGCACCTGCGCGACCCGGATCGCGATTAGGGGGCTAAACGCACTCTGGGTCCCTCAGGTGCCCGAGGCCCATCGGATCGCGATTAGGGGGCTAAAGTCGCGCGGCCCTGGGCAAGGCGAAGGCCCCGGCGAGGGGCCGGGGCCTTCAGGAGTGGAGTGGGTCGTGAGCGGGGCCGCTAGCGGCGGCTCTTGCGCAGCGAAGCGGCGAGAAGCAGGACGCCGACGAAGATCGCGCCGCCCGCCATCACCCAGCGGAAGTCGAACTGCGGGAGCCACGAGGAGCCGTCCGAGAGGACGTAACCCGACACCAGCAGCGTCGCGATCCCGACGATCAGGGTGAAGACGTCCACCCCGCGCTTCGCGGGCTGAGCCGCCTGGGTCTGCGTGCTGTCGTAGTTGTCGTAGTCGTACTCAGCCACGACGCACCTCCACATTTCCGACGCTGTTCTTGACCTGCAGGACGATCTTCTGGCCGCTGGTGCCCGCCGAGGTGAAGTCGACGGCGTCCTCACCGACCCCCGAGCGGGACTGGCCGAGGCAATCGACTTCGCCCGCTCCCGTCTCACAGGTGACCTTCACTTCGGCGCCCGTCGGCACGAGCACCGTCGAGTTGCCCGCTCCGCTGGAGACCTTCGTGGTCACCGACGCTCCCGCGGGCAGCTTGGTCAGGTCGAGGTCGATGTCGCCCGCCGAGCGGTGGTACTCCGGCAGCACATCGGACGCCGCGCTCGGCGTCGCGCTCAGGTCGCCGACACCGCCCTTCACGGAGAAGTTCTCGAACGGGACCGTCGTCAGCGCCATCCCGACGATCGCCAGCGGCACCGCCAGCCCGATCAGCCCGCGGCCGCCCCGGACGAACGAACCGGCCACCAGCCCGATCCCGACCACACCCAGGGTGAGCCCGATGACGTGTTGCAGGGAGAACCACGCTTCGCCGTCCAAGCCCAGGACGGTGCCCACGCCGCCGACCAGCACGGCGACCCCGAAGGTAGCGGCGCCGATCTTCGACTTCCGGCCGCGAGGCACCGGCGGAGCCGGAGGCTGCGGAGGGCTCTGCGGCGGCAGACCGCCGGACTGCGACGCGTTCGGCAGATCCCAAGCGGACGGGTCGGCCGCGAGCGGGTCCCAGCCACCCTCGGTCGCAGCCGAAGCGGAGGTCGCCGTAGACGAGGACGCCATCGAGAACGCGGCGGTCGGCTGAGCCGGAGCGGGCGGCACCGGCCGGTTGAACTGCCCGCGGTTGCGGTGCAGCAAGTACAGCGCGACGGCCATCAGCGCGAAACCGATCAGCCCGGTGCCGTCGGTCAGCCAGCCGCCGCTCAGGGTCCAGGTGAGTCCCGGGAACAGCAGGATCAGCAGCAGCACCGCGAACGCGGGTGAACTCGACGCGCGGCCCCGGCCGATCAGGCCCTCGAACGCGGAAACGCGGTCACCTTCCTGCGGCAGGAACAGCCAGCCCAGCAGATAGATGAAGACACCGAAGCCGCCGAACACGGTCGCGGCGACCAGCGCCACCCGGATCACGGTCGGGTCGATGCCGTACCGGTAGCCGATTCCCGCGGCGACACCGGCGAACTTGCGGCCGTGTGCCGGACGGACCGGCCTGCTCCGCCAGAAATCCTTGACGGTCGCTTCGAAGCCGGCCGCTGGGCCGTGCTTCGGCGTGTGTGTCTCACTCCCACTCATGCCACAAAGAATGCGCTCCGCCCGACCCTCGCCACATCCGGGAAGTCCCCTGAGGTTTCCCCCAGCGGGAAGAGTCAGGGGTTTCCCCGATGGATCAGTTCCGTGCTCCGTGTGACCATGGAGAACGTGCAGGAATCCGCCCCCGACGAGCTCACCGTGCAGGTGCAGCCGATGATCATCGAGCGCCCTCCGGTGCCCGTGCCCGGCAGCCTGTCCCCGGCCCCGTTCGAGCCGCCCAAGATGTATCGCCGCCGCTCCGGCCGCGCCATCGCGGGTGTCGCCGGCGGCCTCGCCGACCACCTCGGCGTCAAGGTGCTCTGGGTCCGGACGGCGTTCGCGCTGCTGGCCGCGCTGAACGGCACCGGCTTGCTCGCGTACGGCCTGCTTTGGGTCTTCGTCCAGCAGCAGAGCGGTGATGTCGAGCCGGAGAAAACCGCGCCGAAAGAGAAGCAGCAGGCTTTCGGCCTGATGGCGCTGGGTGTCGGCCTTGCCGTCGCCAGCGGCACGCTGACCGGCCTGATCAGCGGCTGGGTCGCCATCCCGCTGGCGCTGGCCATGATCGGTGCGGCGGTCGTCTGGCGTGAGGCCGACGAGTCCCAGCGCAGGCGCTGGCGTCTCAGCGGGAAGGGCAGTGTCGCCGGGGCCTTCCTCGGCGGCGGGGGCTGGTCGGCCGCGATCCGCGTCGTCGCGGGTGTCGCGCTGGTGATGACCGGGATCGGCGTCGTCGTCCTGCAGAGCGGCAGCATCGACCAGGTCAAGTTCGCGCTGGTCGCGGTGATCGCGACGCTGTTCGGGGTGGCCGTGCTGACCGTCCCGTTCTGGCTGCGCCTGGTCCGTGATCTCTCCGACGAGCGCACCGCCCGCGTCCGCACCGACGAACGCGCCGAGATCGCCGCGCACCTGCACGACTCGGTCCTGCAGACCCTCGCGCTGATCCAGAAGCAGGCGGAATCGCCGCGTGAGGTCGCCAGGCTCGCGCGCGGTCAGGAACGCGAACTGCGTGGCTGGCTGTACGGGCCGACGGGATACGGCAAGAGCCAGAAGACCGAAGAGGAAGCCGTCAGCGGGCAGCTGTCCGAGGTGCTCGCGGCCGCGTGCGGCGAGGTCGAGGACGCGTTCGCGATTTCGGTGCAGCAGGTGGTCGTGGGGGAGGCCACGCTGAACGAGCCGCTGACCGCGCTGGTCCAGGCGGCCCGCGAAGCGATCGTCAACGCCGCCAAGCACGCGGGCGTCGACGAAGTCAGCGTGTACGCCGAGGTCGAGCCGACAGCGGTGACGGTTTTCGTGCGCGACAGGGGCAAGGGGTTCGACCCCGACGTCGTGCCGAGCGATCGGCACGGTCTCGCGGATTCGATCCGCGGCCGGATGGAGCGGCACGGCGGAAAGCTCAAACTGCGTACCGCACCGGGTGAAGGAACCGAAGTCCAGCTGGAGATGCCGGTCAAGGCGGGGAAGGGCGCGGCGTGAGGTCGCTATGCTCACGGGACAGGGCGAGTGAGGGAGCATCGTGACGGAGAACCAGCAGACGCGAGAACCGGTCAAGGTCTTCCTCGTCGACGACCACGCGCTTTTCCGGGCGGGCGTGCGCACCGAGCTGGACTCGATCACCGACGACGTGCGCGTGGTCGGCGAGGCGGGCTCGGTGGCCGAGGCGGTCGCGGGGATCGCCCGGACCAAACCGCAGGTCGTGCTGCTCGACGTGCACATGCCGGACGGCGGCGGCGCCGAGGTGCTGCGCCGGATCCGTCCGGAACTGCCGGACGTCGTGTTCCTCGCGCTGTCGGTTTCCGACGCCGCGGAGGACGTGATCGCCGTGATCCGCGCCGGGGCCCGTGGCTACGTCACGAAGACGATCTCGTCGAAGGAACTCGTGCGCGCCGTCGTGCGGGTCTCCGACGGTGACGCGGTGTTCTCGCCGCGGCTGGCCGGGTTCGTGCTCGACGCGTTCGCCGACCGGCCGGGTTCCGCGCCGATCAGCGACCCGGACCTGGACCTGCTGACGCCGCGGGAACGCGACGTGCTGCGGCTGCTCGCGCGCGGGTACGCGTACAAGGAGATCGCGTCCGAGCTGTTCATCTCGGTGAAGACCGTCGAGACGCACGTTTCGAGCGTTCTGCGGAAGACGCAGCTTTCGAACCGGTACGAGCTTTCGCGCTGGGCTTCCGACCGGCGCCTCGTCTAGATGGCGCCTGTTCTCATCGGCCTGGTGGCCGTGTTCTTCCTGGGGATGGGGCTGCTCGGGCTCGCCGCGCCGGGGCGGCTGATCCGGCCGTTCGGCATCAAACTGGACTCCGCGACCGCGCGGACCGAGGTGCGCGCGGTCTACGGCGGCTTCGGGGTGGCGATCGCCGTGCTGCTCGGTTTCGCGGCCTTCGACGTCGGCGGGATCCAGCGGGGCGCCGCGATCGCGGTGGCCGTCGCGCTCGCCGGGATGGCCTTCGGGCGGATGGTCGCCCGGTTCGCGGAGCGGCCCGAGCGGTTCTACCCGAGCTGGCTCTACTTCTGGGTCGAGTTGGTCATGGCCGCCCTGCTCGTCGTCTCCGTTTTCTGACGACGCGTCGCCTTTAGCGGGCTAAACGCGATCCGGCGAGCCCCCAGGCCCCACCGCATCGCGATTTGCCCGCTAAACGCAGGTCAGACGGGCCGCCTGAATTCGTGGGTCACTTCGATCTTCCCCACGATGTGCGTGTTGAACTCGGCCAGTTCCTCGGCCGGGACCCAGAGCTCCAGGATGGTCTTCCCGCCCGCCTGCTGGACGGGGTACCGCTGGACGAAGTCCGTCTCGACCTCGAACCGCGTCACGAAGCCCGCACCGTCGTACCGCACGTTCCAGTCGCGGGCGATCTTGATAGCGTAGTCCTCGTTCAGCACCGGGTAGAAGATCGGCTGCTCAGGCAGGCGCGGCGGCCACTCCCGCCAGCCCGACTCGCGGACGAGGTCGAGCTCGGCCGGACCGGTCGGGCGCCACAAGGTCGTGGTCGTCGTCACGGCGCCGTCTCCCCGGCGATCGCCAGCGGCCGCTCCACCACCGGGGCGGTAGCAAAGGTCCCCCGCTCCTTCGGGCGGAGCCGGGTCAGCGCGACGCCGCCCAGCACGACGACCATCCCGGCGATCACCCGGAAGTTCAGCGGCTCGGCCAGGAACACCGCCCCCAGCAGCACCGAAACCACCGGCAGCAGGTACCCGACGATCGACGCCGCGACCGCGCCCTCGCTCGCGAGGAGCTGGTAGTTCAGCGCGAACGCGATCCCGGTCGACCCGATCCCCAGGATCACGACCGCGACGATCGCGCCGGTGCTCAGGTGCACCGGCGAGAAACCGCCCATCGGCATCGCCAGCAGGAGGAACCCGGTCGCGACCAGCATCTGCCCACCGGCCAGCGACAGCGGCGAGTCGCCGGTGCCGGTCAGGTACTTGCCCTCGTAGACGAACGCGAACCCGTAGCTCGCGGCCGCCGCGAGGCAGGCCAGCGCGCCCCAGCTGAGCAGCCCGGAGGCCTCCCACGGCGCGAAGATCAGCAGGATCCCGGCGAGCCCGACGACCAGTCCGGCGACGCGGACCGCGGTCATCTTCGTGCGCGTGCCCAGCATCGGCGCGGCCAGCAGCACCCAGAGCGGCGTCGTCGAGTTCAGCACCCCGGTGATCCCGGAGTCGACGGTCAGCTCACCCCACGCGAACAGCAGGAACGGCAGCGCGTTGTGGAAGAACGCCGCGACGGTCAGATGTCCCCAGATCCGCCGCCCCGACGGCAGCCTGCCGCGCCCGAGGTAGCAGAGCCCGATCAGCACCGCCGCGCCGAGCGCCACCCGCGCCAGCACCAGCTGCACCGGCGAGAACGCGCCCAGCCCCAGTTTGATCCAGAAGAAACTCGATCCCCACATGAGCGCCAGCGCGCCGATCCGCAGCAGGGTCTTCGTCTCGCCCACCTGGTCCTCCTTAAGTGCCTGGCTCAGCTTCACCGCGCCGACGCGTAAGGACAAGCGAAAATAACTGCAGGGAGCCTTAAGAAGAACTGTAAGATCGGACCATGCTGGACGTCCGCCGCATGCAGGTCCTCCGAGCCGTGATCAGTAGTGGTTCGATCACCGCCGCCGCCAGGAACCTGGGCTACACACCTTCCGCGATCAGCCAGCAATTGTCCACCCTGGAAAGGGAAGCCGGCGTCGAACTGCTCGAACGCGTCGGCCGCGGCGTGCGCCCGACACCCGCCGGTTCGCTGCTGTCCGAACACGCGGAAACGCTGAGCACTCAGCTCGCGAAGGCCGAGGCCGCGCTCACCGAACTCAAGGAAGGCCGCACCGGCAGGCTCGCGATCCGCTACTTCGCCACGGCCGGCGCTTCCCTGGTGCCCTTGGCCGTCGCCGCGCTGCGCCGGGACTTCCCGGGCGTCCGCCTCGACCTCAAACTGGTCGAGCCCGACGATTCGATGCCCGACATCGAGTCCGGCAAGGCCGACGTCGCGATGATCGTGCTCCCCACCAGCACTCCCCGCGTCAAGGGCGTCGAGTACATCCACCTCCTCGACGACCCGTACCGCGCGATCCTGCCGAAGAACCACCGGCTCGCCCGCAAGCGCGTCCTCGACCTCGGCGAGCTCGCGGAGGATCCGTGGGTCGGTGTCGACGGTCTTCCCGGCGCTTGCCGCGACATCCTGCTCGACGCCTGCGGCGCGGCCGGATTCGCCCCGAACCATGTCGTCGAATCCGAGGATTACCAGACGGCACAAGGGTTCGTGGCCGCCGGGCTCGGGGTCGCGCTGATCCCGGAACTCGGTCTCGGCGCCCCGCATCCCGGTGTCGCCATCCGCAAGGTCCGCCGCCCCGATCCGGTGCGCTCCATCCACGCGGCGGTCGCCGCGCACGCCAGGGAACATCCCGCGGTGCGAAGGTTCCTCAGCGCGATCCGCGAAGCGGCGAAAGCGGCCTGACCGGACAGACAACCGGGATCAGATGGGCACGAAAACCGGCTGAGCTTGAACAGCCGGGCCGGCGGTCGACAGCCTGGCAAGGAAGTCACGAACTCCGCCGGCGAAAGGACCCCCGTGCGTCCCCTGATCATCCTGCACGGCTCTTGGCACCAGCCCGCCCATTTCGACGACGTCGCCGAGCGTCTGCGACAGGAAGGCGCCGAGGTCACCGTCCCCGACATCGGCGCGCGCCCGGTCGCCGAAGCCACCCGGATCGTCCAGGAGATCGTCGACAAGGCGGCCGAACCGCCGGTGGTGCTCGGGCACTCCTACGGTGGAGTGATCGCCAGCGGGCTCCAGGGGATCGCCCACCTGATCCTCCTGGCCGCGATCGTCAGCGAACCGGGTGAGACCGCTCAGTACTGGATCGAGCGGGTCAAAGAGGAAACCGGCCGCGAACCGGAGTCACTGCCCCTGACCTTCGACGACGCGGGGATGACCCACCTCGATCTCGACGCCGTCCGTGAGGCGCTGTACGCCGACTGCTCGGACGCCGTCGCCGAGCGGGCTACGGCCCTGCTGCGCCCGGAGCCCGTCTCGATCTTCACCGAATCGCCGATCGGGGCGGCCTGGAAGGACACTCCGACCACCTACATCACCTGCTCCGAAGACCGGGCGCTGGCACCGGAAATGGTCGCCCACTTCGCCGCACGGTGCGAAACGCAGGTGACCTGGCGGGCGAGCCACAGCCCGTTCCTCAGCCGTCCCGTCGAACTGGTGACTCTGGTTCTCGAGCGGCTCTAGCTCAAATCAGGAACAGTTCCGCGAACAGCACACCGAGGAGGATCGCCGCCACGACGGCGCCCGCCGTGATCAGCCACTTGCGGGTGTCGGGCGATTTCGCCGCGGCCGGCGCCGCCGCGGGAGCGTACTGCTGCTGCGGCGGTGCCGGTGGCACGTACTGCTGCGGCGGCTGCGGCGGTTGATACTGCTGCGGCTGGTGCTGGGGGAACTGCGGAACCGGCGGCGGCTGCTGAGGTGCCTGCTGCTGAGGTGCCTGGTGCATCGGGAACGGCATCGAGGCGGGCATCGTCGGCATGGCGGGCGCCGTCGGCGGGATGAACGCCGTCTGCCGCCCCTCGGTGATCGCGCCCAGCGAGCGGACGGTGTCGGCCATCGTCGGCCGCACGTCCGGCTCGGCCCGCAACATCTTGCGCAGCGCACCGGCCAGCGGACCGGCGGTCTGCGGCGGCCGTTCCGAAGACTCGCCGTCCTCGCCGAACGGCGGCACGCCCTCGACGGCCGTGTACAGCGTCGCACCCAGCGAGAACACGTCGGACGCCGAAGTCGCCGGTTCGCCGCGCGCCACCTCGGGCGCCCGGTACGCGGGACTCGCGCCGCCGCCGGTGATGCCGATGTCGGTGAGCTTCACGCCGCCGTCGTCGGCCAGCAGGATCGTGCCCGGCTCGACGGTCCGGTGAACCACCCCGGCCTCGTGCATCGCGGCCAGCGCGCGGCCGAGCATGATGCCCAGCGCGGCGGCCTGCTCCGCGGTCAACCTGCCGTGCTCGGCGAGGAAGGTCGACATCCCGCGCGACGGGATGTACTCCATCACCAGCCACACGTCCGGACCGTCGGGCAGCACGTCGTACACCTTGATCGCGGTGGCGTGCTCGAACTTGGCCGCGTCCTTGCCCTCTTGGACGACGACGGCCTTGGCCTGTTCCGCCCGGTCCGTCGGAAGGCCGACGGGCAGGTACATGCGCTTCATCGCGACCGTGCGGAGCAGGCGTGTGTCGAACGCCAGCCACACGATGCCCGCCCGGCCACGCCCGATGGGCTGGTCCAGGCGGTACCGGCCGCCGACGATGGAACCTTCAGAACTCAATTGCTGCCTCGGATCATGCTCCGGCCGGGGTCGAGACCGGTGGTGTCGGTGTGTCGGACGGAGTGGGTGTCGGCGTCTTCGTCGGAGTCGGCGTGGGGGTCGTCTTCGGGGTCGACTTCGGTGTGGTCGGCCGATCCGGCTCGTCCGTCTGAGTCGCCTTGGTCGAAGTCTTCTTCGACGAGCTCGCCGTTTCCTTGGGCGGCTCGGCCGACTGCGTCTCCGACGGCGATTCCGTCGTCTCGGGGGCCGAGGACGTCGCCGACGGGGTCGGCTTCGTCGAGGAGTTCCCCACCTGCGCGGGCGTCTCCGGGTTGTTCGGGCTCAACAGCCAGAAGCCCAGCGCGGCCAGCGCCACGACCACGACACCGCCGATGATCGCGGGCTTCTTCCACGCGCCCGGCTTCTCGTCGTCGTCCTCGTCCACCGGGCTGGTCTTCGCCCGGGTGGGAGGAGGCGGCGGCGGAGGAGGCGGGGCGTCGTAGTCGTCGTCGTAGGGATCGTCGGCGTAGGCGCCCGCGGGGATCGGCACGGCGCGCGTGGGCGTCGGGCCGCCGGGGTGACCACGTTCGGACAGCAGCGCCGTCTCGTCGTAGTTGTCGTACCCGTCGTAGTCGTCTTCCGGGTACCTCGACGCGGCAGGCTGGTGATAGTCGTCTTCGTCGTAGTACGAACCCGCCGCGGCCTGCTCGTCGAGGAGCGAGCCCGAGTGCCCGGCCGATTCGCTGTCGAGCGCCTGGGTCACGCCCGCACCCGCGACCGCGCCCGCGACCGGGGCGGCGAGCAGGGTCTCGTCCGCGGGACCGCCCAGCGGCGTTTCACCCCGCGCGACGGCGGCGAGGAGCTCCTCGCACTCTTCGGCGGTGGGACGGTGCCGGATCTCCGGGTGCAACAGCACGGCCAGCACGCTCGCGAGCGGGCCGGACTGGCGCGGCGGGATGATCTGCCCGGCCGCGACCGCGTGCAGCAGGCTCAGCGTGTTCTCGCTGAGGCCGAACGGCGGCTGGCCCTCGCAGGCCGCGTAGAGCGTCGAGCCGAGCGAGAAGACATCGGACTCCGGGCCGGGGTCGCCACCGATGGCCACCTCGGGCGCCAGGTAGGCGGGGGTTCCGGCGATCATCCCGGTCTTCGTGACCGTGACGTCGTCCTTGGCCCGCGAGATGCCGAAGTCGGTGATCTTCACGGTGCCGTTGGGCGCCAGCAGGATGTTGCCGGGCTTGATGTCCCGGTGCACGATGCCGACCGCGTGCGCCTCGGTCAGCGCCGCCGCGACCTGCGCGCCGATCCTGGCCACCTCGATCGGTGGCAGCGTCCGGTGCTCCTGCAGCTCCTGGGCGAGGCTGGTGGAGTTCAGGTACTCCATGATCAGGCATGGCTGACCGTTGTCGTCGGTGACCACGTCGAACACCGAGATGGCGTTCGGATGGTGCAGCCTGGCGGCGATCCGGCCCTCGCGCATCGTGCGCTGGCGGGCGTCTTCGGCGTCGTGAGCCTCGAGGCCGGGTTGCAGCAGCAACTGCTTGATCGCCACCGTGCGGCCGAGTACCTCGTCGTGCGCTTGCCAGACGGCACCCATCGCGCCCGTGCCGATCCGCCCGGCGATGCGATATCGACCGGCGACCAGGCGACCCTCGTCGCTCACGCGACCTCCCTTTGGGCTCCGTCTTCACGTCGCGGAGTGGTCCGCGCACGCGGTGCGGCCTTCAGCACGCCACAGCGTTGGAGCGTATGCACATGTAGTGGTCTGTGTGCCGGCTTTTCCGAGACCGACTCGTGACAAGGCTAGGCGCTCACTCTGCGCACACACACGCGGTACGCTCTGATCGCCCTGGGTAGAGGGCTGTTCGACGCCGGGTATTCGTCACATGTGCTGCGCGGACAGCAGCCGGGCGTCGGTGATCAGGCCCGTCGTCTCGTCGGCGAATTCCAGCACCTGGGTGACCCGCAACAGGCCGCCGTCCGGATTGCGCATGGTCACCACGGCGAGGATCGTGCCGTCGGCCTGTTCCCGGAGATCCTGGATCTGGATGGCGTCCATCGAGCTCCACGCCTGGATCAGCCTGCCCGCTTCGGACTCGGCCAGCACCGGCGTGAGCAGCGACATCGCGCCGTAGGGATCCGCGTCGACGGTCTGGTAGAACTTCCGGACCGCGCCGATCTTGTCCTCGGCCGTGCTGACCGCGGCCGGCTTGGCGGCAGGCTGCGAACTGGTGCTGCTGGACGCCGAACCCCGCCGAGGGGCCGAACCCTGGCCGGTACCCGAGGACGGCTGGGCCGTCGTGCTGGTGCCCGCGGGAGTCGGTGTCTCCTGCTTGTGCTGCGACTCGGAAGCGTCCGGGACGGCGAGCCCGCCGAGTGCGGCGGCTCCGCTCATCACCTCGGGTGCGGCGGCGCCCGGTGCCGGGTTCTGCCGCTGGGTGCCCGCGAGGACTCCCGCGGTGACGACGGCGCCCGCGACCAGCAGTCCGGCGGCGACCAGACCGGCCAGCTTGGCCCGCCGGGCGGTGCGGCTTTCCGGCTCTTCTTCGGGCTCGGGTCGCGGAGACGGCTCTTCGCGGGAGCGGGAAGGAACGAACTTCTGCGGCTCCCGGAAGACCTGCTCGAGGTACTCGCGGTCGACGCGGGTGTCGTTCAGGATCTCTTCCGGGATGACGTCCTCGACACGTACGGCGTCCTCACGCCGTATGCGCTGTCGATCAAGCACGAAATTCCTCGCTCTGGTCCGGGGCAGGCGCTAGGCCGTTCGGCCGACGCCTCTGGTCCGCGCGGCCGTCTTCTGAACGGTGCGGACCCTGCAGTCGCCAGGTAACCCTGTCGAGACGGTCCGCGGCCAGGCTCTATCGCCGGAATGCCGTCGCGATACGACGAACGGCAGCTTAGGTCACCCACCCGGACCAGGGACAACCGCTCGCCGCACCGCACGTGCAGAGGAACAGGACACTTGCACGTGCGTGACACCTACATGCCGTCGTCGACGATCTTGTCGTCGTCACCGAAGGTCAGTGTGCGCTGCTCCATGGTCTTCGTGCCGTCTTTGTGAGTGACTTCGACGGTGTTGACCGTGACCCCGCGGCGCTGGTCGATGCTGACCTTCTTCACCTCGAAGTAGGCGACGTCGGCGTAGCGCTCACGGAGGCCCTGCGCACCTTCTTCGCGCAGGCCTCCGGAGGTCACCGCGGCTGCTTCGTTCGGGTTCGTGGTGACGGAGTTGAGGAAGACCTCGGTGTTGTCGCCCATCGCCTGCGCGTCCGGCTGCGACGCGTACCAAGGGGAGGTCGTGGTGGTGCGGTCGGCGGGCATGACCGGCGGCTTCTGCGGCCGATCGCTCGACGACGGCGCGGGCCGCCCGGTCGTGGCCGGTCCGCCCGTGTCGGGCCGCGATCCGCCGTCGCCGGTGCCGTCGTCGTCCGTGGAGGTGCCGGAGTTGGCGGAACTGCGGTCGTCCTGAGTGGAGGAGTCGGTCGCGGAACCGGACGGGTTGCCCGCCGCGCCACCCTGCGGCGGCGTGGCCGGGTCGCCGTTGCCGGCGAGACCTTCGTTGGTCAGCGGGCTGCCGCCGCGGTAGCCGGGCCAGCCGCCTTGGCTCTGCTGCTCCGGGGCGGGCTTGCCGACCAGGAACGAACCGGCGAAGAGGAGGCCGACGACGACCAGCGCGGACGCGGCCGCGGCGAACCAGGCGGCCTTGCGCCAGGTCTTCGGCGGGGTCACCGAGGCGGGCACCGACCCGAGGTCGAAGGTGCTCAGGCCGTCGGGGGGAGGGGCTACATAGACGCGGACGTCGTCGTCACCTTCGTCGATCTCCACCGGTTCGGGACGGCGGGGAGCGGGCGCGGTCAGTGTCACCTTCGTGCGCTGGGCCGCCTTCACGCGCCGTTCTTCGGCGGGGGAAAGGACGGGTTCGGTGAACGAGACCTCGACGCGGGCCGGGCGTTCCACGGGTACCTCGCGAGCGGGCTGGGGGAGCGGCAGGCTGCCGCTCGATGGGGCATAGCCAGGGTTCGGCGCCCTCCTGTTCCGCGGTGGCGGCAGGGGCAGGGAACCGGTGGAAGGCGGGGCGAACTCGCTGTGCGCGTGATGCCCGTGCCCGGTCGGGCGCTGCCGCCGGGGCGGCACGGGTGGTGTCCAGCTTTCAGTGCCGCCCGCCCGGTGACGGCCCGCGTGCGCGGCGCCGTCCCGTTCCTGGTGTCCCACCCTGCCGTTCATGTCCGAGCGACCCCCTCATGGGCCACCCCTGACGGCGATGTGACACCGATTAAGCCGAACGGAGCAGCGGTTTCACGGGATCCCTCGCTTGCAGACTCCCGGGCACTCTCGTGAGCAAATGCACGCGCATGCGACTGTGGACGCGCGGGGCCGATGCCCCCGCGCGCCATTCGGGCATCGCCCGACCCAGACGCAAGGGTCCTCACGGGATCCACACTAAAAGCTCGACACCCGCAAGTCTTCACCCGCTCTGCAAGTTGCAGATGTTTCACTCGGTCGGGCGCGGCCGAACGGGCCTTGGTGACGTTACGCAGTGCTATCCGTGCTGGTGAAGCCGTTCAGTTGCCGCTGCGGTACTTCTGCTGGGTCGATTGCAGGGCTTTGGTGGCGGTGATTCCGCTACCCGCTGCAAGCAAAATGGCGATGATGTCGAGCGGCGTTCCCCCACTAGTGAGCAACCACGCGAACAAAGAGGCCGCGGTGGTACCCGCTGCGATCGGCCAGCGCGATTTGACGTACTGGACGATGGGGGTACCGCCCGCGCGCTTACCCGCCGCGTTGTTCAGCATGGCGAGATAACCGAGATGGCCCAATGCCGCGAGGACACCGGCGATCGCGATGATCACGGCGATGAGGTTAATCATGTGTCCAGTTTGCCTGGTCCCGAGCCGTCATGGCTCGGGGAACACCCTGAGTTTCGCCTCACTGCACGCAATCGTGACGCGGGCGCGGGTGGCCGTTCGCGTTCAGCGGGCTAAACGCGAACCGGCCGCGGGGAGAGCGGGGGACCTTTGCTGTCGCCTACCGCCCGAGCCTGCCCCGGCGACCGAGCCGGTACGTCCGTGTGACTGGGCCCCTGGCCCGAAACGCCACTCAAGACCGACCTGACCCATTCGGTACCGGCGCCGTGGTCGCCCTGAAGTACGTGAAGACCCTTCACTGCGTCGAGCGCCAGGGTTTGGCGAAGTTGGCTATTCGCTGGTCACGGGGGTGGGGGGGGGGGGGGGGGGGGGGGGGGGGGGGGGGGGGGGGGGGGGGGAGGGCGCAAGGGCGGGTGGGGGTGGGGGGGGGGGGGAGGGAACCCCCCCCCCCCCCCCCCCCCCCCCCCCCCCCCCACCCCCGTGCGGACTCTGGTGCGGGTGGAGCGAAAGTTGGGGATCGCAAAGTAGTGAAGGCCCCCTTCACTACCGTCAAGGTAGGCAAGCGGCCCTTCGCGGTCCGGCCCCATGGCGCCAACCCGAAACGCGACCTGGTGACCACCACGAGCCCCGAAGCCCACTGTCGCCTACCGCCCGAGCCTGCCCCGGCCCAGGTTCAACAGGGCCATCGCCAGCTGGCGTCCTTCCGGCCCGAGCTCGCGATAGCGCGCCAGCACGTCCATCTCGCGGTTGTAGACGATCTTGGTGCCCCCCGCGGCCATCCTGGTCGCGCCGATCGTCTTGGAGACCTCGACGCGGCGCTTGACCAGCCGCAGGATCTCGCCGTCGAGCCAGTCGATCTCCTTGCGGAGCTCACCGATCTCCTCGGCCGACGCGATCGGGCCTTCGGCGTCCGGCTTCTGTGTGGTGTTCATCGGGACCTCTCTTCGGTCCGGATTCCCTGCTGGCCCCCGGAACAGCGAAAGCCCCGAGGTCCGAGGACTCCGGGGCTTCGGGTGATGGCATTTGGAGGCACTATGCGATCACGGGAGCCGGAGTCCGGGTCCCGTAAAAAAATCGCGTCGCGTGCCGCATGCCGATCATTATGCCACAGAGACGCCGTCACCCCGGCCGAAATCACGTCGCGCTCCGCGGACGCGAGCGTGTACGAGGACGCTCATGGCCAGCCAGAACATCGGCATCGCGGGCCAGAAGAACGGCACCCCCGAAACCGTCCAGCGGACGATCAGCAGCACCGAGAGCGCGACGGCCACCGCGAGGTGGATCCGCACCGCCGGATGCCCGAAGACGACCGTGCGTCGCTTCGGCGCGGGTTTCGGCAGATCCGAGGTGAGCGCGGCCAGTTCGTCCGTGTACTTGGTGGAATACACAGTGCCTAGCCGGTCTTCTACTTCTTCGAGGCTGAGACGGCCTTCGCCGCCGGCGGCCTGGATGAGCGAGGCGACCCGCTCGCGGTCGGCGTCGGCGGCCCGGAGCCGGGAGGGAATTCCGTTGGTGTCCATGGCATCCGATCCTCCGCCGCGAACACCGCCCGCGCGTCGGACGGCAGGCGGCAACGGCGCCTACGCCCGGCGCTGTAGCGTGGACCGGCGATGAACACCCTCTTCGATCTCCCAGCGGACGGCCCGGCCAAGTCCCGGCACTCCGACCTGCTCGACGACCTGAACCCGGCGCAGCGCGAGGCCGTGACCCACGCGGGCTCACCGCTGCTGGTCGTCGCGGGCGCGGGTTCGGGCAAGACCCGGGTGCTGACCAGGCGGATCGCGTATCTGCTGGCCGAGCGGCACGTGCACCCCGGCCAGATCATGGCGATCACGTTCACCAACAAGGCCGCCGCGGAGATGCGGGAGCGGGTGAGCGACCTCGTCGGCCGCCGGGCGAACGCCATGTGGGTGTCGACGTTCCACTCCATGTGCGTGCGGATCCTGCGCCGTGAGGCCAAAACGCTGGAGATGTCGTCGAGTTTCTCCATCTACGACTCGGACGACACGAAGCGGCTCATCACGCTCGTCGCCCGGGATCTCGACATCGATCCGAAGAAGTACGCGGCGCGCACGCTGGCCGTGAACATCTCGAACCTCAAGAACGAACTGATCGACCCGGACACGGCGGTCGCCGACGCGGGCAACGACCTCGAGCGCCGCGTCGCCGAGGTCTACGTCGAGTACCAGCGACGGCTCAACCAGGCCAACGCGTTCGACTTCGACGACCTCATCATGCGGACGGTCGAACTCCTGCAGACCTTCCCGGACGTCGCCGAGTACTACCGGCGGCGGTTCCGGCATGTGCTGGTCGACGAGTACCAGGACACGAACCACGCGCAGTACACGCTGATCCGCGAACTGGTCGGCACCGAGGAGAACGAGGCCGGGCTCGAGCCCGCCGAACTGTGCGTCGTGGGTGACGCGGACCAGTCGATCTACGCCTTCCGCGGCGCGACCATCCGCAACATCGAGGAATTCGAACGCGACTTCCCGAACGCGCGGACCGTGTTGCTGGAACAGAACTACCGCTCGACCCAGACGATCCTGAACGCGGCGAACGCGGTCATCGCGCGCAACCCGAACAGGCGCGCGAAGCGGCTGTGGACCGATTCCGGCGACGGCGAGAAGATCGTCGGCTACGTCGCGGACAACGAGCACGACGAAGCAGCGTTCGTCGCGGGCGAGATCGACGCGCTGGCGGACAAGGGCGAGGCGGACTACTCCGACGTCGCGGTCTTCTACCGCACCAACAACCAGTCGCGGGTCTTCGAAGAGATCTTCATCCGCCTCGGCCTGCCTTACAAGGTCGTCGGCGGCGTGCGGTTCTACGAGCGGCGCGAGGTCCGGGACATGCTCGCGTATCTGCGGGTGCTGGCGAACCCGGAGGACACGGTCAGCCTGCGCCGCGTCCTCAACGTCCCCAAACGCGGCATCGGCGACCGCGCGGAAGCGGTCATCGCGACGTACGCCGAGCGGGAGCGCATCTCGTTCGCGCAGGCGCTGCGCGGCGCCGTCAACGGCGAGGTGCCGCTGCTGAACCCGCGCTCCGCCAAGGCGATCACCGGTTTCGTCGAGCTGCTGGACGAACTGGGCGAAGTCGCCGAGAGCGGCGCCGAGGTCGCCGACATCCTCGAAGCGGTCCTGGAGCGCACGGGCTACCGCGCGGAACTCGAGGAGTCCGACGACCCGCAGGACGCGTCGCGGGTGGAGAACCTGACGGAACTCGTCACCGTCGCGCGGGAGTTCACCGAATTCACCGCCGAGGTCGCCGGTCCGGACGGCGAACTCCCCGAGGCCGAACCCACCGATGCCGGAGTGCCGGAGCCGGGCTCGCTGCCCGCGTTCCTGGAGCGGGTTTCGCTGGTGGCGGACGCGGACTCGATTCCCGCGGCCGACGGCGGCGAGGACGGCGAAGGGCACGACGCGGGCGTGGTCACGCTGATGACCGTGCACACCGCGAAGGGCCTCGAGTACCCGGTCGTCTTCGGCACGGGCTGGGAAGACGGGATCTTCCCGCACATGCGCGCGCTCGGTGACCCGACCGAACTGGCCGAGGAACGACGGCTCGCCTACGTCGCGATCACGCGCGCCAGGAAGCGGCTGTACGTCTCCCGTTCGATGGTGCGCTCCGCCTGGGGCCAGCCGCAGATGAACCCGGCTTCGCGGTTCCTCGACGAGCTTCCCGCCGACCTGGTCGATTGGCGCAGGCTCGCGCCGTCGTCGTCCTCCGGCGGTTTCGGTTCGTCGGGTGGCTCGCCGCGCGCCGCGACGACGTGGGGAAGCCGTGGCGGCGGCGCCGCGTCGTCGTCGAGGTCGGCGGGCACGAGCCCGTTCGGCAAGGGCTGGAAGGACACCGTCGCGCTCAAGCTCGACGTCGGCGACAGGGTCAGCCACGACAAGTACGGCCTCGGGACCGTCATCGCCTGCGACGGCGCAGGGCCCCGGGCCACCGCGACGATCGACTTCGGTGCCGCCGGCAAGGTCCGGCTGATGCTGATCGGCAGCGTCCCGATGGTCAAACTGTAGCTCTGACCTGCGGTTTCTTCGCCGCGCCCGAAAACTGTCGGGCCCTTCCCGTATACCTGTGCCATCGAACACGAGTTCGATGCGCTGGGGTATGCTGGGCAAGCCGGTATGCCCCCCGGAACGGAGAGGGGGCGCACGGTGCGGACGGGGTCTTGTTTGGTGCGCTCTCCGCTGGGGTACTTGAGAGCTTGCGGGGTGTTGAAAAGGGGCGGGGCCGGATCGGGGTCCGGAACCGCCGGAAGTGCTCAGGCTGGTCGCGGCCTGGCGCGCGTTACCGCGGACGCACGAACCGGTCGGGGCCGGACGGTGTGTCGGATACGGGCACGCGCGGCGATGGTCGTTCGGGCCGCGATCAGCCGGGTACCGGCCTTCCCACGGGTTCTTCGCCGGATGGTGGCCGATCGAACGGCGCCCGGCGGGACTCTGCACGGGATGGCAGACCGCCGTGGGGTTACTTCGTCCGGAAGCTGCCCGATGGCGTCACGTGAGCCAGTTGAGGGCCCGGAAAGCCGGACGTGCTCCGAATCAGAGAACCTGCGACGCTCCCTTGTGCCCGAAACGGGGGGAGCGGAGGTCCTGAAGGCGCGCCAGAGCTTCGTTGCCCGGCGCGCCGGTGCTTCCGGCGGTACTGGCCGGGATGCGAAAAGCGGGAAAGAGGCTCGATCAGCCGACGCTGACGCCACGGGCGGCGAGCCACGGGCGCGGGTCGATCTTCTTGGAGCCGTTCTGCCACACCTCGAAGTGCAGGTGCGGGCCGGTGCTCTGGCCACGGTTGCCGACCTCGGCGATCTCCTCGCCGCACTTGACCTTCTGGCCTTCGCGGACGGAGAAAGAGTTCATGTGGCCGTAGACGTGAACGGTGCCGTCGGAGAGCTGGACCTTGACCCAGAGGCCGAAACCGCTGGCCGGGCCCGCTTCGATGACCGTGCCGTCGGAGGCCGCGACGATCGGGGTGCCGATCGGGGCCGCGAGGTCGATGCCGAGGTGGCTCGTGCCCCACCGGGCACCGAAGCCCGAGGTGAAGGTGCCCTTGGTCGGCATGCAGGTCTTGGGGCGCTTGGCCTCTTCTTCGGCCTTGCGGGCCGCTTCGGCCTCACGCTTCACGCGGGCCTGGGTGATGCTGTTGTTGTCCGAGAGCTTCTGGGCCTCGGCGGAGGCGTTCGCCGACTGGCTGGTCGGCAGCAGCTCGGGGGCGCCGCCACCGGCTCCACCGCCGAGGGCGAACGAGGCGCTCGCGTCCTGCGCGCTGGCCAGCGGCGTGACTGCGGCGTCGGAGGATTCCGAAACGGACTTCAGGGTCTGCCCGGCAGCGGCGGCCGCGAAGGCGCCGGCAGCGACGGCTGCGACCACGACACGGCCGCGAAGGGCCGAAGACGGGGGCGACAGTCGGTGCGAGCCCCGGACGCGAACGACCGCACCATCGAGTGCGTTCTCGAGCGCCGGGGAAGGAGCTTGGCCGCCGGGGGAGCGGTGTGAAGCCAAGACGGGGCCTTCCATGTTCGGGGAGTCGGATCAAGAGCCCGGGCGGGGGAACCCGGTGAACGACCTCGGGGGTGGTTCGTTCGGTGCTCTCATTCGTGATCTGACTGTAATGGGGACCAGGGGACAGTAACGAAGCGGCACCCCGATCAGCAAGATTTGACGGCCCTCTCGGCCGATCGGGCGACGACGATCTGGCCGTTGTCCAGTGAAGATTACCCAAAGTTAGAGGAGGTTTACTCGTAACCTTGTGATCTGCGTTACAAGATCAAGCGGCCATTCGGGGGTACCGGAGGGCCGGAAAGGAGGCAAACGAGGGAAATAACCGGTTGCCCAGCGATGTTGAAGGACGTTTACCGCGATCCAGGGCTTCGGTGAGTGCACTGAGCGGTCCGGCGAGGCCCGGCCGAGCGCCGGTGAGGCCCGCGATCCCCCTGCTGGCGGGCCTGGGCGGGCACGGCTTGCTAGCGTCGCCGTCGATGACTTCGCGCTCACGGCACCCCGGTGACAACTCCACCGGGCAGGCCGTCCCCGGGACCGCGTCCGCCGAACTTCTCCGGAGCGAACCGGGCGCCCGCCCGCGAGCGCTCGTGCTGTCGGCGGGGCTGGTGTCGGCCGGAGCGGTCGCACTGGCCGCCGGGGCGCTGATGCCCGTCGTCCGGGGTGGTTCGCCCGGGTTCACCGCCGCGCCGTTGCTGGTCGTGCTGGCCCTGGCGCCCGCGGTGGCCGTGCTCTACGCGGTGTCGACGGGACGTCCGGGACTCACTGCGGGACTGGTGCTCGGCCTGACCGCGCTCGCGCCCGGACGGCTGCTGCTGGACCTGCAGTTGCTCGCGGACGGATCCCTCGCCGCGCGGCCGGAACTGTTCCTCGCCGATCGCCTGCTCGCGCTGCCCCCGGCGGGGCCGGGGCTGTGGCCGCTGGTGGCCGGCCACCTCCTGACCCTCGCCGCCGGGGCGTTCGCCGCGGGGACCGCCCGCGACGAGGCCGAACTGGCCGGTGAACTCGACGGACGTCGCCGCTGGCGGCTGCTCGGCCCCGTGCTCGGCGTGGCGGGCGGGATCGGCCTGCTGCTCGCGCCCCTGGGTTCGGGCAACGCGTACCTCCTGGCCAAGAATGCCTTCGAGGGACCGACGGTCGCGATGGCCGGGTACCTGCTGCTCGCGGCCTTGCTCCCGCTGACCGTGCTCGTGGCGGTGAGCTCGCCCTCGGCCGGGGTCGGCAAGGGCGGGTTCGCGGGCGCGGGCCTGGCGGCGCTCGCGGTCGGGGTGCCGCCGGTGGTCGCGGGGCTGGTCGTGGACCGGCTCTCGGTCGCGCCGGGTTCGGTGCTGGTGACCGTCGCGGGCCTCGGGCTGTTCGGGCTGGCCTTCACCAGGTTCGACGTCGCGGAAGCCGGCGAGGCGGTCACCGGTGACCTGGCGGGCGAGGCCCGGCTGCCAGGGCTGTTCTGGTGGCGGCTGGCCACCGGCGGGCTGGCGCTGCTCGCCGCCGCGGCCGCGGTCGCGGGTGCGCTGACCCCGGTACTGACGGCCAACGGTGAGACGCCCGTCCCGGAGACGCCGTCGCGCTGGCTGCTGCTCGGCGCGGCCGTCGTACTCGCCGTGCCCGCCCTGTTCGTGTTCGTGCCGCGGCTCTCGGCGTTCGCCAGGGGAGTCGTCGCGGCCACGTGGGCCGGGGTCGTGCTCGCGGGGGCGGCCGTGCTGAGCGCGGCCTTGTCCGTGACCGAGGACAAGGCCGTCGATCCGGCACTGTTCGGCGTCGATCTGCCGCTGCCGTCGCCCGACAAGGTCGGTTACTCGGCGGGCCCGGGCGTCACCTGGACCTTCGTCGCGCTCGCACTGGCGGCCGTCGCGGCGCTCGCCGCCGTGATCACCGGTGTGGTGGAGCGCGACGACTCGGACGACGGCGGAATGGACGAACCGCGAGCGAACGGCGCCGTGCTCACCCCGGTCGTCGCGGCGGCGGTGCTGGCGATCGCCGCGTTCGGCACGCCCGTGTTCACCGCGCCCGGCTACACCGCCCCTGGCCTGTGGTCGGACTTCGGCGCGGCGTCGTGGGGACTGCTCGGCGCGCTCGCGGTCGTGCTCGGGCTGTACGCGCTCGTCGTGAGTTCGAGGCCGATCGCGGCCGCGGCCGCCTTGGCCGGTGCCGCGCTGGTGCTCGGCCTGCGCGCGGCGGAACTGCCGCTCGTCGGCTCGGCGTACGAAGGCTCTTCGGCGGGTATCGGGTTCTGGCTCGCGCTGGGCGCCGCCGTCGTCTCCCTCGTCGCGGCCGGGATGGCCGTCGTGGGATCGCGGCGGTCCGAGTGACGCGTCGTCTCCTTCGCGTGGTGCTGGCCGAGTTCGGCGTCGAGGAAGGTGCGGCGGCCGTGCTCGGGCGACTGCTGCGCGACGCCGGGGTCGAGGTCGTCTACGCCGGACGTCTCGACACCGCCGATCACCTGATCCGGACGGCCGAACAGGAGGATCCGGACATCCTCGGCGTCGTGCGAGGCGCGAGTGAGCCGGAAGGGCTCGCCGAAGCGCTCCCGGACGTCCTCCTCTTCGCAGTCGGTAACGGCCCGAGCAAGTTCGAGAACGCCTTCGAAAGCCTGGAAGAGGCGGCGAACTGGGTCTCCGGTGTGCGGTCTCACACCGTGGAAACACCGTCTGACCGCGTACGGTGACCGACTTCACCAGGTGCGGAGTCCCCTGCTTCTGCGCAGGTCGCTAACCTCGACTGGTCCGACAGCGCGGTCCGGCAACGGACCACCACAGTGGCGTGTCGTCAGGAGACTGGAGTAGTGGACCTCTACGAATACCAGGCGAGGGATCTCTTCGCCGCCCACGGAGTACCGGTTCTGCCGGGTGCCGTGGCAAACACCCCCGAAGAAGCCAAGGCCACCGCCGAGAAGATCGGCAACCAGGTCGTCATCAAGGCGCAGGTCAAGACCGGCGGCCGCGGCAAGGCCGGCGGCGTCAAGCTGGCCCAGACGCCGGACGAGGCCGCGGAAAAGGCCGAGGCGATCCTCGGTCTCGACATCAAGGGTCACATCACGCGTCGCGTGCTCGTGGCCGAAGCCTCGGACATCGCCGAGGAGTACTACTTCTCCTTCCTGCTGGACCGTGCGAACCGCACCTTCCTCGCGATGGCTTCGGCCGAAGGTGGCGTGGAGATCGAGCAGCTGGCCGTCGAGCGTCCCGAAGCGCTCGCGAAGATCCCGGTCGACGCGATCATCGGTGTCGACAAGGCGAAGGCCGTCGAGATCCTGACCGCGGGCAAGTTCCCGGAGAACGTGGTCGACGAGGCCGCCGACGTCGTCGTGAAGCTCTGGGAGACCTTCGTCTCCGAGGACGCGACGCTGGTCGAGGTCAACCCGCTGGTCCGTGACCCGCAGGACAAGATCATCGCCCTCGACGGCAAGGTCACCCTCGACGAGAACGCCTCGTTCCGTCAGCCGGGCCACGAGGCCCTGGTCGACAAGGACGCGGAGAACCCGCTCGAGGCGAAGGCCAAGGCCAAGGACCTCAACTACGTCAAGCTCGACGGCGAGGTCGGCATCATCGGCAACGGCGCGGGCCTCGTGATGTCCACTTTGGACGTCGTGGCCTACGCGGGCGAGAAGCACGGCGGCGTCAAGCCCGCCAACTTCCTCGACATCGGCGGCGGCGCTTCGGCCGAGGTCATGGCGGCCGGTCTGGACGTCATCCTCAACGACACCGACGTGAAGAGCGTGTTCGTCAACGTCTTCGGTGGCATCACCGCTTGCGACGCGGTCGCGAACGGCATCGTCGAGGCGCTGAAGATCCTGGGCGACGAGGCCACCAAGCCGCTCGTCGTGCGGCTGGACGGCAACAACGTCATCGAGGGTCGTCAGATCCTGGCCGACGCGAACCACCCGCTGGTCACCGTGGTGGACACAATGGACAACGCGGCCGACAAGGCCGCCGAGCTCGCCGCGGCAGGTGCGTGAGATGTCGATCTTCATCAACGAGAACAGCAAGGTCATCGTCCAGGGGCTCACCGGCTCCGAGGGCATGAAGCACGCGACGAAGATGCTGAAGTCCGGCACGAACATCGTGGGTGGCGTCAACGCCCGCAAGGCCGGCCAGACCGTCTCCGTCGAGGGCAAGGACCTCACCGTGTTCGGCACGGTCGAGGAGGCCATCAAGGAGACCGGCGCCGACGTTTCGGTCATCTTCGTGCCGCCGAAGTTCGCCAAGGACGCGGTCATCGAGGCGATCGACGCCGAGATCCCGCTCGCCGTGGTGATCACCGAGGGCATCCCGGTGCACGACTCGGCCTACTTCTGGGCGCACGCGGTCGCGACGGGCAACAAGACCCGCATCATCGGGCCGAACTGCCCCGGTGTGATCAGCCCCGGCAAGTCGAACGCGGGCATCATCCCGGCCGACATCACCGGTGCCGGCCCGATCGGTCTCGTGTCGAAGTCGGGCACGCTGACCTACCAGATGATGTACGAGCTGCGTGACATCGGTTTCTCGACCGGTGTCGGCATCGGCGGCGACCCGATCATCGGTACCACGCACATCGACGCCCTCGAGGCGTTCGAGGCGGACCCCGAGACCAAGGTCATCGTGATGATCGGCGAGATCGGCGGCGACGCCGAAGAGCGCGCCGCGGCCTACATCAAGGACAACGTGACGAAGCCGGTCGTCGGCTACGTCGCGGGCTTCACCGCGCCCGAGGGCAAGACGATGGGCCACGCCGGCGCCATCGTCTCCGGCTCCTCCGGCACGGCCGCCGCCAAGAAGGAGGCCCTCGAGGCCGCCGGTGTCAAGGTCGGGAAGACCCCGAGCGAGACCGCCGTCCTGGCGCGCGAGCTGTACAACAGCCTCTGATCCTTCGGAGACTGACGCATTCCCCGGCGGGCCGGGCGCCTCACCAGGTGCCCGGCCCGCCGTTCGCGTTTAGCGGGCTAAACGCGAAATGGGCGTCGCCGAGGGGGTTCCGCGTGGAACCCGATCGGGTGTACAGACGTCTCAGAGCCCGAGGCGTGGGGTGACCGTGCGTGCGCTAGCGTTCGAGCATCACAGCCGCCTCGTTTGTCCCGGGAGTTCCGCGCGCCCCGGGGTGCCGGTCCAACGACAGGAGAGCATTCGGATGTCCTATCCCAGCGGTGGGCCCGGCTACCCCCAGCAGGGTGGCGGCCAGCAACCCCCTCAGCCCCACCCAGGCTCGGGAGCCTTCCCGCAGCAGCAGGCGCCGTCGTCACCGGCGAGCCCGCTGAACCTGGCGCTGCTGCTCGCGCTCGCCGTCACCGTCCTCGGCCTGGTGCAGTTCTTCATCGGCTTCTCCGACGAGGCCGACGCGGCCAAGGAGGTGTCGGTCTTCCTCCTGGTCTCCGGTCTGCTCGCGGCGCTGCACGCGTTGCCGCGCGGTCCGAAGACGCTGCCGTTCGCCGCGTTGTTCAGCGTTCTCGGCGCGTTCGGCGCGCTGGACCTGGTCATCGGCTACCCGACCGTCGACGGCGGGGAGGGCCGCCCGGAGGTCTCGCTTCCCGGCATCCTCACCGTGGTCCTGATCCTCGGCATCCTGCAGATGCTGGTCGCGGTCGCGGCGCTGCTGTTCGAGCACGACGTCCTCAAGCTGCCGGCCGCGAAGCCGCAGCAGCAGGCGCCGCAGGCCCCTTACAGCCAGCAGTTCCCGCAGCAGGGCCCGCAGGGTCCGTTCGGCCAGCAGGGCCAGCAGGGCCCGGCCGCCACCCAGGTCCAGCCGTTCCCCGGGTCGGGGCAGCAGCAGGGCCAGCAGCAGGGTGAGCCGTCCGCCCCGTTCGCGCAGCCGGGCGGGTTCCAGCCGCCGGTCACGCAGCCGCCGGGCCAGCAGGCCACGACGTACGCGCCGCAGCAGGGCCAGTTCTTCCAGCAGCCGCCGTCCTCGGAGCAGGGCCAGAACCCGGGCACGCCGCCGGGTGGGTTCGACCGGCAGAGCTGACCTCTCGCACGTAAAAGCACCCGCTGTGACTCTCCGTGTCACAGCGGGTGCTTTCGTTTTCCGGGGTTACCCGACCGGGTGGGTTGGGCCACGCGCGCCATCCGATGGCGGCGTGCCTCACCCGGACGGCTCAGTCCGGATGTCATGGTGCGGATCATGAAGCTGCTCACCCGCGACGAACGCCCGCCGGGCGAAGAGCCGGTGAGCGACCTCGTCCCCGAGCCGGAGGTGTCCAGGGCCAAGCGGGTTCGGGTGTTGCTCGCCGCGGCCTGCGCGCCTTTGCTCTTCTCCTACACCGCCGTCGCGGCCGTGCTCGCGGTGGTCGTGTTCATGGCCGACCGGTCCCGGTTCTCCGCCACCGGCGCGCTGCTCGCCGCCGGGCCGGGCTGGCTCGCCTCCTGGCAGGTGGAACTCGAACTCGCCGGTCATCCGCTCGGCGTGCTGCCGCTGCTGCCGACGCTCGTCGTCGGGTGGCTCGCGGCGAGGGCGGCCGCGCGGGCCACGCGCCGGATCGGCGGCCGGACCCCGGCGGACGCGGTCCCGGTGGTGACGGTGATAGCCGGGGCGCACGCGCTGTTCGGCGTGGTCATCGCCCTGCTGGCCGGCGGATCGCCGATCGGGGTCAACCCGCTGACCGCCTTCTGCGTGCCGGGACTCATCGCCGGGCTGGCCGCCGTCGCGGGAGTCGCCAAACGCTGTGGGCTTCCGGCCGCGGTGCGGGACCGGTTCGACCCGGTCGCCGTCCGGGGCCTGCGCGCGGGCGCGCTCGGTCTCGCCGCGATGATCGCCGGTGGCGCCGTGGTGTTCACCGCGGCCACCGCGCTCTCGTGGTCCACTGTGGACAGTCTGTTCGAGCCCGGTTTCGGTGCGAGCTTCGGCCTGTTCGCGCTTTCCGTGGCGTACCTGCCGAACGCGGTCGTCGCCGCGCTGTCCTTCACCACCGGGCCGGGGTTCTCGGTCGGTTCGCTGACCGTCGGCATGTTCGGCTACCGGGAAGGACAGCTGCCGGGGGTGCCGGTGCTGGCGGGGATCCCGTCGCACCACGCTGTCTGGTGGCCCGCGTTGCTGCTCCTGCCCGCGCTGGCCGGCGCGCTGGTCGGCTGGAAGATCCGCACGATCGACGAAGATCCGATGCTGCGGATGCGGGCGGTCGCCGTCGCGGGCGCGCTCGTCGCGTTCGGCTGCGTCGTCCTCGGGACCGTCGCCGGCGGCAGGCTCGGCGACGGGCCGTTCGACCCGGTCAGCGTGCCGGTCGGGGTCGCGTCGGTGATCGCCTTCTGCTGGATCGTCGTCCCCGGCGGGTTCGTCGCGTTCTTCGCCGGAGCGCACGAGGCTCCCGAGCCGCCAGGAGAACCCGGCGCCGAAGACCTCACCGAAGTCGAGGAGGAAGCCGTCGAGTCCGAAGAGGACGAAGCGGCTGACGAAACCGAAACCGAAACCGACGTCGACGACGAATTCGACGACGAGGCCGAAGCGGAACTCGCCCGCGAGCTGGGTGAGGACGACGACGAGACCCCTGCGGAACGAGAGCCCGAAACCGAGCCCGAGCAGGACATCGTTGTGACCGAGTCCACCGAGGGGTCCGGCGACGAAAGCGCGCCCGGCGGCGACCGTTAGGGTTGTCGCGACCAGGTGAAGCGCCGTACGCCCGAGTGCGTACCGCCGTGGCAAGGAGCCCGTTCTGGCTAGTCGGTTGGACCTGCCCACTCCGGTGAAGCTCGTCGTCCTCGCGTCCGGTTCCGGCACGCTGTTGCAAGCCGTGCTCGACGCCGTCGAAAAGCCGAACTTCCCGGCGAAGGTGGTCGCCGTCGGAGCCGACCGCACCGGGATCGAGGCGCTCACGCGGGCCGAACGCGCCGACGTGCCGTCGTTCACCGTGCGGATGGCCGACCATCCGGACCGCGAGGCCTGGGACAAGGCGATCACCGAAGCCGTCGCCGCCTACCAGCCCGACCTGGTCGTCTCGGCGGGATTCATGAAGATCCTCGGCGCCGAATTCCTCGCGCGGTTCCCCGGCCGCGTGATCAACACGCATCCGGCGTTGCTGCCGTCGTTCCCCGGCGCGCACGCCGTGGCCGACGCGCTGGCGATGGCCGTCAAGATCACCGGGTCGACGGTCCATTTCGTCGACGCCGGAGTCGACACCGGGCCGATCATCGCGCAGGAGCCGGTGATCGTGGAATCCGATGACGACGAACACGTCCTGCACGAGCGGATCAAGGCCGTGGAACGCAGGCTCCTGGTGGAAACGATCGAAAAGCTCGGCCGGAGCGGGTGCGCGGTCGAGGGACGAAAGGTGAGGTTTTCGTGAGTACCGCACAGGGACAGCGTCCCGTCCGGCGCGCGCTGATCGGCGTCTCGGACAAGGCCGGCCTGCTCGAACTCGCCACCGGGCTGCACGCGGCGGGTGTCGAGATCGTGTCGACCGGCGGCACGGCGAAGGTCATCGCGAACGCCGGGGTGCCGGTGACGCCGGTCGAAGAGGTCACCGGGTTCCCCGAGTCCCTCGACGGCCGGGTCAAGACGCTGCACCCGCGCGTGCACGCGGGCCTGCTCGCCGACCGTGACCGCCCGGAGCACGTCGAGCAGCTCAAGCAGCTGGACATCGCGCCGTTCGACCTGCTCGTGGTCAACCTGTACCCGTTCACGCAGACTGTCGCCTCGGGCGCGAGCCCGGAAGACTGCGTCGAGAACATCGACATCGGCGGCCCGGCGATGGTGCGCGCGGCGGCGAAGAACCACAGCAGCGTCGCCGTCGTCGTCGACCCGTCCCGCTACGGCTGGGTGCTGGAGCGCGTCGCCGCCGGTGGTTTCGAGCTGGCCGACCGCAAGCGGCTCGCAGCCCAGGCCTACGCGCACACGGCGGCGTACGACACCGCTGTCGCCGCGTGGTTCGCCAACGTCTACGCGCCCGCGGACGACTCCGGTTTCCCGGACTTCACCGGCGCGACCTGGGAACGCGGCGACGTGCTGCGCTACGGCGAGAACCCGCACCAGAAGGCCGCGCTGTACAAGCACTGGCGCCCTGGCCTCGCGCACGCGGAACAGCTGCACGGCAAGGCCATGTCGTACAACAACTACGTCGACACCGACGCCGCGCGCCGCGCCGCCTACGACTTCGAGGCCCCGGCCGTCGCGATCATCAAGCACGCCAACCCGTGCGGGATCGCGGTCGGCGAGGACGTCGCCGAGGCACACCGGAAGGCGCACGCCTGCGACCCGGTTTCGGCCTACGGCGGGGTGATCGCGACCAACCGGCCGGTGAGCCGCGAGGCCGCCGAGCAGATCTCCGAGGTGTTCACCGAGGTCGTCCTGGCCCCGGACTTCGACGCCGAGGCGCTGGAGATCCTGCAGCGCAAGAAGAACGTGCGGCTGCTGAAGCTGCCCGCGATCACTTCGCCGGATCCGATCGAGTTCCGGCCGATCTCCGGCGGCGTGCTGGTGCAGACCGTCGACACGATCGCCGCCGAGGGCGACGACCCGGCGAACTGGACGCTGGCCACCGGCGCGGCCGCCGACGAGCGGACGCTGGCCGACCTCGAGTTCGCGTGGCGTTCGCTGCGCGCGGTGAAGTCGAACGCGATCCTGCTGGCGAACGACGGCGCGACCGTCGGCGTCGGCATGGGTCAGGTCAACCGGGTCGACTCTTCGCGGCTCGCGGTCTCGCGGGCGGGAGACCGGGCGAAGGGCGCCGTCGCCGCTTCGGACGCCTTCTTCCCGTTCCCGGACGGCCTCGAAGTCCTGCTGGAGGCCGGTGTCCGCGCCGTCGTCCAGCCGGGCGGCTCGATCCGCGACGCCGAGGTCATCGCCGCCGCCGAGGCCGCCGGGGTCACCCTGTACCTCACCGGCACGCGCCACTTCGCTCACTGACGTCAAAACGCCTTTAGCGGGCTAATCGCGATCCGATCGCGTTTAGCCCGCTAAAGGCGTTCCCGAGGGGGGAACTCGGATGTATCAGCCTCAAGGACCGGGCGGGCCGCCGCCTCCGCCGCCCTGGGTGGTGGCGAAGGCGAAGAAGAAACGCCGGATCGTCTTGATCCTGGTGATCGTCGCGCTGACGGCGCTGCTCGTCGGCGGCGGGGTCACCGGCGGCATCTTCGCGTCGAAGTACTACGAGTCGACGGGGGCGGTCCCGACGTCGACCCCGGCCCCGCCGGAGTGCGAGGCCTTGCGGCCGACGATGGAGCGCCTCGGCGTCCCGAACCTCACCGAGGTCAAGGTCAACCCGCCGTCCGCGGCCGCCACGTCGTCGAAGCTCACCTCGTGCACTTGGCGGCCCACGCCCGACGAGCACGTGCGCTATCGGTCCCTGTACGTCTCGATCACCGCCTTCACCGGGCCGGACGCCGAACGGCAGGCGAGCGACTTTCACCCGCCGACGAAGGGCGAGATCGTCCCGCAGCCGGAGATCCCGGACCGGGCGTGGTCCCGGCTCGAGCGGTACGGCAGCGCGCACGGCACGGCGGAGCTGTGGGCACAGCGCGGCAAGGTCCAGGTCTGGGTCATGTACTCCGGCAAGGACAAGGGCTTCTTCGCGGACGAGCGCATACCGGCCGACGTGCTCTCCGGCGCGGCCAAGTCGGTCGCCATGGCCGCCTTCGATTCGGTGGGCTGACCCCATCGGCCACCCGCGCCCCGGGCCGCCGTGCCATGCTGGCCGCGTGTCGCCTTTAGCGGGCTAATCGCGACGCGCGCGTACGCAAGGATCGCTAGGAGGATCGGTGCACCAGCCGCCGCAGGGGTACGGCCAGGGACCGGGTCATGGCCCGCCACCTGGGCAAGGAGGCCGGCCGGGTTACGGCCCGCCCCCGGGGTACGGCGCACCCGGTGGCCCGGGATACGGTCCGCCGCCCGGGTACGGCCCGCCGATGCCGGGTTACGGGCAGCCGCCCAAGAAGAAAAAGACCGGGCTGATCGTCGGCCTGATCGTGGGCGGCGTGGTGCTGCTCGGACTGGGCATCCCCGGCGGCATCTTCGCGTCGGAGTACTACTCGTCGGTCGGCAAGGCGCCGGTTTCCGAGCCGCCGCCCACCGAGTGCAAGGTCTCCCCGGAGGCCCTGAACAAGACGGTCACCAACAGCTTCCAGGGCACCCGCGAGAACGAGATCAAGGCCGGTGACATCGTCACCAATCAGGTCGGCTGCTCCTGGTCGGCGCCGGACGGCGACAACGTCCACGACCGCACCCTCCAGGTCATGGTCTATCGCCACGAAGGACCGGACGCCGAAGAGCGGGCGGCGAAGTCCTCCGTCGGGTCGGCCGCGCCGTCCGAGCGTCAGCAGCAGGTGCAGGGGATCGGGACGAAGGCGGTTCTCGTCTCCCTGGACACCGACAGTGCCTTCAGCGGCGCAGAGCTGCGGTTCACTCAGGGCGTGTACGTCGTCATCGTCACCTACAAGGGCTGGGACAAGGGGTTCTTCACGAACTCGCCGATTCCGCCCGGGGAGTCCGCCGAAGCGGCGAAGTCCGTCGGCGCCGAGCTCGCGAAGAACCTGCCCCGCTAGGCGTACAGGCCGTTCAGCCAGGCCGTCCACGCCTTCTCGGCCTTGTCCGCGTCGGCGTCTTCGGCGAACAGGTGATGGCCGATGCCGACAGGCCGGCCCCAGGCGTTCCGGCCGTAGAAGCGGTACAGCGCGTCCTCGGTCCGGACGCCGATGAACGCCGGCGTCAGGTAGTCGACGACGCCTTCGACGGTGCCGGCACCCGGCACTTCGAAGCGCACCTGATCGCCCGCGACCGTCGCGCCGATCGCCACCCGCACGGCCTCGAACGCCTCCGGGGCCGTCGACGCTTCGGGCGCGTCGGCCTTGAAGTACTTCGCCTGACGCAGGTTGAAGTGCGTCAGATATTCGCTCAGCGAGTGGTAGTAGAACGCCGTGTGCCGCTTGCACGCGTCGTAGTCGACGTCCCAGTCGTCGAAGACGGTGATGTGCTCGTAGCGCAGGTAGGTGCCGCCGTCCTTCGGCTCGAGGACGTACTCGAGGGTGTTGAACCAGCCCTTCTCGTCCTCGGCATAGGTGACGAAGCGTTTCGACGGTTTCCAGACGGTCACCATGCCACCGTTCGGGGTGAGGCCGGATTCGGCGCCGCCGTCGCGCGGCTCGTACCGGATCGGCCAGAGCCATCCGCCGCTGCCCGTGGTGATCGCGGCCCAGGTGTCGGCGGGCGTGGTGGGCATCAAGCCCTCGAAGCGGACCTCGGATTCCTTCGCCATGACTGTCCTCTCTCGTGTGCCTTCATAGAGGCGACGCCTGGCCGGGGGCGCTTTCGACAACGGATCGCGATTAGCCCACTAAAAGTGATGTGATGCGGGTCACATTCTGGAGTGTCGAAGTGCGGAGGACGGTCGCGTCCCTGGGGTGTCCGCGAAGACGGCGACTCGAGGAGAGCGACATGCAGCAGAACACGATCGACGAGATCCTGAACCGCCCGCTCAGCCAGGAGCTCCTGGCCCGTGACCTGGCTCGGCTGGCCTACACCGCGCTCGACGGCACGCCGCGGTCGATCCCGATCGGCATCCACTGGAACGGCAAGGAGATCGTCATGTGCACCCCGACGAACGCGCCGAAGCTGCCGTCGCTGCGCCGCAACCCCGCCGTCGCCCTGACCATCGACACCGAATCGCACCCGCCGAAGATCCTGCTCCTCCGCGGCACCGTCGAGCTGGACTACGTCGACGGCATCCCCGACGAGTACATGCAGTGGAGCGGCACCTACGAGATGACGCCCGAGCAGCGGATCGAGTGGGAGAAGCAGGTGCGGTCGCTCTACGACGGCATGGTCCGGATCGTGGTGACCCCGACCTGGGTCAAGCTCATCGACTTCGAGACCACGCTGCCCACCGCCGTCGAAGAGCTCATGCGCCGGCAGAGCGCCTGAAAGGAACTGTCATGACACTCAAGAAACTGGAACACGTCGGCGTCGTCGTCCACGACCTCGAAGCGGCCAAGGCGTTCTTCATCGCACTCGGTCTCGAACTGGAAGGCGAGGCGTCACTCAAGGGTGACACGGTCGATCGCCTCACCGGCCTGAAAGGGGTCCGGACGGATATCGCGGTGCTGCGGCCACCGGACGGCCAGGGCGGTGTGGAGCTCATCAAGTACCGGACGCCGTCCGGTCAGGCAGAAGATTCGCGCGCTCCGATGAACACGCCCGGCATCCGTCACTTCGTGTTCTCCGTGGAGGACATCGAGGACGCCCTCGAGCGTTTGCGGCCGCACGGCGCCGAACTCGTCGGCGAACTGGTCCAGTACGAGGACAGCTACCGGCTTTGCTACGTCCGCAGCCCGGAGGGGATCGTCGTCGAACTGGCGGAAGAGCTCGTACGTCGGGAGGCGTAGGCGAGAAGCCGCGTCTCGACGGATTCCCGCGAAGCCTTGCGCTGCCAGCATTTCCGGCATGACGTTGACAGGAATCCTGGCCGCCGCGCTGATCGTCACCGGTGCGCCGGCCCTCGCCGCGGACGACGTCCGTGTCCACACAGGAGCGATCGACGGCGCCCAGTACCGGGTCGAGGTGCCGTCCAACTGGAACGGCAAGCTCCTGCTGTACAACCACGGGATCTACCCGCCGGGCTACGTTCCCGAAGAGATCGAGCTCGCCAACCGGCCGGAGGCCAAACCCGTCCTCCTCGGCGAGGGGTACGCGCTGGCCGCGTCGCTCTACAGCAAGCCGAACGGCTTCTCCGCCCGGGAAGCCGTTCACGATCAGACGGCGCTGCTGTCCTGGTTCGACCGCAACGTCGGGCGCCCGGCGCAGGTGCTCACCTGGGGAGCTTCCGGTGGCGGGCTCAACGCGGTCCTGCTGTCCGAGCGGCTCCCGCAGCGGATCGACGGCGCGCTGGCGATGTGCGGTCCGGTCGCCGGCGGCTCCGCGTTGTTCGGTCAGGCACTGGACCTCGGGTTCGCGGTCCGGACGCTGCTGGCGCCCGAACTCGAGATCGTCCGTATCGCCGACCCGCGGGCGAACCTCGCGAAAGCCCATAAGGTGATCGCGGAGGCGCTGGAATCACCCGGCGGACGGGCGCGGCTCGCCCTCGCCAACGCGTTCGCCGACGTCCCCGGCTGGTCGACGGCGCACCATCCCCGCTCCACGGACGTCACCGAGCAGATCCGCCAGCAGACGAAGTTCGTCCAAGCGGTCTACGACCAGCTTTCCTGGGGCGATCACCGCGCCGATCTGGAGAAGCAGGCCGGCGGCAACCCGACCGGGAACACCGGAGTGGATTACCGCGGCCTGCTCGGTCGGTCGAGTGAACGCGACCTCGTGAAGCAGGCCTACCGCGCCGCAGGCCTGGACCTCGGCGCCGATCTGGCCAAGCTCGCCACCGCACCCCGCGTCAAGGCCGACCACACCGCCGCCCGGCTGCTCGACCGCACCGGGACGCCGACGGGACGCGGCCACCAGCCGATCGTCACGCTGCACCCGATCGGTGACGGCGTCGCCCCCGAACACGAGCGGACCTATGGCGACCGCGTCGATCCCGATCGGGTCCGGCAGGTTTTCGTGAACCGGGGCGGTCATTGTCAGCACACCGCGGCCGAGGAGCTGACGGCGTTGCGCTTGCTGCGGGATCGCGTCGAGACCGGTCGGTGGCCGTCCACGTCACCGGAGCGGTTGAATGCCGAGGCGAGCCGGTTCGGGCCGGAGTTTCACTTCCTCTACGACTGGCTGCACGGTGAGCCGGGCACTTCCGCGCCCGCTTTCCGGCGCCATCACCCGGCCTCGCTGCCTCGCGTGGCCTGACCGATCAGCCGTCGATGGGGTGGCGCGCCTGGAAGGTGAGCCTCCGTGAAGGCCTCCTTCCCTACCCTGAAAGTAGGGAAGGAGGTCTTCGCCACCTTTCGCTACTTCATACCCCTGAGCTGCGGCTTTCCTTGTGATCGCCAGTGATTCCCGCCCTCGGGCACGACAGGTCCGGTGATGGTTCCCTCATCGCTTGACAACCGCTGCGCCGACCGGTGTACTGGAGGCATCGAACAGGCGTTCGATGTGCCGCCTTCCCCGTGGCACCCTCAAACCGTCCACAAAGGACGGTTCAGGTGTCGTGGGGAGGCGAGGTCCGGTGACAGCGGAGGTGGTCGAAGCACGGGCCTTGCCGTTGGCGAGGCTGGCGGCTTTGCCAGGAGTGAGCACGGCCAGTGGCGTGGCTTCCGCGGCCGAACACGCGAGGACGACGGGAAGGGTGCTCCCGGTGTCCCCGGCGTTGTCCGGTCTGCTGCCCGCCGCGGGGCTCCGGCGCGGGAGCACCGTTTCGGTGCTGGGGTCCACGTCATTGATGCTCACCCTGCTCGCCGCCGCCACCGCCGGCGGTGCGTGGGCGGTCGCGGTCGGCCTGCCCGCGCTCGGGGTGGTCGCCGCCGCGGAACTCGGGGTCGAGGTGGGCAGGCTCGCGCTGGTCCCCCGTCCCGGTGCCGAGTTCCCGGCGGTGACCGCGGCCCTGCTCGACGGCTTCGATCTCGTGGTCGTCGGTCCGGGGCTCGCCCGGACCGACGTGGCGAGACGGCTGTCCGCCCGCGCGCGTAACCGTGGTTCGGTGCTGCTTTCGCTGGGTTCCTGGCCCGGTGCGGAGGTCGAACTGAGCTGCCGTCGCGCGCGCTGGACGGGCTTCACCGGCGGCGGCTCGGGCTACCTGCGGACCCGTGAGGTCGAGGTGCGGGCCGGTGGCCGGGGTGCGGCCGCCCGGCCGATGTCGGCGCTGCTGCGGTTCCCCGGCGAGGGCGAAGTCGAGAAGGCCGACTTCCCCACCGCGACCGCGGCGAGGTGGGGGACGGCGTGAACCCACCTGTACGCATGCTGGTGCTGTGGTGCCCGGACTGGCCCGCGGTCGCCGCCGCGGCCGTCGCGGGCGAGCCCGTCGGCCGTCCGGCCGCGGTCTTCTCGGCGAACCGCGTGGTCGCCTGCACGGCGGTGGCCAGGGGATTCGGCGTCCGCCGCGGGATGCGGCGGCGCGAGGCCCAGTCCTCCTGCCCGGATCTGGCGGTCTTCGGTGAGGACGACGGCCGTGACGCCCGGCTCTTCGAGTCCGTCGCGCAGGCGGTGGAGGAGCTGGCGGTCGGCGTCGAGGTCGTCCGCCCGGGGATCGTCGCCGTCCCGGTCGACGGCGCGGCCGGTTACTTCGGCGGCGAGCACGGTCTCCTCGAAAGGCTGGTGGACGAGGTATCCGTGGCGGCGGGGGTGGAATCTCAGGTCGGCGTCGCCGACGGCCTGTTCGCCGCGACGCTCGCCGCCCGCCGCTCGACACTGGTCGGGCCGGGCGAGACGGCGGCTTTCCTCGCCCCGTTGCCCATTCGCGAGCTCGATCAGCCCGAAGCAGGGCGAACCGAGCTGGTCACCTTGCTCCGGCAGCTGGGCCTTCGCACGCTGGGTGCTTTCGCGGCGCTCGGCGAAAGCGACGTCTCCGCGCGTTTCGGGACGGAGGGCGTCCTCGCTCACCGGCTGGCACGAGGGCGGTCCGAACGTCCGCCGCTGCGCCGCCGCCCGCCACCGGAACTCTCGCTCGCGAAGGCGTTCGACCCGCCGATCGACAGGGTCGACGCCGCCGCGTTCGTGGCGAAAGGGCTCGGTGAACGCTTCCACGCCGGGCTCGCCGCGCACGGACTGGCCTGTACCCGCCTCGGCATCTACGCCACCACCGAGACCGGCGAACAACTCGGAAGAGTGTGGCGCTGCGCAGAACCGTTGACCCCGTCCGGCGTCGCGGACAGGGTGCGCTGGCAGTTCGAAGGCTGGCTGAAGGTCCGGGACAGCTCGGCGCGGCCCCGATCCGGTGTCGTGCGGCTGCGGCTGGAGCCGGAGGAGACCGTCGAAGGCCGGTCGCTGCAACTCGGGTTGTGGCAGGCGGGCGCGGCCGGCGCGCTGCGTCCGTCCACAGAGGACGAAGGCCTGTCCGGCGAGCGCGCCGCCCGCGCCCTGGTGCGGGTGCAGGGGCTGCTCGGCCCGGAGAGCGTCTTCACCGCGGTGCTCGACGGCGGCCGCGATCCCGCCGAACGTGTCCGGCTGGTGCCGTGGGGCGACAGACGGGAGAGGTCGGCGCAGGCGGACGCGAACTGGGCCGGACGGCTCCCGTCGCCTTCTCCGGCGACGGTGTTCGCCCGCCCGGTGCCCGCCCAGGTACTGGACGAACACGGGCGCGTCGTGGAGATCACCGCGCGGCGCCGGGTCACCGCCACACCGTTCCTCGTGAGCTTCGAGGGCGGTGAGCCGCGCCAGGTCCTCGCCTGGGCGGGGCCGTGGCTGGTCGGTGTCCGGGCCGGAGCGGGCCACGCGCGGTCGGGGACCCGGATCCGGTTGCAAGTGCTGCTGGCCGACGGGCCGGACGCCGAGGAGGCGGTGCTGCTCCGCTTCGAACACCACGAGAACCCGATGTGGACGCTGGAAGGGAAGTACGACTGACCATGGACGAGGAGTACACGCGGCTGGTGCGGCGATGGCTGGAGGAACCGGCCATCCCGGTACAGCGCGCCGAGTTGGACACGGCTTGGGCGGCGTGCGTCCCGCGAGCGGAAGTGTTCGTCCCCCCGCCGAGACGTTCGATCGAGAATCGGTGACCGATGGGCTGGAACAACCCTCCGAAGCCGTGGAAGGACCTCGCCCGCGAACTCGCGGGCGAGGTCCAGCCCGGCGACGGCGGTGACAGCCCCGCCTGGAGCGCCAAGCGGGAGGGCTACGAGCGTCCCCCCGACTTGACGGGGCAGATCGGCGAGGACGACGGGGCCACCGCGCGCCGGGTGCCGTACGCCGAACTGCACTGCCATTCGAACTTCAGCTTCCTCGACGGGGCGAGCCATCCCGAGGAATTGGTGGAGGAGGCCGCGCGGCTGGGCCTGGACGCGATCGCCCTCACCGATCACGACGGCATGTACGGCGTGGTGCGCTTCGCCGAAGCGGCGAGGGAACTGGGCGTGCACACCGTCTTCGGCACGGAGCTCAGCTTCGGTCTGTCCGGACCGCAGAACGGGTTCGCCGATCCCGAAGGCGAACACCTTCTCTTGCTGGCCAAGAAACAGGACGGCTACCTGAGCCTGAACCGCGCGATCACCGCCGGGCAACTGTACGGCTTCGACAGGGGATCCTTGTCGCCCAAGGAAAGAGCCGAGAAGGGCAGGCCGGTCTACGACCTGCGCGCGGTCGCCGAAGAGGTCAGCGGGAAGTGCGTCGTGCTCACCGGCTGCCGCAAGGGCGCGGTGCGCAAGGCACTCGTCACCGGAGGTCCCGTCGCGGCCGTGGAGAAACTGAAGGAACTCATCGACTGCTTCGGCCGGGAGAACGTCTACGTCGAACTCATCGACCACAGCCTCCCCTTGGACAGCACGCACAACGACCTGCTGAGCGAGATGGCCGCGGAGTTCGGGCTGCCGACGGTGGCGACCACGGCGGCGCATTACGCGCGGCCGGAGCGGGCCCCGCTCGCCGACGCGCTCAGCGCGATCCGCGCCCGGCGGGGCCTGGAGGACATGGAGGGCTGGCTGCCCGCCGCGGGGACGGCGTTCCTGCGGTCGGGGGAGGAGATGGCCGAGATCTTCGCGAGGTACCCGGGCGCGGTGCAGCGCGCGGCGCTGCTCGGCCGGGAATGCGCGTTCGAACTGCACCACATCGAACCGAAGCTCCCGCCGTTCGCCGTTCCGGCGGGCCACACCGAAGCGTCCTTCTTGAAGGAACTCACTCTCAAGGGCGCGAAGGACCACGAGAAGAACAAGACCGCCGAGTACCGTCGAAAAGCCCGGAAACTGATCGCGCACGAACTGGAGATCATCGAAAAGCTGGGCTTCCCCGGCTATTTCCTGATCGTCTGGGACATCGTGCGGTTCTGCCGGGAGAACGACATCCTCTGCCAGGGCCGGGGTTCGGCCGCGAATTCCGCGGTCTGCTACGCGCTCGGCATCACCAAGGTCGACGCCGTGCGCTACGGCCTGCTCTTCGAACGGTTCCTCGCCCCCGACCGCGACGGCTATCCGGACATCGACCTCGACATCGAATCCGACCGTCGCGAAGAGGCGATCCAGTACGTCTACGAGAAATACGGGCGGCTGAACACCGCGCAGGTGGCGAACGTGATCACCTATCGGGCGCGGTCCGCGGTCCGGGACGCGGCGCGGGCACTGGGGTATTCACCCGGCCAGCAGGACGCGTGGAGCAAGCAGATCGACCGCTGGGGCGCGTTGCGGTCCACGGAGAAGGATCACGATCACGACATTCCCGGCGAAGTAGTCGAACTCGCTTGCGCGCTCGAAGACTTCCCCCGGCACCTTGGCATTCATTCCGGCGGCATGGTGATCTGCCGACAGCCGGTGAGCGAGGTAGTGCCGATCGAATGGGCCCGGATGGAGAACCGCAGTGTCGTGCAGTGGGAGAAAGACGACTGCGCCGCCGCGGGACTGGTCAAATTCGATCTGCTCGGACTCGGGATGTTGTCGGCCCTGCACTATATGATAGATCTGGTTCACGACCACAAAGGGGAAGAGGTCGACATCTCCGAATTGGATCTCAAGGATCAGAACGTCTACGAAATGCTCTGCCGTGCCGACGCGATCGGCGTTTTCCAAGTGGAGAGCCGCGCGCAGCTGGCCACCCTGCCTCGCTTGCGCCCCAAGAAGTTCTACGACCTCGCGGTCGAGGTCGCGCTCATCCGGCCTGGTCCGATCCAGGGTGGTTCGGTGCATCCCTACATCCGGCGCAAGAACGATCAGGAGAAATGGGATTTCGACCATCCGAAACTGGAGAACGCGCTGAAGAAGACCCTCGGCGTCCCGTTGTTCCAGGAACAGATGATGCAGATCGCCCTCGACGTCGCCGATTTCACCCCGGCGGAGGCCGATCAGTTACGGCACGCCATGGGTGCGAAGCGTTCCGAACAGAAGATGGAACGGCTCAAACGCCGATTCCTCGAAGGCGCGGCGAAGCACGACATCGGTGAGGAGCTCGCGGAGAAGATCTTCGGCAAGCTCAAGGCGTTCGCGAATTTCGGTTTCCCGGAGAGTCACGCGCTGAGTTTCGCCCTGCTGGTGTTCGCGAGCGCGTACTTCAAGTACTACCACCCGGACGCGTTCCTGGCCGGCCTGCTGCGCGCGCAGCCGATGGGGTTCTATTCGCCGCAGTCGCTGGTCGCCGACGCGCGGCGGCACGGGGTGAAGGTGCTCGGCCCGGACATCAACGCGAGTCTCCCGCACGCGACGCTGGAACCGTTGCCAGAAGGGAAAGAACTGCTCGCCGTGCGGGGCGGCCTGTCCACCGTGCGGATGATCGGCGAGAACCTGGCGAAGGAGATCGTCGAAGAGCGGGAGCGCGGTGGCCCGTTCGCGGATCTGCCCGAGGTCGCCCGGCGGGTGCGGCTGACCAAACCTCAGGTCGAGGCGCTGGCCACGGCAGGCGCGTTCGGTTGTTTCGGCGAGAGCAGGCGGAGCGCGCTCTGGGCGGCGGGCGCGGTCGCCGACGAAAGCCTGGAGAAACTCCCCGGTCTCACCACCGGGGCCAAGGCGCCGATGTTGCCCGGGATGGACGAAATCGACGTCGCGGCCGCGGATGTCTGGGCCACCGGGGTGTCGCCGGACAGCTTCCCGACCCAGTTCATCCGGGAGAACCTCGACGAACTCGGCGTCGTCACGGCGGCGGGCCTGCGCGACGTCCCGCACGGCACGCGGGTGCTGACCGGTGGCGCGGTGACCCATCGCCAGCGGCCGGCGACCGCGGGCGGCGTCACCTTCATGAACCTCGAGGACGAGACGGGGATGATCAACATCATCTGCACGATGGGCGTGTGGCAGCGCTACCACCGGGTCGCCCGCGGCAGCCCCGCGTTGCTGGTCCGGGGCGTGGTCGAGCGCACCGGGGAGGTGGTGAACGTCCTCGCCGAACAGATCCGGCACCTGCCGCTGCGGATCACCGCCAAGTCCCGTGACTTCCACTGACCTCACTTGACGGCCCGGCGGTGTCCATGCTGTAGTTCGATCAACGTCGCAGTGCACCCGGCAAAGAGACCGTCGTGGGCGCGGAGGCGTCGGACCATGGGAAATCATGGAAACCCCTTCTTCATCGAACGGCCGGTTGACGGCGTTCGGAAATCAACTCGTTCAGGTTCACAACTGGCTGCGTAAAGAGCTGGCCGGGCTGCACGACGATCTCGGGTCGGTCGCGGACGGGCGTGCCGAGCGGCTGCGCGATCTCCGCGCGCATTGCCTCACCTTCTGCTCGGCGCTGACCAGGCATCACACCGGGGAGGACGGCGGCGCTTTCCTTGTGCTGGCAGAGAAATTCCCCGAGTTGCGGCCGACGCTCGAAGAGCTCGCACACGACCACGACGTCATGTCCGGGATCATCGAACGGCTCGAGGAACTGGTCGCCGGTGTCGGCCCGGAGTCGAGCTCGGCCGAGATCCTGCACGTCCAGCGCGAACTCGACGGGCTCACGGCGATCATGGAGACGCATTTCCGCTACGAGGAGAAGCGCATCGTCGAGGCGCTCGACTCGCTGGACATGCCGGAGTGGCGGGACGCGAAGCCGTCTTTCCTGCTGAAATCTCATTAGGACAGGATCTGTCCTATACGCCCTTTAGCGTTCTTCTCATCGCACCACGACGACTGAGGAGAACTCCGATGAGCAACCCGATCCCCGCCGGCTACCACTCGGTCACCCCGTGGATCATCTCGCGCGACACCGCGGGCGTGATCGACTTTCTCAAGCGGGTCTTCGACGCCGAGCCGATGGGCGAGCCGGTGTACGTCGAGGGCGGCAAGATCGGGCACGCCGAGGTCCGCGTCGGCGACTCGGTAGTCATGCTGTTCGACGCGCAGGACGACTGGGTCGAGACCCCGGCGCACCTGCGGCTCTACGTCGAGGACAGCGTGGAGACGCAGCGCCGGGCCGTCGAGGCGGGCGCCGAAGAGGTCACGAAGCAGACCGAGCTCTTCTTCGGCGACCGCGTCGGCCGGGTCCGCGACCCGTTCGGCAACCTGTGGTGGATCCAGACCCGGCTGGTCGACCTCGACTTCCCCGAGATGGAACGCCGCATGAACGACCCGAAGTTCGTCGAGGCCATGCGGTACGTCTCGGGTTCGAAGATCATTCCGAGTCGCTGAAGTCGGTAGGGTGGTGACAGCGACGCGGAGGTGAGCCGGTGGATCACCACCCACTCCGGGGCAACCCCGGGGAGCACGACGACAGCGAGACACGGCGCCCCGCGCGAGCGCGGCATGCTTCGCGTACGAGTCCGCGCGGATGACAGGAGAAAAAGTCACCTCCGCGTCGCTCCTCGGGCCGATGCCGGTCTGGCGGTGGCAGGTGGCCCGCTGGGCGACCTTCGACGACTGCGCCGCCGCGCTCGACCTGACGACCGGTGAACTCTCGTGGTTCGCCGACGCGAAGGGCTGGAACCGGCGCGCGGCCGATCCGGTCCGGCACTACGGCTACCGGTGGATCCCGACCGCTTCGGGCGGGGTGCGGCTCATCGAGCGGCCGAAGCCGCGGCTCGCCGAACTGCAGCGGCGGATCGTGCGGCACGTCGTCGAGGCGCTGCCGGTGCACGAGGCCGCACACGGTTTCCGGCGCGGACGTTCGGCGATGTCGTGCGCCACGCCGCACGCCGGCCGGGAGACCGTGGTCAGGATGGATCTCGAAGGGTTCTTCCCGGCGGTGTCCGCGCGCCGGATCTCGGCCCTGCTCGCGCTCGCCGGGTACCCGCCCGCCGTGGCGGAGGCTCTCGCGGGCGTGCTCACCACGGCCGCCCCGCCCGACGTCCTCGCCGCCGTGCCCGAGGGGCGGCGGGATCCCGCGCGGGTGCGGCTGCTGAGCAACCTGGCGGCCACGCATCTGCCGCAGGGCGCGCCGTCCTCGCCCGCGGTGGCGAACGCGGTCACGCTCCATCTGGACCGGCGGCTCGACGGTCTCGCGCGGTCACTGGGCGCGGCCTACACGCGGTACGCCGACGATCTGGCGTTCTCCGGGGATTCCCTGCCGTTGCACCGGTTGCTGCCCGGCGTCCGGCGGATCGTCGCCGACGAGGGCTTCCGGCTGCGGGACGACAAGACGTCGATCGCGGGCGCACACCAGCGGCAACGGGTCGCGGGACTGGTGGTCAACAGCTCGCCCGCCGCGACGCGCGCCGACTACGACGCCCTGCGCGCGCTGCTCCACAACTGCGTCCGCACCGGGCCGGAGGCGCAGAACCGGGCCGCGCATCCGGATTTCCGGGCCCATCTGCTCGGCCGCATCGGCTGGATCGCCGCGTCGTCGGGGGCGCGGGCGGCGAAGCTGCGCGCGTTGTTCGACGGGATCACCTGGCCTTGAGCGGGTATGCGATCCTGAACGGGTGATCGAGACCGCGGAAGACTACCGAGAAGCCGTCCTTTCCCAGCAATGGTGGGAAAAACGCAGTTTCGTCGGCTGTGACTTCACCGAGGCCGACCTGCGCGGGCTGCGCACCCAGGGCTGCACCTTCGACCAGTGCGACTTCACCAAGGTCGACTTCGAGGGCTCACGCCACGAGGCGTCGGCGTTCCGGTCCTGCACCTTCGACCGCAGTGTGCTCGCCGGTACCCGGTGGAGCTCCTGCTCGATGCTCGGATCGTCCTTTGTGGACTGCCGATTCCAGAAGGTCGCGTTCACCGAATGCGATCTCTCGCTGGTCTCGCTGAGTCGCAACCGACTGTCCAAAGTGGATCTCTCCGGGCTGCGGCTGCGCGAGGCGAACCTGACCGAGGCGGACCTCACCGGCGCCGATCTGCGCGGCGCCGACCTCACCGGTGCCCGGCTGGCCGGAGCGAAACTCGAGGGTGCCGACCTGCGCGGAGCGCGGATCGACGCCAACGGCCTGGTGCAGGCGAATCTCGCGGGCGTCCACGTCGACACCGAGACCGCGGTGGCCTACGCCGCCGCACACGGCCTCGTCATCCACTGACCCCCGATGTCATGAAAGGGGCTTTCCTGACGAAATTCGTCAGGAAAGCCCCTTTCATGACACTTGAGTGCTAGTCGATCGGCGGTTCGCCCGGGTCCAGCTCGATGAGGTCGCCCTCGGCGAGCAGTTCCTCGATGGACGCAGGCAGCAGGTACGCCGACCCGCCACCGGGCTGGTTGAACCACGGGATCGCGACACCGGCCAGCGCTTCGAGCGGACGTTGCACGCGGTACACGTGGTACGGCCGGTTCACCCACTCCGGCACGAGCGAGCGCTCCTCGAACGGCGTCCCGGCAGCGTAGGTCAGGTTGCCGTTCGGGCCGCCGAAGCGGTCCAGCTCGCTGCCCGCGGGCAGCTCACGCAGCTCCTTACCGCGGAACAGCGTCAGCGGCGGCTCGCCGTTGAGCGGCGAGATCGGCCAGTTCTGCTTGGGGTCGGGAGGTCCGGCCGCCGAGACCTGCGGGCGGGCCGGTTCCTCGCGCCGCATCGGCGGCGGAGGCGGCGTGACCGGCGGTTCGCGCCGAGGCGGGGCGGGCGGCGGGCTCGCCAGCGCCGGGTTCGGCGGCCGCACCGGAGGCACGGGCGGGACCGGTGCGGGGGCGGGCTCGTCGTCCAGGTCGTCCCCGAGCAGTTCCTCGGCCGTCGTGAACGCGGTCTGCTCCTGTGCCGGGATCGACTCCCGCGGCGGCACCGGATGCGAACCGGTCGCGATCTCGGGGGAGAGCGTCGTCAGCACGGGCCGGACCGGAGCCGGAGGCGGCTCCTCGACCGGCTGCTCTTCGACGGCGGCAGGCTCGTCGAAGTGCGGCTCGACGGCGGGCGGAGCGCCGTTCGGGTTCAGCAGGACCTTGCCGAGCATGAACGCGGCCGCGTCCTCGGCGTCGCCGAACACCGCCGGATTGGTCAGCTTCCCGTCGTACCAGCCGACCCGCCAGCCGCCGCCGTCCACCTGCTCGACGCTCCAGCCGTGCTCCGCGGGGCCGCCGATGCGGTAGACGTCTCCGGGCACGTCGAGGTCGTCGAACTTCGACTGCAGCTCGTTCAGCACCGGCACCGGGTGCTCGTCGCGGCGAGACCGCTCCGGCGCGGCGCGGCGCGGGGCTTCTTCACGCTGCGGTTCGGGCTCAGGACGGGACACGGGGGCGGTAGCAAAGGTCCCCCGCTCCTGCTGTGGGCCGTCGACCTGCGTGACCTCGGAGTCCGAGAGCGGAGGTACGTCGGGCTCCGCGTCGTGCGTCAGGAGGGGCAGCTCAGGACCGGCGTCGGCCTGCTCGACGGGCGTGTAGCCGGTGGTCGACTCCAGCTCGGGGGGCGTGTACGGCTGGTTCTCCTCCTGCGGGGGGTACGCGTCCTGAGCTTCCTCGCGAGGCTGCTCATAGGCGTCGACCTGCGGGGCCCGCGCGTACGTGGTGGCCTCCGGGTCGGCGACCTGAGGCTCCGGCTCGGGCTCCGCGTGCTGACGCGGCGCGTCGTCCTGCCGGGCCTCGTCGGTGTACGCGTCCTGTTCGGACTCGTGGAATGGCGCCTCTTCGTGCGCGTACTGCTCCTCGTAACCGGCTTCGTACTGCTGCTCGGCGGCGGCTTCGTGGAAGTCCTGCGCCTGGTAGTCCTGGGTGTCGTAGTCCTCTTCGTACCGCTGGGCCTGCTCGGCTTGATCCGGAACGCTCGCCTCGGCCGCGGGAACGGCCGCCGCGGCGGCGACCGGTGCCGCGGCCGCGGCCGCCACCACCGCGGGGTCCGGGCCCGGCTGGTGCGGCGGCGGGACGGGCGGCTGAGCGGCCTGGTTCGGGCCGGGACCCGCGGGACCGTTGGGTCCCGACTGACCGGGACCGCCCTGGTTGACCGCGGCCTGCTGCGGCGGCACGGGACCGTTCGGCACCGGGCCGTTCGGCGAGAGGCCGTTCTGGGGCGGGCCCTGCGGAGGCGGGCCACCGGGCCCACCCGGGCCGCCGTTGGGGCCACCCGGGCCGTTGGGGCGCTGCTGCGGGGGCTGATTCCCCCGGGTGAGGTAACCCGCGGCGGCCTGCAGCGTCGGGTCGTCGACCTCCGGCAGCGTGAAGCCGTTCTGCCGGACGTGGTCGATCAGGTCGAGTTCCGGCGAGACGCCGTACTCGCGCAGGTAGAAGTTGACGGCGGCGGGCCAGATCCACTGTCCGTCGCTGTGGAAGGCGACCGGGACGGTGGCCTCGGGGGTCTGCGCGAGCCTGTCGATGTCGTAGCCGCGCTCGGTGACCACCAGCGGCGCGTGGTCGAGGTATTCGAGCAGCCTGTCCTGCTCCTCGATCTCCAGGTCGGGCCGGTTGATCACCGGCCGGCCGGCCGGGCCGATGGTGTCGAAGATGCGGGCGATGCGGAAATGCGGCCCTGGCTGCTCGGGGCTGAGGCCGGACATGCGCCGGATCAGCCATTCGGGCACGTTCTCCTCGGAGCGGGGGAACATGCGCAGTTCGTCGGAGAGTGCCTGCGGAGGCGGCGCGAGGCGCCACTGGGGCTCGTCGCGGTTGTACTCGAGGTTGTAGCTGGACGGGTGATCGAGTTGGTAACGGGCGTTGAACCAGGTGCCGCGGCCGTCGCGGTACATCCCGGCACGGAGCCTGCCGAACAGCGTCGCGATGTCGTGGGTCGCGACCCACTCGTGCGCGGTGCCGTCCTCGGTGATGATCTCGCCGGTCATCTCGTGGTACCTGCCGACGGCTCGGTACTCGGCGGTCACCTTCCGCCAATCACGCGGCGCGGCCCGCAGCAGGGCGAGGCCGATCTGCTTGACCAGGGTGTCCTGCTCGGTCGCGTTCAGCTGAGTCGTCGGTTGTGCCACGGTCACATTTTGACCGTATCCGCGCTCGTGTGCACCCCGCATGTGGGTTTTGCCGCTCTTGACAATGTGGAAGACGCCCTGACCTGCTGCCGGATGACTCACCCGGGATACTTACGACGTGAACCGATTTGCCCGCGAGGCCGTGAAGGACGAGGACTGATGACGTTGGCCGGACAGCGGCGTGACCGTGGGGCACTGCTCCATCACCTGCCGTTCCTGCTGGTGATGCTGGTGGTGGCCGTCGCCGCCCTGCGGATCGGGCAGTACCACTGGCGTCAGGGGGCCGCGCTGATCGGCGGAGCGCTGTTGCTCGCGGGTCTGCTGAGGGCGGTCCTGCCGGACGCGAAGGCCGGGCTGCTGGCGATCCGGGGCAAGCCGGTCGACGTCCTGACTTATGGCGCGCTTTCTGTCTTGATCCTTTTCATCGCCTTCACGATCACCGGCGGCCCGCTGTCCTGAGAGGACCGCCGGTGGCCGATCAGGAGGCCATGGCGGGCGTGAGCCGGGCTTCGCGGCGGTCGAGGCCGCCGGAGACGACGGCCAGCGAGAGCCCCAGCACGGCCAGCGAGGCGCCGACCCAGTTGGGGGCGACCAGGCCGAGGCCGCCCGCGATCACCAGGCCGCCGAGGTAGGCGCCGATCGAGTTCGCGATGTTGAACGCCGACTGCACGGCCGCGGAGACCAGAGACGGCGTCCCACCGGCCTTCTCCATGATCCGGGCCTGCATCATCGGGCCGATCATGAAACCGGCGAGGCCGACGAAGAAGATCGTCACCGCCGCGCCGACCTTGCCGTTCGCGGTGAAGGTGAAGATCGCCAGCACCGTGGCGAGTCCGGACAGCGAGACGTAGAGGCTCGGCATCAGCGCCTTGTCGGCGAGCCTGCCGCCGAGGTAGTTGCCGATCGTCATGCCGACCCCGGCCAGCGAGAGCAGCAGGGTGACGTCCGACGGCGAGTAGCCGGTGACGTCGGTCAGCATCGGCGCGATGTAGGACAGGCAGGCGAACACGCCGCCGAGGCCGAAGGTGACGATCGCGAGCGCGAGCCACACCTGCGGACGGCGGAAGGCGCCGAGTTCGCCGCGCAGCGACGGCTCGACCGGTTTGCCCTGATGGGGGACCAGTTTTGCGATCGCGGCCATGGCGACCAGGCCGATCACCGCGACGACGCCGAAGGTCGCGCGCCAGCCGACCTTCTGGCCGAGCAACGTCCCCAGCGGGACACCGACGACGTTGGCCAGGGTCAGGCCCATGAACATCATCGAGACGGCCTTGGCGCGCTCGCCCGGCTTGGCCAGGCTGGACGCGACGACCGCGCCGGCGCCGAAGAACGCGCCGTGCGGCAGGCCGGCGATGAAGCGGAAGGCGACGCCGAACTCCTGGTTCGGCGACAGCGCGAAGAGGACGTTGCCGAGCGTGAACAGCCCCATCATCGCCAGCAGCATGGTCTTGCGCGGCAGCCGGACGGCGACCGCGGTGAGCAGCGGGGCGCCGACCACGACGCCGAGGGCGTAACCGGAGATCAGGTAGCCGGCGGACGGGATCGACACGCCGAAATCGGCGGCGGCTTCGGGCAGCACGCCCATCATGACGAATTCGGTGGTCCCGATGCCGAAGGCACCGATGGCGAGCGCGAGCAGCGCGACGGGCACGGCTCTCCCTTCGAGGGTCGTACGTGAGTAAACGATTACTCGCCCACCGTCGCGGATGGGAACCTGAATCGATTTAGGTCTCGGACACAAAAGAAGACAGCGCGTTCGGCGCGTGCGTCGACGAGCTGCCTTACGTCCAGTTCAACGGATCACGGGGGCGTTTGTCATCCCGGTTTCGGGTGAGGCTGCCCACCCTCAGCGGCGGGCGGCGAGCACTCCCTGGAGGAGGCCGGGGAAGAGCTCGTCGAGATCGTTGCGGCGCAAGGAGTTGTAGCGCGCGGTGCCCTGCTGGCGGCCCATGATGATGCCCGCTTCGCGCAGGGTGCGCAGGTGGTGGGTGAGTGTGGACTTGGTCACGGCGACGTCGAAACCGCTGCACGAGATCTCGGTGCCGGACTCGGCCAGCTGGCGGACCATGTCGAGCCGCACCGGGTCGGCGAGCGCGGAGAGGACCGCCTCGATCCGGATCTCGTCCTGCCCGGGGTAGACGTACTGCGGGGTCGTGGTCGCGGCCATCCGTCCATAGTACGACGCCCCTCGAACTTTCCGCGAGTTCGTAGTACGGTCTCCATCGAACTACGACAACCATCGAACAACGACCCCCAAGCGCCTTTAGCGGGCTAAACGCGATCCGGCGCCGGCCGGGTGCCCCGCGACCCAGGTCGACTTTCGCCCCCTAATCGCGATCCGGGCGGCACCTGGGTGACCGGGGCCCGGAGCGACTTCCGCCCCCTAATCGCGATCTCGGCCGGGAGCGGGACCGGGCGCAAAAGGGGGTCTGGAGCTGGGGACTCATGACTTTCGCACCACCTAGGACCGCGGTGCTGGCGCTCGGCACCTTCGCGGTCGGCACCAGCGGCTACGTCGTCGCCGGGCTGTTGCCCGCGCTGACCGGTGAGCTCGGGGTCTCCGAGACCGCCGCCGCGCAACTGGTCACCGCCTTCGCCATCGCGTACGCCGTCGGCTCACCGCTGTTCGCCGCGGTCACGGGCCGCTGGGAACGGCGGACGCTCCTGGTCGCCGCCCTCGTCGTCACCGCCATCGGCAACGCCCTCGCCGCCCTCGCGCCCGGCTACGTGACCTTGCTCCTCGCACGGGTCGTCACCGCGATCGGCGCGGCGGTCTTCACCCCGGCCGCGAGCGCCGTCGCCGCCGAACTCACCTCGCCGGAACGCCGGGGCCGCGCGGTCGCGCTCGTCTTCGGCGGCCTGACCATCGCGACGATCCTGGGGGTCCCGCTCGGCAGTGTGCTTTCGCAGAGCGTCGGCTACCAGGCCGTCTTCGGGCTCGTCGCGGCCTTCTCGCTTCTCGGCGCCTTCGCGGTCCGGATGGTCTTGCCCGCCGTCCCGGCGCCGCCTCCGGTCCGCCTGGCCGAACGGTTCACCGTCGCCAAGGACCCACGCGTCCTCGCCATGCTCGGCGCGACCGTGCTCGGCTGCCTCGCCGCGTTCTCCGTCTACACCTTCATCTCGCCGGTCCTGTCCGCCACGGCGGGCGTCCACGGCACGACGGTCAGCCTGCTGCTGTTCGTCTACGGCGCCGGCGGCGCGCTCGGCAACGTCCTCGGCGGCCGTGCGACCGACCGCTGGGGCGCCAGGGGACCGCTGCTGGTCGTGTTCGCCGGGATCACCGTGGTCCTCGCGCTGTTGCCGCTGGTGGCGACCAGCATCGCGGGCGCGGCCGTCGTGCTGTTCCTCTGGGGACTGGCCACCTGGTCGATCAACCCGCCGATCCAGCACCGCCTGATCGAACTGTCCAGCCAGAACGCCGGGCTCGTCCTCTCGCTCAACGCGTCCGCCATCTATCTCGGCGTCGGCCTCTCCGGCCTGGTCGGGGGAGCGGTGCTCAGCGGCGGCGGACCGCTCCTGCTGCCCGAGATCGCGGCGGTGTTGACCGCGATCGCCGCTCTCGTGGTCGTGGCGGGCTGGCGAAGCCGCGTGAGGGAGCCCGCGCTGGCCGAGTGACGCCTAATCGCCGCGGGACTGGACCACGCAATCAGGACCGGGGAAGACCAGTCCTTCGTGCCCGTCGGTGAACCGGACGAGATACGGCGGGCCACCGTGTTCGCCGCGTACTTCGAGGATTTCGCCGCGCTGTCCAACGGATCCGACCGTGCGCCCGTGCACGTGGATCTCGTCTCCGACGGTCGCCTGCATGACTACCACCTCCGAGGCTTCAAGGTTAGGAGTGCCGGAGGTGATCCCGCTACAGAAATCCCACTCCTGCCGAGGACATCTCGTCGCGGCACCCCTGTGGCCACTGCACGGCGCGAATCTCGGCACCCTTTTGCGAACTTGTGACGCGGTGGGCGCCTGCCTCGCCGTGCAGAGGTTTCCGTGGGTGCCGGAGGCGCTGCGCCGCGGGAACACGTTGCGGCGCCCGGCTTGTGTGCACTGGGTCCACGACCCGCCGGGCCGGCTGACGCGGGAGCGGGCGGCGGGTACGGCGATCGTCGTGCTGGGCCACGAGCAGCAGGGCATTCCGCCGGAAGCGCTCGATCTGCTCGACACCGTCGTCGAAATCCCGATGGTGGGCATCGGAGCGAGCCTCAACGTCGCCGTCGCGGGCAGTCTCGTGTTGTACAAAATGGCGGGCCTGCTGTGACCGTCGCCGATAAGCTGCCCGGATGACCGACGTACTCGACACAGTGGCGGGGAAGAGCGGCGAATTGGTGCTTCGCCGGGCCGGGAACGATTTCGAGGTCATCGCCAACGGTGTCTTCCTGATGGACACCCGGAACGGGGAATCCGAACGGCTGCTCGTCTCGGTGGCGGCCGATCTGGTGCCGGGCAAGGCACGCATGCTGATCGGCGGCCTCGGCGTCGGCTATTCGCTGCGCGCCGCGCTGGATCACCCCGGAGTCGGCGAGATCGTGGTCGTCGAGCGCGAGGCCGCGGTGATCGGCTGGAACCGCGAGGGTCCGCTCAAGGACGTCCACGACGACGCCCTTTCCGACGATCGGGTCACCGTCGTCGAGGCCGATCTGGTGAAGTGGTTGCGCCGGACGGAGGAGCGGTTCGACGCGCTGTGCCTGGACATCGACAACGGTCCTGAGTGGACGGTCACCGACGGCAACGCGAAGCTGTACCGGAGCGACGGGCTCGACATGCTCGCCGCGCGGCTGCGGCCCGGCGGCGTGCTCGCGGTGTGGAGCGCCGAGTCGGCACCGTCGTTCGCGAAGCGGCTGCGAGCGCGGTTCAGTGAGGTGCGGGAGCTGAAGATCCCGGTACCGCAAGGCGAGCCGGACGTCCTGTGGTTCGCGCGGGCGTAGCGGACGCCGCGCGCGTCAACGCCCGCTGGTGCGACACGTTCTGCCGGGCACACGGGTTCTCGGGGACCTTCACCCGCCACGTCTGGAAGTCGGCACGCCGGACGCCGCCGCTGTACCCGGACGCGGTGACCCTGACACCAGACGCGACGGTGCCGGAAGTGCTGGAGGGGATCGACACTTCGCCGGGCTGTTCGGTGAAGGACAGCTTCGGCTGCCTCGATCTTTCGCAAGCGGGTTTCGCGGTGCTCTTCGAAGCCACGTGGATCGCCCGTACGGCCCAGGTGCCCCTCGAACCGGGCTGGTCCCGGGACGATGACCGGTTCGGCGATCCGTCCGTCGCGGTGTGGTCCGACGGTGTCTCGGGGGTGACCGCCAACCGTGACGGCGACTTCGCCGGACTGTCCAATTTGTACACTCGCGGCGCTCTCGACGACGCCTGGCGTGGCGCGACCTCGGCCGTCGCGGCGAGCTTCCCCGGTCTGTCGATCACCGGCTACGAACGCGGCGACGATCTCGACGCGGCCTTGCGGAACGGCTACACGGCACTCGGGCCGCTGCGGGTGTGGCTGAAATGATCCCAGCATGGAGATCACGACCTGGCACCTCGAACAGACCTCGCCGGACGACCTGAGCGCGGCGAAACCGCCCGCCGTCCCGGTGACGGTCACCCGCGCCGAGCTGGTCAGCCCCGAGCTGAACCGCTACCTCTACTCCGCCGTCGGCGGCGACTGGTTCTGGATCGACAGGCTCGGCTGGACGTGGTCGCAGTGGATCGAGTGGCTGGACAGGCCGGGCGTCGAGACCTGGGTCGCGTACGCGCAGGGGACGCCGTGCGGTTACTTCGAACTCGACGGCAGCGGCGAGGGTGACGTCGAACTGGCGTACTTCGGCCTGATGTCGTCCTTCGTCGGGAAGGGCATCGGCGGGCATCTGCTCACCGTCGCGCTCCGGGAGGCCTGGGCGCTCGCGGAGCGCTGGCCAGGCAAGACGGCGACGAGCCGCGTGACCGTCCACACCTGCACCACCGACGGCCCCGCCGCGCTCAAGAACTACCAGGCCCGCGGCTTCCGGCTGTTCCGCACCGAAACCGAGCAGGCCGAGCTGCCCGCGGAGACGCCGGGGCCGTGGCCGGGAGCCGCGAAGAAGTAGCTAGTTCGCGGGAGCCTTGGCAGCGGCCTTCGCCGCCTTCTTGAACGCCCGAACCTCGCCGAGGGTCTTCGCGTCGACGACGTCGGCGATCGAACGCCGGGAGCCACGGTCGCCGTAGGAGCCGGTGGCCGCGCGCCAGCCCTTCGGCTGCACGCCGAGCTGTTTGCCGAGCAGCGCGAGGAAGATCGCGGCCTTCTGGTCGCCGTAGCCGGGCAGCGCCTTGAGCCGTTTGAGGACTTCGGGGCCGTCCGGCTTGGGGCGTCCGGCGGTCCAGATCCCGGCGGCGTCGCCGTCGTAGTGTTCGACGACGTGCTCCGCGAGATCCTTCACTCGCCGGGCCATCGATCCGCCGTAGCGGTGGATCGCGGGCGGGACCACGCAGAGCTCGACGAAGGTCTCGGTGTCCATCGCGTGGATCTTCTTGATGTCGAAACCGTCCATCCGGTCCGCGATCTTCTGCGGGCCCCGGAACGCGTGTTCCATCGGGAACTGCTGGTCGAGAAGCATCCCGACGAGCAGCGCGAACGGGTCTTCGGTCAGCAGCCGGTCCGCTTCCTCGTCCCCGACCAGGTGCAATGCGCGCGTCATGCGCCCAGGATCTCACGAACGCGCCGCCGCGCGCGTCCTCATCCGTGTGGGTCGACGAGCAGGTCCGCGGCCGCGGCGGTGACGGCGGCCGACACCGCCGCCAGCGCGGGCGAGTCGAGTTTCCACTGCTGCCAGAACAGCGGTACGTCGATCGGGTGGTCCGGGGCCAGGCAGACGAACGTGCCGTCGCGCAGGCGGTCCCCGATCTGTGTGAGCGGCACCATGCCCCAGCCCATCCCGGCGGCGACGGCGTCGTAGAACCCTTCGGACGACGGGACGCAGTGCCGCAACGAGCTCGCGATCGTGCCCCGCTCGCGCGCGAAGCGGTCTTGGAGGTCGTCACGGCGGCCGAAGACGACGACGGGGGCCTCGGCGAGGTCGAGGTCCGTGCCGAGCGCCGGGCTCGCCACGGCCAGGTAGCGCATGTGCCCGAGCCGGTGCACCGAACACCCCGCGACCGGATCGGGTGACGACGTCACGGCCGCCATCACCTGGCCTTCCCGCAACAGGGTGGTGGTGTGGTCCTGGTCCTCGCGATGCAGTTCGAAGCAGATCTTGTGGTCGAGCGACACCCGCGTGAGCGCCGGCAGGAACCACGTCGCGAGCGAATCGGCGTTCACCGCGATCGGCATCCGGACCGGTTCGTCGTCGGCGGTCAGGCCGAGTTCGGCCCGGGTGTCGGCCTCCAGCAGGGCCAGCTGACGGCCGAAGCGCACGACGGCCTGCCCGGATTCGGTCAGGCGCACCGGTTTCGTGCGGATCAGCAGTACCCGGCCGGTGCGTTGTTCGAGCGCTTTCACGCGTTGGCTGATCGCCGACGGGGTCACGTGCAGGGCCGAGGCCGCCGCGTCGAACGTGCCTTCGTCGGCGACCGCCAGTAGCGTGCGGACGAGGTCCAGCGGTAATTCTTTCGTCACGAACGCTAATGTTACGTAAGAATCTTTAGCTGTACTGTTGACTATCCGCTTCCTAGTGTCCTTCGTATGGGAAACGTTCTACTCAGCGCGGTCGCCGGGTTCGGCGCCACCATGGCCCTCATCGTCGCGATCGGCGCGCAGAACGCGTTCGTGCTGCGCCAGGGCATCCGCCGCGAAGCGGTCCCCGTGGTGGTCCTGATCTGCATAGTCTCGGACGTCATCCTGGTCAGCCTGGGCGTCGGAGGAGTCGGCGCGCTGGTGGGGGCGTCGCCCGAAGCCCTGACCATCGTCGCCCTGATCGGCGGCGCCTTCCTGCTTTGCTACGGCGCTCTCGCGGCCCGTCGCGCGTTCAAGCCGTCGGCACTGGAAACCGGTGGCCCGGAGACCGGCGGATCGCTGCGCCGCATCGTGCTGACCACGCTGGCGCTCACCTGGCTGAACCCCCACGTGTACCTCGACACCCTCCTCCTGCTCGGCGCGATCGCGGCGGGGCACGGCGGCGGCCGGTGGGCGTTCGGCGTCGGGGCGGTGTCCGCCAGTGTGCTCTGGTTCCTCGCGCTCGGCTTCGGCGCGAGGCTGCTCAGCGGATTCTTCCGCAAGCCGTCGTCGTGGCGGATGCTGGACGGCCTGGTCGCCGCGATGATGATCGCCATGGGCGTGACGCTGGTGGTCAGTGCCTGATCACGGCAGGCGAGCCAGGTCGCCGGCGGTGAGCACGAGGTCGGCGGCGGCCGCCGAATCGCGGATCGTCGCGGGCCTCGTCGAACCGGGGATCGCGATCATCGACGGCGACTTCGCGAGCAGCCACGCCAGGCACACCCGCTGCGGACTGACGCCGTGTTCTTCCGCCACGGCAAGGAATTCCCCGCCGATCCCGCCGAGCGGACCCCACGGCAGGTAGGCGAGCCCGAGTTCGGTGCACAGCGCCAGCTCGGGCTCGTGCGCCAGATTCGCGGGCGAGTGCTCGTTCTGCACCGAAACCAGCTTCTCGCCGAGGATCTCCCGCGCTTCGAGGATCTGCGCAGTGGACACATTGGACACTCCGGCGAGCCGGATCTTACCTTCGTCGGCCAGCTCCTTGATCGCGCCGACGGATTCCGCCCACGGCACGTTCTCGTCCGGCTTGTGCAGCTGGTAGAGCCCGATCGTGTCGACGCCGAGCCGTTTCAGCGAGCCTTCGCAGGCGTTCTTGAGATGCGCGGGCGTCCCGGTGACGGTCCACGAGCCGTCACCGGGCCTGCCACGGCCACCCTTGGTCGCGACGAGCACGGCGTCCGGGTCGCCGCCGTAGCCCGCCAGCGCCTCGGCGATCAGCACCTCGTTGTGCCCGGTTTCCCCCGCGTGCCAGTGATAGGAGTCGGCCGTGTCGATCAGCGTGACCCCGGCGTCGAGCGCGGCGTGGATCGTGGCGATCGCGCGGCCGGCGTCCGGACGGCCCTCGATCGACAACGGCATCGCGCCGAGGCCGATCGCGCTCACCGTGACGTCTCCGATGCTGCGGTAGCGCATTCGCTCAAGCCTTTCTGAGGTCTTCGATGGCTTCGCCGAGCCAATCGGTGGTGGTGGAGAAGGAAAAACCGAGGTTCGTCGCGCGCGAGGTGTCCAGGACGGCGTACCTGTCGAAGGAGAACGGCGAGGCGTCCCGCTCGACGATCTTGAACCGGGGCTCGGCGGTGACGGCGGCGGCGAGATCCAGTGCGGACAGCTCGCCGTGCGAACCGGCGTTGACCGGGCCCGCGAAGTCCGCGCGGGTCGCCCAGGCCAGGAAGTCCGCGATCTCACCCGCGTGGATGAACGTCGACGGCCGCGGTTCCGCGTGGATCTCGACGGCGTCGCCCGCGTCCAGCCGTTCGACGTAATGGCGCAGCCGTCCGGTGAAATCGTCGCCACCGAGGACGTGCGCGACCCGCACCGAGGCGAACGACGCGTCTCCGCCGGCGAAGACGGCCTCCGCCTGGCGCTTGCCTTCGCCGTAGTGCGCTTCGAGGAAATCCTCGTCGTGCCAAGGAAGCCCGACGTCGACAGGAGACCGGGAGAGCAGCGATTCGACCATCGGGGTGTCCGTCCGGACCTGGTCGTAGACGTCGATCGTCGAGGTCATCACGTACCGGTCCGCCCGGATGACGCGGCGCGCGATGCCCGCCTGGACCGGGGTGTAGCAGACCTGGTCGAGCACGACGTCGAAGGAACGGGAACCCAGCACGGCCTTCAGTCCTGCCTCGTCGTCGCGGTCGGCGATCAGGTGGGCGACGCCGGTCGGCGCGGGAGAGGAGCCACGATTGAGCACGGTGACGTCCAGTCCGGCGTCGCGCAGCCGCTCGACCACCCCTCGGCCGAAGTACCGGCTTCCGCCCAGCACGAGCACTTTCTTCATGCTGACCAGTGTTACGTTGGTGATCCGGTGGCTTGAAGGGGAGAACATGGGTGGATCAGCGGAATCACTGAAAGAATCTCGGTCGAATCGCGATTTCACTGAAAGCTCACTAGATGTGATCGATCGGCGACTCCTCGAACTCCTCCAGGAGGAAGGGCGCATCACCCTGAGCGAGCTCGGCCGCCGCGTTTCCCTGAGCCCGGCCGCGGTCGGCGAACGTGTCAAACGCCTCGAAGCCGACGGCACGATCACCGGCTACGCGGCGCTCGTTTCGCCGTCCGGGATCGGCCTCGGGCTGCGGGCGTTCGTGCGGATGGCGCCGCACAGCGGGTTCACCGTCCGGCATCCCCGCACGCGGAAGCTCATGGACCGCCCCGAAATCCTCGAGCTGCACCACGTGGTGGGGGAGGACTGCTGGATCGTCAAGATCGCCGTCCGCGACACCACTCATCTGGAGGACCTGCTCGAAGACCTGTCCACACTGGGTGCGACGACGACGTCGATCATCATGTCCAGCCCGATCGAACGACGGGCGCTGCTGCCCTTGTGATCGGTCACAAGGCGTGGCGGGTAAGTCTGGTCGTTCTCCCGGTTCCGGTCGTCGGCTTGTGACGCATGATGACTCGCATCACATACTGACGAGTAACCGGAGGCAGGGATGCGGGCTCGGGTCACCAACGGCGGTGCCACGAAGACCAGAAGGATCCTCACCACGCTTGTCGCGGCTTTGACGTTCACGATCGCCGCCCCGGCCGTCGCGAGCGCGGCCCCGTCGAGCGGCTGGAACGACTGGTCGTGCAAGCCGAGCGCGAAGCATGCCGAGCCCGTCGTGCTGGTGCACGGCCTCGGTGGCAACGCGACGACCAACTGGTTCTACCACGCGCCGAAGCTCAAGAGCGCCGGCTACTGCGTCTACTCGCTGACCTACGGCGCCACCGTCCTGGGTGGACAGTTGTTCGGCGGGCTCGGCTCCATGCGGAAGAGCGCCGTCGAACTCGGCGCGTTCGTGGACCGCGTGCGATCGAGCACCGGCGCGGACAAGGTCGACATCGTCGGCCACTCCGAGGGCACGACGATGCCCGCGTACTACCTCAAGTTCGAGGGCGGCGCGGAGAAGGTGAAGCACTTCGTCGGCTTCGGCTCGAACTTCAAGGGCACCACGCTCAACGGCCTTTCCGGGCTGGCCAGGGCCGTGCTTTCGCTGCCCGGCCTCGATCTTCTCGCCGACGGCGTGTGCGGGGCGTGCCGCGAATACCTCGCGCCGTCGGACTTCCTCGACGACCTCGCCCGTGGTGGCGTGAGCGTGCCGGGGTCGACCTACACGAGCATCGTGAGCCGCCACGATCGAGTGGTCACGCCGTACACCAGCGGGGTGCTGGGCGAACCGGGGACGACCGACATCGTGCTGCAGGACCGCTGCGGCGTGGACGTGTCCGGGCATCTGAGCCAGGCGATCGACCCGAACGTGACGAGCCTGATCCTCAAGGCCCTCGACCCGGCGGGCGCGCCCGCGCCGAAGTGCGTGCCGTTCTTCGCGCCGCTGTAGGTCGCTCAGGGTTTGGTCGCGTGCACCACGAACACCGACCGGACCCTGTCCTCGGACTCGACGTCGAGGCGCTTCACGGTCACCTCGGTGAAGCCCGCTTCGGAGGCCAGTTCCGCCGCGTCGTCCTCGGTTTCCGGCAGCTTCAGGTCGGTGGGGACGATCGCGGCGAACGCCTCCGACGGCCGGAACGCCGACGCCAGCGGCAGGCTGAAGCCCACGCGGCCGCCGGGGCGCAGCGCCCGCAGCCAGTCGCGGAGCGCGGCCGCGCCGAGGAAATGCAGCGAAGACGCGCACAGCACGGCGTCCGCGCCGTCGTCCTCCACCGGCGACGGGACCGCCGAGGCGACCTGCCAGGTGATGAGCCTGCCGGGATCGCGCGTCGCGGCTTTCGTCTCGGCTCGGGCGATCATGCCCGGCGAGATGTCGATCGCGAGCACTTCGCCCGGCTCCAGGCGCAGCGCGGCGAACGCGGCCGCGCCGGTCCCGGTCGCGACGTCGAGAACGCGTTCGGGAGCCGTGCGGCCAAGGCCGTCGACGAGCGCGTCGGCCACGAGGCCGTGAAAGGAGTCTTCGTCGTAATGCGCGGCGACGTCGTCGAAGAGGCCTGCCGCGGTCTCCTCGGTCACGACGGCGACCCTGGCCGGGAGGCGGCGCCTGCCGGCGAAACCCAGGTCGGCGCGGTGGTACCAGCACAGTTCCTGGTCGCCCTCGAGCCAGCAGAGCAGGACGTCGACGCCGTCGAGCTCGGCGGGGAAGTCGATCAGGAGCGGGGCGAACCCCTTCAGCTCCGCGCCCGTCCGCTGGACAGTGGTCATCAAGTCGTCCAGCCGGGCCTGCGCGGCCTTCCACTCCGGCATCCCGCCGAGCGCGGTCTCCCGGCCGCCAGGGCGCAGCGCCGCGGCGAGTTCGGCCGCGTCGGCGCGGAGGCGGACGAGCTCGTCGAGCACGGGGCGTAGCCGGGCGAGTTCGGCGCGGGCTTCAGGAACGGTGAACAATCCCATGCGCCGATGGTCCCAGCCCGCTCAACGGCGCCGCCGGGCGAGTCTCGACGCGAGGCCCGCGCCGACGAGAAGGAAGCCCGTGCCGAGCAACCCGCCGATGAACAGCCAGCTCGTGACGCCGTAGGTGACGTCGTTCTGCGGCAGGTACTTCACCAGGCGGAAGCCCCATTCCGGGACCGCGGCGGTGGCCACGCCGGGCGCGATGCCCCAGACGAGGCCGCCGAGGATCGGGCCGGTCGCCGAGAGCGCGCCGAGCAGCCCGACCGCGAGCAGCAGGATCCCGCCGCCGACGAGCAGGCCGATGCTGAAGACGTCACGCTGGGTGCTGAGCGTCGCCTGGACGAGCATCTGCTGCCGCAGGCCGCCCCAGGCCAGCAGGCCGAGGGCGACCGGCGTCAGGATCAGGCCGCCCGCGCCGCTGAGCACCCGGCGCACGCCACGGCCGGCACGGCTGTCTTCGACGCCCACGTCGTCGTCGAAAGGCGGCTCGTACGGTTCGTACGACTCGACGTCCTCGTAGGGCCTTCGCGGGTCTTTCGGTTGCTGCTCGTACTCGCCGTACTCCTGGTAGTCCTCGTCGTCGTACTCCGCGACGTACCGGTGCGATGACATGGGCGGGCCACCTCCCTGATCCGGACTACGGATCCGCGGCCCACCCGGTTCACTTCGATCTCCACGGATCGCGTTTAGCCCGCTAAACGCGATCCGCGCGGCGCCGGGTGAGGGTGCCGACCAGGCCGGCTCCCGCCAAGAGGAAACCGCTCCCGAACAGGGCGCCCATGACCAGCCAGGTCACCAGGCCGACGCCGAGTTCGCGCCCGCCGATGTCGTACATGGTGCTCATGACGCTCTGCCCGCCCAGGAGCGTGGTCAGTCCGGGCACCACTCCCCAGATCAGGCCGCCGAGCACCGGCCCGAGTCCGGACAGCACGCCGAGGAGCGCGACGCCGAGCAGGAGCAGGCCGCCGACGATCATCAGGACCAGGCCCAGCGGGTCTTCGCCGACGGTGTAGGCCTGCGCGTACATCCGCTGCAGCCGCGAGCCGCCGTAGATCACCAGCCCGAGCGCGACCGGGGTGAGCAGGACCCCGCCGAGGGCGCTGATCACGCGAGGCACGGCGCGGCTGCTTTGCCTAGGCTGGAGGTAGGGCTCCGGCGCGGGCGGCTGCTCGTGCGGTGGCACCGCGTAGGGGTTGGTGGACATGGGGACCGCCCTTTCCGGTGGCCGGCTGTGCCGGATGTGGAGTGCGGTTCGATGATGTCGCGGTTCCCCTGTGTCCCGTGACGGCCGGATGGCCGTCGTCCGACCGGGTGACGTCGGCCACATCGGCCTCGTGGAGACTTGATACCCACCACTACCGGAACCATCCAGCGCCGTTAAGCAGTACGCTTGTACCGCTACCGGAGAGACTGAAGAAGAACGCGAAGATCCGCGGAAGGAGCACCGCTGCTCATGGCCAAGATCAAGGTCCAGGGCACCGTCGTCGAGCTCGACGGCGATGAGATGACCCGCATCATTTGGCAGTTCATCAAGGACAGGCTGATCCACCCGTACCTGGACGTGGACCTGGAGTACTACGACCTGGGCATCGAGGAGCGGGATCGCACCGACGACCAGGTCACCGTCGACTCGGCCAACGCGATCAAGAAGCACGGCGTCGGCGTCAAGTGCGCCACGATCACGCCGGACGAGGCGCGTGTCGAAGAGTTCGGCCTGAAGAAGATGTGGCTCTCGCCGAACGGCACGATCCGCAACATCCTCGGCGGCGTGATCTTCCGCGAGCCGATCGTCATCCAGAACATCCCGCGCCTGGTGCCGGGCTGGACCAAGCCGATCATCATCGGCCGTCACGCGCACGGCGACCAGTACAAGGCGACCAACTTCAAGGTCCCCGGTCCCGGCACGCTGACCATCAGCTACACCCCGGACGACGGCTCCGAGCCGATGGAGTTCGAGGTCGCGAAGTTCCCCGAGGGCGGCGGCGTCGCCATGGGGATGTACAACTACCGCAAGTCCATCGAGGACTTCGCGCGCGCCTCGCTGCAGTACGGCCTCGACCGTGAGTACCCGGTCTACATGTCGACCAAGAACACCATCCTGAAGGCCTACGACGGCATGTTCAAGGACGTGTTCGAGGAGATCTACCAGGCCGAGTTCAAGGCCGACTTCGACGCCAAGGGCATCTCCTACGAGCACCGCCTGATCGACGACATGGTCGCCGCGGCGATGAAGTGGGAAGGCGGCTACGTCTGGGCCTGCAAGAACTACGACGGTGACGTCCAGTCCGACACGGTCGCGCAGGGCTTCGGCTCGCTGGGCCTGATGACGTCGGTGCTGCGCACCCCGGACGGCCGGACCGTCGAGGCCGAGGCCGCGCACGGCACGGTGACCCGGCACTACCGCCAGCACCAGCAGGGCAAGCCGACCTCGACCAACCCGATCGCGTCCATCTACGCGTGGACCCGGGGCCTCGAGCACCGCGGCAAGCTGGACTCGAACCAGGAGCTGATCGGGTTCGCGAACAAGCTGGAGCAGGTCGTCGTCGAGACCGTCGAGAGCGGCAAGATGACCAAGGACCTCGCGCTGCTGATCAGCAAGGACCAGGCGTTCCAGACCACCGAGGAGTTCCTCGCGACGCTGGACGACAACCTGGCCAAGAAGATCGCCCAGGGCTGAGCTTCGCGGTAAGTACGTGAAGGCCCCCTTCCTCGCGGGAGGGGGCCTTCACGTATCCCGGGCAGCGTTGTGACGGTGGGTAGCGCGAACGCCGTCCGGTTGGCGCCTCCGGGTGGTTGGCGATCAGGGAACTGGGCGACCGCCCCGGCTTCTGCCACTCTGGTCGAGGCAGAAAACGATTCCCTTGTTCGAGGAGTGACCATCATGGCCATCTCGAAACCGGTCTTGTTCCTCGGCGCCGGTGCGGCGCTGATCGTCGTCGTCGCCATTTCGGGACAAGACAGGGAGTCGAGCGCTTCGAGCCCGACCGGTTGCCAGGTCGTGGTGACGGCCGACGTGCTCAACGCGCGCGACACCCCCGGCGGGCAGAAGATCGTCGGCAAGTACGTCAAGGACGCGAAGATCGACGCGCAGCCAGTGGTCGAAAACGGCTTCCGCAAGATCGCCGAGGGCAAGTGGGTCTCCGCCCAGTTCGCGCCCCCGGTCGAAGGCTCCAAATGCGGCCCTTGACCTGCCGGATCGCGTTTAGCCCGCTAAACGCAAGTGGGCGCGTGACCTGCGGGATCGCGATTAGCCCGCTAAACGCAAGTGGGTGCCTTCCTCGGCCGCCAGTACCTCGCCGCTGAACTCCTCCCGCGCCTCCGCCACCGAGACTTCGCGGTCGGAGCCGGGCCAGAAGTGGGTCAGCAGCAGTCGCCGGGCACCCCCGCGTTCGGCCCAATACCCGGCCTCGCCCGCCGTCGACACCAGCCGCGGCGTCTCGTCGGGAGACGGGCCCTGCAGCGTGGCGTCGGCGATGAGCAGGTCGGCGTCGCGCGCGAGCTCCGCCAGGACCGGGCTGGGCCCGCTGTCGCCGGTGTAAGCGACGGTGAGCCCGGGCGCGGTCAGGCGGATCCCGTAGTTCGGCACATGGTGCGGCAGCAGGAACGTGGTCATCCGGAACGGCCCGACCTCTCGCGGCGGGCCGAGGTCGGACACGTCGAAAACCGTCGTCGGATGCGGCCGCGGCTCCAGCGCTTCGAGCCGCCGGACCGTCCCCGGCGTGCAGTGCAGCGGGATCTTCGGCTCGTCCGGCAGCCCGTAGGCGCGGGCACGGCCGAGCGCGCTCACGTCGGCGCAGTGATCAGGGTGTTCGTGCGTGACCACCGCCGCGTCGACCCGCCCGCCAGGGCAGTGCTCGAACAGCCGCGACGCGGCGCCGTAGCCGAGGTCGAGCACGATCTTGAAACCCTCGTGGACCAGGAGAAAACCGGCGCAGGCCCGGCCGGGTTCCGGCCAAGCGCCGCAGCTGCCCAGCACGGTCAGCTCGCTCATGCGCGCAGTCTCGCAGAACCCTCGCGGTAACGGCGCGCGCTTTCCGGCGACTTCGTGACCGGAGGTCCGTCATGAAGCAGGTCCAGAGCCGGGTCGTCACCCCGAAGCCGATCGACGAGGTCTACGCCTACCTAGCCGATTTCACCAACCAGCCGGAATGGCGCTTCGACGTCGTGTCGTGCTCGCTCGCTTCCGGAGAGGGCGGCGCGCCGGGAGCGAAGTACCACCAGCGGGTGAAACCGCGGGGCAAGGAAATCGACAGCGAAGTCGAGTTGGCCCGCGCCGACAAGCCAGCCGAAGTCGCGTTCCGCACGCTGGATCCGGGCCCGGTCACCGTGTCGGGCGCCTGGCATCTCGAGAGCACCGGCACCGGGACCGAGGTGATCTGCGACGTCGTCATCGAGACGCACGGATTCCTGCGGTTGCTGGAGTTCACCATGGGCCCGTCGCTGCGGAAGATCTCGGACCGCTACGAACGGGATCTCTCCGCGCGGCTCAACCCCTGACGAATCTGTCGGACCCTCCGAGTAGCGTGCGGAGGGTGCTGACCGTCTCCACTGTGAATGTCAACGGCCTCCGCGCCGCCGCGAAAAAGGGCTTCATCGAGTGGCTCGGCTCCACCAAGGCCGACGTCGTCGCCTGCCAGGAGGTCCGGGCCGAGCTCAAGGAGCTCCCGGCCGGTGCCGCCGCGCCCGAAGGCTGGCACGTGGTGCACGCGCCCTCGGCGCAGAAGGGGCGCAACGGCGTCATGCTCTTCAGCCGGGCCGAGCCGGACGAGGTCCGCATCGGTTTCGGCGAGCCCGAATTCGAGGACAGCGGCCGCTACGCCGAGATCCACCTGCCGAACGTCGTGGTCGCGAGCCTGTACCTGCCCAGCGGCGACGTCGGCACTCCGCGCCAGGACGAGAAGGAACGCTTCATGGCGGCGTTCCTGCCGTATCTCGTCGACCTGCGCGCCAAGGCGGCGGCCGGCGGCCGTGAGGTCGTCGTCGTTGGTGACTGGAACATCGCCTACGAGAACATCGACCTGAAGAACTGGCGCGGGAACCAGAAGAGCTCCGGCTTCCTGCCGGAGGAGCGGGAGTGGCTCGGCCGCGTGTTCACCGAGGCCGGTTACGTCGACGTGCAGCGCAAACTCGATCCGGAAGGCCCCGGCCCGTACACCTGGTGGTCGTACCGCGGGAAGGCGTTCGACAACGACTCGGGCTGGCGCATCGACTGCCAGATCGCCACCCCCGGCCTCGCCGAGCGGTGCACCTCCGTCGTGGTCGAGCGCGCCGAGTCCTACGACCAGCGCTGGTCGGATCACGCGCCGGTGACCGCGACCTACGGGGACTGAGCGTTCGCCGTGACCTGAGGGATCAGGTCAGGCACAATCAGGCTCAGGAGGTGGAGGCCGTGCACGAGTCGATCGAACTCAAGAAGCGTGAAATCGAGGAGCTTTGCCGGACACACTCGGTGAGCCGCCTCGACTTGTTCGGCTCCGCCGTGAGTGACAGGTTCGACTCGGTGTCAAGCGATGTCGACGTGCTCGTCGAGTTCGACGCGGGGCCGGGGTTCGACTACTTCGGTACGTATTTCGATCTGAAGGAAGGCCTCGAGCGGATATTGGACCGGCCGGTCGACCTCGTCAGTGTGACCAGCATCCGCAATCCTTACTTCAAGCAACAGGTGCTGGAGACCCGGGAGGTTCTCTATGCGGCGTGACGATGGCCGCCGGTCGAACGCCATGCTGCGCTCGGTGGTTGAGCATCGGTACTCACTGAGAGGCTTCCTGGCTTGATCGACGTTCTGCGGCGGTTGCAGGATGCGTAGGTCCGAACGATGCACCGCCCCCTCGTGACGGCGGCCTGCTCCGGCTGACACACGAAGAATCGGGGGCTGTGTTGGAAACGAACGAAGCCAAGCGGATCGAGGCGACGAACGCCGAGCGCTACGCGATGTCCGGCCAGTACGGGTGGGAGTTCAGCCCGGACGCGCCGAACCTCCTGGAACGCTGGACGGTGCTGCCGTTCAACCAGCGCGGGGACAAGCGGATGGCGTTCGGCGCGCTGAGCGGCGCCTACCAAGGGCTGCGGTTCAACGTTTTCGACTACCACCGCCGCCCGACGGTCACGAGCGTGCACACCCGGTGGACGAACAAGAAGGTCAACGAGCTCGACACGCTCTCGATCGACTCGGTCTGGGTGATCACCCTGCCCGCACCGATGCCGAACTTTCAGATCGTGTCGAGTATCGAATCCGCTTGGGACGTCGAGCAGTACCCCGAGCCCGCCACGGCGGACCGGAAGTTCAACCGCTGGTACAAGCTGATCGACACGGATCCGAACGTCGCGGTCCAGGTGCTCACGCCGCAGGTCGCCGGCTTGATGCGGTCGTCGAAGCTGCACACCTGGTCGCTGGTGGGGGCGGAACTGGTCTACGTCGAGAATCCGACGTTCGGCCGGACCAAACCGGACGAGGTGCTCGCGACGCTGGGCAGGCTCGCGCAGCTGGTTTCGGTGCTGCCGCTCCATCTCGGTGGCGGGCAGCCCGCCGCGCCACCTCCGCAGCAGCCCCAGTACCCGCAGCAGCCGTATCCGCCGCAGAATCCCGGTTACCCGCAGCAATATCCGCCGCCGCCGCAGTACGGCCAGCAGCCGTACCCACAGCAGTATCCGCCGCCCCAGTACCCCCAGCCGCAGTACCCACAACCCCAGTACCCGCCGCCCCACTATCCGCAACCGCAGTACCCGCAGCCCGGGTATCCACCGCAGGGTTATCCGCCGCCCGGGCCGTACGGACCGCCGCCGGGATACCCGCCGCGTGGCTACTGACGGGCCTTCGCGCTCTCCGTCCACACTGGACTCTCGACGAAGTGGTTGTCGAATTTTTCCTGACTGTCCAAGAGATCTTGGACAGTCGCCTCGCCGTGCCCGACCTTCTCCAGAAGCCGGAAGTAGTCGAACCGTTCCACGCCGGGGATGAACACGATCAGGACGTCCGCCGGGGAGTCCACGGCCGCGCGGAAAGCGTGCGTTGTCAGTGGTGGGACGACGAGCATGTCGCCCTCGGAAACGGTGACGATCTCTTCTCCCACAAGGACTTCCAGCTTCCCGCCGAGCATGAAGAACATCTCGGACGAGCCGGTGTGGTAGTGCGGCGCCGCTCCATCGGCGCCGGCGCCTAGTTGGGTTCTCGCACTGCTCATCACTCCGCCTGTGGTCGAGACGTCGGCGAGCAGCGTGACGAGTGTGGGGGCCGCGCCGACGGTCTCGGCTTCGCCGGCGCGGACGAGGACGGGTTCACGGGTTTCGATGCGCTGAGTCATACCCCGATAGTTCCACTGCTGATAGTTCGCTGTCAAACTATCTCTCGTCGAATAGACTGCGCCGGTGAACGAAGAGCGAAACGCCGACGCGATCGACGCCGTGGTCGGCGCCTGGCGGCGGGAGCGACCGGAACTGGACTTGACCGCGATCGGGGTCGCCGGGCGGCTCGGCCGCGCGGTACTGCTGACCACGCCGATGGTGGAGGCCGTGTTCGCGAGACACGGCTTGAAGCAGGGAGAGTTCGACGTGCTCGCGGCGCTCAGGCGGTCGGGGAAGCCGTACACGCTCATCCCGTCCGAGCTGTCCGCGACGCTGATGATGTCCAGGGCCGGGATGACCAGCAGGATCGACCGGCTCGAGTCGGCGGGGCTGGTCGAGCGCGCGCTCGACCCCGAGGACCGGCGCAGTTTCCGGGTCACGCTGACCGGGCGCGGGTTCGAGGTCGTCGACGCCGCGATGACCGAGCACACCGCGAACGTCGCGAAGCTGCTTTCGCCGCTGGGCGAGGATCTCGACGTCCTGGATGCCTCGTTGCGGCGGCTGCTGAACTCCCTTGAGTGACGAAGGGGCCCTTCGCCGCATCGCATGCGGTGAAGGGCCCCTTCAGCTCTTCGGGTGGGTCAGCAGGACAGGTTGCCACCGGGGTTGACGCCGAGGATTCCGGTGAACTGCTGGTACTTGCTCACGCGGCTCTGGACCTGGCCGGGGTTGCCGCCGTTGCACTCGAGGCTCCCGTTGATGCTGCGGATGGTCTCGCCGAAGCCGCGGCTGTTGACCATCGCGTCGTGCGGGGTCATCGTGCCGGGTCCGTTCTGCGTCATCCAGTACCAGATGCCGGTCTTCCAGGCGACCGCCGCGTCATTCTGCACCAGCCACGGGTTGGTCAGCAGTGGCAGGCCCAGCGCGTCGCCGGCGGCCTTGTAGTTGAAGTTCCAGCTCAGCTGGATCGGGCCGCGGCCGTAGTACGCGGCGTTGCCCGCCGGGCAGCCGTAGGACTGGCTCGTGTCGCAGTAGTGCGGGTAGTTGGCCTGGTTCTGCTCGACGACGTGGACCAGGCCGCCGGTCTCGTGGCTGACGTTCGCCAGGAAGGCCGCCGCCTCCTGCTTCTTGACGGTGTCGCTGCCGGTGCCCGCGAAGGCCGGGTACGCGCTGAGGGCGGTGACCAGGCCGTTGTAGGTGTAGAAGGAGTTCCGGCTCGGGAACATCTGGTTGAACTGGGCTTCGCTGACCACGAAATCGGACGGGTGCTGCCCGCCGCCGCCGCAGGTACCCTGATCGGCCCATACCTGCGCCGTACCTGGGGTTTCGTTCTGCGTCCACCACTTCGCGGACCAGTTGCGCCCGTTGTGGGAGGCGGTGTTGCCGCCCCAGTAGACCGAGCTCGCGTTCCACGGTGCCACGCAGTCCGCGGCGGAGGCGGACTGGGCCGGGACGACCACGGCGACCGTGGTGGCGGCGAAGGTGGCGGCGACCGCCGCGAGAATGCGTCGAAGAGACATCGGTGGCTCCTTCGTACGAGGGGACCATGCAGGGAGATTGGTCTATACCTTTAAAGGGGTATGGCCACAGGTATAGACCATTGCGGACAAGAAACCAACCGGTGAAAGTCGGATAGTCCCTGTTCGGCCCTGTGGCGACATCCGAACGGCCCAACCCTGTCCGGTTTTGTCAGAAACCGTTTCGGGGCATGGCAACTCTGAGACGAGGGGTGCTCGAAAGATCCCCCCTGTGAGGGGCTAGTCTCGTGCCCCGAGTTGATCAGAACCCACAGGTCTTGACACGCTCGGTAGTTTTTTGACCAGCAACCTGGAAATGCTCACTCGTTCGGGTTAGCGTTCCGGTTCAGCAAAGTCACGTCACGGGAGGCACTCCGGTGCGGAACCCAGTTCATCTCCTGATGCGGTCGGCCCTGGCCTCGGCCAGGGTGGCGGCGGTCATCGCGGTCCCGGCCGCGCTGCTCGTCGCGGGCGCTGTCCCGGCGTCGGCCGCTGAGTCGACGTCGCGCTCGGAGATGGCGTTCGGTCTCTTGGGCCCGGTCGGCCTGATCGCCGTCGCGCTCGGCATCGTCGGCATGGCGTTCGGGGTGTTCCGGCAGCGCCGGAAGGCCCGCGCCGCCGCCAGCGCCGCCCCCGTTCCCGCCCAGCCCACCGGCCCGGATGTCGCCGCGATGGCCGAGGCCGTCCTCGCCGAGCGCGAGGCCCTCACGCGCCCGCAGCGCCCCTGACCTGTGCCTTCTCGTTGCGGATCGCGTTTAGCCCGCTAACCGCGACACGCCCCCGGATCGCGATTTGCCCGCGAAAGTCGACCTGGCGCCGGTCCCGCCCGGATCGCGGTTAGCCCGCGAAAGTCGACGCGCTGGATTTGTTGAGTAGGGGCACCTAGTCCGGCCCGGATTGTTTAGGCGCTCGCTGATCGCCACGCTCGGGTGCATGACGGTGACGCGGCGTCGCAGCCGGCCCGGTGACCCCTTCCCGCGTGCCTTGGACCGGGCGATCACGGACAGCGGTCTCGGACTCGACCGGATCCGGCACCGGCTCGCCCAGCAGGGTGTCCGGGTCAGTGTCGCGACCTTGAGCTACTGGCGGACAGGAAGAAGCCGCCCCGAGCGGTGCGACTCCCTGAAGGCGGTCGCGCTGCTGGAGCGGCTCTTCGAACTTCCGCACGGTTCCTTGCTGAACCGGCTGGGACCGCGTCGCCCCAGGGGGCGGTGGGGCGACGCGGGGGCCGGGTCAGACTCCGGAGTTGGTGCGGATCCAGCTGCGGAAGTAGGGGACGTCCACGTAGATCGACGGCCCGGTCGCACAGGTGCTGCTGTTGTTCCCGGCGCGGCTGGTGGCGCCGACCAGCTGCCAGACACCGTTGACCTGCTTCACCTGCGGGCCGCCCGAGTCGCCGTAGCAGGCGCCCTTGTTCCCGCCGGGGTTGTTGGTACAGATCTCGCTGGCACCGCTGATCCCGAGACAACGGCTGTCAGCGACGATCGAGGTGTCCAGCTGCTGCAGGGTGACCGGGGCACCACAGCCGCCCTGCGGGGCGCAGGTCTGGCCCCAGCCGATGATCCGCGTCGCGGTGCCGACGGCCCCGGACGCGTCGGCGATCGTGACCGGCGCCTGCGAAACCGCCGTCGAGAGACGCAGCAGCGCCAGGTCGGCGCTCGGGTGGGCGATCCGCTGGGCCACGCGGGCCACGGTGCCACCGCTGGTGCGGTTCGTGGTTCCGACCCGCACCTGGTACGGCGTGCCGCAGTGCTTCGCGGTGACCACCCAGGTCGAGCTGATCAATGACCCACCACACTGGTGCCCGCCGCCGCTCGACTGCTGGGACACCATGAACGAATAGACCTGCGTCGCGTTGCCGCCGCCGACGATGTTCGGCTGGACGCCGCCGGTGGGCTCGGCTGCCGTCGCGACGCCGGGGAGGGTGAACACGGCCGCAGCCGCGATGGCCAAGCCCATCAGCAGGGATCGTGCCTTCATCTGGGTTCTCCTTCGGTGTGGCCGGAAGATCCGGTGCCATGAACGCTAGGAATCGGACACCGCGCCCAGAACCGTCGGAAGTATGTGGCGTTTAACCGTTTAGACCTTTCGGCCGGGACGAGGCCGGATGACCCGCCGCGGCGTGGCCTGAGAGAATCCGGGCGTGTCCGACGAACTGAAGCGCCCGCGGGTGCTCTCCGGGATCCAGCCGACCGCCGACTCGTTCCACCTGGGCAACTACCTGGGTGCGCTGCGGCAATGGGTGCGGCTGCAGGACACCCACGACACCTTCTACATGGTCGTCGACCTGCACGCGATCACCGTCGAGCAGGACCCGAAGGTGCTGCGGGACCGCACGCGCCGCTCGGCCGCGCAGCTGCTCGCGCTCGGCGTCGACCCGGCCCGCAGCGCGCTGTTCGTCCAGAGTCAGGTGCCCGAGCACGCCCAGCTCAGCTGGGTGCTGGAGTGCCAGACCGGGTTCGGCGAGGCGAGCCGGATGACGCAGTTCAAGGACAAGGCCGCGAAGCAGGGCACGGATCGCGCCAGCGTCGGCCTGTTCACCTACCCGGTCCTGCAGGCCGCGGACATCCTGCTGTACCAGGCGAACGAGGTCCCCGTCGGCGAGGACCAGCGGCAGCACCTGGAGCTGACGCGCAACCTCGCGCAGCGGTTCAACAACCGCTACGGCAAGACGTTCACCGTGCCGGAGCCGCATATCGTCAAGGACACGGCGAAGATCTACGACCTGCAGGAGCCGACCGCGAAGATGAGCAAGTCCTCGTCGACCGGCAACGGCCTCATCGAGCTGCTCGAAGACCCGAAGAAGTCGGCGAAGAAGGTCCGCTCGGCGGTCACCGACACCGGCCGCGAGATCGTCTTCGACACCGAGAACAAGCCGGGCGTCTCCAACCTGCTGACGATCCTCTCCGCGCTGACCGACCAGCCGGTCGCCGAACTCGAAACCGCCTTCGAGGGCAAGGGTTACGGCGACCTGAAGAAGGGCGTCGCCGAGGCGTTCGTCGACTGGGTCACTCCGGTCCAGGAACGCGTCCAGTCCTACATGGATGATGTCGCCGAGCTCGACAAGGCACTCGCCCTCGGTGCGCAACGGGCGAGGGAAGTCGCGTCGGTGACTTTGCGGAACGTCTACGAGAACATCGGTTTCCTTCCCCCGGCAGGCTGATTCGCGCTGCGCGCCGCGGTGGGCGTGGTTAGCGTCAACAGGTGGCGAAAGATGACGGCGCGAAGCCGGACGAGGACAAGCTGCTACCGCGCTTGAGGCGGAAGTACGGCTGGCTCGATCACCTCATCCGGGCGAACGACGCCTTCACCGAGCGCTACGGCAACCACTACGCCGCGGCCATCACCTACTTCAGCGTGCTTTCGGTGATCCCGATCCTGATGGTCGCCTTCGCGGTCATCGGGCTGGTCGTCGCCGGCGATCAGACGGTGCTCAACCAGATCACCGACGGCATCAACAAATCGGTGCCCGACGGTCTGCGCGATCTGGTCGGCGGCATCGTCGGCGCGGCGCTGAAGTCCGGCGGCGGCATCGGGATCTTCGGCCTGGTGCTCGCGCTGTACTCCGGCGTCGGCTGGATGACGAACCTGCGTGACGCGCTGACCGCCCAATGGGGTCAGGAAAAGAAGCAGCTGCCGCTGGTTTCGACGACGATCAAGGACCTGCTGTCGCTGGTCGGGCTCGGCGTAGCGCTGGTGGTCTCGTTCGGTCTCACCGCGGCGGGCAGCGGCATCGGGCGGTTCCTGCTCGAACTGGTCGGCCTGCAGGACCAGGGCTGGGCCGTGTTCCTGCTGAAGGTCGCGACGATCCTGCTCGGTCTGCTCGCGAACACGCTGGTGTTCCTGTGGGTCATCGCGAGGCTTCCGCGCGAGCACGTCGCGCTGCGCAGCGCGGTCAAGGGCGCGATCTTCGCCGCCGTGGGGTTCATCGTGCTCCAGCAGGGCGCGACCCTCTACCTCGGCAGCGTCACGAAATCACCGGCGTTCACCTTGTTCGGCCCGGTGATCGGCCTGCTGGTCTTCGCGAACCTGGTTTCGCGGTTCCTGCTGTTCGTCACCGCGTGGACGGCGACGGCGAAGGAGAACATGTCGACCGTCATCGAGCCGCCGGCCCCCGTGTCCATTCACCCGAGGGTGACCGTCCAGCAGGGGCCGGGGCTCGGTGCCGTCGGCGGGGCTTTCGCGACCGGAGCGCTTTTGGGCTGGCTCGGCCGCCGGAAGTCCTGACCGGCTACTGGCCGGGCTGCTGCGGAACCTGCTGGGCGACGGGCGCCGGCTCGGCCTGCGCGGCCTTGTTCTTGCGGACGAGGCCCGCGACGAGCAGGGCGACGCCGAGAACGCCGACGACGATGCCGAGCACCGGCTGGTAGTCCTCGGCCCACATCAGCAGGACGAACTGACGGTCGGTGTAGGTCAGCGCGACCGAGCCGAAACCGAGCAGGATGAACAGGAACGCGAGTCTCTGCATGGAGAAAACACCTCGGAAATGAGTACGTGAAATCGGGGACACCCGCGGCCGTCCCCCGAACGGTTCGCAGGTGGAGACCGAAAGGTTAGCGGCCGGAGCCGTCGCTGTCCGCCGATTTCACGTTCCGTGGCGTTCAGTTCCCGGACAACGCCTTTTTGCGCTGGTGACCGATGACGAACGACGCCACGATGATCAGGAAGACGACCAGCGTGATGATCCAGCCCGTCACGCCGAACGGGTCTTCCGCCGCGGCGGCGGCGCCGCTGTTCGACGTGCCGTCACCGTTCGGAGCGGGCTTGGCCACTTCCGGGTTCACGGATTCCGCCGGCTTGTAGTCGATCCGCCCGACCGATTCGGCCTTGGCCTCGCGCAGCGCGATGCCGTAGTCGAGAAGTTTCGCGGCCTGTTCGGTGACCCGCGTCGGACGCTGCTCGGCGCGGAGCATCACGACCGCGACCCGGTGGCCGTTCTGGAGAGCGCCGCCGACGTAGGTGTGCCGCGAGTCGTCGGTGAAACCGGTCTTTCCGCCGAGGAATCCGGGATAAACGCCGAGGAGCTTGTTGTCGTTGTAGACCGTGATGACCGGTTTTCCCGCGGTGGGCGGGATTTCGAAGGTCTTGGTCTTCACCACCTTCGCGAATTCCGGCTGTTTCATCGCGTGGTGGAAGATCAGGCTCATGTCGTAGGCCGAGGTCGACATGCCGGGGCCGTCGAGCCCGGACGGCGTCGCGGCCCGCGTGTCCGTGGCGCCGATGCGGAGGGCCAGCGCGTTCATCTTCGCGACGGTGGCGTCGACACCGCCGAGCACGGTGGACAGTGCGTGCGCCGCGTCGTTGCCGGAATGCATCAGCAGCCCGTGCAGCAGTTGGTCCACTGTGTACTGACCGCCGGCGGCGATGCCGACACAGGTGCACTCCTGCTCGGCGTCCTCCTTGGTCGGGGTGATGACCTTGTTCGGCGGAAGTTCGGTGACCACGACCAGCCCGAGCAGGGTTTTGATCAGCGACGCGGGCCGCTGCCGGGCGTGCGGATCCTTCGCCGCGATGATGTCGCCGGTTTCGAGGTCCTGCAGCACCCAGGACGCGGCGGTGGATCCCTCGGGCGGGTTCAGCGCGCGCTTCGGGAGCACGAGCCCGCATTCGGCCATCCGGTCACCACCCACCGGGACCGGCGGAACCGGCAACGGCTCCGGCACGACCTCGCCGGGGCGTGGCTTCTCGGAGGTGTCGATGGGCGCGGGAGGCGTCATCTTGTTCGCGCACGGCTGCGCCTGGGCTGGTGGCTTCGGAGCGGCTGTGGCCACCGGCGTCACCGCGAGGGCGAGCACACCGGAAACGAGGACCATGAGCGACCGGGAGATAGCGCTGTGCACCCGAGCAATGTAGCGTCGCCGGGCCCGGTTCATACTCAGGGGCATGCGCATTTCGCGAGGTACTTCGATGTTCCTGCTGGGTTTCGGCGTGTGGTCGTGGATCATCTGGATCACGTTCGCCAAGAACCTCTGGGACAGCGACCGCGCCTGGGCCGCCGACGGCTCGCCCACCGCGTACTTCATCGTGCACGCGGTGTTGACGGTCGTCTCGTTCGTGCTCGGCACCATCATCGGGTTGATCGGTCTGCGCACGCTTCGTGGCGCCAAGTCACGGGACGCGGAAAAGGCTGACGCCTGATCGGGTTTGTCGTCCTTTTGACGGTGGTGGGCCCGGCGTCGGCTCCCTAACGTTCACCTCACCGAATCATGGAGGTGGAATGTCCCGGATCAGACGCCTGCTCGTCCCCGCGCTCGTCGCGGCGGCGGCGGGAAGTGTGTTCGCGGCCCCGTCGGCGAGTGCCGCGCCCGCACCGCAGTGCGACACCGCGAGCGCGCCGTTCAACTACGTGGTGCTCTACAACCCGCGTACCCCGGAGCGCAAGGTCGACACCGAGCTGCGCGCCAAGTGTGGCGAGAAGGTGGCGTACTACCCGGAGATCGGGGTCGCGGTGGCGACCTCGCGCAACGCCGACTTCCAGGCGAAGATCGGCGTCTTCCGCGCCTACTCGGGCGGCCGTGACGTGGCGTTCCCGCCGGCGGCCTCGGCCAGGTCGACCCGCTCCGCCGTGGTCGACACCAAGGAGAACGAAGAGACCACCAGCGTCGCCGCCGAAGAGGACCTGTCGGCGCAGCAGTGGGACATGCGGGCGATCCAGGCTCCCGAGGCCAACAAGGTCTCCGGTGGCAGCCGCTCGGTGACCGTCGGCGTGCTGGACTCGGGCATCGAGCCCACCCACCCCGCGCTGAAGGCGGCCCTGGACCCGAAGACGTCCGCGGGCTGCAACACGGGCGCCCCCGACACCACGCCCGCCGCGTGGGCGCCGACGAACTCCGACCACGGCACGCACGTCGCCGGCACGATCGCCGGTAAGGACACCGCTCGCGGCTTCACCGGCATCGCGCCCGGCGTCAAGCTGGCCTCGGTGAAGGTCGTGAACGACGACGGCCTGATTCTCCCCGAAGCCGCCGTCTGCGGGTTCATGTGGGCCGCGAAGCACCGCTTCCCGGTGACGAACAACAGCTACTACATCGACCCGGGCATGTTCTACTGCTCGAAGGAGCCGGGCGACGCGGCCGCGTACGAGGCCGTCCGCCGCGCGGTGACCTACTCGACGGGCCGCGGTGTCCTGAACGTCGCCGCCGCCGGCAACAGCGGCTTCGACCCGGACAAGCAGACCGTCGACCCGAACCGGCCGCACCCGGTCGACAAGAGCTGCGGCATCCTGCCGAAGGCCATCGACGGCGTCGTCAACGTCTCGGCCATCGGCTACGCGGGCTCGAAGTCGTCGTACAGCAACTACGGCAACGACGTTTCGGTCACCGCTCCCGGCGGCGACCGCGCCCAGCTGCCGCCCACCGGCCAGGGTGCCGGCTGCCCACTGTCGACGATCTTCAACGGCGCCTACGGCACCAAGTGCGGCACCTCGATGGCGTCCCCGCACGCCGCCGGTGTCGCCGCGCTGCTCGCGTCCCGCTACCGCCACGCTCCGCCCGTCGCGCTGAGGTGGCTGCTGGAGCACCAGGCCGACACGATCGCTTGCGGCACCGCCGCGCCGGTCTGTGAAGGCCCGGCGAAGGACAACTCGTACTACGGCCACGGCCGCGTCAACGCTCTGGACGCGGTGAAGTAGTTCGGCTGTCACGGGGCCGGTCCACGTTCGTGGGCCGGCCCCGTTTCGTTTCCTGGCCCTTTCGATGGCGTCCTCGCTACGTTGTGAACACCTTCGACAGTGGGGAGTTCACGATGTCGGTGTTCGGTCGGTTGGTTCCCGTGATGGTGGGCCTGGCGGTGCTCCCGCTCGTCAGCGCGCCTGCCGCGGTGGCGGCGCCCGTCCAGGCTTGCAGTGAGGAACCGCGGGAACTGCCCATCAACGAGTTCACCGACCATCGCGAGATGGTGCGGGAACTCGGCAGGCTCGAGCGCGTGAGCAAGGGACGGGTGGCGGTCAAGGAGGTCGGGCGGTCGACCCGCGGGCGGGTGATCCACCAGGCGAGCGTCGGGACCGGGCCGAAGGTCTTCGTGGTCTCCAGCGAGATCCATGGGAACGAGAAGACCGGCACCGACGCGCTGCTGCGCATCCTCGACTACCTCGGCACGTCGGAGTCGCGGGACGCCGAGCGGCTGCGGAAGACCATCACGTTCGTCGCGGTGCCGAAACTGAACCCGGACGGCGCCGAACTCGACCGGCGCGGCAACGACCTGTCGTGGGCCGAGGTCCAGCAGAGGTTCCCGCAACTCAAGGACCGGCCGCCCGCCTGGAACTACCTGAGCGACGTCCTCCAGGGTGACGACTACCGGAAGCGTCCCGGTTTCGACGTCAACCGCGACTTCAACCCGGACCTGAACTACGTCCCGCGCGCGGAGGACTTCCCCGGTGCGCCGGACGAGCCGGGCTGGTTCATCACGCCCGAGGCGCGGGCGCTGCGTTCGGTGTACGTCGAGTTGACCGCGCGGCGAGGGAAGGTGCCTGACGTCTACGTCGATCTGCACCATCAAGGCGCGTGCGTCCGGCAGGAGGGCAGCAACCGGTTCCTCGACGTCGGCATCGACTACCCGCCGCTGCCCGACAAGTTCTTCGAGCCCGGCCAGAAATACGCGAAGTACCGCGATGTGTACACAAAGGACGAATCGCGGCAACTGGCGATCAGCGGATTCAACGGGATGACGTCGCGCGGGTTCGTCGGGGCGCGCTATCCGCATGCGCCGGATCGCGATCTGCCGGGGCAGGCGCGGTGTTCGTTCGCTTTGAACGGGACGGGGACGGTGCTGTTCGAGGTGCGCGGCCAGACGCAGACGCTCGGGCAACAGCACCGGGAGCACTTCACGCGCGCGGTGATGGCGGGGCTGTACAACATGCTGCGGGACGTGAGCACGGGCGCCGTCGAGTACATCGACCCGGAGGCCTTCGACCGGCTGCCCGGTACCGCCGACTCGTCCGCCCTCACACGCGTGCTGGAGTAGGCGTTTCTTCTTGGCAGGTAGCGGGTGGAGGAACACCCCCCCCCGCTCCGCCCAAGGAAAGGGGGACTCCCCCAGCGGCTGGGAAAAAG
>NZ_JBVILA010000023.1:0-29668 GCF_055580625.1 Amycolatopsis sp. NPDC031561 | reverse complement strand
GTGGGGGGAGTCTTTTTTTTTGGTAGGGTAACTCGGGAGGCCCCCCTTCCCTCGGCTCAGCCGAGGGAAGGGGGCCTTCACGCGGCGTCGGAGACGCGGACATCGGGGCGTGGGCGAGCGGAGGCGACTTCGTGCGCGGCGTTCAGGTCCGCGAGTACACCGACGGGATCGTCTCGGAGCCGGGAAGGAAGTGTTTGAACGACGAGGATTCCTGAGGCGGTGTAACGAGTGTTCCGGTTAATGGTTCGCGAGTAGTCGGCCCGCCGGAAGTGAAAATCGAACGAGTCGACCTCCCACGCGAGACCGATGTCGTCCCACCACGCGTCCGGACGACCGAGGTATTTGCCGTGGTGGTCGAAGACCTTGCAGTTCCAATGACTCGGCGGTGTGGGCAGGCGCCTGCTGAGTGTGCGCGCACGCGATTCAGCCATCGAACGGATGTCGATCCAGTCCGAAAGCAACCGACGGGGGATCGCGGTTCCCCGTTGTGTGCCGTGGTTGAGCTCCCAAAGGAGGGCCTGAGGTGAGCAGCGACCACTTTGGACCGCTTCGATCAGTATCTCCTCCACCGGACCCGCTTGGCGAAGTCGCCGCACCGCATCGGTGGTCGCGCGAACCAGAGGCGCAGTCGGAACGTCTCCGATCACCTTCGGCTCCGGGAATCTGATCGTCCGTTCCATAGTGACGAAGCCGGTGCTGCGGACCTTCCGGTCGTGCGGGATGAGCATGTGCAGATCGTCGCCCTTGGGGAGCGCGGCCGGGCGCAAGCCGTGCATACGGCAGGCCGCGACGCCGGTGAGCATGCACTTGGCGCCGCTGTAGAGCAGTGCGGCCGTTGTCAGTTCTTCCGGTGTGGGTTCGGCGTTGTGCAACAGCACGATGCCCGGCAAAGGACGTTGCCAGGGCCCGCCCGGCAGGCAGCGCGCGTAGATCGTGCTGCTGCTCATGTCTTCCGACTCAAGGTCGGCGACGCGAATGACGCCATTGCGGCTTCTCGCCAGCAGCAGTTCGGGATGCTGAGCCCATCTCCCCCTATTGACCACGATGATCAGCATGGGCGCGTTGCCGCTGACACCGCCAGACCCGGTCTCGCAACCTGTGGATAACTCGCCCCCTGTGGATAACTCCGTGGTAGCGCGTGAAGGCCCCCTTCCCTCGGCTCAGCCGAGGGAAGGGGGCCTTCACGCGCAAAGTGGCAGCGGGCGTAGCGGTGCGAAGCCGCAGAAGTGTTAGACGCGCTTGAAGAGCAGCGCGCGCTTCACTTCCTGGATCGCCTTCGTCACCTGGATGCCCCGCGGGCACGCGTCGGTGCAGTTGAACGTCGTCCGGCAGCGCCAAACGCCTTCGGAGTCGTTCAGGATGTCGAGCCGCTCTTCGGCGCCTTCGTCACGCGAGTCGAAGATGAACCGGTGCGCGTTGACGATCGCGGCCGGGCCGAAGTACGAGCCGTCGTTCCAGTACACCGGGCACGAGGACGTGCAGCAGGCGCACAGGATGCACTTGGTCGTGTCGTCGAACCGGTCGCGGTCGGCCTGCGACTGGATCCGCTCGCGCGTGGGCTCGTTCCCGTAGGCGATCAGGTACGGCTTCACCGCACGGTACGCCTCGAAGAACGGGTCCATGTCGACGTAAAGGTCCTTGAGCGTCGTCAGGCCCTTGATCGGCGCGATGGTGATCGTGGTCTTCTTGCCGTTGGTCTCCAGCAGGTCCTTCATCAGGACCTTGCACGCCAGCCGGTTGATGCCGTTGATCTGCATCGCGTCGGAACCACAGACGCCGTGCGCGCACGACCGGCGGAACGAGAACGTCCCGTCGATGTAGTCCTTCACGTAGAAGAGCAGGTTCAGCAGCCTGTCGGTGCGCTGCGCCGGGACGTCGTAGGACTCCCAGTGCGGCTCGTTGTCGACCTCGGGGTTGAACCGCAGGATCTTCAGCGTGACGGTGATCGGCGTGTGGTCGGAGGACACGGCCTCCGACTTCTCGGGGGTGGCCGTGGTCATCAGTACTTCCGCTCCATCGGTTCGTAGCGGGTGAAGGTCACCGGCTTGTAGTCCAGTCGGATATCGGAGGCAAGACCAGAACCCTGCTTGTAGGCCATGGTGTGCCGCATGAAGTTCGTGTCGTCGCGGTTCGGGTAGTCCTCGCGCGCGTGACCGCCGCGGGACTCCTTGCGCGCCAGGGCGCCGACGACGAGGACTTCGGCGAGTTCGAGCAGGAAGCCCAGTTCGACGGCTTCGAGGACGTCGGTGTTGTACCGCTTCCCCTTGTCCGACACGGTGATTCGCTCGTACCGGTCCTTCAGTGCCTGCACGTCGGTCAGCGCCTGCTTCAGCGTGTCCTCGGTGCGATACACGGAAGCGTGCGAGTCCATCGTCCGCTGCAGTTCGGTGCGGATGTCGGCGACGCGCTCGTCACCGTGCTCCGAAAGCAGGCCCGAGAGCTGGTCTTCGACGATGGTGGTCGGGTTCTCCGGCAGCTCGACGAAGTCGTGTGCCAGCGCGTACTCGGCGGCCGCGATGCCCGCGCGACGCCCGAAGACGTTGATGTCGAGCAGCGAGTTGGTGCCGAGCCGGTTCGAGCCGTGCACCGAAACACACGCGACCTCACCCGCGGCGTACAGGCCGGGGATGACGTTCTCGTTGTCCCGCAACGCTTCGCCGTGGATGTTCGTCGGGATTCCGCCCATCACGTAGTGACAGGTCGGGAACACCGGCACCGGCTCGGTCACCGGGTCGACGCCCAGGTACGTCCGGGAGAACTCCATGATGTCCGGGAGCTTCGCGTTCAGCGTCTCTTCCGGGATGTGCGTGACGTCGAGGACGACGTAGTCCTTGTTCGGCCCGCAACCGCGGCCCTGCAGCACTTCCTGCACCATCGACCGGGCGACGATGTCGCGCGGCGCGAGGTCCTTGATCGTCGGGGCGTAGCGCTCCATGAACCGCTCGCCGTCGGCGTTGCGGAGGATGCCGCCTTCACCGCGCACGGCCTCGGAGATGAGGATGCCGAGCCCGGCGAGACCTGTCGGGTGGAACTGGAAGAACTCCATGTCCTCCAGCGGCAGGCCCTTGCGGAAGATGATGCCGAGGCCGTCACCGGTGAGGGTGTGCGCGTTCGACGTCGTCTTGAAGATCTTGCCCGCGCCGCCGGTGGCGAACACGATCGACTTCGCCTGGAAGACGTGCAGCTCGCCGGTGGCCAGCTCGTAGGCGACGACGCCGGAGGCGACCGGGTCGCCGTTCTCGTCCGGGGTCAGCACCAGGTCGAGAACGTAGAACTCGTTGTAGAACTCGGTGCCGTGCTTGACGCAGTTTTGGTAGAGCGTCTGCAGGATCATGTGCCCGGTGCGGTCCGCGGCGTAGCAGGCGCGGCGCACCGCGGCCTTGCCGTGGTCACGGGTGTGCCCGCCGAAGCGGCGCTGGTCGATCTTGCCCTCGGGCGTCCGGTTGAACGGCAGGCCCATCTTCTCGAGGTCGAGGACCGCGTCGATGGCTTCCTTCGCCATGATCTCGGCGGCGTCCTGGTCGACCAGGTAGTCGCCGCCCTTGATCGTGTCGAAGGTGTGCCACTCCCAGTTGTCCTCTTCGACGTTCGCCAGCGCGGCGCACATGCCGCCCTGCGCGGCGCCGGTGTGCGAACGCGTCGGGTAGAGCTTGGTGAGGACCGCGGTGCGCGTGCGCTGGCCGGACTCGATGGCCGCGCGCATGCCGGCGCCTCCGGCGCCGACGATCACCACGTCGTACTTGTGGAACTGCATAGGATGCTCCGCTTATCAGGAATCGAGCACTGTGTGGTGGGGCGTCAGTTGGCCGAGATGCCGGGGTCGAAGGTGAAGATCACCATCGTGCCGACGGCCAGGATGAGCACCATCGAGACGTAGAGCACGATCTTCAGCCAGAACCGGGTGCTGTCCTTGCGGGCGTAGTCGTCGATGATCGTCCGCAGCCCGTTGCCGCCGTGGATTTCGGCGAGCCACAGCATCGACAGGTCCCAGAACTGCCAGAACGGCGAAGCCCAGCGGCCGGCGACGAAGCCCCAGTTGATGCGGTGCACGCCGCCGTCGAGGATGTTCATGATGAACAGGTGGCCGAGCACCAGCACGATCAGGGCGAGGCCCGAGATGCGCATGAACAGCCAGCTGTAGAGCTCGAAATTGCTGCGGCGGGCGGCGGCGCGCTTCGGTGCGCGCGGGCGCTCGAGTGCGAGTTCAGCCATGGTCAGTGCCCCCCGAACATAACCTCGACGGTGCGCTTCATCATGAAGAAGGCACCGGGAATCATCACCACGACCCAGATGGCCAGGATGGTCCAGAGCATCGGCTTCTGGAACTTCGGTCCCTTCTCCCAGAAGTCGACCAGCATGACCCGGATGCCGTTGAGCGCGTGGAACAGCACCGCGCCCACCAGGCCGACTTCGAGGAGGTTGACCAGCGGGGTCTTGTAGGTCTCGATGACCTCGTTGTACGTGTCGGGCGACACGCGCACGAGCGCGGTGTCGAGCACGTGCACGAAGAGGAAGAAGAATGTCAGCACGCCGGTGATGCGGTGCAGCACCCAGGACCACATACCGGGGTCGCCCCGGTAGAAGGTCCCCTGCCGGCGTGAGGCACCCGCCCGATCGCTCGCGGCCGCCTCAGTGGCGGTGCTAGCCGTGGTGGACATCGGTGAACGGCCTCCAACGTCATGGCTTGGGCCCGCTGACCGCTGGTTTCCGCGCCTGCCGCCGGGTCGCCCACCTGGGGACGGCTCCGGCGACGGTGCCGAGATCATGGTCATCGAGCGTGGATAAAAGGGATGCTAGACCCGCTCCTCACGGTGGGCTCACCTCCGGGTTCGTCTGTGTGATGGACCAGACATCGAGGCCATCGCACGATCGAGTGACGGGGACCGCGTAACTCACCAGTTCGTCCACTGTGGACGCGACGGTCGTCACAGGTCGCCCGCCGGACGGCCCTGAACGGTGCGTGACGATCTTCGGGCCCTCACGCGGCCAGGGGGTCGAGTACTGCCAGCAATGATCACCGTAAGTACTCCCTCCGTCGCGCGTACGACTCATGAGTAAACGTTTGTGTTACGTAGCGTGCCTTTCCTATGGCGGCTAAGCAGCCGTTAGGTACCGTCTCTCGGTCGAACCCGGCAGTGTCGTCGGGTCGTTTCTTCGGACCATCCGCTGGATCAGCGGGGAGGGAGACACACGTTGCGTCGCATGCGTGGAACCGCGCTGGCCGCCGTCACCATGGCCGGTGCACTCGCACTGACCGGGTGCGCGAAGGATTCCGGAGCGGGGAACAACAACAACGCGAGCACGGGGGACCAGTCCGCCAGCTGCGTGACCGCGCCGAAGCCGCCCGCCGCGGCCGCCGCCTCGAGCAGCACCCAGAGCAGTGAGAAGGTCGACGGCAGCAAGCTCAAGGTCGCGCTGGCCTTCGACGTCGGCGGTCGTGGCGACGCGTCGTTCAACGACTCCGCCGCCGCCGGTACCGACAAGGCCAAGGCCGAACTCGGCGTGACCGCGGTCAGCGAGAGCACCGCGGCGACGTCCGAGGACGAGGCCGCGAAGTCGCAGCGTCTCGACCAGCTCGCCGCGCAGGGCTTCAGCCCGATCATCGCGGTCGGCTTCGCCTACGCCAAGGCCGTCGGCGCCATCGCGCCGAAGTACCCGAACGTCCAGTTCGCGATCGTCGACGACGACTCCGTCAAGGCCCCGAACGTCACCCCGCTGGTCTTCGCCGAGGAGCAGGGCTCGTTCCTGGCCGGTGTCGCCGCCGCCTACAAGTCGAAGAAGTGCCACGTCGGCTTCGTCGGTGGCGTCAACACGCCGCTGATCCAGAAGTTCGAGGCCGGCTTCCTGCAGGGTGTGAAGGCAGCTTCGTCCAAGGCCGTCATCGAGGACGAGTACCTCACCCCGGCCGGTGACTTCTCCGGGTTCCAGGACCCGGCGAAGGGCAACGTGAAGGCCGCCGCGCAGATCTCCAAGGGCGCGGACGTGGTCTACCACGCCGCCGGTGCCTCCGGTAAGGGCGTTTTCGAGGCCGCGAAGACGGGCAACGCGCTCGCCATCGGCGTCGACTCCGACCAGTACAACCAGAAGACGGTCGAGGCGTCGAAGGACGTCATCATCACCTCGATGCTCAAGCGCGTCGACGTGGCGGTGTTCGACTACCTGCGCGCACTGGCCAAGGGTGACCTGACGTCGCTGCCGAAGCGCTTCGACCTCAAGGTCGACGGCGTCGGCTATGCCACCTCCGGCGGCAAGATCGACGACATCAAGGACGTGCTCGACGGCTACAAGGCGCAGATCGTCTCCGGGGCGATCACCGTCTCGGACAAGCCGCAGAAGTAAGGTTCGTCTGGCAGCGGGGCTCGGGAGGGTAACCCCTTCCGAGCCCCACCTGTTTTTGTCTCCCAGAACTGGATGGCTTTTCATGAGCGCTCCCCAGGCCGAGGTCACCGACGCCCCCGACCGGGGTGAACCGGCCGTGCAGCTGACCGGGATCACCAAACGATTCCCGGGTGTGGTGGCCAACTCCGACGTCAACCTCACCGTCACCAAGGGCGAGGTGCACGCCGTCTGCGGCGAGAACGGCGCCGGCAAGTCCACCCTGATGAAGATCCTCTACGGCATGCAGCAGCCGGACGAGGGCAGCATCGCGATCAACGGCAAAGAGCTGAAACTGCGCAACCCGCAGGACGCCATGAAGGCCGGTATCGGGATGGTCCACCAGCACTTCATGCTGGCCGACAACCTCACCGTCGGGGAGAACGTCTTCCTCGGCGCGGAGCGCATCCACGGCATCGGCCGGGCGGCCAAGGCGCAACTGGCGAAGCTCGCCGGGCAGGTCGGCCTGCACGCCCGCCCCGACGTGCTGCTCGAAGAACTCGGCGTCGCCGACCGCCAGCGCGTGGAGATCATCAAGGTGCTCTACCGCGGCGCGCGGATCATCATCCTCGACGAGCCCACCGCGGTGCTCGTGCCGCAAGAGGTCGACGCGTTGTTCGAGACGGTCCGCGGCATGCAGGCGGAGGGATTCACCTTCCTCTTCATCTCGCACAAGCTCGACGAGGTGCGCGCGATCGCCGACACGGTCACCGTGATCCGCCGCGGCACCACCGTCGGCACGGCCGACCCGAAGACGATCACCTCGCGCCAGCTGGCCGAGATGATGGTCGGTTCGGAACTGCCCAGCCCGGAGACCCGCGAGTCCACCGTGACCGACCGGCCCGTGCTGCGCCTGGACGACGTCTGCCTGAAGGTCGAGGGTTCCGAGCGGAACGTGCTCGACCACATCTCCTTCACCGTGCACGCCGGTGAAGTGCTCGGGATCGCCGGTGTCGAGGGCAACGGCCAGACCGAACTCGTCGAAACGATCATGGGCATGCGCAAGGGCGGCGGCCGGATCGAGCTGACGGACACCGACGGCAAGACCGTCGAACTGCACAAACTGGGGACGCTCGCCCGCCGCGAAGCCGGTATCGGCTACATCGCCGAAGACCGCACGCGGCACAGCCTCCTGCTCACCCAGCCGTTGTGGGTCAACCGGATCCTCGGCTACCAGACCCGCAGGCCGGTCGCGAAAGGCCAGCTTCTCGACATCCTCGGCGCACGCCAGGACACCCGCCGCATCGTCGAGCAGTACGACGTCCGCACGCCGGGCATCGACGTCCCCGCCGCCGCGCTCTCGGGTGGAAACCAGCAGAAGCTGATCGTCGGACGCGAGCTTTCCGGGAACCCGGTGCTGCTGATCGCGTCGCATCCGACACGAGGCGTCGACGTCGGCGCGCAGGCGTTGATCTGGGAACAGATCCGCCTGGCGCGGGCGGCCGGACTTGCCGTGCTGCTGGTTTCGGCCGACCTCGACGAGCTGATCGGGCTTTCCGACACCATCCAGGTCATGCTGCGCGGGCGCCTGGCCGGCCAGGCCGACCCCGCGACCGTGACCCCGCAGGAACTGGGCTCCGCGATGACCGGTGCCTCCGAAGACTCCGAAGAGGAAGGTGCAGCGTGAGTAGCTGGCGTACGAGGCTGCTGCCGCCTCTGCTCGCGATCGTTTTCGCCGTCATCCTGACGGCCATCGCGCTGATCATCTCCGGGGCGGACCCGCTCCAGGCGTACGGCACGATGATCGGCCAGTTGTTCAAGGGCTCGACGGCGATCGACACGATCAACCTCGCGACCGTGTACTACCTGTCCGGTCTCGCCGTGGCCATCGGCTTCCAGATGAACCTCTTCAACATCGGTGTCGAGGGCCAGTACCGGTTCGCCGCCATCGTCACCGCCATCATCGGCGGGGCGCTGAAGCTGCCGCCGGTGATCCACGTGCTGGCGATCCTGGTCGTCGCGGTGGCCAGCGGCATGCTCTACGCGGCCATCCCGGCCGTGCTGAAGGTGACCCGCGGTGTTTCCGAGGTCATCTCGACGATCATGCTGAACGCGATCGTCGGTGGCATCGTGGCGTTCCTGGTCAACGCCGACCAGTTCGGCGTGCAGACCGGCAACAACATCGCCACCCGCGAGATCGCCGATACCGGCCGGATCCCGGGTATCCCGATCGGCTCCGGTGAGCTGTTCGGGTTCGTGTTCATCGCGATCCTGATCGGTGCCGCCTACTGGTTCATGCTCAACCGGACCCGGTTCGGCTTCGAACTGAAGGCCTCCGGCGAATCGACGACGGCGGCCGCCGCGGGCGGCGTGAACGCCAAGAAGATGACGCTGATCGCGATGCTGCTTTCCGGCGGTGTCGCCGGTCTGATCGCGATGCCGGAACTGCTCGGCCGCGACTTCACCTACGGCATCACCTCGACCCAGATGTACGGCTTCACCGGCATCGCGGTCGCTCTGCTCGGGCGTAACCACCCGGCCGGGATCGCGCTGGGCGCGCTGCTGTGGGCGTTCCTCGACCGGTCCGCCGTTTCGCTGGAGCAGATCAACGTGTCCAAAGAGATCGCGGTGATCATGCAGGGCGTGATCGTGCTGTCGGTCGTCATCGCGTACGAGATCGTGCGCCGCGCGGACCTGGCGGCCGAACAGCGACGCGTGGGTCGCGCGCTGGCGGGCAAGGGTTCCAGCGTTTCCGAAGGGGGTGCGGTGTGAGCACGGATGTTCTGTCGTCCAACGCGGGCGGGACGACCATGCCGGTGAAGAGGCAGAAGCGTCGCATTCCGGGCTGGGCCAAGGGTGCCATCTGGGGTCTGCTGGCGATCGGCGTGCTTTCGGCCGCTTCGTACGCCACCGGCGTCAACACGCTGACCTCGACCAACACCGCGCACACCGCGCTGCGGCTGGCGCTGCCGATCCTGCTGTGCGCGCTCGGCGGCCTCTGGGCCGAACGCGCGGGCGTGATCAACATCGGCCTCGAAGGCATGATGATCCTCGGCACGTGGGGCGCCGCTTGGGGCGCCTTCTACGGCGGGGTATGGGCCGGGCTGCTCGCGGCCGTCGTGTTCGGCGCGCTCGGCGGCCTGCTGCACGCCGTCGCGACGGTGACCTTCAACGTCAACCACATCGTCTCCGGTGTGGCGATCAACCTGCTCGGTCTCGGCGTCGCGAAGTACCTCGCGAACCTGGTGTTCACCCCGCTTTCGGGGAACCCTCGCCAGTCGCCGCCGGTCCCGAAGTTCGACACCTACTCGGCGACGTTCCTCTCGGACTGGCTCTCGGATCTGGAGAAGATGCAGCGTGTCTTCCTCTCCGACCTCGCCGGGGTCGTCAACGGGTTGATCACCGAGGTCGCGCCGCTGACGATGATCGCGATCGCACTGGTCCCGATCAGCTATTTCGTGCTGTGGCGCACGCGGTTCGGCCTGCGGCTGCGGTCCTGCGGTGAGAACCCGGTCGCGGCCGAGTCCCTCGGCGTCAACGTCTACGCGCACAAGTACGTCGCCATGATCATCTCCGGCGGGCTGGCCGGGATGGGTGGCGCGTCGCTCGTGCTGCTCGCCGGCGGGGCGGACTACCTGGAGAACCAGACCAACAACCGCGGTTACATCGGTCTCGCGGCGATGATCTTCGGCAACTGGCGGCCGGGCGGCCTGCTCGGCGGCGCGGCGCTGTTCGGCTACGCGGACGGTCTCCAGCTTTCCGGTGGCGGTACCGCGGTGCTCGCGCTGCTGTACGGCGCGGTGATCCTGCTCGCCGTGATCGTGGTCGTGCAGTTGTTCCGCCGTCAGTGGATCGCTTCCGCGCTCGGTGTCGCCGGCGCGGGTCTGCTGTACGCGATCTACTGGACCAACGACGACCTGTCCAGCGACCTCATCCCGTACACCGCGCACTTCGTGACGCTGATCGTGCTCGCGGTGGCCTCGCAGCGGCTGCGGCCGCCCAAGGCGGACGGCGCGCTGTACCGGCGAGGGGAGGACTGACATGACTGAGTACGACTGGGAAGCGTTGCGGGCTCAAGCTGTTGAAGCGGCGAAGTCGGCGTACGCGCCTTACTCGGGGCTGCACGTCGGTGTCGCGGGTGTGGTGGACGACGGCCGGGTCGTCGTCGGCTGCAACGTCGAAAACGCTTCGTACGGCTTGGGAATGTGCGCGGAATGCACGATGGCGGGGCAGCTGCGGCTGACCGGCGGCGGCAAGCTCGTCGCCGTCGCGTGCCGCAGCGGCGCCGGTGATCTGCTGATGCCGTGCGGGCGCTGCCGTCAGATCCTGTTCGAGCACGGCGGCGCGGAGTGCCTTGTGGACACTCCCAGCGGCATCCTGCCGATGTCGGCGGTGCTGCCGGACGCGTTCGGGCCCGACGACCTGCCGGAGAACAAGTGAGCGCGTTCGCCGCCGTCGACGTCATCCGGGCGAAGCGGGACGGCGGGCGGCTCAGCGACGAGCAGATCGACTGGACCATCGACGCGTACACGCGCGGCGACATCGCCGAGGAACAGATGGCCGCGCTCGCGATGGCCATCTTCCTGCGAGGGATGGACTCCGGCGAGATCGCGCGCTGGACCGGCGCGATGATCGAGTCGGGGGAGCGGCTGGACCTGAAGGTCAGCCGCCCGACGATCGACAAGCATTCGACGGGCGGTGTCGGCGACAAGATCACGCTCCCGCTGGCGCCGCTCGTGGCGGCTTGCGGGGCGGCCGTGCCGCAGCTGTCCGGGCGCGGGCTCGGGCACACCGGCGGGACGCTGGACAAACTGGAGTCGATTCCGGGCTGGCGTGCCGCTTTGTCGACGTCCGAGATCATCCGGCAGCTGGACGAGGTCGGCGCGGTGGTCTGCGCGGCGACGTCCGGGCTGGCTCCCGCGGACAAGAAGCTGTACGCGCTGCGGGACGTGACTTCGACGGTGGAGTCGATCCCGCTGATCGCGAGCTCGATCATGAGCAAGAAGATCGCGGAAGGCTCGGCCGGGCTAGTCCTGGATGTGAAGACCGGGTCGGGCGCGTTCATGAAGACGCTTCCGCAGGCTCGGGAACTCGCGCGGACGCTGGTCGAGATCGGGACCGCGCACGGCGTCGCGACGACGGCGCTGATCACGGACATGAACGTGCCCTTGGGATACGCCGTCGGCAACGCGATCGAGGTCGCGGAGTCGGTCGAGGTGCTGCGCGGCGGTGGCCCGGCGGACGTCGTCGAGCTGACCGTGGCTTTGGCCAGGGAGATGCTGGCGCTGGCAGGTCTGTCCGATGTGGACCCGGCCGCGGTGCTCGCTTCCGGGCGGGCGTACGAGACTTGGTGCCGGATGATCGCCGCTCAGGGCGGGGATCCGGAGGCCGCGCTGCCGCGGCCTCGGCACGTGCATGTCGTCGAGGCGCCCGCGGATGGTGTTTTGTCTTCCCTGGACGCTTACTCGGTCGGGGTCGCCGCTTGGCGGCTCGGGGCCGGGCGGGCGCGCAAGGAGGATCCGGTGCAGGCCGCGGCGGGCGTGCTGTGCCTGGCGAAGCCGGGCGACGAGGTGGTGGCCGGGCAGCCGCTGCTGGAGCTGCACACGGATACGCCTGATGCGGTTCCTTCGGCTCTCGCTGCGCTCGCTGACGCCTACGCGGTCAGCTCCGAGGCCCCGGCCTCCGCTCCGCTCGTCCTGGAGACCGTGCGCCCCTCCTGACCGCGTTTCGTCCTCTAGTTGCGATCCATGCACGCGCAACTACCGCAACTAGAGGACTAAACGCCCCGCCGTACTTCCGGTCACCCCGCCCGGCCGGATCGCGTTTAGCCCGCTAAACGCGATCCGGCCCGCGGGGCACGCATCCTGTCGCGTTTCGTCCTCTGGTTGCGGTAGTTGGCATTACGCACTACCGCAACTAGAGGACGAAACGCGGCCACCGGATCGCGATTTGCCCGCTAAAGGCGACGCGTTGGGTCCCGAAGCGGCCGTGACAGCGTGAAGGCCCCCTTCCCTCGGCTGGTCACTCAAGAACACAGCCGAGGGAAGGGGGCCTTCACGCGCTTAAGGGGGAGAGACCGCCGCGTGTAGTCCTCTGGGTGCGGAAGTGCGTAGTGCGAACGACCGCAACTAGAGGACGAAACGCGGGAGGGGAGAGACGTCAGTCGGTGGTCTCGTCGGTGCCGTCGGCCTTGGCCTTGGCGTCGGCCGCCTTGGGCGCCCGGCCGTTGCGCGAGCTGCGGCGCGGCTGACGCGGGGCGGGCGGCGGCGGCGAGATCTGCTGCACGGCCGGGCCACCGCCGAGCATCAGCTCCGCGAAGGTCGCCATGGCCTCGTCCAGCTGACCGCCGATGCGGCGCACGGACTCGTCGTTGCTCTTGCGCACCAGGGTGTCGACCGAGTCGGTGTCCGGCTGCTTCTGCAGCGTGCTCTCGACCTTCGACAGACCACTGCGGATCGAGCCGTCGAGGTCGCCGAGGCGCCCGGTGAAGCCGTCCTCGACCTTGTCGAGCCGCTCGGCCAGGTCGTCGAGCCGCGAGGTGACCTTCTCGAGGCGGTCGCCGAGGCCGTCGAGGCGCTCCGAGGCGTCGATCATCTCGCCGGTCTCGGTCAGCGCGGTCTTCAGCGCCTCGGTGTTCGCGGTGAGGCTTTCCTTGGTGGCCTTGTCGAGGTTCTCGACGCGGGTGCGCAGCTCGCGGTCGACGGTGTCGACGCGGTCGCGCAGGACCGACTCGGCCTGCTCGACGCGCTCGCGCACCGGGCCGATCACGGACTGGGGCAGCGAGTCGGTCTTCACGTCCTGCTTGTCCAGGTGCGAGCCGAGCTCGTCGAGACGACGGTGGATGTTCTGGAGCTTGTCCTCGAGCCCGTCCATCCGGCCGGCGACGCCTTCGAACTTCGCGGCCATGCCGTCGAGGCGGCCGTCGAGCTGGGCGAAGGGCTTGGCGAGCTTGTCGACGATGCTTTCGACGGCGCGGGTCAGCGCGGCGATCGCGGTGTCCTGCGCTTCGAGCCGCGACATGGTCTCGTCGAGGCGCTCGGCGAGCACGCTGGTCTCGGTGCGGTCGGGCATCTCCGAGAGGCGCTTGCGGACCGCGCCGAGCGAGTCGACCGGCGCCAGACGTGCGTAGATGTCGTCGAGCGCGTCGAAGATCTGCTGCTGTTCGCTCTCACGCACTTCGGCCGCGCGCACCAGCATGTTGCGCATCCGGTCGAAGGACGGGGCTGCAATGTGGTTGTCAGTGGTCACTGCGGTGTCCTTCGTGGGCGGGGAAATGGGAGGGACGTGACGTGAAGCTTATCCATTGCGAAATTGCTGTGCGTATGGCCCCCGGGTATCGGACAATGCCGAGCTCTGCCCCTGATGGCCGATTCAGCCCGTGATCGACAAAGCTGAGGGTTAACCGGAGCTGGAGAGTTACCTCCATGTAGGGGAATGACAGCCTGGTTACCGTTACGTATGTCCTCTGAAAGCACCAGTTCCCGCATCCCGGAGGCGGTACTGAACCGCGCTCCCAAGGTCCTCCTGCACGACCACCTGGACGGCGGCTTGCGTCCCGGCACGGTCGCCGAACTCGCCGACCTGACCGGGTACACCGCCTTGCCCACCGGCGATCCCGTCGAACTCGGCCGATGGTTCCGCGACGCCGCTGATTCCGGCTCTCTCGTCTCGTACCTTGAGACGTTCGCGCATACCTGCGGCGTGATGCAGACCGAGGAAGCGCTGGTCAGAGTGGCCGCCGAAGCGGTCGAAGACCTCGCCGCCGACGGGGTCGTCTACGCCGAGGTGCGCTACGCCCCCGAACTCTTCGTCGAACGCGGACTGTCACTCGATGCGGTGGTCGAGGCTATTCAGGCCGGGTTCGCGGAAGGTGAACGGAGAGTGGCGGCCGCGGGCGGCCGGATCCGGGTCGGGACGTTGCTCTGCGCGATGCGTCAGCACGCCCGCGCGCTCGAGATCGCCGGTCTCGCCATCCGCTACCGCGACGCCGGCGTGGTCGGGTTCGACATCGCCGGACCGGAAGACGGATTTCCGCCTACCAGAAATCTCGACGCATTCGAGTTTCTGCGGACGAATAATGCGCATTTCACCATTCATGCCGGGGAGGCGTTCGGGCTGGCGTCCATTTGGGAGGCGATTCAGCATTGCGGCGCGGAGCGGCTCGGCCACGGTGTGCGCATCGTCGACGACATCAAGACCGACAGTGACGGCACGGTCCATTTGGGACGGTTGGCCGCCTACGTCCGCGACCGCCGGATCCCGCTGGAGATCTGCCCCACGTCCAATGTCCAGACGGGAGCGGTGCGCTCGCTCGGCGAGCATCCCATCGGCCTGCTCGCCCGGCTGCGCTTCCGGGTCACCGTCAACACCGACAACCGGCTGATGAGCGGCTGCTCGATGACCAGCGAATTCGCCGCGCTGGCCGAGGCCTTCGGCTTCGGGCTGGCCGATCTCGAGTGGTTCACCATCAATGCGATGAAATCCGCGTTCCTCGATTTCGACCAGCGGCTCGACATCATCAACACGGTCATCAAGCCCGGCTACGCGTCCTTGCGTTCGTTAGCATAGCCAACTATATTTCACTATATAGGAGAACTTTCCCAAATAGTGAAACGGTGGCGATGATGGCGCAGGTCGTGGACGTGGGGATCGGCGGAAAACGACGCTGGCTCATCCTCGCGCTCGGCCTCGCCGCGCAGACCGCGAGCTGTTCGTTCCTCTACGGGATCCCGTTCCTGGTGCCGTCCATGCAGCGCGCGGAGGGTCTCAGCCTCGCTGAAGCGGGAACGGTGGTCGCGGCGCCGAGTCTTGGTCTGTTGTTCACCTTGATCCTGTGGGGTGCGGCCGCGGACCGTTACGGAGAGCGTTTGGTAATGGCCCTCGGACTGGGCGTCTCGGGGTTACTCCTCGTGTACGCGGCCGCCGGTGACCACTCGCTCGGGATCCTCTTTGGAGTGTTCCTGCTCGCCGGTGCGAGCACCGCGTCAGTGAACGCCGCGAGCGGCCGGGCCGTCCTCGGCTGGTTCGGCCCGGCCGAACGGGGCTTCGCGATGGGCATCCGCCAGATGGCCCAGCCGCTCGGGGTGGGCGTCGCCGCGTTCGGCCTCCCGCCGCTCGCGGATCGCTGGGGCTTCCAGGTCTCGCTCATGCTGCCCGCGCTGGCCGCGATCGTCGTCGCGCTGCTCGTCGCCTGGCTGCTGGTCGACCCGCCGCGTCCGGAGACCGGAGCGGGCACGGGGGAGAAGCCACCGTCGCCGTACCGGAAGCCGGCGTTGTGGCGGGTCCACGGCGCGAGTGCGTTGCTCGTCGTCCCGCAGTTCACGGTCTCCGCGTTCACGCCGGTGTACCTGGTGACCATGCATCACTGGACGGCCGCGTCGGCGGGCTGGTTCGTCGGCGCCGTCCAGATCCTCGGCGCGCTGGGCAGGCTCGTGTCGGGCCGCTGGTCCGACCGCGTCGGCAGCCGGTTGCGGCCGATGCGACAACTCGCGGTCGCGAGCGCCGCGGTCATGCTCCTCGTCGCCGTCGGGGACGCGACGGGCCCGTGGCTGGTGTTGCTCGCGCTCGTCCTGGCCGCGGTGATCACCGTGTCCGACAACGGACTCGGCTTCACCGCGTCGGCGGAGATGGCCGGGCTCGCGTGGGCGGGCCGGGCGATGGGCACGCAGAACACCGGCCAGAACATCGCCGCCGCCCTGACCCCGCCGATGCTGGGCCTCGTCATCGGCGATTCGCGGTACGCGCTGGCCTTCTGCGTGGCCGCGGTCTTCCCGGTGCTGGCCGTGGCGCTGGTACCCGTCAAAGACGAAAAGAGCCCCTCAGGACGAACCTGAGGGGCCCTTTCGCTGGTGGATCAGACGACCGTGAGGCGGTTCTCGAAGGTCTCGACGAGCTTGCGCCACTCGGACTGCTCGGCGTCGAACGGGGCACTCGGCTCGAGGCGCGTGGGGTCCGGCCGCAGCACGAACGACACCAGCCAGCCCAGGCTTTCGTTGGCGGCCAGCGCGGTTTCGACGCTGTCGTCCTCGGCCCACTCGGCGGCGTCGGTGATCAGCTCGACGGCCAACTCCAGCTGTGTCGGGTCGATCGCCTCGGGGCCTTCGGCGATGTCGTCGGCGATCCCGGTCAGCACGTAGGTGTTCTCGGTGTCGACCTCGATCTCGAGCTCGCCCGCGGTGGCCTTCGTGGTCACCTCGTCCCAAGTGGACACTTGGGAGAGATCGTTGTCCGCCAGCTCCTTGCCGTCCGCGATCGCGCGGATCAGGGCCTTCTCGGAGGAGAAGACGTCGATCTCGCCTTCGCTGCCGAGGAAGATCGGCTTGTCGTCGAGGTAGCAGCGCAGGGTGTAGTACTCGGCGCCGGAGGTGATGATCTTGATCGGGTCGATGCCGACCTCGCCCCAGAAGCCGACGGGCTCGTCGTCTTCCTCGTCATCGTCCGCGTCGACGTCTTCGAGGTCCTCGTCGTCAGCGGCGGCGGCCTCGGCTTCGGCGGATTCCGCGAGGAAGGTCGCGAGCTCCTCCGCCGTCTGCTCCAGCAGCTTCTCGTCGACGTCGGGTGCGGTCACGAGACCGTCGATCGCGTCGAGCACGATGTCCCACTTCTCGGAGACAGCCTGCGAGAGGTCGGCCCAGAGGCGCTCGCCGTCGCGGCCGGAGAAGGGCAGCGTGCCCTGATCCAGCAGCGAGAAGCTCTCGTGCGCGTCCAGGACCTCGTGGACGTCTTCGAGCTCGCACACGTCCGCGAGCGAACGCACGATGCCGATGATCTCGGCCAGCTCGCCCAGCGTCCACTGGTCCGGCTTCTCGGCGACGAGCTCGGGGACGCCCACCAGGTCGTAGGTGTGGTCGTCGTCCGGGATCAGCTCGGGGACGTTCAGCGCCGGTACGACCTCCCACGCGGGGTGGTCGAGCAGGTCGTGCTGCTCCGAAGTCCGCACGAATGCGGCGAGATGCGCGGCGTCGGGGAAGGCGTACAGGTCTTCCTCGTCGCCGAGGAAGGCTTCCCACTCCTCGCCGTCTTCCCGCCAGCGCGGCGCCCAGAGAGTGACGACGTCACCCTGTGGCAGGCCGAGTTCGATCGGGATGATGTCCTGTGCCATTCCTTAGCCCTCTCGGATTACCGCCTGTGTACGCGCGGCCGGATGATGTCATGCCCGGTGGGTGCGCGGTACCGCGAAGCCTACGGGTTTCCACCGATGGGCGCGATCACCCCTGGGCAAGAAGCGACCAACGGATGGCACGATAGGTCCTCTGATGACTCTTACAGACCTCCTGCCTGCGGATCCCGACCCCGACTCGCTGTTCGAAGCCTTCTCCACCTGGACGGCCGAGCGCGGGTTAGAGCTGTACCCCGCGCAGGAGGAGGCCATCATCGAAGTGGTCTCCGGCGCGAACCTGATCCTGTCGACGCCGACGGGGTCCGGGAAGAGCCTGGTCGCCGTCGGGGCCCACTTCACCGCGCTCGCGTACGGCCGCCGCAGCTACTACACGGCCCCGATCAAGGCTCTCGTCTCGGAGAAGTTCTTCCAGCTCATCGAGATCTTCGGCCCGGAGAACGTCGGCATGATGACCGGCGACTCCGCGGTGAACGCCGACGCGCCGATCATCTGCTGCACGGCGGAAATCCTGGCGAACATGGCGTTGCGGTTCGGTGCCGACGCGCCGGTCGGCCAGGTCATCGCGGACGAGTTCCACTTCTACTCCGAGCCCGACCGCGGCTGGGCGTGGCAGGTGCCGCTGCTGGAACTGCCGAAGGCGCAGTTCGTGCTGATGTCGGCGACACTCGGCGACGTCTCGTTCTTCGAGAAGGACCTCACCCGCCGGACCGGGCGGCCGACCGCGGTGGTCACTTCGGCGGAGCGGCCCGTGCCGCTCACCTTCCGCTACGCGCTGACGCCGTTGCACGAGACGATGTCCGAGCTGCTCAACGGCGGTCAGTCGCCGGTCTACGTCGTGCACTTCTCGCAGGCGGCGGCCATCGAGCGCGCGCAGACGCTGATGAGCATCAACGTCACCACCAAGGCGGAAAAGGAGGCCATCGCCGAGCTGCTCGGTGATTTCCGCTTCGCCGCCGGGTTCGGGAAGACGCTGTCGCGGCTGGTCCGGCACGGTATCGGCGTGCACCACGCCGGGATGCTGCCGAAGTACCGGCGCCTGGTCGAACAGCTCGCGCAAGCCGGGCTGCTGAAGGTGATCTGCGGAACCGACACGCTCGGCGTCGGCATCAACGTACCTATCCGCACAGTGGTCTTCTCCGCGCTGACGAAGTACGACGGGGTGCGGCAACGGCACCTCAAGGCGCGCGAGTTCCACCAGATCGCCGGACGCGCGGGCCGGGCAGGCTACGACACCGACGGGTACGTCGTCGTGCAGGCACCGGACCACGTCGTCGAAAACGCCAAGGCGCTGGAGAAGGCGGGCGACGATCCCAAGAAGAAAAAGAAGATCGTCCGCAAGAAGGCGCCCGAAGGATTCGTCAACTGGACGGAGAGCACCTTCGACCGGCTGATCGCGGCCGAACCGGAACCGCTCACTTCGAGCTTCCACGTCAGCCACTCGATGCTGCTGAATGTCGTCTCCCGGCCGGGCAACGCGTTCGATTCGATGCGGCATCTGCTGGAGGACAACCACTCTGACCGTCCCGCTCAGCGGAAACTGATCCTGCGCGCGATCGCGATCTACCGCGCGTTGCTCGCGGCCGGTGTCGTGGAACGGCTCGACGAACCCGACGAGCAGGGCCGGATCGTCCGGCTCACCGTGGACCTGCAGTTCGACTTCGCGCTGAACCAGCCGCTTTCGCCGTTCGCGCTGGCCGCGATCGAACTGCTCGACGTCGAATCGCCGTCCTATCCGCTCGACGTCGTGTCCATTGTGGAATCCACAGTGGACAATCCTCGTCCGGTGCTTTCGCAGCAGCAGTTCAAGGCGCGCGGCGAGGCCGTGCAGGCGATGAAGGCCGAAGGCATCGAGTACGACGAGCGGATGGAACTGCTCGAGAACGTCACGTACCCGAAGCCGCTGGAGGAACTGCTGGAAGCGGCGTATTCCCGTTACCGGCAAGGACATCCGTGGGTCGACGACTACGAGCTCAAGCCGAAGTCCGTCGTGCGCGACATGTACGAGCGCGCGATGAACTTCGTCGAGTACATCGGGTTCTACCAGCTCGCCCGCTCGGAAGGGCTGGTGCTGCGGTATCTCACCGACACCTACGACTCGCTCCGGCACACGGTTCCCGACGAGGCCAAGACCGAGGGGCTGCAGGACCTCATCGAATGGCTGGGTGAACTGGTGCGCCAGGTCGACTCGAGCCTGCTGGACGAATGGGAAGCCTTGCGGCATCCCGAAGAAGGGGGTCCGGTTTCGGTCCGGCCGCCGTCCGAACCGCCCGCGGTCACGCGGAACGAGCGGGCCTTCCGGGTGCTCGTGCGGAACGAACTGTTCCGGCGGGTCGAGCTGGCGTCGCGGCGGTCCTTCTGGGCGCTCGGTGAACTGGACGCGGCGTCGGGATGGGACGCGGACGCGTGGGAAGACGCCATCGAGGACTACTTCGACGAGCACGAAACGCTCGGCATCGGGCCGGACGCGCGCGGGCCGCAGCTGCTGATCATCGAGAAGGAGGCGGAGATCTGGCGACTGCGGCAGATCTTCGACGATCCGGCGGGCGATCACGACTGGGGGATCAGCGCGGAGGTCGACTTGGCGGCTTCGGACGAAGCCGGTGCGGCGGTCATCCGGATCACGGCGGTGGACCGGCTCGGGGGCTGAAGGGGACTCTCCCCGCATGTCATGTGGGGAAAGTGCCCTTCGCCGCGTGAGATGAGGGGAAGGCGTCCTTCAGCCCCCGGCGGCGCTGGACCAGCCGCACGATCAGCACGATCAGCGAGAGCGCCGGCAACGGGTACCCGAGCATCAGGCCCACCGTGATGTCGGCGAGCGGCGCGGCGACGGCGGCGACGAACACCCACGTCGGCGCCGTCGGCAGTTTCGGACCGGTCCGGGCCTTGCCCCACGGCTTCGCCACCGAAAGCCACGCCTGGAACGCGAGCGCGCTCGCCATCAGCGCGGTGCCCGCCACCAGCGCCACCGACGCGGGCGCCGGATCACCGGCCCGTGCCGCCACGACGGAATCCCGCAAAGCGCCCGACAGCAGGAAGATCCCGGCGTAGAGCTGCACGAGCGTGATCACGAACTTCGCCAGCACCCACCAGTGCCGGGTGAAACCCCACGCCGTCGTCGCGGCGAGCATGAAGCCGGTGAAGGCCGACGCGTTGGCGAGCGGCGCCAAGAGAAGCGAGTCGATCTCGTGCGCCATGGACGTCGCCGCGACGCGGATCGCGCCGTCGTCGGTGGTGCGCCCGATCGCCAGGAGGGTGAACAGCGCCAAAGCCTGTCCCATCCAGCCCACCGAAGAGACGACGTGCAGCCAAACGGTCAGCTGTCGCCAGGTTTTCTTCGCCATGCCGCACACATTCGCGCGCGCACCCGGCCCGGCACATCCGGGGCGACCCTGAGATCAGGCCGGAAGGGGAGGGAAACAGGCCTGAGCGTCGTGACCGTCGAACCACAGCCCGACCATGAACGCCATGGTCGCCTCCATCAGCCGCGCCCGATCGAGCCCGCCGGCGTTCAGCGGCGTGCACCCGATGTCGCGGACCAGCTCGCTCACCTCGCCGACCTTGTCGCCGCAGATCGGCACCGCCAGCGGACGGCCGCCGAACACCGGCGGAGTCATCCGCCAGACGTCCACGTGGCACAGGTTGAACGCCTTGACCACGTGCGAGTCCGGTGCGGCGGCGGCGATCCGCGCCGCCTGGTCGGGCACCGTGAGCACGGCGCCGGGGCCGACCGCGTTGGTGCAGTCGATCAGGACCTTCCCGGCGAGGTTCCCCGCGGCGGCAACGACCTGCGTCACCGCGTCGGCGGGAACGGCGAGCAGGATCACCTCACTCGCGGCGGCGGTTTCCGCCCAGGTCCCCACGTGTGGGGAGATCTTGGCGGCCTTGGCCCGGTCGCGCGCGGCGACCGTCACCTCGTGCCCGGCCTTGGCCCACTGGCCCCCGAGCGCTTCCGCCATCCCGCCCGCGCCGAAAATACCGATACGCATTGTGCCGCTCCCTAAGATCGAGTTACAGCACGACGGTAGAAAGCCGCGCGGGTACCAAGTGGTTACCGGAGGTCCCATGGACGACGTCTTCCTCGCCGATTGCCGTGCCCGGCTGGCCTTCGACCTGATGGCGAACACGTGGAATCCCGTCGTCCTCTGGGCGCTGCGGGACGGCGCGCTCCGCCCGGCCGAGCTGCGGCGACGGCTCGGCGGGATCAGTACGAAGGTGCTCACGGAGACTGTCCGGCGGCTGGAGTTCAACGGCCTGGTCAGCAGGCGTGACTGTGGCCGGACGGCGAAGGTCGAGTACGCGCTGACGGACCTCGGGACCACCTTGCTGGCGCCCATCGAGGCCTTCGGGGAGTGGGCCTTCCGTCACGGTGACGACGTGATGGCGGCGCAGGACGAGGCGGCTAAGCGGGCGGGCGAGCCTCGGCCAGCTTGAGGAGCGGGACGGCCGCGGCGGCGTCGGTGATCAGCGTCGAGACCATGCCGGAGCGCAGGACGGCGTCTATCGCTTCGGCCTTCGGCTCCGTGTAGCCCAGCGCGATCACCTCGGGGACCGCCAGGAGTTCTTCGGCGCTTATGGCCAGCACGTGGTGGGCCAGCCCGGTCGACATCGGTGTCCCGTCGGCGTCGAACAGGCGCGCGGAAACCTCGGCTTTGGCACCTCGTTTCGCTATGGCGCTCCGCTCCGTTTCGTCGAGCGCGTCGTAAACCGTCGATTCCTCGGGCTTCCAGGCGCCGATGCTGACGACGGCCTTGGTCAGGTTCTTGAACTGCCCGAAGGTTTCCGCGATCCCCGGTTGCCTGCGCAGCGTCTCGGTGGTGCGGCGGTCGGGGAGGACGAGCGGGCCGAAGATCGGGTACGCCTGCCCTCCGGAGACCGACGCGACCCGGCTGACCGTCTCCACCGAACGGTCCCGCATGTCCATTCCCGCCTGCACCCCGCACAGTTGCACGACCGGGCATTTCGGCAGCGACTGGATCGCTTCGGTCATCGCGTTCACGGAACGTGCCCAGGACAGGCCGAGAACGTCGCCGGGAGTGATGATCTCGGTCAGGAGCCGGGCCGCGAGCGTGCCGATCTTCCGCCGGGCCACTTCGCGCGATTCCGGTTCCGGCGCTCGTTCGAGCACGAGCACCCGGTCCAGCCGGTACGCGGCGCGGATCTCCTCGGACAGGACGAGATCGACCGGCGCCGGCAGCCGGAACTCGACCTTGACGATGCCGCTCTCCCTGGCCGTGTCGAGCATCCGGGCGACCTTGAACCGGCTGATGCCGAACTCGTCGGCGATCTCGAGTTTCGAGGCGCCCTGCTCGTAGAACCGCCGCGCCACCGCGGCCAGGCGCAGTGACTCCACCAGGCCGGCCCCCTGCTTCTTCCCGCTCATTTGAGCACTATAGCGCGAAATCTACCCGAAAGGTTGACGTAACTCCAGGGAAAAGTTCACCATGCCTGAACATGCAGTCCGAAGCATAGGCCCGTCCCGCTCAAATGAGCGGAGAGAAGAGGAGCTGGCATGCGTGCCGCGATCGTGGACAAGCCCGGGGAGATCAGGGTCGGCGAGGTACCCGATCCGAAACCGGGGGATCGCCAGGTCGTCGTCAAGGTCGGTGCCTGCGGGATCTGCGGGACCGATCTCCACATCGCCGACGGGCATTTCCCGCCGACGCCCTATCCGATCGTCCCCGGCCACGAGTTCGCCGGCGAGATCGTCGAACTCGGCGCCGACGTGCCGGGCGGCTGGAAGGTCGGCGACCGGGTGGCCGTCGACCCGTCCTTGTTCTGCGGCTACTGCAAACCCTGCCGGTCCGGCCGCGGCAACCTCTGCGAGAACTGGAACGCGACCGGCGACACCGTGAACGGTGCTTTCGCCGAGTACGTCGCCGTTCCGTCGGCGAACTGCTACCGCATGCCGGACACGATGACCTGGGAGCAGGGCGCGCTCGTCGAGCCGGTTTCCTGCGCGGTCCACGGCGTGCGACGGATCGGCGTCGAGGCGGGGGAGCGGTTCCTCGTCGTCGGCGCGGGCACGATGGGTCTGATCATGCAGCAGTTGCTGCAGCGTGCGGGTGCCCACGTGACGGTGGTCGACCGCAACACCTCCCGCCTCGGCCGTGCCAAGGACCTCGGCGCTGTCGCGGTCGCCGGTGACGTGAAGGATCTGGACGACGAGAAGTTCGACGCCGCCGCGGACTGCACCGGCGCCGCGCCCGCCATCGAAGCCGCCTTCGACTCCCTCCAGCGCGGAGGCCGCTTGCTGGTCTTCGGGGTCGCGCCCGCCGAAGCACGCGTCGCACTTTCGCCGTTCCGGATCTACAACGACGAAATCACCGTCGTCGGCTCGATGGCCGTCATGAACAGCTTCGGTGCCGCGCTCGATCTGGTCGCCGACGGCGCCGTCGACACCGGCGCGCTGCTCACCGACACGCTGCCGCTGGAGCAGTACCCCGACGCGCTCGCCCTCATGCGCAGCGGCGCCGGCCTGAAGGTGCAGGTCTTACCGGGAGGCGAAAGTGCGTAAAGCAGTCGCTCTGCTCGCGGTTCTCTCGCTGGCCCTCACCGGTTGCGCCGGTGCGGGCGCGCTCGGGACCGGTGACCGGACGCTCGTGGTCGGGATCGTCGCGAACCCGCAGATGAAGGACGCCATCGAGCTTTCCGGCGAGTTCGAAAAGGCGAATCCCGGCGTCACCCTCAAGTTCGTGTCGCTGCCCGAAAACCAGGCACGCGCGAAGATCACCGCGTCGACGGCCACCGAAGGCGGCGAATTCGACGTCGTCATGATCAGCAACTACGAAGCCCCGCAGTGGGCGGCGAACGGCTGGCTCGAAAACCTCGAGCCGCATATCGCGGCGAACCCCGCGTACGACTCGGCAGACTTCATCCCGAGCATCAAGGAATCCCTGTCGCACAACGGATCGATGTACGCGGTGCCGTTCTACGGCGAGTCGTCGTTCCTGGCCTACCGGAAGGACCTGTTCGAGCAGGCCGGGATCACCATGCCCGCCAAGCCGACGTGGTCGCAGATCGCCGAGTACGCCGCGAAACTCGACGACAAGTCGAAGGGACTCGCCGGGATCTGCCTGCGCGGAAAGCCGGGCTGGGGCGAGAGCCTCGCGCCGTTCACCACGGTCGCCAACACCTTCGGCGCGCAGTGGTTCGACAAGGACTGGAACGCCAAGCTGACCAGCCCCGAGTTCAAGGCGGCCGCCGAGTTCTACGTGAACCTCGTGCGGAACCACGGCGAGGTCGGCGCGTCGAGCGCGGGCTTCTCCGAATGCGGCACGCGGTACACCCAGGGCCAGGCCGCGATGTGGTACGACGCCACGGTCATGGCGGGCACGAACGAGGACCCGTCGGCGAGCAAGGTCGTCGGGAAGTCCGGCTACGCCCCGGCGCCGGTGGAGAAGACGCAGGCGAGCGGCTGGCTCTACACGTGGGCGCTGGCGATCCCGAAGGTCGCCAAGGACAAGGACGCCGCCTTCAAGTTCATGGCCTGGATGACCGACAAGGCCTACGTGCAGCGGGTCGCCAAGGAGTTCGGCGACTGGAACCGCGTCCCGCCGGGCGTGCGGAAGTCGACCTACGACATCCCGCAGTACCGCGAGGCCGCCAAGGCCTACGCGCAGCCGACGCTGGACGGGATCGCGGACGCGAACCAGCAGAAGGCGATGGCGAATCCGGTGCCCTACCCGGGGATCCAGTTCGTCGGCATCCCCGAGTTCCAGGATCTCGGCACTCGCGTCAGTCAGCAGCTTTCGGCGGCGATCGCGGGCCAGATCACCGTGGACGAGGCGCTGAAGCAGTCCCAGGAATACGCGCAGACCGTCGGCAAGTCGTATCAGGAGGCGCAGTGATGTCCACGATCTCCGCTCCTGCCCGCACCGAACCCGCCCACACCAAGAAGGCGCCGCCCAAACGCGGCACCGATACGCCGTTCAAACGACGACTGCCGCTGTTGCCCGCCCTGCTGTTCGTCGTCGCGGTGACGCAGTTGCCGTTCGTGCTGACGGTGTTCTACTCGTTCCAGTCGTGGAACCTGGTGCGGCCGGGTTCGCGGCATTTCGTCGGACTGCAGAACTACATCGACGTTTTCGCGGACTCGACGTTCCTCGGGGCGCTGCTGAACACCGTCGTGCTGACGGTCGTCTGCGTCTTCTTCTCCCTGTTGCTCGGACTGGGGCTCGCGATCCTGCTGGACCGCAAGTTCCTCGGCCGCGGCGTGGTCCGGACGCTGCTGATCACGCCGTTCTTGATCCTGCCCGCGGCGGGCGCGCTGCTGTGGAAGACGACGATGTTCGACCCGACCTACGGGTTGCTGCACTTCGTGTTCGGCACGGACGTCGACTGGCTCTCGGAGTTCCCGCTCGCGGCGGTGATGGCCCAGGTCGTCTGGCAGTGGACGCCGTTCATGATGCTGCTGATCCTGGCCGGGCTGCAGAGCCAGCCGAAGGACGTCCTGGAGGCCGCGTCGGTCGACGGCGCTGGCCGCTGGCGGACGTTCACCGCGATCACGTTGCCGCATCTGAGCCGGTTCCTGCAGCTGGCGACGCTGCTGGGCGCGATCTACATCGTGAACAGCTTCGACGCGATCTTCCTGATGACACAGGGCGGTCCGGGTACGGCCAGCACGAACCTGCCCTTCTACATCTATCAACGGGCGTTCCAAGGTTTCGACATCGGGCAGTCGTCCGCGATGGGCGTGATCGTCGTGATCCTGACGATGATCGTCGCGACCTTCGCGCTGCGGCTGATGTTCCGCACGTTCTCGGTGCAGGGAGGCGCGAAATGAAAGGCCGGTTCGGCGCGGGCGCGCTGACGGTCGCGACCTGGGTGATCGCGATCCTGTTCGTGTTCCCGCTGCTGTGGATGATCCTGACGGCCTTCAAGCAGGAGGCCGACGCCTACACCGATCCGCCACGGCTGTTCTTCACGCCGACGCTCGACCAGTTCGCCGGGGTGCTCGAACGAGGATTCCTGCCGTACCTGTCGAATTCGGCGTTCGTCACCGTCATTTCGACGATTTTCGTACTGCTGCTGGGAATCCCGGCGGCGTACGCGCTGTCGCTGGCGCCGGTGAAGGGGACGAGCAACGCGCTCGGGTTCTTCCTGTCGACGAAGATGCTGCCGATCGTGGCGGCGATCATCCCGCTGTACGTGATCTCGCAGAACACGCAGCTGCTGGACAACGTGTGGGCGCTGATCATCCTGTACACGTCGATGAACCTGCCGCTGGCCATCTGGATGATGCGGTCGTTCTTCCTCGAAGTGCCGCACGAGATGATCGAAGCGGGCCGGATCGACGGCGCGACCCTGCCGGTGCTGCTGCGGAAGATCATCATGCCGGTCGTCGCGCCCGGGGTGGCCGCGACCGCGCTGATCTGCGTGATCTTCTCGTGGACCGAGTTCTTCTACTCGGTCAACCTCACCGCCGCGCGGGCCGGGACCGTGCCGGTGTTCCTGGTCGGGTTCATCACCAGCGAGGGGCTGTACTGGGCGCAGCTGTCCGCGGCCGCCCTGCTCGCGTCACTGCCGGTGATGATCGTCGGCTGGATCGCGCAGAACCACCTGGTGCGCGGCCTTTCGATGGGCGCGGTCAAGTAGCGCCTCGTGAGTGGCGCGGACGGGCTCTGGTCCGTGAAGGCCCCGCCTAGGTATGTAAAGGCCCCCTTCCTGTACTTAGGCGCAAGGAAGGGGGCCTTCATGTACTTCAAGCGGCCGGAGCGCAAGTCCAGCGGCTAAGCGAGCGAGAGTGCCTGACCGGGGCAGATGTGCACGGCCGTGCGTGCGTTCTCCTCCGCCTCGTCCCCTTCGGGCTCCGGGGTCAGCACGATGACCGTCCCGTCGTCCTCGCTCTGGTCGAACAGGTCGGGGTCGGTGAGCACGCACTGGCCCGCGCCCACGCACTTGCCCGTGTCCGCGATGATCTTCATGGCTCCTCCTACCAGGTGACCGGAAGGGCGTGGAGGCCGTAGATCGTCGAATCGTGCTTGAACTGCAGTTCGTCGACCGGAACGGCGATCCGGATGCCCGGAATACGCTTGAACAGCGTATCGAAAACAATCTGGAGTTCCATCCGCGCGAGGTTCTGGCCGAGGCACTGGTGCACGCCGAACCCGAACGCGACGTGGTGTCGCGCGCCGCGTTCGATGTCGAAGGAGTCGGGGTTCTCGAACCCGTCCGGGTCGTGGTTGCCCGCGTTGCTCAAGCCGACGACGCCTTCACCTGCGCGGATGAGCGTGCCGCCGATCTCGACGTCCGCCGTGGCGAAGCGTGAGGTCGCCGTCTCGGCGATGGTGAAGACCCTCAGGAGTTCCTCGATCGCGGGGAGGGTCTTGTCCGGGTCTGCCTTGACCTTCGCCAGCTGTTCGGGGTTTTCCAGCAGGGTCACCGTGCCGAGCGAAATCATGTTCGCCGTCGTCTCGTGACCGGCTATGAGCAGCAGGAACGCCAGGCTGACGAGTTCGTCGTGGTCGCCTTCGCCCGCTTCCCGCTGCTTCAGGATTTGACGGCCGAGAAGATCGTCCTCGGTGGCGTTCGCTTCTTTCCTGGTGACGAGTTCGTCGAGATAGTTCTCGAGTTGCTCGAACGCCGCTTGCCGGTCTTCCGGGCTGACCTCCCGGCTGAGCATCTTGGAGCTGCGGGCCTGGAAGAACTCGTGGTCCGAATAGGGGACACCGAGCAGTTCGCAGATGACCAGCGACGGAACCGGGAGCGAGAGTGCCTGGACCAGATCGGCGGGTTTGGGGCCCGCGAGCAGGGCGTCGAGGTGTTCGTCGACGATCTGCTGGATTCGCGGCTGCAGTGCCTTCATCCGCTTGACCGTGAATTCCCCGACGACGTCGCGCCGGGCCCGGCTGTGCTCCGGCGGGTCCATCGAGATGAGGGACGGGCGGAACGGCTTGTCCTCGCGCCGGATCTGACGCGCGACCATCATCGGGAACGCCGGATCCAGCCGGTCGGAACTGAAATGCGGGCTGCTCAGCATTTCGCGGATGTCTTCGAGCCGGGTGAGCGCCCACGCCGTTTGGCCTGACGGCAGGCCGACCCGGGAAACCGGATTTTCCGAGCGAAGCGTCTCGTATTCCGGAGGCGGCGAAAACGGGCATTTGCGTACCAGCGGCAAGGTTGCGGTGGTTTCCTCGACGTCAGTCATCGGGTTGTCCTTCCCCGGGGTGTCGGGTGGGTTCGGGCGATATCGGACAGGAGGCCCCAAAACGTATGCGGATGGTTTCATTCCGCTTATGCCACCAAGGTACTCAAGTGGAGGCAGGTCGTCCACTCGCGAAGGGGTGGTTTCCCGGGAAGCGTGAAGGGCACGCCCTTACGTGCGAGAATCACGGCCCTGAAGGACCTTCGAGAGGCGAGGACCATGACTGCCGACCCCGAGACCCGCTTGCGCGCCGACGCGCGCCGGAACCGGGATCAGATCCTGGCCGCCGCGAGAACGATCTTCGCCGCCCAGGGCGCCGAGGTCCCGATGGAGGAGATCGCGCGCTCGGCAGGTGTCGGCGTCGGCACTCTTTACCGGCGTTTCCCGGACCGGGACGCGCTGATCCGCGCGGTCGCCGTCGACAACTTCGATCGGGTGCTCAGGGACGCGAAGGCCGCGAAGGACCAGGAGTCCTCTGACTGGGACGCCCTGATCCGGCTGCTGCACCAGTCGATGGAACTGCAGTTGAGCATTCAGCTCGCGATGGTGTCGCCCCGCGCGCTGGTGATCCTCACGAGCGACCCCGCGATCAAGGCCCTGCGTGACGAGTTGCTCCTGGTGATGGAGGCCTTCGTGCGGGGAGCGCAGGCGGAGGGACGGCTCCGGCCGGACGTCGCGACCGGCGACGTGGCGATCCTGTTCGCGACCGTGCTGCGGCAGATGCCGGGCAAGGGCGAGGAGATCGCGCGGATGGCGACCCGGCGCTGCATCGGGATCATGATCGACGGGCTGCGGGCCGACGGCTCGAACGAGCCGCTTCCGGGCCGGGTGCTGACCGGCGCCGACCTGGACCCCTGAGACCCACCGCATCTAGAGGACTAAACGCGGCCGGGGCCGACTCGCGTGCCGGGCTGAGTGTCAGGAAAGGGGCTTTCAGGACGCAAAGTGTCCTGAAAGCCCCTTTCCTGACATTTGGGGAACGAGAACCCACCGCAACTAGTGTCGCGCGTCTGATGTTCGTTGACGGGTGGCGTGGGGCAGGATTTCGTCGGCGGTTTTGGTCCAGGTGAAGGGGTGGCAGCGGGTGTTCC